>NZ_JBIVQF010000001.1:0-374178 GCF_044755045.1 Pseudarthrobacter sp. NPDC092419
TAATCCACCAGCAAGCTGGCTTCATCGTTCGACTTGCATGTGTTAAGCACGCCGCCAGCGTTCATCCTGAGCCAGGATCAAACTCTCCGTTGAAGAAAAACAGACACAACCCCAAGCCCCGGGAAAACGGGACCAAAAGGCTGCACAAAATTTGAAACCAGCTGTAAAAACCATGCACACCACGGGGTGGCGGCACAGCAAAAACAACCAATCAATAAAACAATTGGTATCAACAAACTTGGCACACTATTGAGTTCTCAAACAACAGACACACCCGAATATTCCCGAAGCAATTCATTCAATGAATTTCGCTTCGTATTTCTTCGCTGCGATGTTTTTATCTTATTTCATCTTCATTCGCTTTTGCAAATCCGGTTGTTTTCCCGGAATTCACTCAATCGAGATGAATCCGCCCAGCAAAATATCGAAGGACTCTTCAATCCGTGCCCTGCACGGCCAAGAATCGCTTCTCATTTGTTGGGGGTTTGTCACCACTCAGCGGCGGCGACTCAGAAAACAATACACGCCCCTCCGCGGCCGTGCAAATCGGCTCCGGAAGGGCGTGCATCGGGCTGGGCGGGCAGGCTGCCGGCTAGGGAACCAGGACCTGAACCGTCGCGAGGTTCTTCTTGCCACGGCGCAAAAGGAGGTACTGCCCATGGAGCAGTTCGGACTCCGAAATCACGGCTTCCGGGTCCAGTACCTTCTCGTTGTTTACGTAAGCGCCACCCTCCCCTACTGTGCGCCGGGCAGCAGACTTGCTCTCCGACAATCCGGAGGCGACGAGCAGGTCGATGATGCCAAGCGCGTCGACCTGGACCGTGGCGGAAGGAAGCTCCGAGGTGGCTGCCTGCAGCGTCTGCTTGTCCAGCGCAGAAAGGTCGCCGTTACCGAACAGCGCGGCGGAGGCGGCGATGACCTTTTCCGTGGCCTCGACACCGTGCACCAACGAGGTAACCTCGAACGCCAGTTTCCGCTGGCCTTCCCGTGCGAACGGGCGTTCTGCCACGGCCACGGCAATCTCTTCGATCTCGGCACGCGACAGGAAGGTGAAAACCTTCAGCCGGTCCACCACGTCAGCGTCGGCCGTGTTGAGCCAGAACTGGTAAAACGCGTACGGGCTGCACATGCCGGCATCCAGCCAGATGGCGTTGCCCTCGCTCTTGCCGAACTTGGTTCCGTCGGAGTTGGTGATCAGTGGGGTGCCAAGTGCGTGGACGCTCTTGCCTTCCACCTTACGGATCAGTTCGGTACCGCTGGTGAGGTTGCCCCACTGGTCGGAGCCGCCGGTCTGCAGGACGCAGCCGTATTCGCGGTACAGCTCCAGGTAGTCCATGCCCTGCAGGATCTGGTAGCTGAACTCCGTGTAGCTGATGCCCTCGTCCGAGCTCAGGCGCGAGGCCACCGCATCCTTGCGGAGCATGGTTCCGACGCGGTAGTGCTTCCCTACTTCACGCAGGAAGTCGATGGCGCTCAGCGGTGCGGTCCAGTCAAGGTTGTTGACCATCCGCGCGGCATTGTCGCCCTCGAAGCTGAGGAATCGGCGCACCTGGGCCTGGAGGTACCCGACCCATTCAGCAACGGTGTCCTTGGTGTTCAAGGTGCGCTCCGCCGTCGGACGCGGATCACCGATCATCCCGGTGGATCCGCCCACCAGGCCCAGGGGGCGGTGCCCCGCCAGCTGCAGGCGCCGCATGAGGAGCAGCTGGACCAGGTTGCCCAGGTGCAGGCTCGGTGCGGTGGGGTCGAAGCCGCAATAGTACGTAACCGGTGCACCGGCGAGGAGCTTTTCCAGCTCCGCTTCGTCGGTGGAGACGTGGACCAGGCCACGCCACTTCAGCTCCTGCCAAATATTGGCAAAGGTGGGGTCGTTCTGCTGCGATTCGAGGCTGCTTAGTTCTGGCACGCCTTCTAAGTTAGCAGTATTGCCGCGGCCTCCCTCAGCGCCGCGGGCGGCCCTCCAATTTCACCGGATAATGCCTGCCGGCACCGGCTGCCCTGCGATCAACCGCAGCCGCTGCGTGGCACGGGTCATGGCAACATACAGGTCCCCCACCTTGCCGTGCTCATGGTTGAGCATCATGGCAGGCTCCAGCACCACCACGCCGTCGAACTCCAGGCCCTTGGCCTCACGCGGACTGATCACCACGATGTCCTGCTCATAGCTGCCCGCGCCGTTGCCGATGCGCCGGCCGTAGGCGGCACGCAGGGCGGATGCAGCTTCAGCGAGAAGGGGACCGTCGGCAATCACGGCGAGCAGGCCGCCGTCGAGCGCTGCAAGCTCCTCCGGCAGCACCTCCACCAGGCGGTCCACCAGCGCACCCGGCTGTACCTGGTCCACGATCGGCGCCCAGCGGCCCTCCCGGACCGCCTTGGGCGCAGACACCACCAGGCCGGCGGCGTTGGCCATCCGCACCGCGGCCTCGGCGATCTGCGTGGGCGTACGGTAATTGACCGTCAGCTCCTCCAGCTGCCACCTGTCACCGAACATGGGCCCCAGCGCACCCTGCCACGAGTTGGCGCCGGCAACGGAACTGGTCTGGGCAATGTCCCCCACGATCGTGAAGGACTTCAGCGGGCACCGGCGAACCAGCAGCCGCCACTGCATCGGGGACAGCTCCTGGGCCTCATCCACCACGATGTGCCCGAACGCCCAGGTCCGGTCCGTGGTGGCGCGCTCGGCCGCGGTGAGCCGGGCCTCGCGTTCCTGGTTCTGCTCCATCAGGTCCTCGGCCGTCATGAGCGCATCAACGCCGGCCGTTTCCATGTTGACCAGCGTCTGCTTGGCGTTGGCCAGGTCCCGCGCGCGGTCGTGTTCCTGCTGGGCCAGGCCGCGGCCGGCCGCCGGGTCGAGTTCGCCCAGCAATTCGGCGGCTTCGTCCAGCAGCGGAACGTCGGATTCGGTCCACGGGGCGTCCGCCGGGCGCAGCAGCAGATCGCGCTCGGCGGGCGAGAGATGTGGGGTGCAGAACTCCAGCACGGCGGGCTTGCTGAACAGCTCGGAAATCAGCTTCTCCGGCGTCATGGGCATCCAGCAGAGGTTCAGCGCGATCCGCACGTCCCGGGCGGTCCGGACATCCTCGGCCAGGTAGGAGCGGTCCGCGTTGTTGCCGATGTTCCCGGCTTCCACCATGTCCGTCAGCTGTTCGGTCAGCTCACGCAACAGGATCTTCACGAAGGTCACCCTGGCCTCGTTGTACGGCTTTCCGGTGGACCGGGCGCGTTCGCGGGCGCGGCGCACCTGGCGCGGCGTGAGGGTGAGCTTGCGCCCGTCCACCTCCAGGATCTGGTTCCCGGCCGGGACCCGCTGGCGGTTGGAGACGGCGTTGGCCACCACGGTGGCCATGTCCAGGCGCCCCTTGATGGCCGCCACGGCGGCTTCCGTTTCGGGAACAGCCTGGATCCCGGGCATCAAGCGGCCCAGGCTGGCCATCACGACGCCGGTCTCACCCAGCGAGGGCAGCACCCGTTCGATGTACTTCATGAACGACGACGACGGGCCCACCAGCAGGACACCTGCACTCTTGAGCCGGTCCCGGTGGGTGTAAAGAAGGTAGGCGGCGCGGTGCAGCGCCACGGCAGTCTTGCCCGTACCCGGCCCGCCCTGCACCACGAGGGCACCGGAGATGGAGGAACGGATGATCCGGTCCTGTTCCGACTGGATGGTGCTGACGATGTCCGACATGCGGCCGGTCCGCTTCGAATTTAGGGCCGCCAGCAGGGCCCCTTCGCCCTGCAGCGACTCGTTGTCCGCGAGCATGGAGGCATCCAGCACGTCATCCTCGATCGCCTTGACCTCGCGGCCCTGCAGGATCAGGTGCCGGCGCCGCCGCACGCCCTGCCGGTCGAAAGCGGTGGCCTGGTAGAAGTGGCCGGCTTCCGGCGCGCGCCAGTCCACCATGAGCCGCTGCAGGTCCTCGGTGGACAGGCCGATACGGCCGATGTACTGCGCTTCCCCGGAATCCAGGTCCAGCCGGCCGAAGACCAGCCGGTCATCCACGGCGTCCAGCTGCGCCAGGCGGTCCTCATACAGGGCAGCAAAGGCGTCACGTTCGGAAACATTCTGCATGGTGCCCACGGCGCCGGCCCGCCGGACCTGCGCCAGCTGCCGGCGCTTTTCCTCGCGGAGCTCTTCCAGCCGGGCATAAAGGCCGGCCACATACTCCCGTTCGTGGGCCAAATCCGCGTCGAGCATTAACGTTCCCCTATCGCAAAAGACAGACCTACCATTCTACAACCATTTCCGTTAACGGGCGCCAAACGCGGGCGGTCCGGCCTTCCCCGGGCGCGGCTTCGCGGCCTTGTACCGGGACACGGTGGGATCGCCTGTGATCCAGTACCGCCATGCATACTCCCCGGACCCGCCGGCGCCGGACACCCCCACCCGCGGACCGGAGCTGACCGCCCCAGCCGGGCGGGGCGGAAGTACCAGCGCAAAAGGCGGCGCCAGGGCATCCCGGCCGCTGTCCGCCGTCGTAAGGCCCAACGCCTTGGCGAGCCGGGCAGGGCCGCTGGCGAGATCGGCGGCGGTCCTGGACGTGTGCCGGCGTTTCCGTGCCAGCTCGAGGCCGTCCACGATTTCGCCGGCGCGCAGCAGCAGGGCGGAAGCTGTGCCAGGGGGGCCGCACACAATATTGGTGCAGTGGTGCATCCCGTAGGTGAAGTAGACGTAGAGGTGCCCGGCCGGGCCAAACATCGGCGCGTTGCGCGGAGTGGGGCCGCGGTACGTGTGGGAGCCGGGGTCGGGATGGAGCGAATCCTCCGGGCCCAGGTACGCCTCAACCTCGGTCAGCCGGACAGAGACCGGCCCCTCCCGGGACTCGTGCGTGAGGACGGCACCGAGCAGCAGCGGGGCAAGGTCGCGGGCGTCTCCGGACAGGAATCGGCGCAGGTCGTCCGGGCCATGAGACAGCTGGTCACTCATGGGCAGACTCTATCGAGACCGGCAGGAAACCGGTTACGCAGCCATGTCCGATTTCCGCTAGGTGCAGCCTCTTCGGGCTGGCAGGATGGAAGCGTGGATTTCTGGCAGCGCTACCGGGCCATCGACGCCCGGGATACCCGCTTCGACGGGCAGTTCTACACTGCCGTGCGGACCACGGGGATCTACTGCCGCCCCTCATGCCCGGCCCGGACGCCCAAAGCGTCCAATGTCACCTTCTACGAGACCTCCGCTGCAGCGCACGACGCCGGCTACCGGGCCTGCAAGCGATGCCTCCCCGAAGCGGTCCCCGGGACGCCGGCGTGGAATCTCCGCCAGGACGTTGCCGGCCGGGCCATGCGCCTGATCAACGACGGCGTGGTGAACCGGGAGGGAGTGGAGGGGCTGGCGGCGCGGCTGGGCTACTCCGCGCGGCAGCTCAACCGGATCCTCACCCACGAACTCGGCGCCGGGCCCCTCTCCCTGGCCCGCGCTGGCCGCGCCCAGACAGCCCGCACGCTGCTGGTGTCCACTTCCATGAAGCTGGGCGATGTCGCCTTTGCTGCCGGGTTCAGCAGCGTCCGCCAGTTCAACGAGACCATGCTGGCGGTCTTCGCCATGACTCCCGGCGAGCTTCGCCTCGCTGCCCGGCCGCACCGGCCCGCCCGCGGAACCACCGCCCTGACGCTCGCACTCCCCTACCGGCAGCCCTTCGACCCAGGCGTTTTCTCCTTTCTGGCGGTCCGCACCATTCCCGGGATCGAGGCCGGGACGGAGGCCTCCTATGCGCGCACGCTGCGGCTGCAGCACGGAGACGCGAGGTTCCGGGTGGATTACGACGACGGCGCCCCGGGCCGGCCGCTGACCCTCACCGTGGGCGCGGTGGACCTTCGCGACCTGCCGGCACTGCTGGGCCGGGTGCGCAGGCTGTTCGACCTGGACGCGGACCCCGAGGCCATCGACGACGCCCTCCGTGGTGATCCCCGGCTTGCACCGTCCGTGGCCGCCGCGCCCGGGCTGCGCATGCCGGGGGCAGTGGATCCGCAGGAGCTGCTGGTCCGGGCCATGATGGGCCAGCAGGTCACGGTCGCTGCCGCCCGCACCGCCCTTATCCGATTGTCTGCCGCGGGCAGTCCAAGTACCGCCGCCGGTGACGGCCTGGAGCGGCTGTTTCCCACGCCGGCGCAGCTAGCGGAGGCCGGACACCTCCTGGCCGGCCCTCGGCGCAGGATCGATGCACTCCTTCACGCAGCATCCGCCATGGCTTCCGGCGAGCTGGACTTTGGCTACGGCAACGATGTGCCGGGGCTCGAAGCCGCCCTCCTGCCCCTGCCGGGCGTGGGAGCATGGACCATAGGCTATGTGGCCATGCGGGTCCTCGGCGCCCCGGACATCTTCCTGGCCAACGACGCGGCGGTACGCAATGGGATCCGCGCGCTCGATCATGGGGGCAGCGCCCTTAGCCCTGACTTCCGGGAAACCAGCCCGTGGCGCTCGTATGCCACCATGCACCTCTGGCGCGCCGCCGCCCGCCCGTCCCCCACAACCACCGTTCCCCTGAAAGGGATGCCATGAAAGCCCAACTTCTGCAGCTGTCCACGCCGGACGGGCCGTTCGCCATCCTCGCGCGTGACGGTGTGGTCCTTGCCTCGGGCTGGACGGCAGGCCTTCCGGAATTGACCGGGCAGGTCCATCCCGGGCTGCGGCCGGACGCCGTGGACATGGTGGCGGATCTCGGAGCCATCTCCTCCGCCGTCGAAGCCTTCTATGCCGGTGACCCCGCCCCGGCCATGGCGGTGCCCGTCCTCCAGCAATCTGGCCCGTTCCGTGCCCATGCCTGGGATGTGCTGCGGCAGGTCAAGCCGGGCTCACCCGTCACGTACTCGGAGTACGCCGCCCTGGCCGGCAATCCGCGCGCCGTGCGGGCCGCGGCCAGTGCCTGTGCCTTCAACGCGGCGGCCCTGTTCGTCCCGTGCCATCGTGTGATCCGGACCGATGGCTCGCTGGGCGGGTTCCGCTGGGGTCTCGCGATCAAGGAAAGCCTCCTGGCCCGCGAAGCCAACCAGCCGCCGTCGTCCGCGTACCCGAACGTCCACATACCCGGACGCTCTCTCACTTAATGCCTGAAAAACACCAACGCTCTCTCATTTTCCTGAAGAAAGTGAGAGAGCGTTGCCCCAAAAGCCGCATTAAGTGAGAGAGCGTCGGGGGGTTAGGCGGCGTAGGTGCGGGCCGTCTCCAGCTCGCCTTCCAGCGCGGCCAGTTGGCGTTCGACGGCGGCCGGTGCCGTTCCGCCCTGGGAGTTGCGGCTGTTCAGTGACCCCTCCGTGGACAGGACAGAGCGGACCTCGGGCGTCAGGTGCTCCGAAATGGCGGCGTACTCCACATCCGTTAGGTCCCACAGCTCAACGTTGCGGGACTCTGCCTGCTTGACCGCGGCGCCGGAGAGCTCGTGGGCTTCCCGGAACGGCACGCCCTGCCGGACCAGCCACTCGGCAATGTCCGTGGCCAATGCAAAACCCTGCGGTGCCAGCGACTCCATCCGTTCGGTGTTGAACTTCAGGGTGGCGATCATGCCGGAAACCGCCGGAAGCAGCAGCTCCAGGGTGTCCGCCGCGTCGAAGACCGGTTCCTTGTCCTCCTGCAGGTCGCGGTTGTACGCCAGCGGCAGTCCCTTGAGGGTGGCCAGCAGCCCGGTCAGGTTGCCGATCAGGCGCCCTGCCTTGCCGCGTGCAAGTTCCGCCACGTCCGGGTTCTTCTTCTGCGGCATGATGGACGATCCAGTGGAATACGAATCATGCAGCGTCACGAAGGAGAACTCCTTGGTGGCCCAGAAGATGACTTCCTCGGAGATCCGGGACAGGTCCACGCCGATCATGGAACACACCCAGGCGAACTCGGCGAAGACATCGCGGGACGCGGTGCCATCGATCGAGTTGTGCACCGCGGAGTAGAAGCCCAGGTCGGCGGCCACCGCCTCAGGGTCCAGGCCCAGCGAGGAACCCGCCAGGGCACCGGAACCGTATGGCGAAACACCTGCGCGCTTATCCCAGTCCTGCAGCCGCTGTACGTCGCGCAGCAGCGCCCAGGCGTGGGCAAGCAGGTGATGGCTGAGCAGCACGGGCTGCGCATGCTGCAGGTGGGTCCGGCCTGGCATGGCCACGCCCTGGTGGGCCTTGGCCTGTTCCACCAGCGCGTCCACCGTGTCCAGCACGCCCCGGGCGATGATGCGGGCATGGTCGCGCAGGAACATCCGGCCCAGCGTGGCCACCTGGTCGTTGCGGGACCGGCCTGCCCGGAGCTTGCCGCCCAGCTGGGCACCAGCGCGCTCTATCAGGCCACGCTCCAGGGAACCGTGCACATCCTCGTCGGACTCCGCAGGCTGGTACGCGCCGGAGGCTACGTCCTCATCGAGCTCCGTCAGCGCGGCAAGCATTCCTTCCAGCTCAGCGTCGTCCAGCAGGCCGGCCTTATGCAGCACCCGCGCGTGCGCCTTGGAACCGGCAATGTCGTAGCGGGCCAGCCGCCAGTCGAAGTGCGTGGACTTGCTGAGCGCGGCCAGCGCGTCCGCGGGGCCGCCGGCGAACCGGCCGCCCCACAGTGCGCCGGTGTTGGTAGCTTCAGACTTTGCGTCAGCCACGCGGGCTACTTCCCTGCGACCCGGATGTCGCGGCCGGAGGCAACCTTGGCGGACATGCCCCACAGCTCGATGAAGCCGCGGGCCATGGACTGGTCGAACGTGTCACCGGTGTCGTAGGTGGCCAGGTCGAAGTCGTACAGCGAGGTGTCGGAGCGGCGGCCGTTGACGATGGCCTGGCCACCGTGGAGGACCATGCGGATGTCGCCGGAGACGTACTTCTGGGTGTCCTCAATGAATGCGTCAAGGGAGCGCTTCAGCGGGGAGAACCACTGGCCGTCGTACACCAGCTCTGCCCAGCGCTGGCCGACCGTTGCCTTGAAGCGGGCCTGCTCGCGCTCGATCGTCACGTCCTCGAGGTGCTTGTGGGCGGTGATCAGCGCCATCGCGCCGGGTGCTTCGTAGATTTCGCGGGACTTGATGCCCACCAGGCGGTCCTCGACGACGTCAATGCGGCCCACACCCTGGGCGCCGGCACGGCGGTTGAGTTCCTGGATGGCCTGCAGCGGGGTGACCCTGACGCCGTCGATCGCCACCGGCACGCCGGCCTCGAAGGAGATGGTGACCTCATCCGGTGCCGGCGGGAATTCCGGAGTGGCGGTGTAGTCGTAGATGTCCTTGGTGGGCGCGTTCCAGATATCCTCCAGGTAGCCCGTTTCGACGGCGCGTCCCCAGACGTTCTGGTCGATGGAGTAAGGGTTCTTCTTGGTGGTTTCGATGGGCAGGCCCTTTTCCTCGGCGAAGGCGATGGCCTTGTCGCGGGTGAGGGCGAGGTCGCGGACCGGCGCGATGCACTTCAGGTCCGGGCCGAGGGTCTGGATGCCCACTTCGAAGCGGACCTGGTCGTTGCCCTTGCCGGTGCAGCCGTGCGCAACCGTGGTGGCGCCGAATTCGCGGGCGGCTTTGACCAGGTGCTTGACGATCACCGGGCGGGAGATGGCGGAGACCAGCGGGTAGTGGCCCTGGTAAAGGGCGTTGGCCTTCAGCGTGGGGACGCAGTATTCGTTGGCGAACTCATCCGAAGCGTCGGCCACGTAGGCCTCCACGGCGCCGCAGCCCAGTGCGCGCTGGCGGATGGTTTCCAGCGATTCGCCGCCCTGTCCGACGTCCACGGCCACGGCGATGACCTCTGCCCCGGTCGCTTCGCCGATCCAGCCGATGGCGACGGAGGTGTCCAGGCCGCCGGAGTAGGCCAGCACAATGCGTTCAGTCACTTTGTTTGCTCCTTGTTGGGGGTTGTTTTGATGATTGTCTTCAAGCTTATTGCCCGGCTTCCTCAGCCAGTTGCAGGAAGCGGGCGGCAAGGTCCGGGCCGCCGAGCGGGTCGCGGGAGACCAGCAGCACGGTGTCGTCACCGGCGATGGTGCCCAGGATGGACGGCATGACAGAGTGGTCGATCGCCAGGGCGAGGAAGTTCGCGGCACCGGGCGGGGTCCGCAGCACCACGAGGTTTGCCGACGCTTCTGCGGTGACCAGCAGTTCGCTGCAGAGCCGGGCCAGGCGGGCGTCCAGGATTTCCTGGCTCACCCCCGCCTTGGCCGCGCGTTCGCCGCCCTCGCCCGGAACCGCGTAGACCAGCGCGCCCTCCTGCCCACGGACCCGGACGGCGCCGAGTTCCACGAGGTCCCGCGACAGCGTCGCCTGGGTGACCTGCACGCCGTCGTCCGCGAGCAAGGCCGCCAGCTCGGCTTGGGAACGCACCGACTGGCCCGTAAGGATCGCGGTGATGCGCGCCTGGCGGGCTGTCTTGGTGGCCGGGCTGGAGCCCGCGGCGGTGGGCTGGGAGGACACTAGAACGTGCTCTCCCCGGTGCCCTCGACCGGCGCGAGGCCGTCCACAAAAGCCAGCCCGGAGCGGTGCATCAGCCATGCCATGAGCGCCTTCTGCGCGTGCAAACGGTTTTCGGCCTCGTCCCAGACGATGGACTGCGGACCGTCGATCACGCCGGCGGAGATTTCGTAGCCGCGGTAGGCGGGCAGGCAGTGAAGCACGACGGCGTCATCCGCAGCCAGGGCCATGGCCTCCTCAGTCACGGAGTACTCCCGGAAAAGCTGCATCCGCGCCTCCTTTTCGGCTTCCTGGCCCATGGACACCCAGGTGTCGGTGGCTACCACGTCGGCACCCTGCAGGGCTTTCGCGGCGTCGGTGGTGATGAGCACGGACCCGCCGGTCTCCGCGGCGCGTTCCTCAGCTGCGGCAACGATGTCCGCGGCCGGCAGGTACCCCTCGGGACCCGCGATCCGGACGTGCATGCCCGCGGTGACGCCGGCGAGCAGGTAGGAGTTGGCCATATTGTTGGCGGCGTCGCCCAGGTAGCTCATGGTGAGTCCAGTGAGCTTCCCCTTGTGTTCCTTGACCGCCAGCAGGTCCGCCAGCAGTTGGCACGGGTGGTAGTCGTCGCAGAGCGCGTTGATGACGGGCACGCTGGAGTTTTCCGCCATGGCCACCAGGCCGGCATGGGCACCGGTCCGCCAGACGATGGTGGATACCATGCGTTCCAGGACCTTGGCGGTGTCCTCCACTGTTTCCTTGTGCCCGATCTGGGCTTCACCGGGGTTGATGATGAGGGCGTTGCCGCCCATGTCGGCGATGCCGGTGGCGAAGGAGACGCGGGTCCTGGTGGAGGTCTTGTCGAAGATCACGGCCACGGTCTTGCGGCCGTTTCCGTGGGCGGCATACGGCTGGACGCTGTACGGTGCGGCCTTCATGCGGGCGGCCAGGTCCAGGACTTCGGCCTGTTCGGCGGGGCTGAGGTCCGTGTCCTTGAGGAAGTGCCGGGTGGAGGAGCGAGTCACTGGGCGTCCTTAGCTGTGTGGAGGATGGCGGGAAAAACGGCGAGGAAGGCGTCGGCCTGCGCTTCGGTGAGGATCAGCGGTGGGGCCAGGCGGAGCGTCCTCGGGCCGGGGCTGTTGACGATAAAGCCGGCGTCGAGGCCTGCCTGCACCACCGCGGGCGCCACGTCGGCGTCCAGGTCGAAGCCGATCAGCAGGCCTTCGCCGCGGACCTCGGTGACGCCGGGAATGGCGCGCAGCCCGTCCCGCAGGTGCTCCCCCACCGCAGCGGCGTTCGCCAGGACGTTTTGGCTTTCCAGTGCGTGCAGGGTTGCGAGGGCGGCCGCGGTGGCCACGGGGTTTCCGCCAAACGTGGTGCCGTGCTGGCCGGCGGACAACAACGACGACGGCGCCTCGCCCAGGGTGATCAGCGCACCGACCGGGAACCCGCCGCCCAGCCCCTTGGCCAGGGTGATAGCGTCCGGAACGATGCCGGCCTCTTCGCTCGCGAGCCACTTGCCGGTGCGGCCGATCCCGGTCTGGACCTCGTCGAGGATGAGCAGTGCGCCCGCTTTGGTGGTGGCGGCCCGGGCCGCCTGGAGGTAGCCGGCGGGCAGTGGCCGTACACCGGCCTCGCCCTGGATGGGTTCGAGGAAAACCGCGGCAACAGTGTCATCCACCGCGGCCTCCAGGGCGGCGATGTCACCGAACGGGATATGCTCCACGCCGCCGGGCAGCGGCTCGAACGGGGTCCGGTAGGCTTCCTTGGCCGTGAGTGCCAGTGCCCCCATGGTCCGGCCATGGAAGGCACCTTCGAGGGCGATGATCCTGGTCCGCCGCGGAGCCTCGCCCGGCGCGGAGCCGGTGTTGCGGCGGGCCAGCTTGAAGGCGGCCTCGTTGGCTTCGGTGCCGGAGTTGGTGAAGAACACCTTGGACCCGGCGGGCGCCTTCGCCAGGGCCAGCAGCTTCTCGGCCAGGGCAATCTGGGTCGGGCTGGTGAAGAAGTTGGAGACGTGCCCCAGGGTGGCCAGCTGGCTGCAGATCACGGACGTCACGAAGGGGTGGGCATGGCCCAGCGCGTTGACGGCGATGCCGCCCAGCAGGTCAAGGTATTCCTTGCCGTCGGCGTCCCAGACGAGGCAGCCGGCGCCCCTGACCAGGACGCGCTGCGGGGTGCCGAAAACCCCCATCAGGGAGCCGGAATAGCGGGCCAGCCAGTCGGCGCCGCTGCCGTCGCCGGTGATCAGCGCGGCTTCGGCGCCGGCGGCGGCGGGGTTGACGTCAACAGTGTGGTTCATGCGTTGACCTCCTGGTCAGGAACTACCTGGGTGCCGATGCCGGCGGTGGTGAAGGTTTCCAGCAGCATGGAGTGCGGCAGGCGCCCGTCCACGATGTGCGCGCGTTCCACGCCGCCGTCAACGGCCTTCAGGCAGGCCTCCATCTTGGGGATCATGCCGGATTCCAGGGTGGGAAGCAGTTCGCGCAGGTCTGACGCCTTGAGCGACGAAATCAGCGAGGACCTGTCCGGCCAGTTGGCGTACAGGCCCTCCACGTCGGTGAGGATCACCAGTTTGGAAGCGCCGAGAGCTTCGGCGAGGGCGGCGGCTGCCGTGTCCGCGTTGACGTTGAGCACCTGGCCGGTGGTCTGGTGCGTCTCCCCCTGGGCGCGGCCGTCGACGGCGGTGCCCGGGTTGGCGATTTCGGGCGCCACGGTGGAGATTACCGGAATCCGGCCGGCGGCCAGGATGTCCAGGATGCCTTCGGGATTCACGCCCACCACCTCGCCCACCAGGCCGAGGTCCACTTCCTCGCCGTCGATCACGGTGCCGGTGCGGACCGCCCGGAGCAGGCCGCCATCCTCGCCGGACATGCCCACGGCGTAGGGGCCGTGGGAATTGATGAGGCCTACCAGCTCACGTCCCACCTGGCCGGTCAAGACCATGCGCACTACGTCCATGGCCTCCGGCGTGGTGACGCGCAGACCGCCCTTGAACTCGGACTCGATCCCCAGCCGGGCCAGCATGGAATTGATCTGCGGGCCTCCGCCGTGGACCACCACGGGATGGATGCCCACGTGGTGCAGGAAGACCACGTCCTCGGCGAACGCGCGGCGCAGTTCGTCGTTGACCATCGCGTTGCCGCCGTACTTGATCACCATGGTGGTGCCGGCAAAGCGCTGGATCCAGGGCAACGCCTCGATCAGCGTGGCGGCTTTGTCCTGGGCGTCCAGCATCGAGGTGTTTTCACGGGTTCGGGTGTTCATGGCCTGTCTTCCTGAAGTGGCAGAGAGTTTCGGCGGGCAGCTGCCTAGCTTGAGTAGGCGCTGTTCTCGTGCACGTAGTCGTGGGTCAGGTCGTTGGTCCAGATGGTGGCTTCTGCGTCGCCGGCCTGAAGGTCAATCTCCACCAGCACCTCGCGGGGCTCCAGGTTCACCAGGCTGCGGTCGTCGCCGATGCTGCCGTTCCGGCAGATCTGGACGCCGTTCATGGCCACGTTCAGCTTGTCAGGCTCGAATGCGGCGTCGGTGGTGCCCACGGCGGAAAGTACGCGTCCCCAGTTCGGGTCCTTGCCGAAGATGGCCGCCTTGAAGAGGTTGGACCGGGCCACCGAGCGGCTGACGGCCTCGGCGTCGGCTTCGCTGGCGGCGTTGAAGGTCCGGATGGCGATGTCGTGGCTGGCGCCTTCCGCGTCCCCGATGAGTTTGCGGGCCAGTTCCGCGCATACCTGGGTCAGTCCGGCCCCGAAGGCTGCGGCGGAGGGAACCGCGCCGGAGGCGCCGGAGGCCAGGAGGACCACGGTGTCGTTAGTGGACATGCAGCCGTCAGAGTCGGCCCGGTCGAAGGTGACCCGCGTGGCGTCACGGAGGACGACGTCGAGCATGTCCGCCTGCACGTCCGCGTCGGTGGTGAGGACCACCAGCATGGTGGCCAGGCCGGGAGCGAGCATGCCGGCGCCCTTGGCGATGCCGCCGATGCTGAATTCCCGGCCGTCCGCGTCGCTGCCGATGAACAGGGCGGATTTGGGTACGGAGTCCGTGGTCATGATGGCGGTGCCTGCTGCCGGGCCGCCATCGGTGCTCAGTTCGGCGGCGGCTGCTTCCACGCCCGGCAGGAGCTTGTCCATGGGCAGGTGCTCGCCGATGAGGCCGGTGGAGCAGACAAAGACGTCCGTGGCGGAGAGGCCCAGCACATCCGCTACCTTTTCGGCGGTGCTGTGCGTGTTCTGGAAACCCTGGGGGCCGGTGCACGCGTTGGCTCCGCCCGAGTTGAGGACCACCGCATCGACGCGCCCGTCGGAGACCACCTGGCGGGACCAGTGCACTGGGGCTGCGGCCACGCGGTTGCTGGTGAAGACGGCGGCGGCGGCCTTGGACGGGCCGTCATTGACCACCAGTGCCAGGTCGGGGTTGCCGGAGGCCTTGAGCCCGGCGCTGACGCCTGCGGCCCGGAATCCGGAAGGTGCGGTAATGGTCACGGGGCTACTCCCTGCAGGTTGAGGCCGTCGGTTTCCGGCAGGCCAAGTGCGATGTTCATGGACTGGACCGCGCCGCCGGCGGTGCCCTTGGTGAGGTTGTCGATCACGCAGGTGACAATGACGCGGCCGGTGTGACTGTCGAACGCGAGCTGCATGGCGGCATGGTTGGAGCCCTGGACGGCCTTGGTGGCGGGCCATTGCCCTTCGGGGAGCAGGTGCACGAAGGGCTCGTCGTCGTAGGCATCGGCCCAGGCCTGGCGAAGCTGCTCAGCGGTGGTGCCAGGCTTAACACGGGCGGTCGCCGTGGTGAGGATGCCGCGGCTCATGGGCGCCAGGGTGGGCGTGAAGGACACGGTGACCTGTTCGCCCGCCGCGTTGGACAGGCCTTGCTCGATCTCGGGGGTGTGGCGGTGCCCGCCGCCCACGCCGTAGGGGCTCATCGAGCCCATGACTTCGGAGCCGATGAGGTTTACCTTGGCGGCCTTGCCCGCGCCAGAGGTGCCGGACGCCGAAACGATCACGACGTCGTCGGGCGCCAGGAGCCCTGCACTGAACCCGGGCGTCAGGGCGAGCAGGGCTGACGTCGGGTAGCAGCCGGGGACGGCGATGCGGGTGGCGCCTTTCAGCGTCTCGCGCTGGCCGGGAAGCTCCGGCAGGCCATAGGGCCAGGTGCCGGCGTGCGCCGAACCGTAGAACTTTTCCCAGGCAGCCGGGTCTTCGAGCCGGTGGTCGGCGCCGGCGTCGATCACCACGGTGCCTTCGGGTAGCTGGGCAGCGATTTCCGCGGATGCACCGTGCGGAAGGGCGAGGAAGACCACGTCATGCCCGGAGAGGTTCTCCACCGTGGTGTCCTCCAGGATGCGGCTGGCGAGTCCGTGCAGGTGCGGCTGTAGTTCGCCCAGCCGCGAGCCCGCGTTGCTGTGCGCTGTGATGGCGCCGATGGTCACGCCGGGATGCCCGGCCAGGAGGCGGAGGACTTCGCCCCCTGCATAGCCGCTGGCGCCGGACACTGCCACTGAAATAGTCATGCCTTCGACTATACAACAATACTTATGCATAAGTCCCGATATTTATGCATAGCTGTCCGCACCGGCCGCGATGTCCCTACGATGGGTGCAGCAGCCGGGCCGGAGAGGCCGGACCCGGGAAAGGAGATCCATGACGCACGCCATCGTCGCACGGGAGGCCGGAGGCCCGGAAGTCCTCGCCCATACGGAAATCGACCGTCCCGCTCCGGGCCCCGGGCAGCTGCTGGTCAAAGTGGGTGCGGCCGGCGTGAACTTCATCGACACCTACAAGCGCAGCGGCACCTACAAGGTCCCCTTCCCGTTCACCCCCGGCTCCGAACTGGCCGGCACCGTGGAGGAACTCGGCGAGGGCGTCACCGGGTTCTCGGCCGGCGACCGGGTGGCCACTGCCGAAGGCATCAGCTGCTACGCCGACTACGCTCTGGTGGACGCCGATGCTGCACTTCCCGTTCCGGCCGGACTGGACGACTTCACCGCGGCCGCCCTCCCGCTGCAGGGCATGACCGCCCATTACCTGATGAACTCCACGTTCAAAGTGGAAGCCGGGCAGACGGTACTGCTGCACGCCGGCGCAGGCGGCGTGGGCCTGCTGTTGATCCAGCTGCTGAAGCTGCGTGGCGCAACGGTGGTCACCACCGTCTCCACTGATGAGAAGGCACAGCTTGCGCTGGAGGCAGGCGCGGACCACGTGCTGCGGTATGACGAGTTTGCCGGACGGGTGCGGGAGCTCACCGGCGGCGCGGGCGCCCACGTGGTGTACGACGGCGTCGGGAAGGACACGTTTGACGATTCACTTGCGGCGCTGCGCGTCAGGGGAACGCTGGTACTGTTCGGCGCGGCCTCCGGCCCGGTGCCCCCGGTGGATCCGCAGCGGCTCAACGCGGGCGGTTCGCTCTTCCTGACCCGGCCCACCCTGGTCAACTACCTGCAGGACGCCAAGGAGCGGCGCTGGCGCTCGGATGAAATCTTTGCCGCCGCGGCGGACGGCAGCCTCAAGGTCCGCATCGGCGCCAGATACCCGCTCGCGGAAGCCGGGCAGGCCCACCGGGACCTCGAAGGCCGCCGCACTACGGGCAAGGTGCTCCTGGTGCCATAGTGGCAAACACCTCTGCTGTTCACTTGGGGGAGGCAGAATAGCAACGTGGCTCAACAGCAGCTCCCACCGAAGGATGTTCCCACCATTTACGCGCCCCAAATGCCCGGCTCCGTGTCCGCTCCCCCGGTCCGGACGCTCGTGGACATCCTGGAGGAGACTGCGGCCCGGTTTCCCGAGGCGTCCGCGCTGGACGACGGCCGCCGTTCCCTCAGCTATGCACAGCTGATGACTGAAGTCCGCGCGGTTGCCCGGCGCCTGGACCAGGCGGGGCTCGGCGCGGGCGACAGAATCGGCGTCCGCATACCGTCGGGTACGAGTGAACTCTACGTATCAATCCTGGGCGTGCTTATGGCGGGGGCAGCGTATGTGCCCGTAGACGCGGACGATCCCGACGAACGGGCCCGGCTGGTCTTCGGCGAAGCCCTGGTGTCAGGGATCCTGGAAGGCGGCGGCGTCATCCGCGACGCCGGCCCCGGCGGTGGGGTACACGGTGCCAAAGGGGAACACGGTGCCGGCGGGGAGGACAGCGGCACCCGGGCACACGGTGCCAGGCCGCCGGCGCCGGAGGACGACGCCTGGGTCATCTTCACATCTGGTTCCACTGGAACCCCAAAGGGCGTGGCGGTCAGCCACCGCTCGGCGTCCGCCTTCGTGGACGCCGAGGCCCGGATCTTCCTGCAGGAGGATCCGCTGGGCCCAGAGGACCGCGTGCTGGCCGGGCTGTCCGTGGCCTTCGACGCCTCCTGTGAAGAAATGTGGCTGGCCTGGCGGCATGGGGCGTGCCTGGTTCCTGCCCCCCGCGCGCTGGTGCGGACCGGCATGGACCTTGGACCGTGGCTGATCAACCATGGAATCACGGCAGTGTCCACCGTCCCCACGCTCGCGGCGCTGTGGCCCGCCGAATCGCTGGAGAACGTGCGGCTGCTCATCTTCGGCGGCGAAGCCTGCCCCCCTGAACTCGCCGAGCGGCTAGCCATAGAGGGCCGCGAAGTGTGGAACACCTACGGCCCCACCGAAGCTACGGTAGTCGCCTGCGCAGCTCCGCTGGGCGGACCCGGACCGGTCCGGATCGGACTGCCGCTCGACGGCTGGGACCTGGCCGTCGTCGACCGCGACGCCGTCCCCGTCGCAGAAGGCGCGGTGGGCGAACTGATTATCGGCGGCGTGGGGCTGGCCCGCTACCTCGATCCGGTCAAGGATGCCGAGAAGTATGCGCCCATGCCCAGCCTTGGCTGGGACCGGGCCTACCGGTCCGGAGACCTGGTCCGCTACGAGGCTGCCGGCCTGGTCTTCCAGGGCCGCGCTGATGAACAGGTCAAGCTTGGCGGGCGAAGGATCGAACTCGGGGAAATCGACGCCGCCCTCCAGTCGCTCCCCCTGGTGGGGGGTGCCGCCGCGGCGGTTCAGACCACTGCTGCCGGAAACCAGATCCTGGTGGGCTATCTTGCCTCCGCCACCGGTCAGGAGCTGGACCTGGAAGCCGCCCGCGCGCAGCTCAGCGCCAGCTTACCGGCGGCGCTGGTGCCCATGCTGACTGTCGTGGATTCACTGCCCACCAAGACCAGCGGCAAAGTGGACCGGCATGCCCTGCCCTGGCCCCTGGCCGGTGCCAGCGCGGCAGAGGCCAACGCAGCTCCGCTGAACCTGCCCGATGACGCTGCCTGGATCGTGGAACAATGGAGCGCCGTCCTGGGCAGCCCCGTGACGTCCCTCGATGCCGACTTTTTCGCCTACGGCGGCGGCTCGCTCTCCGCGGCGCAGCTGGTATCTGCCCTCCGCCGCCGCTATCCGACAGTTACAGTGGCTGATATCTACGCAACGCCCCGGGTTGGAGCGCTCATTGAAGTGGCACGGCAATCGCTGCCGGGAGGCGCTGCCGGCCCTGCCCCCGCGCGGTCAGTACGCCCCACGGCCCTAAAATCACAGCTGTTCCAAACCCTGATGGGCGTTCCCCTGCACATCCTGGTGGGCATGCGCTGGCTGACGTACCTGATGGCGGCCAACAACATGCTCTCCGCGGGTGCCGGGTTCACTGCAGCACCCACCATCTCCTGGTGGTGGGTGGCGGCATCCTGGCTGGTCTTCGTCAGCCCCGCGGGGCGGATGCTGACTGCGGTTGCCGCCGCTCGGCTCCTGCTGCGGGGAGTCAAACCGGGCAGGTATCCACGATCGGGACAGGTCCACCTCCGGCTGTGGCTCGCCGAGCAGATCCAGGACCTGGCCGCTGCCATCAGCCTGGCCAGCGCTCCCTGGGTGCCGTCCTACGCCCGGGCGCTGGGGGCGAAGATCGGCCGCGACGTCCAACTGCACTCACTGCCGCCGGTGACCGGGATGCTGACACTGGGCAGGGGCGCAAACGTGGAGCCGGAAGTCGACCTTTCCGGCTGGTGGATCGACGGCGACTACGTCCACATCGGCGCTGTCCACGTTGGCGCCGGCGCCTCGGTGGGCGCGCGCAGCACGCTCCTGCCGGGAACCGCCATTGGCGCGGGGGCGCAGGTCGAGCCGGGCTCGGCGGTGTCGGGCAAGGTGAAGGCCGGCCACCTGGTGGCCGGTTCCCCCGCCGCCCGGCAGGGCAAGGCCAAGCATGCAGTTCCCGACGCACCCGCCCTTGGGCGCGTCGCGGAGAGGGCCTGGATCGGCGGTTTCGCGACGGCCTCCGCGGCACTCTCCCTGATCCCCTACATTTCAGGGGCGGCGGCGCTGTGGGTGGCATACCTCTTTATCCAGGGCAGCACATCACTGAACGAAGCGGTTCCCCGGCTCCTGCCTGCCCTCGCGCCCGCCGCCCTGGTGTGGTTTACGGCCAACGCCCTGCTGATCCTTGCCGTAACAAGGCTGCTCAGCCTGGGTATCACGGAGGGATACCACAGGGTCCACAGCAGGGTGGGCTGGCAGGTATGGGCCACCGAACGTGTCCTGGACCTGGCCAGGGATTTGCTCTTCCCCATCTACGCCAGCCTCTTTACTCCGGTCTGGCTCCGGTTGCTCGGAGCCGGGATCGGCAGGAACGTCGAGGCTTCCACCGTCCTGCTGATCCCGAAGATGACCACCGTCGGCGAAGGCGCCTTCCTCGCAGACGACACCATGGTGGCGTCCTACGAACTGGACGGCGGCTGGATACGGGTAGCGCCTGCGAAAATCGGAAAACGGTCCTTCCTGGGCAACTCGGGCATGACCGCCGCGGGCCGCAACGTCCCCAAGAACTCTCTGGTGGCAGTCCTCTCGGCGACGCCCGTCAAGGCCAAGTCGGGCACCTCCTGGCTGGGCAGCCCGCCGGTCCGGCTGCGCCGCACGGCCATTGCCTCTGACGACACACGAACCTTCCAGCCGTCGCTGAGGCTCAAGATCGCCCGGGCCCTCTGGGAACTGTGCAGGTTCGTTCCGGTCATGCTCACGGCTGGAATTGCGGCGGGCACCATGCTGGTCTTCGACTGGCTCGCCGCAACGTTCAATTACGGTGTGGCCGCGCTGCTCAGCGGCGTGGTGATCCTGCTGGCCGGCTTGGTGGCAGCGGCCTCGGCGGTCGCCGCCAAATGGATTCTGGTAGGACGCATCCAGCCTGGTGAGCATCCGCTGTGGAGCTCGTTCATCTGGCGGAACGAAGTAGTCGACAGCTTCATTGAACTGGTCAGCGCACCCTGGTTCGCCCGCGCCGCGTCGGGAACCCCGGCGCTGGTGTGGTGGCTGAGGGCGCTCGGGGCGAAGATCGGGAGCGGCACGTGGTGCGAGAGCTACTGGCTTCCCGAGGCGGACCTGGTGACTCTCGGCCGGAACGCCACCGTGAACCGCGGCTGCGTGGTGCAGACGCACCTGTTCCACGACCGCATCATGAGCATCGGCCCTGTTACGCTCGAAGACGGCGCAACGATGGGACCGCACGGTGTCATCCTCCCGCAGGCGCGCATCGGCCACGGCGGAACGGTGGGACCGGCTTCCCTGGTCATGCGCGGGGAAACGGTTCCGGCCGGAACCTACTGGATGGGCAACCCCGTCAGTCCATGGGCCGGCCCCGGCGTTCCTGCACCCCGCCCGAAGTAAGTACCCGCCACGTTTGTGATTGAGGCCCGCGTCCATGAGTCTTCCTGAACCAGCAACCTCCGGACCTGCCGCCGGGACAGCCATCCCCGGAGTGCTGTCCGACCCCTACATGCCGGGCCACGGTACCGACTCGTACCGCGTGTCCCGCTACGAACTGGACCTCGACTACCGCATGGCGGCCAACCGGCTCAGCGGCCGCGCCGTCATTCACGCCACGGCGGCCCGGGAGGCGTCCGCCGTCGTCCTGGACCTGGCGGGACTTCGCGCCATCAAAGTGCAGCTGAACGGGCGGCGGGTGCGGAGGTTCGCGCAGCGCGCTGAACAACTGGTGGTCCATTTGGATGCGGACCTGGCCCCGGGCGAAACGTTCACCGTAGACGTCCGCTATGAGGGCAATCCTGCGCCGCGCCGCGGGCTGTGGGGCGAGGTGGGCTGGGAAGAACTGACCGACGGCGTGCTGGTGGCTGGCCAGCCCAACGGTGCACCGTCCTGGTTTCCGTGCAACGACCATCCGCGGAGCAAGGCAAGCTATCGGATCACGGTAACTACCGACGCCAATTACCGTGCCGTCTGCAACGGCCGGTTGGTAGGGCACAGCACCAGGGCCAGCCGGGAGACCTGGACCTACGAGCAGGAGGAGCCGATGGCCACCTACCTGGCCACGGTCCAGATCGGGCGGTATGAATCCCTGGTCCTTGACCCGGGTGGGGCCCCGGGAGGCGTGCTCCAGACCGCGGCCGTCCCGCCCGCACTGGCAGCGGCTGCGGGCCAGGGGCTGCGCCTCCAGCCTGACATGATGCGCACCTTCGTCAGGTGCTTTGGGCCTTACCCATTTTCCGAGTACACGGTTGTGGTGGCCGACGATGTCCTGGAAATTCCGCTGGAAGCCCAGACCATGGCCATCCTGGGCCGCAACCACCTCAGCCTGAACTGGGATGCCCAGCGCCTGATCGCCCATGAACTATCGCACCAGTGGTTCGGAAACTCCCTGACAGTCCGCGGGTGGCACGACATTTGGCTGCACGAGGGGTTTGCCTGCTACGCAGAATGGATCTGGTCGGAGGCGGCCGGAGTAATGACCGCCCAGGACAGGGCGGCCGCGGCCTGGCGCGGGCTTTCCGCCGCGGGGAAGGATCTGCTCATCGGCGACCCCGGACCGGCCCTGATGTTTGACGACCGTGTCTACAAGCGCGGGGCCCTGGCGCTGCATGCACTCCGGATGCATTGCGGGGACCTTGCGTTCTTCACCCTGTTGCAGGAATGGACCAGGACCCACCGCCATGGCTCCGTCTCAACAGCCGATTTCATCCTGATGGCCAGCGGTGTTGCGGGCATCGACGCCGAAGCAGTGCTCCACCCCTGGCTCTTTGAACTTGCGCTTCCGCCGTTGCCGGCGGCGCGGAGCCGGCAAGTCTAGCCCAAGGCCGCGGCGGCAACCAGCGACGCCGGCAGGCCCGTTGCTGTGGACGGCAGGTCCTGCACTCCGGGTTCCTCCAAGGCGGCTACCGTCCGGGGATCCACCCTGAGGCCCTCGCCGGTCATCTTGAGCAAGGCCTCCTTCCTGCTCCAGAGCCGGGCACGTTCCCGCAGGAGCGACTTTCCTTCCAGCCCCGCGAGGCTGAGCCCCTCCGAGCGGGACAACGCCACGGCGTCAAACCCCTCGAAGCCGAGCCGTTCCGGATTTTCGGCGTCCACCCCCAGCCGTTCTCCCCTGCCCGGCGACGTAACCGCCGCGAGCAGCACCCAGTTGCCGGTCCTGGCCATGCTCAGCAACAGGGGCAAGCGCCGGCCACGGTGCGTGAAGCCCGGCCGGCCGTGGGAGACCCCGGGTCCGGAGCCGCACTGGAGGCAGGCGTAGGAAGACTGCAGCTGCGCTTCCGGTACATCAAGGACCTCGGCGACAAAGCGCCGCAGCGCTGCCCTGCCGGCCAGGAAACGCTGCGCGGCAGCCGGCTCCATGGCGGCGGCCCGCAGACCTTCGGCCCGTCCAGGGGCGAAGCCGCCAGGATACCCCTGCGGGCAGGGGACATCAGCTGCGATATCCACTGCCCGCAGGGTCAGCCTTGCATCCATGGGATCCCGGTCCCGCGCGCTTAGCGCTGGACGGCACCGAACCGTTCGGCGGCCAATGCCACAGCGCCCTCGCGGGCAGCGGATGCCTCATCGGCGGTGAGCGTGCGGTCGTCGGCGCGGAAGCGCAGCCCGAAGGCGAGGGACTTCTTGCCCTCTTCAATGCCCTTGCCGGCGTAGACGTCAAACAACGCAACGTCTTCCAGGAGCTCTCCGGCGCCTTCACGCAGCGCGGCCAGGACCTCGTCCGCCGGCACCTCCGCGGGAACCACCAGGGCGACATCCTGGGTGGCGACCGGGAACGTGGAGAGGTGGCGGGCCACGATCACGTCCGGGGCTGCGTCGAACAGCGCGTCCGCGTTGAACTCAAGGGCCACGGAGCGGGCGGGCATGTCCGCGGCGGCCAGCAGCTTGGGGTGAAGTTCACCGGCATAGCCCACGGTTTCGCCGGTCCGGAGAGACAGCCGGGCGGCCCGGCCCGGGTGGAACGCCTGGTGGCTGCCCTGGCTGACAACGAGTTCCACGCCCAGGACATCACCGGCGAGCCGCGCAATATCCAGCGCGTCGGCCCAGTCCCACAGCCGTGGAGTGTGCGCCGCGGCAGCGGGCGAATCATGCCCCGTCAGTACGGCGGCGACGTGGAACGGCTGGTCCGGAACGCCGTCGTACAGTCCATCCAGCACCTCATCGGAGGGCTTGGCGCCCAGCGGCGGAATGGACGCCGTGCCCACAGTCCCGGACGGCAGGAACACCAGGCCGGATTCGAACAGCGCCAGGTCCCGGAAGCCGCGCGAGTGGTTGCGCTTGGCCACCTCGATCAGCCCGGGCAGGATCGAGGTGCGCAGGAAGCCCTGCTCCTCGCTGATCGGATTGGCCAGCTTGACCGCAGTGCGTTTCGCCTCCGGCTCCGCCACACCGAAGGTGTCGTTGGCGGCCTTGGACACGAACGGGTAGGACAGCACCTCGGTGAGCCCGGCGTCGGCGAGCGCCTGGATCAACCTGCGGCGCTGCTGCTGGACGCGCGTCAGGCCCCGGCCCGGAGGCGCCACCGGCAGTGTGGCGGGAATCTGGTCATACCCCACCAGCCGCGCGATTTCCTCGGACAGGTCTTCCTTGGTCTCCAGGTCGCTCCGCCAGCTGGGGGCTGTGACGCTCCAGCCGCCGTCGTGCTTCTCCACGGCGGCGCCCAGGTCCTCGAGCGAGGTGGTGATCTGGTCTTCGGTGAAGTCGATGCCGATCCGCGCGGCTGCGAAGTCCGCGGGCAGGTCGATGGTGACGGTCGCCGGGGCGGTTCCGACGTCGGTGCCCGCGTCATCCGCGGCTCCTCCGGCAAGTTCGACCAGGAGGTCCACCACGCGCTGCGCGGCAATGCCGGCAACCTGCCAGTCCACCCCGCGCTCGAAGCGCTTCGAGGCTTCGGACGGCAGCTTGTGCCGGCGGCGGGACCGGGCGATGGACACCTCGTCGAAGTGCGCGGCCTCCACCAGGATGTTCGACGTCGAATCGCCCACCTCGGTGGCGGCGCCGCCCATGACGCCTGCGATGCCAATGGCGCCGGAGTCGTCGGTGATCAGGAGGTCCTCGGCGTCAAGGGTGCGCTCCTTGCCGTCCAGGGTGGTGATTTGCTCGCCGGCGGCGGCGCGGCGCACCACGATGTCGCCGGAGAGCGTGTCCAGGTCGTAGCAGTGCGTGGGCTGGCCCAGCTCGAGCATGACGTAGTTGGAAATGTCCACTGGAAGCGAGATGGACCGGATGCCGGCGAGCCGGAGCCGGGAGACCATCCACTGCGGGGTGGGCCGGTTGGCGTCCACGCCGCGGACGGTGCGCGCCACGAAGCGGTCGCAGCCGGGCTTGCCGTAGATGGGGGCGTCGTCGTTGAGCTTGACGCCGTATCCGCCGGACAGCGACTCCGGGGCCTGGACCTTCGACGCCGGATCGGTGAAGGACGTGCCCGTGGCATGCGCGTATTCACGGGCCACGCCGCGGATGGAGAACGCGTAGCCGCGGTCCGGGGTGACGTTGATTTCGGCGGCTTGGTCGTAGAGGCCCAGAAGCTCCATGGCGTCGGTGCCCACCTCGGGGTCCAGCCCGATGCGGGACAGCACCAGGATGCCGTCGTGGTCGTCCCCAATGCCGAGTTCACGGACGGAAGCGATCATGCCGGCCGACAGGTGCCCGTAGGTCTTCCGCGCCGAGATGTGGAAGTTGCCCGGCAGCACCGCTCCCGGAAGGGTGACCACCACCTTGTCGCCTTCAACGAAGTTGTGGGCGCCGCAGATGATGCCCTGCACGCCGGACGGGTCGATGCCGTCGCCGGTGAGCTTCTGCTCCTGCCCTTCAGGGACGACCCGCACCTGGCACCAGTTGATGGTTTTTCCGTTAGTCTGCGGTTCCTTGACCAGGCTCAGCACCTGGCCAACGACGATCGGGCCCTGCAGGGTGTCCGTGGGACGGTGGACGTCCTCTTCTTCGAAACCGACCTTGACCAGTTCGGCCATGACGTCTTCGGCCGTTGCTCCGGCCGGTACCTCTGCGAATTCACGCAGCCAGGAAATTGGGATACGCACTGTTAGATCTCCATCCCGAAGTGCTCGCTGAAACGTACATCGCCTTCGATCATGTCGCGCATGTCCCCCACTTCGTTGCGGAACATGAGGGTGCGCTCGATGCCCATGCCGAAGGCAAAACCTGAATAGACGTCCGGGTCGATGCCCGCGGCGCGGAGCACGTTGGGGTTGACCATGCCGCAGCCGCCCCATTCGATCCAGCGCGGGCCGCCCTTGGCGCCGGGGTGGAAGATATCCAGTTCGGCGGACGGTTCGGTGAAGGGGAAGTAGTTGGGACGCAGCCGAATCTGGGCTTCATCGCCGAACATCTGCCGGGCGAAGTGCTCCAGGGTGCCGCGGAGGTCGGCCATGCTGAGGTTCCTGTCGATCGCCAGGCCCTCGAACTGGTGGAACACCGGCGTGTGCGTGGCATCCAGTTCGTCGGTACGGAACACCTTGCCCGGGCACAGGACGTAGATGGGCACTTCGCGCTCCAGCATGGAGCGAACCTGTACCGGCGAGGTGTGGGTGCGCATCAGCAGGTGGGCTTCGGGAGGCTCCACGAAGAAGGTGTCCTGCATTTCGCGGGCCGGGTGGTCCGGCTTGAAGTTCAGCGCATCGAAATTGAACCACTCGGATTCCACCTCGGGGCCTTCGGCGATTTCCCAGCCCATGCCGACGAAGATGTCGGCCACACGGTCCTGCAGCGTGGAGAGCGGGTGCCTTGCACCGGCACGGCGCCGCCGCGGGGCCGCAGTGACGTCTACGGTCTCCTCGAGCAGGATGCGGGCGTCGTTTTCCGCCTCGAGCTCAGCGGTGCGGTCCGCGAGCGCCTTGTTAACCCGGCCGCGCGAGGAGCCCATGAGCTTTCCGGCCACGGCCTTCTGGTCCTTGGGCAGCTTGCCGATCTCGCGGTTGGCCAGGCTCAGCGGGGACTTCTCCCCAGCGTGCGCGAGCCTCACCGCCTTGAGCTCGTCAAGGGTGGCCGCGCCGGCGATGGCGGCGACAGCCTGGTCTACAGCGGCGTTGATGGCGGCTTCATCCGTGGGGTTCGGGGCGGCGCCGGGCAAAGTTTCAGTCATCTACTGTTCTTAGCTTCGAGTTTGTTGGCTGCCGGCGAACGGGTCGGCCTGCACGGTTTCCCGCCGGCGCGTCCGTCACTGGCAGGTCATGGATGAACGCGCCCAAGGTTCAGCGTATTCAATGACCAGGTCAGGGCCCACCGGAAATCCGGCAGCCACTGCCCTCCAGTCTAGTAGAACGCCCCGGCTACCATGGCCTCATGACAGCGCAGCAGTTCCAGGGGCCGGTGGCGCGTCCGACGGCGGCCCAGCGGCTGAGGCAGGCCGCGAACCTCCTGAACGGGAGCACCCTGGTGGGGGTCGCCGTCGCGAGCCTCTCCGGGGCACGCCTGCGGCGCGGACCCCGGGGCCTCCTGCTCGCCTCCGGCTACCGGTGGCCGCTGCCGCTCGCGCGGGCCTTCGTGCTGGGGAACGTGGTGCTGTACCGCGGGCGAGCCTCGGACCTGCTGTCCATGCCGGCCCTGCTGGGGCATGAGGAGAAGCATTGCACGCAGTATGCGTGGTGCCTTGGCTTGCCGTTCCTGCCCCTTTACTCCGTGGCGGCAGCCTGGTCCGTCCTGCGGACGGGCAATCCGGGAACGGCGAACATCTTTGAGCGGCGGGCAGGACTGGCCGCCGGCGGCTACCCCGCGCGGAAGGAACTTCCGTGAGCGGACCCCGGGCCATACAGCCCGGAACCATCACCGTCTCCGGGCACGGCGGGGCAGAGGCACCGCCGGACCTGGCCGCCGTCGCCCTGGGCGTTGAGTGCCGCGGCGGCTCGGTGGACGCCGCTTTCACTGCGGCGGGCTCATCGCTGGCAGCCGTTTCCGCCGCGTTACGCAGTGCGGGCGTTGCGGACTCCGATCTGCAAAGCACCGGGCTCACAGTCCGCGCCGACCTCGTGTGGCGTGATGGCGGGAGCCAGCAGGTGGCCGGATATATCGCCGCAGGAACGCTTGCTGCACGGCTGCGTGATCTGGATTCAGTCCCGGCGGTCCTTGCGGCCGCGGTTGCTGCCGCCGGCGACGACGTCCGGCTGAACAACCTGCAGCTGGTCGTGGAGGACACTGCCGCGCTCCGGGAGCGGGCCCGGGCCGGTGCGTGGGAGGACGCAACGCGCTCAGCAGGCCAGCTCGCCGCCCTGGCGGGCGCCACGTTGGGCCGGGTGGTCTCCCTGGCAGAACAGCCGACGGCGGGAGGCCCCGTTCCGCTTGCCGGCCTCCAGCGCATGTCCGCCAGCCAAGGCATTCCTCTGGAGCCGGGCCTCAACCGCGAAGAGGCCACGGTGACCGTCAGCTGGGAGCTGCTGCCGCGCCGGCAGGGCGCGGACGGCTGAAGCGCCGGCACTCTTGCGGGCGCGGCGTCCTTGACATTGATTCGAACATGTTTTCGAATGGAGTTCATGAGATGGGACGCGCAGGCACTGCTGGAGACGCCCGGGAATGCTCCCGCTGCCTCACCCGCACTCCTTCCCCTGGCAGGACTGGTCCGGTCCGTGACCACACCCGAGTTCGCGGGGGTCACCTTCCACGAGGTCACCGCCAAATCGGTGCTCAACAGGGTGCCCGCCGGTTCCCGGATGCCGTTCGAGTGGACCATCAACCCCTACCGCGGCTGCAGCCACGCCTGTGTCTACTGCTTTGCCCGGAAGACCCACACCTACCTGGACTTCGATGCCGGCCTGGACTTCGACAGCCAGGTGGTGGTCAAGGTCAACGCGGCGGAAGTGCTCCGCAAGGAACTCGCCAAGCCGTCATGGGCACGCCGGCAGGTGGCCCTCGGAACCAACACGGACCCCTACCAGCGGGCTGAAGGCCGCTACCGGCTGATGCCCGGGATCATCTCTGCGCTGGCCGATTCCGGCACTCCCCTGTCCATCCTCACTAAGGGGACGCTCCTCGCCCGGGACATCCCGCTTCTGAAAAGCGCTGCCACTCAGGTTCCCGTGGGGATCGGCATCTCGCTGGCCATGACGGACGAGGCCCTGTCCGAGGCGATCGAGCCGGGAACCCCGGGGCCGCGGGCCCGCCTGAAGCTGGTCTCGCGACTGCGCGAGGCGGGGCTGCCGTGCGGCGTCATGGCCATGCCCATCCTGCCCTGGCTCTCCGACAGCGATGAAGCTCTAGACTCCCTCTTTTCCTCCCTGGCCGCAGCGGGTGCCACCGGCGTCACTGCCGGAGCGCTGTACCTGAAACCCGGAACACGTGAATGGTTCATGGGCTGGCTTGCCGCCAACCATCCCCACCTGGCGGGCAAGTACCGGCGCCTCTACGGGCAGGGTTCGTACGCGTCCAAGGAGTACCGGATGTGGCTGGCCGGCAAGGTGCGCTATTTCAAGGCCCGGCACGGGTTCCGGTCGACCTCAGGATTCAGCCACCGCGATGTGGACGATCCGAGCAGCCCCGCGGACGATCCCCGCGGAGAGGAGGCCCAGTACCCGGCAGGCAGCATCCCGGCGCAGGCTGCCCAGCAGGCCACGCCACGGGAGGGACAGCAGGGCGGCGCACAGCCGGTGCTGTTCTAGCCGACCGAATCCAGCCCGGCCCGACGCTGCACAGCCTGGTCCTGATCAGCCCGATCCTGCACAGCCCGCCCCAAACCAGCCTGATCCAGGACAGCCTCTACAATCGGATAATCGGCCGGGATCCACGGCAGTGCCAGCACGGCTTCCGGATCAGCCAGGGACACCCAGCGCAGTTCGTCGTGGTCCTCCAGCGGTTGGGGCTTTCCGCTGCTCACCTGGGCAAACCACACCCGCATGCTGGCACGCCGGTTCAGCGGCCAGCCTTGCGGCTGCCCGGAGGAAAGCTCCTGGCCCAGCCGGACCTCCACGCCGAGCTCTTCGCGAAGTTCCCGGACCAGCGCGGCCGGAGCAGCCTCGCCCGGCTCGACTTTCCCGCCCGGAAATTCCCACAGTCCGGCCAGTGTTTCCGGCGCGCTGCGGCGGGCCGCCAGCAGCGCCGTCGGCCGTGCCAGGCTGTCCACCACGGCCCCGCCCACTACCTGAATCACTACGTCTTCCTGCGTCTGCCCGGTCATCGTTCCAGTGTATGGGGGACAATGGAAAAACCGACGCCCCTGCCCGCGGGAATACCGCCTGGCAGCGCAGGGTTATCCGGTTAGTCCCGACCTGCCCCGCTGCCGTGGCCCGGTCTGTCCGCCACCACCGAAAAGCAGGCTTATGAGCAGCGTCCTGGAAAAGTCCACGGCAGTTCCCGCCCGGTCCTTCAACCTCACCATGGCCATCATCGCCCTCGCCATGGGCGGGGCAGGCATCGGCGTTACCGAGTTCACCATGATGGGCCTGCTGAAAGAGGTGGAAGCAGGGCTGGGTATTTCAACCCCGGAGGCCGGCCACCTGATTTCCGCATACGCCCTGGGAGTGGTGGTGGGCGCTCCCCTGCTGGCCGCGGTGGGCGCCAAACTGCCTCGGAAATACCTGGCACTGGGGCTCATGCTCTTCTTCAGCCTGGCCAATCTCAGCTCGTATGTCGCACCGGATTACGGGACCATGCTCCTGTCCAGGTTCGCCGCCGGCCTGCCGCACGGCGCGTTCTTCGGCGTGGCCGCCGTGATCGCTGCATCGCTGGTCCCGCCCACGCGGCGGGGCTGGGCCATTTCCATGGTGATGGCGGGACTCAGTATCTCAAACGTGGTCGGCGTCCCCTTCGCCACGTGGCTCGGCCAGACCTATGGGTGGCGGCTGCTCTTCATCCTGGTGGGCTTCATCGGGCTCCTGACCATGGCACTCATTGCCCGGTTCGTGCCGTTCGAAGCCGCGCACCCGGAAGCGAGCATCCGGCGCGAACTCGGCGCCCTCAAGCGGCTTCAGGTGTGGCTGGCCATCCTGATCGGCATCGTGGGCTTCGGCGGGTTCTTCGCCACATACACCTACATTGCGCACACCATGACTGCCGTCGCTGGGATGCCCCAAACCATGATCCCTGTCGTGGTGGCCCTCTACGGGGTGGGCATGGTGGCTGGTACCCTGCTCGGCGGCCGCTTCGCCGACAGGTCCGTCATGGGCACCCTGTACCGGGTACTGCCGGGCATCGCGGTGGCGCTGGTGGTCTACGCCGTTGCCGTGCACTGGCAGTGGTCGGCGCTGGTGATGGTGTTCGTCGTGGGCGCCGCCGGCTCCATGCTGGTCCCGGCGCTCCAGACCCGGCTCCTGGATGCTTCCCCGGACGCCCCATCGCTGGCGTCCTCACTCAACCATGCGGCACTGAACGTGGCCAACGCCCTGGGCGCCTTCCTTGGCGGTGTGGTCATCGCGCTGGGATGGGGCTACGTTGCCCCGGCACTCGTGGGGGCCGTCCTCGCCGTCCTGGGCTTCGGCGTCGCACTCCTCAGCGGGCTGTTGGAGCGCAAAAAGCCGCTGGCCGCTTAGGCATCTGACTGCCGGCCCGTTCCCTGTCGTCAGCCCTGCTGGGAGCGGGCGCTGGCATAAAGGCACACCGTGGCTGCGGTGCCGAGGTTCAAGCTCTCCGCTGCACCGTACACGGGTACGGCCACACGGTGGTCGGCCAGCGCGAGCTCCTCTTCGGACAGCCCCTGGGCCTCGTTCCCGAAGAGCCACGCCGTGGGCGCCGCAAGGTCAACGGCGGATTCCGGCCCGTCCCCGGTCAACCGGCGGCGGGCACTCTCATCCTGGAGCGCATCCAGGTTGAGCTGCCCATAACCGTCCGCAGCGAGGATACCAATACCCCGCGCCCGGCAGGCAGCCGCGAGTTCGGCGGGCTCCACACCGAGGACCACCGGCAGGTGGAACAGCGATCCTGCAGTGGAGCGGACCGCTTTCGGGTTGTAGATGTCCACGCTGGATCCTGTGAGCACCACGGCGTCCGCACCGGCGGAGTCCGCAGCCCGGAGGACGGTGCCGGCGTTCCCGGGGTCGCGCACCTGGCAAAGGACGGCAATCAGGCGTGGACCGCCGTCGAGCACGTCCTGAAGCGGCACGTCCACGAAGCGGCAAACAGCGATGATCCCCTGCGGGTTGACGGTGTCCGCCATGGCTGCCAGGACCTCATCCGTGGCCAGGCGCGCGTTGGTCCCCTCTGCGAGTTCCTCGAACTCCGGAAACCGGTCCAGGCAGGCGTCGCTGGCGAACACCTCGGTGACAATGCCGGGCGCACCCGACGCCAGCCGTTCCTGGTGCAGCTTCAGAGCCTCTCGTACCGCCTGCGGACCTTCCGCCAGGAACTGCCCGCGCTTTAAACGCGCCGGGCGCCCGGCAAGTTTTGCCACATCCCGGACCCGATCAGCTCGGGGGTTGGAGAGTGGAAAATCTTGCGGGCGCCCGGTGTCGTTCATATAGGAAACTCTAGTGGCTGGCACCAGTGGTTCCTGAACGTCCCCGTCGATGGGGGGAAGAGCCTGTTGCTAGGCTACAACCTTCTTGGCGGAGGTGTCAGCCGGAAGGGAGTCCTTGGCGACCTTGACCAGTGCGGCGAAAGCGTTGGCGTCGGAGACGGCCAGCTCTGCCAGCATGCGGCGGTCAACCTCGACCTCAGCGGCCTTCAGGCCCTGGATCAGGCGGTTGTAGGTCAGGCCGTTGGCGCGGGAAGCCGCGTTGATACGCTGGATCCAAAGGCGGCGGAAGTCGCCCTTCTTCTTTTTGCGGTCGCCGTAGCTGTACACAAACGAGTGCAGCAGCTGCTCTTTGGCCTTGCGGTACAGGCGTGAACGCTGTCCACGGTAGCCCTTTGCGCGTTCAAGGATAACCCGGCGCTTCTTGTGGGCGTTGACCGCCCTCTTCACACGTGCCACGTGCGTACTCCTTCGAAAATTCTGATCCCAAGCATCTACTGCCGGAGGTCCGGCGGCCTGAGAAGGCTGTTTGGCAGGTGACCGACCACCAGGTGGTGTTCAGTCAAAGAACTTGGAAATTAGATGCCGAGCATCTTCCGGATGACCTTGGCATCGCCCTTGAAGACGATCTTGTCGCCGGCGAGACGGCGGGTCAGGCGGCTGGACTTGTGCTCCAGGTAGTGGCGGCGGTTGGCCTGCTGGCGGCGCAGCTTGCCGCTGCCGGTCAGCTTGAAGCGCTTCTTAGCACCACTGTGGGTCTTCATCTTCGGCATGGTAACCGATCTCCTTACGTGTCCGCAGGCATTGCCTGCAGTTCTATCGCGCAGCCTCCCCTGAGGGCGGCATGCTGGTTGCTGACTGCCGGAAGCCGGAACTTCCCGCAGTTGTGAACTACGTGGTCTTCTTACCGGCCGGCTTCGGCGTTGCCTTGGGGGCAGGGCGTGCGGCGGGCTTCGGCGCGGCGGGCCTGGCCACCGGCTTGGGCGGCGCAGGAACAGCAGCAGGCTTCGGCGCAGCAGCCGCAGGCTTGGGAGCCGTAGCCTTTTCCGCTGGCTTGGAAGCTTCCTTGGGGGCAGCTTTCGGAGCCGGAGCAGCCTTGGGCGCGGCGGCCTTCGGTGCTTCCTGCTTGGGAGCGGCCTTAGGCGCGGCAGCCTTCGGAGCCTCTTCCTTTTCCTTCGGAGCTTCCTTTTCCTTCGGAGCTTCCTTGGGTGCTTCCTCAACAACCTCGGCAGGTTCGACGGCGGCAGCCGACTCCTGCGCTTCGCCCTGGGGAGCTTCTGGTTCCGTGGAAACGGCAAAACCCTCCGGGAGCAGGTCCGCAAGCGACTGGGTCATGGGAGCCTGGTCGTCGCCCGAAACGTCTACCCGGCCCGAGGCCTTTGCTTCGTTCTGGGCCTTCGCCTCAGCCCGCTGCGTGGCGCGGCGTGCTTCAGCCTTGGCTTCCGCCTTGTTCTTCAGCGGACCGACCACCATGACCATGTTGCGGCCGTCGATGCGCGGGCTGGATTCAACCACGCCCACCTCGGCAACGTCGTCCGCGAAACGCTGGAGCAGGCGGATGCCCATTTCGGGGCGCTGCTGCTCACGGCCTCGGAACTGGATCATGGCCTTGACCTTGTCCCCGGCGCCGAGGAAGCGCAGTGCGTGGCCGCGCTTGGTCTCGTAGTCGTGGGTGTCGATCTTCAGGCGGAAGCGGATTTCCTTCAGAACAGTGTTGGTCTGGTTCTTCCGGGCTTCACGTGCCTTAACTGCGGCCTCGTACTTGTACTTGCCGAAGTCCATCAGCTTGCACACCGGAGGCTTGGCCTGAGGTGCTACTTCAACGAGATCAAGGTCGGACTCGGCAGCCAGACGCAGGGCATCCTCAATACGGACGATGCCTACCTGTTCACCTGCAGGGCCGACCAGCCGCACCTCGGGGACGCGGATACGCTCATTGATTCTTGGCTCGCTAATGTTAAAGCTCCTGTGTTGTTGTGGGATCCCGGCAAAAGGAGAAGGCCCCCGACTGCCGGAGCAATCGAAGGCCTCTAAAGATCGGAACAGCTCCCGCTAAGGGACTGCGTGCAGGTCCACGGCGACTGCCGTTGACCATACCCAACCAGGTACCCGGCAACCTTGCGTTTCGGGACGATCCTGCTGGATATCCAAAACAACGGCCGACGCGGGTGGGAGAGAACTCCGCTTGCAAACTGCATGCCATTCTACAGAAAAAATCCCCGCCAGTGCTGTGAAGCGCCGGTGGGAACCCGTTGTGCTGAAATAACGACATCCAGTCGGTCTGTGTCAAGCTTACCAGTATGAGCACCCCAGACAGTAATTCACACGTTTTCGAGCCCGCGGGCGGCGCCGCCGACGTCTCGCAGGAGATCAGGGATATTTCCGAGGTCCCGGCAATCGAGGTCATCACCACCGCGGCCGTCCACCTTATGAGTGCCGCCGCCGTCAAACTGGGCCTGGCCGCTGAGGACAATGCCGAGGAACTCAAGGACCTGGACGAGGCCCGGAAGCTCATTACGGCCCTCGCGGGGCTGGTCACCGCGGCGGCACCCGAAATCGGCTCGCAGCACGCTGGCCCGTTGCGCGATGGCCTCCGTTCCCTCCAGCTGGCTTTCCGCGAAGAGTCGCTGATCCCTGACGCCCCGGGCAAGGGTCCCGGCGAAAAGTACACCGGCGCCGTCAACTAAAGGAACGCCGTACACCCCACCAGCACCACAGCACCCCACTCCGGAGTTTAGGGGTGGGGTCTGGGCGTGGTGTCCTTGCTGGCGGGGGCTGTCCGGCTGCGGCGTACCTGTTGCAGGACCAGCCCCGCCACGCACAGCACTACCCCTGCGACGCCGACGGCCGTGAAACCGCTGGAAGGTCCGCGGCCGTCGATGAATACACCGGCCAGCGGAGCACCCAACGCCACGCCTGCGGTCAGGGCGGACCCGTACCAGCCCATCGCCTCGCCCCTCCGTTCCTCGGACACCAGGTCCGCCACCTTCTCGGAGGCTGACGACAGCACCGGAGCGCACAGCAGGCCAGGCAGGATGGAGAGCAGCGCCAGGGTCCATGTGTCGGTGGCGAAGCCCATGGGAATCGTGAGCGCGGCCATGCCCAGCAGCAGCAGCATCGGCGAAACCGGACGGTGCATGGCGCCGTAGATCAATCCACCTACCACGGACGCGGCGCACCAGAACAGGAAGACGATCCCGATTTCGCTTTGCCGGCCTCCGGTTTCCAGCGCCGCGACGATTCCCACATCCGTGCCGCTAAGCACCATTCCGGTACCCGCAGCTACCGCGAACAATGCGGCGACGGCAGCGGTGAACCAGGCAAAGTTGTGCGCCACCCTGGTGCGGAACGCGCGACGGCGGCCCGGCCCGCCGCCCGCGGCGGCATCGTCGCTTTCGGCGCCTGCGGGCACCAGCTCGGCCGCGGCCTCCTGTACGTGGGCCGGGGCGGCCGACACCACCGCGATTTCGGCCGCATGCAGCAGCTCACCGGCGCGTTCGGCCGTGGGCGCTGCACTGCGGGTGGGTGGGTTGAACCAGATCAGGAACAGCCCGGCCAACGAGGTGGAAATTCCCACCGCCGTCAGGCCCGCGACGGTAAAGCCGCTGGTGGCGATGATGGCGCCGGCCGCCGGGCCGATCATGAACACCACTTCGGTGCTGATGGCGTCCAAAGCAAAGGCGGTGCGCCGCTGTTCACCGTCGGCCAGGACGCCCAGGGATTGACGTACCACACTGAAGATCGGAAGGGTCAACAGCCCGCCCACGAAGACCAGGGGCAGCAGCCACTGGTAGCTGACGTGCGGAACGGCGGACCACACCAGGGCTTCGGACACCACTGACGGGATGAGCGCCCGGCGCAGGCCGACGGTGTCCACGCGCCGGCCACGCCAGGGAGCGCCAACGGCGATGCCGATGGTCATGACTGCAGCTGCAGCCCCCGCGGCAGCGTACCCTTCACCGAGCGAAAGAACGATGTGAAGGGTGAGCAGCACTCCAGCGGCTGAGTGCGGTATGCGGGCCACCATGCCCACCAGCAGGAGGCGCCGGATGGGACGCACTGCCAGGAGGTGCCGGTAAAGGGCGAAGTTCACGAAGGTTTCCTTATGGTCTGCTGCGGCAGTCCGGGAGGGTCTCCGCCGTGCACCGCCGCTAGTTGACGGCCCGCCTCAGCTTGATTTCCATCGAGTCGACCCGCTCCCCAAACAATACATTCCGGGACCACTCGCCCTGGAGGGACGCTACGAGGTGCTGCACCGCGCCGGCGTCCAGGCCGTCCTCGAGGTACAGGACCACCTGAAGTTCCGGGCCGGGTCCGCCGCCGGCAAGGACTGTACCGTCCGCTGCCCGGCTGGCCACTCCCCCGCCGGGCAGCAGTTCAATGCTCCGGACGGCGGGGAAGCGGGAAGCGGCCTGCCCAAGCTCGGGGGCGAGGGCGGGATCGGTGTAGCTGGGAACCCACTCGTGCTGCTGAGCCAGCGCCCACAGGGCGGGTCGTCGGACCACGAACGTCACTGGGGAGCCAGGGTCCAGCACCATCAGTTCGGCTCCCTCGGCGACGGCAGACAGCGCAGCACGGGCTGCGTAGACGGCGACGGGCCGGGCGTCCGGGTGCCATGCGGCAAGGGCGGCGGCCGACGTGAATGCCGGCATGGCGGTCCGTCCGTCCGGTGCCTTAAGCGTCACCAGTGCCATGTCGGCCTGCTTGTCCGCCCGCAGGCCGTGGCCGCCGTCGGCCTCTTCGGCAAGCTGGGCGACGACCGGGATGAAGACGCGGGCTGTGGCGAGGGAGCGCACTACGGCGGCCTCGTCTCCGCTCCCCTCGCACAACTGGTCGACGGCGGCGAGGTACCCGGCGTCGGCCGTGCCGTCGTCGTCCTCGAAGTTGTGGATCCTGGCGTCATCCCCTGCGAGGCTGCGGCCCGCCCAGGGCCGCCCGGCCGAATCTGCCGCGCCACCAGCACCTGCCAGCGCGGCAGCTATATGGCCGGGCAGGTGGCGGGGGGCCGGGGCTTCGGAACCGTCAGTGGCCATGGCGGGCGTCAGCGCCGCCCGGCGACGTCGAGCGCCTCGGGCAGGGTGAAGGCGCCGGCGTAGAGCGCCTTGCCAACGATGGCCCCTTCGACGCCGAGCGGCACGAGGGAACGCAGGACCTTGAGGTCGTCCAGGCTGGAGATCCCGCCGGATGCCACCACGGGCTTACCGGTTTTTTCCACCATCTGGCGCAGCAGTTCGACGTTGGGGCCCTGAAGGGTGCCGTCCTTAGTCACGTCCGTCACCACGTAGCGGGCGCAGCCGGATTCTTCAAGCCTGGCCAGGACGTCCCAGAGATCCCCACCCTCCTTGGTCCAGCCGCGGCCGGCCAGGGTGGTGCCGCGGACGTCGAGGCCGACCGCGATCTTGTCACCAAAGCGCTCAATCGCGCGGGCGGTCCACTCAGGGTTCTCCAGCGCCGCGGTGCCGAGGTTGACGCGCGCCACGCCGAGGCCCAGGGCGGTTTCGAGCGTCTCGTCGTCCCGGAGGCCGCCGGAGAGCTCGACCTTGATGTCCAGCCGGCCCACCACTTCCCGCAGCAGCTCAGCGTTGGAGCCGCGGCCGAAGGCTGCGTCGAGATCGACCAGGTGCACCCATTCGGCGCCCTGCTCCTGCCAGTTCAAGGCAGCTTCGAGGGGTGTGCCGTAACTGGTTTCGCTGCCTGCCTCGCCTTGGACCAGGCGCACGGCCTGTCCGTTGACGACGTCCACGGCGGGCAGCAGTTCGAGGACCGGCAAATCGTTAGCGGTGGTCATGTTCGTCCTTTGTCAGGTAGGCGGGGCGCTGCGGGCTAGGCAGCCGGCAGCGTTAACAGGTAGGCGGCGAGCAAAGCCATGCCCGCCAAAACGTAGAAGGAGATTTGCGTCCACAGCGGCTTGCCTTGCTGGCGGAATGCCAGGGCACCGCCCACCAGGAGGCCGGCAAGGCCCATCAGGACGATGGACCACATCTAGGCGCCGCCGGTCGCAGGCGCTGCGCTGCTGCCGGCCCCGGAGTCCGCGGGCCGGCGGAGGGATTCCACCCAGTTGCGCAGCAGCCGGGCACCGGCGTCGCCGGACTTCTCCGGGTGGAACTGCGTTGCGCAGAGCGGCCCGTTTTCCACGGCGGCGATGAATGGTGCGCCGTGCTCGGACCAGGTCACCAGTGGTGCGGCCATGCGCGGCTGGACGACATCGAAGTTCCATTCCTGCACGCCGTAGGAGTGCACGAAATAGAAGCGCTCGTTTTCGACGCCGGCGAACAGCCTGGATCCCTCGGGAACCTTAACGGTGTTCCAGCCCATGTGCGGGACCACGTCCGCGGGCAGGTGCTCCACCTTGCCGGGCCATTCGCCCATGCCTTCGGCCTCGGTGCCATGTTCGACTCCGGTTTCGAAGAGGACCTGGAGACCGACGCAGATTCCCAGGACGGGACGACCACCCGCAACACGGCGGCCGATCAGCCGGATTCCGTCCACGGCCTTGAGTTCGCGCATGACAGTTTCGAACGCACCCACGCCCGGAACCACCAGGCCATCGGCGTTCAGGACGTCCTCCGGCTTGGCACTGAGGGTAACCTCGGCGCCTGCCCGTTCGAGGGCCCGGACGGCGGAGCGGACATTGCCCGAACCGTAGTCCAGGACCGTCACCGTAGGCTTTCCCTCCGGGGAGGGAAGCTTCCGTGATGCTGAAGGGTCCACGATGGCGCCGTCCTTCAGGACCTGGCCGCTCACAGGGCGCCCTTGGTGGACGGAATGCCCTCGACGCGGGGGTCCGGCTCAACAGCAGCCCGAAGTGCGCGGGCAAACGCCTTGAACTGCGCCTCCACGATGTGGTGCGGGTCGCGGCCGGCGATGACGTTCATGTGCAGGCAGATTCCCGCGTGCAGGGTAATCGCTTCGAAGACGTGGCGGGTCAGCGAGCCGGTGAAGTGGCCGCCGATCAGGTGGTATTCCTGGCCGGCCGGTTCGCCTCCGTGCACCAGGTAGGGCCGCCCGGAAACGTCGACGACGGCGTGGGCGAGGGCCTCGTCCAGGGGCACTGTCGCTTCACCGAACCGTCGGATGCCGGCCTTGTTCCCGAGCGCGGTACGAAGGACTTCGCCGAAGGTGATGGCAACGTCTTCCACCGTGTGGTGGACATCGATGTGGATGTCCCCGGTCGCCTTGACCGTCATATCGATCAGCGAGTGCTTGCACAGGGCAGTGAGCATGTGGTCGTAGAAGGGTACGGACGTGTCGATGTCCGAAACGCCGGTGCCGTCGAGGTTGATCTCCACGAGTACAGACGACTCACTGGTGGCACGCTCCATGCGGGCGGTCCGGGAGGCCGCGGCATTCGATCCGGTGGAACTCATGGTCAAAGTGTCCTTTGGGGAAGATAGGTGGTCAGGGCGCAGGGCGCCGCTCTTCCAAGTCTAGGCGGGTAGCGCTGCCTGCCGGGCGAGGATGCTTTCCAACGATTCCAGGAAAGCTGTGGTTTCCGTCTCAGTTCCGGCCGTTACGCGCAGGTGTCCGGGAATCCCGACGTCACGGATCAGCACACCCGCCGCCAGGAGTTCCTGCCAGACCTGGTGCGGATGGTCAAGTCCGCCAAAGAACACGTAGTTGGAGTCGGACGCGGCCGGCGTGAGGCCCATGCGGCGCAGTTCATCGACGATTCGGTCCCGCTGCCTCTTGATGTCCTCGACATCGGCCATCAGCGCTGCACGGTATTCCAGTGCGGCCAGCGCCGTCGCCTGGGTCACGGCTGACAGGTGGTACGGCAGCCGGACAAGGCGCAGCGCATCCGTCACTTCCGGGGCTGCTGCCATGTAACCTAGCCGCGCCCCGGCCAAGGCAAAGGCCTTGCTCATGGTGCGGGACACAATGAGTCGCTCACGGCCCGGCAGGAGAGTCAGCGCGCTGGGCGTACCGTCGTGGGCAAACTCGTGGTAGGCCTCGTCCACGATCACGATGGTTTGGCTCGCCTCACCGGCACGGTAGACCTCCTCCACCACGTCCAGTCCCAGGCCGGTACCGGTGGGGTTGTTTGGCGAGCAAAGGAAGACGATGCTCGGCTGCAGGTCCTTCACCTGCCGGGCAGCGGACTCTGCAGTGAGGCCGTAATCATCCGCGCGCTGTCCAGCGATATAGCGGGTATCCGTGCCGCTCGCGAGCAGCGGATACATGGAGTACGTGGGAGGGAATCCGAGCGCGGTGCGGCCGGGGCCGCCGAAGGCCTGGAGGATCTGCTGGAGGACCTCGTTGGAGCCGTTGGCCGCCCAGATGTTCGAAGCGTCCAGCCCGTGGCCGAGGTATTCGGCCAAGGCAGTGCGGAGCTCGGTGAATTCGCGGTCCGGGTACCGGTTCAGGCCCTTGGCGGCACGGGCAACGGCCGCGGTGATAGCCGCCTGCACGTCCGCCGGGACGCCATGCGTGTTCTCGTTAACGTTCAGGAGAATGGGGACGTCCAGCTGCGGTGCCCCGTAGGGGGCAAGACCGCGGAGGTTCTCGCGGAGTGGAAGCCGGTTCAGTCGTTCTAGCTGGTCATTCACCTGAACAGTTTAGTGCCCGCGCCGGGGACCGGAAAATGTGACAGTTCCCTGCCGCCCCTGCCCGGCTCTGGGACTCCATTACCCGGCCGGAACGAACAGTTGCTGGCCCGGAATCACAGGCCCGCCGGAAAGATTGTTCAGCTGCACTATTTCTGCCACGACGTCCCTGGCATCGCGCTCCGGCGCAAGGCTGCCGGCAATGCTCCACAGGGACTGGCCCGGCTGGACTGTCACGGTGACTGTCGGCGTGGCCACGAGGTCGGCTGCCGAGTCTGAGGCCTTGGCGGGCGAGTTGAAGAACCCCGCCAGGGAAAGCAGCAGCGCCGCCAGCAGGACCAGCGGGATGCCAATCAGCACTACCCGCCCCCGGCGGGTGAGCCGCAGCGGCGGCAGGGGCGCTGGCGCCTGGCCTTCAGAAGCGCGGCCATCAGAACCCGAGGTGTTCCCTGGGGAAACTGGTGAGTGGTGAGCGGAAATAGCTGACATGGACTTAGCCCTCCTGGACCGTACTGTGCTGCCCGGAATGTTCCGGCCGCCATCTCCCGCCGTTCTTCGAAGATGAACTTCGAACGACTGCAACAGTGACTAGAACACATATTCGAACTTTGCTGATTCAGTTTTAGCACTTATCAACGAATAATGTCGAGACTCGCTAGAACAAATGTTTGAAAAAGCCCTGTGGCTGGCCTAGTTTTGAAGACAAGAACAACCACGCGGACAGTTGATCAGCCAGGTCTGACAATTTGGACGGGACCATCACGGCCGGAGCCAGAGCAAGCGGACCGGTGGCAACCGAAGGGCATTGGCAAACATGGCAGCAGCACCGGCCGGGGGCAGGACACTCCCGCAGGCGAAGAAGCCCGCCAAGGGCCTGACCGCCCGGCAGAAGAAGATCCTCGAAACCATCCAGCGCTCAGTCAACGACAACGGCTATCCGCCGTCGATGCGCGAGATCGGGGACACGGTGGGGCTGGCCAGCCTCTCCAGCGTGACGCACCAGCTTTCACAGCTCGAAAAGCTGGGCTACCTCCGCCGGGATCCCAAGCGGCCCCGCGCCATGGAAGTGTTGATGCCGCTGACACTGGGCGGCGTGCCGGGCAAGGGAGCCCCGGCCACCGAAAGCCCGGTACCGGGTGCCATGGCCGCCACAGTCACCGAACTCCCCACAGCTCTCGACACCGCAATGGTCCCCTTGGTGGGCCGGATCGCCGCCGGCGGGCCAATCCTTGCGGACCAGGTGGTGGAAGACGTCATGCCTCTTCCCCGGCAATTGGTGGGCCAGGGTGAACTGTTCATGCTGAAAGTCGCCGGCGACTCCATGGTGGACGCGGCCATCTGCGACGGCGACTGGGTAGTGGTCCGCCGTCAGGCCGACGCAGCCAACGGGGATATCGTGGCGGCCCTCTTGGACGATGAAGCCACCGTCAAGACCTTCCGGCAGCGCGACGGCCACACCTGGCTGCTGCCACAGAATACCCAGTACGAGCCCATTCTGGGCGACCACGCCACCATCATGGGCAAAGTGGTGTCCGTGCTGCGGTCCCTCTAGGGCACGAGCTCCCACGGAGCTGCGCCGCCTAAAGCGGCGTTCCCGACGGCCGCCGGCCTCCCGGCTAGCCTTCCCGGGCCAGCCGTTCAAGCGCCGCGAAGGCCGTGTTGCGGTCGGTGGTGGGCCAAAACGGCGGCAGCGCTCCCCGCAGGAAGCCCGCATAGCGTTCGGTGGCCAGCCGGGAATCCAGGACTGCTACCACGCCTTTGTCGTTGGTGGACCGGATCAGCCGCCCAGCCCCCTGGGCGAGACGGATGGCCGCATGCGTCGCCGAGACCGCCATGAACCCGTTGCCGCCGGATTGAGCCACAGCCCGGGACCGTGCCGTCATGAGCGGGTCGTCCGGCCGCGGAAACGGAATCCTGTCGATGACCACAAGGCGGCAGGAACCGCCCGGCACATCCACTCCCTGCCACAGAGACATGGTGCCAAACAGGCAGGTATCGGATTCGTCCGCGAACTGCTTGACCAAGGCCGTCATGGTGGATTCGCCCTGGCAGAGGATGGTCATTCCCAGCTTGGGCCGGAGGGCGTCGGCCGCTTCCTCGGCCGCACGCCGGGAGGAGAAGAGACACAGGGCGCCGCCGCCGGAGGCCTGGATCAGGGCCTCAAGTTCGGCCAGCGCCTCCGGGGAGACACCGCGTCCGGGCTTCGGCAGGTGGCCTGCCACATAAAGGATCCCCTGTTTGGGATAGTCGAAGGGCGAGCCCACATCCACGCCCGTCCAACTGGGTGCCCCCTGGCCCACGAGCCCCAGTCCGCCAGCGGCCGGCTCGAACGCTGATCCAATGGCAAGGGTGGCCGAGGTGAGGACCACCGTATGGTCCGCGAACAGGCCCTCGCGGAGCTTGCCGGCCACGGACAGCGGCGCCACGTTGATCAGCACCGGTGCCGAGTCGTCCGGCTGGGAGTAGCCTTGCCCGGGGTCGAAGGTACTCGCCCGTGAAAACCAGACCACTTCGCGGTTTTCCCGTGCCATCAGGAGCCGCTCGCACAGTTCCAGGATGAGCATGAGGCGGGACCGCGCAAGCTGCCGCCCGCCGTCGGCCGCCTGGCTGCCATCCCCCTTGGAATCAGACAACGCGGCACGGCAAGCCTCGCGGAGTTGGTCAACGCAGTCGAGCTGTTCGTCGTTGAGGCCGTTGGGGAGCAGCCCTCCGGGCGCACCGGCCAGCGCGGCTTCAAGGTTGGCTGCGGCAGCATTGAGCGCATCCACGGTAATGGCGGTGTGCTTCCGCGCCCCGGAGGCAGCGGCATGGACCATGGCCACGGACAGTTGCCCGGAAACGGCGCCGGTCACCCGGTCCTGCAGTTCGTGGGCCTCGTCCACCACCACCACGTCGTACTCGGGAAGGACTGCCAGGCCCTCGAAGGCGCTGACGGCCAGCATAGCGTGGTTGGTCACCACGATGTCTGCAGAGGCCGCATCGTGCCGTGCAAGCTCGCTGAAGCACTCTTCGGCCAGTGGACATTTCTGCGCACCCAGGCACTCCATGGACGTGACGGAGACCTGGCGCCATGCGCGGTCGGTGACCCCGGGCAGCAGTTCGTCACGGTCCCCCGTCGCGGTCTTTGCAGCCCATTCGCGCAGCCGGACCACTTCCTTGCCCAGCTGCGAGGAGGGTCCGCCGACGGCTGCGGCAAAGTGCGGAACACTGGTGTCCTCACCAAGCGAGAACAGCTGGCCCTCCGTGGGCTCCTCGGACGGGAATCCCCCCTCAAGCTTGTGCCGGCAGACGTAATTGGACCGGCCTTTGACCAGCGACACCTTGACGGGCCGCTCCAGCGCCGGGGTGATGGCGTCCAGCAGCCGAGGCAGGTCCCGCCCCACGATCTGTGTCTGCAACGCCAGGGTGGCGGTGGACACCAGGGTGGGCTTGTTGCTTTCCAGCGCATGCGCAATCAGCGGGATAAGGTAAGCCAACGACTTGCCCGTGCCCGTCCCCGCCTGCACCAGGAGGTGGGTGCCTGTTTCGATCGCCTGCGCGACCTGCCGGGCCATCTCGTGCTGGCCAGGCCTGCTCTGTCCCCCCATCGCGCCGACGGCGCGGTCGAGCAGTTCGGTCACGAACTGTCCGCCGGCCGTCTTCGTGGCGCCGGACGCGGCGTCAGTCATTGAAGCGGCGTCAGTCATTGGTGACGAAGGGTTCCAGCTCGGCCGCGAGACCCTCCCTGACCATCACCACGGCGCGGGTGCCCGCCTCCACATGGTCCACGCTGATGATTTCAGCGTCCGATTCGTGCAGCTTGCTGATCAGGTCTCCCCGATCGTAGGGAATGAGCAACTCGAGCTTCACGCTGGGCCGGGGAATCGAATCGCTGATGGCCTTGAGCAGTTCGGCAATCCCTTCGCCGGTGCGGGCCGAGACCACCACATGGCGCGGTTCGCGCTGTTTGAGGCGTTCCACCACGAAAGGATCCGCGGCGTCCGCCTTGTTCAGGACAATGATTTCGGGAACCTTACGGGCGTCGACCTCACTGAAAACCTTGCGGACTGCTGCGATCTGTCCTTCGGGATCGGGATGCGAAACATCCACGACGTGCAGGATCAGGTCAGCGTCCGCCACCTCTTCCAGCGTGGAGCGGAACGCTTCCACCAGCTGGGTGGGCAGGGAGCGGACAAAGCCCACCGTGTCCGCCAGCGTGTAACCGAGCCCGTCGGCCGTTTCGGCCTTGCGGACGGTGGGATCAAGCGTGGCAAACAGGGCGTTCTCCACCAGGACACCGGCATCCGTCAGCCTGTTGAGCAGGGACGACTTTCCGGCGTTCGTGTACCCGGCAATGGCAACTGACGGGACGGAATTACGACGGCGGTTGGCGCGCTTGGTCTCGCGGGCAGGCTTCATTGCGGCGATTTCACGCCGAAGCTTGGCCATCCGGGTACGGATCCGCCGGCGGTCCAGTTCGATCTTCGTCTCACCGGGACCACGGGAGCCCATGCCTGCCGCTGCGCCGCCCACCTGGCCACCTGCCTGGCGGGACATCGATTCGCCCCAGCCGCGCAGTCGCGGCAGGAGGTACTCGAGCTGGGCCAGTTCCACCTGCGCTTTACCTTCGCGGCTCTTGGCGTGCTGGGCAAAGATGTCCAGGATCAGCGCCGTCCGGTCGATGACCTTGACCTTGACGATGTCCTCAAGTCCACGGCGCTGGGACGGTGCCAGCTCAGCGTCCACCACCACGGTGTCCGCGCCGGTGGCCATCACGATGTCCTTGAGCTCCTGCGCCTTTCCCGACCCCAGGAAGGTGCCCGGGTCAGGCTTGGCACGCCGCTGGACCAGTCCGTCGAGGACCTCGGAGCCCGCGGTTTCGGCAAGCGCAGCAAGTTCACGCAGCGAATTCTCCGCGTCTGCGAGGGTACCGTCCGACCACAGCCCTGCCAGTACCACCCGTTCCAGCCGAAGCTGCCGGTATTCGACCTCGGTAACGTCCTCGAGCTCAGTGGACAGCCCCGCCGTGCGGCGCAGTGCGCGGCGCTCTTCGAGATCCTGCTGGTCGCCGTCGTACTCGCTGTGTTCTGCGTCCAGGCGGGAGATTGCCTGGGCCTTGCCAAGCACAGCCGCGCCTTCACCGCGGCCGCTGTCCGGCGTTCCGGTCCGGGCGGGAACGTCCTTGGAAAGGATCCGGTCGATCACGGCCTGGATTTCCTGTGGACTCATGTCCTGGGCGGCGGGATCGGATCCGGTGTTGGGCTGGCTGGTCATGGTCTCCTTTGAAGATTCGGCAGTTCCAGAATAGTGCTGATTGGTCTGATGTGGTGAAGTATTCGCGCTGGGCTGACGGCCTGCGGACATGCAGTACTCCTGGTCTTGGCGGCCTCCCTGACGGGCAGGCGGCAGATATGCCGCCCGGGGACGGCAGAAATTGAGCAGTGATTGAAGGGCCGGGAACAGCGCGGAAAACCAGCCAGATGCTGTCTCTCGAGTAGTGTCCGGCGGCCGGACGACGACGTGCGGCCCGGTGCACGAGCGGAAGGCACGGACGCCTGCATCGCTGTGGGACATGATCCGGGGCGGGCGTAGCCCGCGCCGGATTACTCGAAGATCAGGAACATGCCTCCTAGGGTAGCAGAGGGGCCGCCGGCCGGGTTTCCCTTTACGCTGCAAGGGGAACTACGCTGGCCAGTTATGGAGTCTGCACACTATTTCAGCGCGTCACCCGCCGGCCCGTTCACCAGAAAGCCGCTGACGGTGGAACTCGCAGGGGAAACGCGCAGGCTCCACTCCTCCAGCGGCATCTTCAGCCCCGACGGAATCGACAAGGGAACGGCAGTCCTGCTGGCCAATGTTCCGGCGCCGGCACCCACCGGAAACCTGTTGGACATCGGCTGCGGCTGGGGTCCGGTTGCCCTGACGCTGGCGTTGCGGGCACCGCACGCGAAGGTTTACGCCGTGGACGTCAACGAACGCTGCATCGTCCTGACCAACGAGAACGCGGAGGCCCTGGGGCTGGACAACGTCACGGCCTCCACCCCGGATTCGGTGGACCCGGAGCTTCGCTTCGACACGATCTGGTCCAACCCGCCCATCCGGATCGGCAAGGACGAACTGCATTCGCTGCTGAAGCTGTGGCTGCCCCGCCTGGCTCCAGGCGGAACAGCCTGGCTGGTGGTGCAGAAGAACCTCGGCTCGGATTCGCTGCAGCGCTGGCTGGCGGCCGAACTGGACGACTCGTTTACGGTGACCCGTGAAGCAACCGCAAAATCGTTTCGCATCCTGAAGGTCAGGAAAGCGTCCCTGTTGCCACAATGACAGCCGGGCCGCGGAGCTCGACGTGCTCGTGGCCGCTGGTCCCCTGGAAGAACCTGACTCCCACGGTGCCGCCGGGGACGTGGACCTGCCACGTGTCCGGGGCCTCGGCGCCGGCCCAGTGCCGGATGGCAACAGCGGCCGCGCAGGCGCCGGTCCCGCAGGACTGCGTCTCCCCCACGCCGCGTTCATGCACTCGCATCGTGACCGAGCCGACTCCGCCGTGAACCAGCGGTTCGGCAGGAACGACAAATTCTACATTGGTGCCGTTGGCCGGTGCAGGATCCACCGAGGGGGCGGTGAAAAGCCTGGTTCCGGCCAGTTCACCGAGCTCGGCGAGGGCGACGACGGTGTGCGGGTTGCCCATGCTGACGGACAGCGCGGGGCGGGGCACCTCCAGGCCGTCCGCTGTGACGAGGGAATCCATGGAGCGGGCCGCGGCTTCACCCGGGAAAATGAACGACCAGGGGCCCATATCCACGGCGTAGTCCTCGCCGGTCCGGACCACGGTCTTCACCCCGCCGCGGGTACCAATGGTGAGGGAGCCGCCGTCGGGCAGGTCGATCAGGCCCTCCGTGCGCAGGAAGTGAACGAAGACGCGTACCCCGTTGCCGCACATTTCCGAAAGGGAGCCGTCACCGTTGCGGTAGTCCATGAACCACTCGGCGTCGGGTGCAGCTTCCATCAGGCCGCGGCCCTCGGGAAGGAAGCGGGAGGGCACGGCGCGGATCAGTCCGTCGCCGCCGATCCCGCGGTGCCGGTCGCACAGGGCAGCAACCTGCTCTGCGGAAATCTCCTGGCGTCCTTCCGGGTCCGACACCAGGACGAAGTCGTTGCCGGTTCCGTGCCCCTTCGAGAAGCGCAGTCCACCCAGCGTGCCGAGGACGGTTTCGAGGGGCAGCGCAGGGGTGGTTTCCATGGTTCCAAGGGTACCGGCCGTGGGCGGCCCGGCCGAAACCGTTCCAACCCCGGAAGGCTGCACCTCCCTAGAGGCCGCACCTCGCTAAAGACACAGCGCGGCCGCTTTCTCCACAAGGTCCGGGTCCTGCCAGTCCAGCCACTGGATGCGCGGGTCTGCACGGAACCAGGTGAGCTGCCGGCGGGCAAACTGGCGCGTGGCCACGATCGTTTCCCCTGCAGCCTGTTCCACCGTGGCTTCGCCGTCCACCACCTTCAGGAACTGGGAGTACCCGAGGGCACGGGAAGCGGTCTTGCACCTGCGCAGGCCCTGGGCATCCAGCCGCCGCACTTCCTCCAAAAGCCCCTGATCCACCATGGCGTGCACCCGGGCAGCCAGCCGTTCCCTGAGTACTTCGCGGTCCACTTCCAGGCCCACCTGCACGGCCGGCTGGAAGTACTCCCGGCGCGGCATGAAGGAACTGAAAGGCCGGCCGGTGAGCGCGTACACCTCAAGGGCACGGACGATGCGGCGCGCATCCGAAAGCCGTCCCGCGGACACGGGGTCTACAGCGCTCAGCCGTTCCAGCATGGCGGAGCTGCCGCGGGCCGCCAGTTCCTGCTCCAGCCGGGCCCGCACCACGGGGTCGGTCCCCGGAAATTCCAGGATGTCCAGGGCTGCGCGGACGTAGAGTCCGGAGCCGCCGGCGAGGATGGCGCGGCGGCCGCGGCTGTGAATGTCCGCGATCAGCTCTCTGGCCTGCGCCTGGAAGTCGGAGACGCTGGCCTCCTGGGTGATGTCCAGTGTGTCCAGGAGATGGTGCGGGACGCCGCGGCGATCGGCCCCGGTAATTTTGGCGGTGCCGATGTCCATGCCGCGGTAGAACTGCATGGCGTCCGCATTGATGACTTCGCCGTCCAGGCGCCGGGCAAGGCCGACTGCGAGGTCTGACTTTCCGGAGCCGGTTGGACCGACGACGGCGATGACCGGCTTGGTGCCCACCGGTCAGCGGGCGCGCAGTGGCAGCGCCGGCATCCCCAGGGAGACTCCCTTGCCTGCCGCGCCCGCTCCGGGCGCAGGGGCACCGCAGGAGTCTGCCTGCGAACGGTCCCAGGCGTCGCCGGCGCGCGACCGGCGGAGGCTGTAGTCCTCCAAAGTGGGGTCCGCCACGAGGTGGAACGCCGCCGCTTCAGTGATGGTGACGGTGACGAGGTCCCCGGGCCGGGGAGCCGGAGCGCCGTGCGGGACAGAGAAGTGCACCAGGCGCTGGTCCTGTGCGCGGCCTGAGAGCCGGTGGGTCTCCTCTGCCTTTCGCCCGGATTGGGCTGTGACCATGACTTCGACCCTGCGGCCCAGCTGCTTGCGGTTCTCCTCCGCAGCGATCCGGTCCTGAAGCGTGGTCAGGCGCTCAAAACGTTCCTGGACGACGGCCTTGGGCAACTGGTCGGGAAGGTCAGCGGCGGGCGTGCCCGGCCGCTTGGAGTACTGGAAGGTAAAGGCCGTGGCAAAGCGGGACTGCTCCACCACGTCCAGGGTTGCCTGGAAGTCCTCCTCCGTTTCACCGGGGAACCCGACAATGATGTCGGTAGAAATGGCCGCGTGCGGGATCCTTTCCCGGACCTTGGCCAGAATCCCCAGGAACCTGGTGGATCGGTACGACCGTTTCATGGCCTTCAAGATGCTGTCCGAGCCGGACTGCAGCGGCATGTGCAGCTGCGGCATCACGTTCGGGGTTTCCGCCATGGCGTCGATGACGTCATCGGTGAAGGCCGCCGGGTGGGGGCTCGTGAAGCGGACCCGTTCAAGGCCTTCGATGCTGCCGCAGGCCCGCAACAGCTTGGAGAACGCCTGGCGGTCGCCGAACTCCACGCCGTAGGAGTTGACGTTCTGGCCCAGCAGGGTGACCTCGATGGCTCCGTCGTCCACCAGCGCCTGGATCTCCGCCAGGATGTCTCCGGGGCGGCGGTCCTTTTCCTTGCCGCGCAGCGCGGGCACGATGCAGAAGGTGCAGGTGTTGTTGCAGCCCACGGAGATGGATACCCACCCCGCGTACACGGAGTCGCGCTTGGTGGGCAGCGTGGAGGGGAACACGTCCAGCGATTCCAGGATTTCCAGCTGGGCTTCGTCGTTGTGCCGGGCACGGTCAAGGAGGGCCGGCAGCGCGCCAACGTTGTGGGTTCCGAAAACGGCATCAACCCACGGTGCCTTCTTGAGGATGGTTTCCCGGTCCTTTTGGGCCAGGCAGCCTCCCACGGCAATCTGCATGCCCGGGTTGGCGGCTTTCACCGGCGCCAGGATACCCAAGTTGCCGTACAGCTTGTTGTCCGCGTTTTCCCGGACGGCGCAGGTGTTGAACACCACTACGTCAGCCACATCGCCGTCCGCCGGAATGTAGCCGGCGCCTTCCAGCATCCCGGCCATCCGCTCTGAGTCATGCACGTTCATCTGGCAGCCGAACGTGCGTACCTGGTACGTGCGGGGCTTCTGGCCGCCTTCAGCGGCATCCGGCTGCCGGCCGCGCTCCAAGGTATCGGATGATTCAGGGCCGGACGGGAGGGAAGGGATGGTCAAACTCACCTATTAAGGGTACCGGCTCCCCAGGCCGTCGCCGTCAGGATCCTCGAACTGCCCGTCGAGGACCTCGTTCACGATGCGGAACGCCTGTGACAGCTGGTAGCCCTTGCGGGCAAGCATCGACGCCAGTCGACGGGCGGCTTTGTCGCGCCCGGCCCTGTCGTGCAGGTCCGTGCCGGGACGGAGCTTTCGCTGCACCAGGGCCCTGGCGGCCTCCTCCTCGTCGGAATCGGAGACCTGCGCCAGGGCAGCGTCGGCAGCTTCCTGGTCGATGCCCTTATCGGCGAGCTCACGCCGCAGAGCACCCCGGGCCAGCTTGCGCGACTGCGCCCTGCTCCGGACCCACATTGCTGCAAACTCCGCATCGTCGATCAGTCCGGCGGCCTGGAACTTGTCCAGGACCGCCTCCGCCACGTGTTCCGGAACATTGCGTTCCGCAAGCTTCCGGGACAGCTGCAGCCTGCTCTTCGCCGACGCGGTCAGCTGCCGGTAGACGATGGCTTGGGCCACTGACACGGTATCCGGCTCGGCGTCACCAAATCCGGGCGCGTCAAAGTCATCGCTCCCGCCCAAGGACCTAGAACCCGTCAACGGCCTTCAGCTTGGGCGAGTCCTTGGCATCCGCTTCGGCCGGCTTGACGCCCACCCCGAGCTTTTCCTTGATGAGCCGCTCGAGCTCCGCGGCCAGTTCCGGGTTGTCCCGCAGGAACCGGCGGGAGTTCTCCATGCCCTGGCCCAGCTGGTCGCCGTCGTACGTGAACCACGACCCCGACTTCTTGATAATGCCGTGTTCCACGCCCATGTCGATGATGCCGCCCTCGCGGGAAATGCCCTGGCCGTAGATGATGTCAAATTCGGCGACCTTGAAGGGCGGGGCCATCTTGTTCTTGACGATCTTGGCCTTGGTGCGGTTACCGACCGAGTCGGCGCCCTCCTTGAGGGTCTGGATGCGGCGGACGTCGATGCGGATGGAGGCGTAGAACTTCAGGGCCTTGCCACCGGTGGTGGTTTCCGGGGAACCGAAGAATACGCCAATCTTTTCGCGCAGCTGGTTGATAAAGATGGCGGTGGTCTTGGTCTGGCTCAGCCGGCCGGTAATCTTACGCAGCGCCTGGCTCATGAGGCGGGCCTGGAGGCCCACGTGGCTGTCGCCCATGTCGCCTTCAATTTCGGCGCGCGGGACCAGGGCGGCCACGGAGTCAATCACGATGACGTCCAGGGAGCCTGAGCCCACCAGCATGTCCATGATTTCCAGGGCCTGCTCACCGGTGTCCGGCTGGGAAACCAGGAGCGCATCCGTGTCCACGCCCAGTTTGGCGGCATATTCGGGGTCCAGCGCATGTTCGGCATCGATGAACGCCGCGATGCCACCCTGGCGCTGGGCGTTGGCCACCGCGTGCAGCGCAACCGTGGTCTTACCGGACGACTCTGGCCCGTAGATCTCGATGACGCGTCCGCGCGGCAGGCCGCCAATTCCCAGAGCGACATCCAGCGCGATGGAACCGGTGGGAATGACTTCGATAGGTGCGCGCACCTCATCGCCCAGCCGCATGACCGAACCTTTGCCGAACTGCTTATCAATCTGGGCAAGAGCTGCTTCCAGCGCTTTTTCACGATCCGGGGCTGCCGCCATGGTTGACACCTCTAATGCTTTCTCGATGGTGGCCTCAGCGGCCGTTTGTTGGTCATCTCTGACGCTAAGGGGAACCACTGACATTCAGGCCGGATGGGATCGGCTATGTGGATAACCCGCTGGTTCCAGCATAGCTTTATCCGAACAGGTATTCGAAGAAGCGGGTGGGCGTGTCAGTCGCGTCGAGGCGCGATGTCGCGGCCCAGCCGGCGTTCGGGGGGAACGTCCTGGACATCGCAGACGGCGAACCATACCCTCCGCGGTTCCACTCCGGCCGCCAGCGCCTGGTCCGCGGTGCGGCCGCCCACTCCGGCCAGCACCAGCGTGCTGCTCAGCACCCTCGAGTAACCTGCACCGAACTCGTCATCCATAAGCCGCCAGTAGTCGCTGATCCGCACCGGTAAATCCTCTCATGACCGCGGAGCCCTAGACTTGTTGCCATGAGCAACACGCCTGATGCCCCGTCGCCGGACTCCGCACCGGGCCCCGCCACGGACGATGCGTCGGTGGATGAGGTCCTTCAAAGCGTTGAACACCAGCTGAGCCTTTTCTGGCGCCGGGCCAGGGCCATCTCCAACCAGCTGTCCCGCCAGGTACACCCGGACATGGAGCCGGCGGCTTATGGATTGCTGACAGTCATCCGCCGCGAGGGTCCGATCCGGCTGACGGACCTCGCTATGAACATCGGGGTGGGTAAGCCATCCGTCAGCCGGCAGATCGCGTTCCTCGAAAGCATCGGGCTCGTGTCCAAGGAAGCGGATCCGCAGGACGGCCGTGCGCAGTCCATCCAGCTGACGGCAAAGGGCGAAGAAAAGATGAGCCAGGTCCAGGACGCCCGAAAGCAGGTGTTCCGCGAGCGTTTGGGTTCCTGGCCTATCACGGACCTGCAGGAACTCGCCCGCTACATGGCCAAACTCAACGCAACCTACGAAGGCGACGGGTTTCCCCGCGACAGCGGCACCCCCGAAGGCGGTGGACCGGGAGCGCGCTAGAGATGCGTGCATCGGAAAACGCCAAAGCCCCCGGCAGCTGACCGTAGTCAGCCGCAGGGGGCGTCGGATACCGTCTCTGGCTGCCGGCAGCCCTAGCGGGCGCCGGACAGCAGGCCGGTAGCAAGTTCGTCGGTGAGTTCCGCGTTCAGGTCGCGGCCGTAGCGCTGGGAGAATTCCTGCGGGACGGTGTCCGGGACGGTGACGCCTTCGGCCACGGCAACGCGGTCGCTGACTTCCCGGAGCATGCTCGACAGCGGAACGTCCAGGGCCGTGCAGATCGAGGACAACAGCTCGGATGACGCTTCCTTCTGGCCTCGTTCAACTTCGCTGAGGTAACCCAGGGAGACACGGGCGCTGTGCGACACTTCACGGAGCGTACGCCCCTGACGCTGGCGGACATCGCGCAGGACATCACCGATTTCGTGACGAAGTACAACCATCTTGCGCTCCTTCTGTTCGCTCTTGCCCTGATCGGCGAGGCCCACATCCTTCCAGCGGACAACGCCGTTTACGGATACGGGCTGCTTTACCATCTGTATCGCCTTGCTCCCTCATTGGTCAGGTCCGCCGCAGCGAACCGTCGTGGTCATTTCATCCTAGGCGCCTCCCATCCCGGGAAGCGACACAATGTAATAACTAATCGGTACCGGCTTTTGTTCCCGGCTACTTAACTCCCGGTAACTTCTGCCGCCGCATCATCCGCGGCAGCCGTTGCGCGGCCTCAACGGGTGAGGGCTTCAAGCAGCCGTTCCAGCGCTGCGGCGCAGGCCTGGCCGCGGATGTCGGCGCGGCTGCCGGTGAAGGAATACTCAAAGGCCGCCGTGCCGGACGCTGCGGCGACTCCCACATACACCCGGCCGACCGGTTTTCCGTCATGTTCCTCCGGCCCCGCCACCCCGGTGGTGGCGATGCCGATATCCGCGCCGAGGGAGTCCCGGGCGCCTTCCGCCATGGCGGCCGCCACATCCGGATCCACGGACCCGGCATCGGCCAGCAGCGCGCCGGAAACGCCCAGCAGCGTCTCCTTGACGGAATTCTGGTAAGCCACCACGCCGCCCTGCAGCATACCCGAGGCGCCCGGGGTGTCCGCGAGCACCGCAGCCAGCATTCCAGCCGTCAGCGACTCGGCGGTGGCGACGGTCATGCCGGCTGAGATGGCGGTTTCCACTGCCTGCGCCGCGAGGTGGTGGAGGTTGCTCATGCCGGCTCCTGTCCCGGAACGTCGTTTCCCTTGGCTTCCTGGGCGTGCCGCTTGCCTTCGGCGCGCAGGCGAAGCGCCTGGACCACGTATTCGACGCCGGTCCACACCGTAATGGCGACGGCCGCCATCATCACGGCAAAGGCGATCCACCCCAGCCAGGGTGCGATGGCGCCCAACGGCAGGAGGTACAGGAAGATTGCGGCCGTCTGGATCACTGTCTTGAGCTTGCCACCGCGCGATGCCGGGATTACGCCGTACCGGATCACGAAGAAGCGGAGTCCGGTGATCCCCCACTCCCGGACCAGGATCACCAGCGTGGCCCACCAAGGCAATTCGCCGAGTACCGAAAGCATCACCAGGGCCGAGCCCGTCAGCAGCTTGTCGGCAATGGGGTCGGCAATCTTGCCAAAATCGGTGACGAGGTTGCGGCTCCTGGCAATGTCGCCGTCGAGCTTGTCCGTGTAAATGGCGACGGCGAACGCGGCCACCGCCGCCCAGCGCCAAGGGCCTGCCTCGCTCCTGAGCCCGGGAGCGTCAGCGATGAGGAACCAGACGAAGAAGGGCACCAGCGCGATGCGGAGCATGGTCAGGACGTTGGGAAGGTTCCAGACCCCGGCACGGCCAGGGCCGGCGGTGGTTGCATCAGTGCTAGTCACGTTTCTAGGCTACCGTCCCTGGGCTAACGCCCGGTGAGGGACCAGGCGTCTTCGGAGCCGTCGTCGTCCTCCCCGTAGCCTCCCGGCGCGGAATCGGAGCCGTCGTAATACTCGACGTTTTGCTTCCGCTGGTCCAGGTCGGCGGCCACCAGGTCTTCGGCGTAGCCGCCCTGGGCAATGTTGGCGTTGGCGTTGTCGCTGAGCGCGGCCGTTTGGGAATCGGGCGTTGCGGGCGCTTCCTGGCCCTTCATGGCGGCCAGGACGGGCGCGAGGTCGTCCGGCTTGACCAGCACGTCACGTGCCTTGGACCCTTCTGACGGGCCCACCACGCCCCGGGATTCCAGCAGGTCCATGAGCCTGCCGGCTTTGGCGAAGCCGACGCGCAGCTTGCGCTGGAGCATCGAGGTGGAGCCGAATTGCGTGGTGACCACGAGTTCCGTCGCCTGGAGCAGCACCTCGAGGTCGTCTCCGATGTCGTCGTCGATCTGCTTCTTGGGGGCCTCGGCGGCCACGTCATCGCGGTAGCTGGCCTGCAGCTGTCCCTTGACGTGTTCCACCACTTTGTGGATTTCGGACTCGGTGACCCACGCGCCCTGCACGCGCATCGCCTTGGAGGCGCCCATCGGCAGGAAGAGCGCGTCACCCTGGCCAATGAGTTTCTCGGCACCCGGCTGATCCAGCACCACGCGGGAGTCGGTGACGGAGGAGGTGGCAAAGGCCATGCGGGAGGGCACGTTGGCCTTGATGAGACCGGTCACCACGTCCACGGACGGCCGTTGGGTGGCCAGAACCAAGTGGATGCCGGCGGCGCGCGCCAGCTGGGTGATGCGGACAATCGAGTCTTCGACGTCGCGCGGAGCCACCATCATGAGGTCGGCAAGCTCGTCCACGATGACCAGCAGGTACGGGTAGGGACGGATAACGCGCTTCGAGTCCGGCGGCGGCTGCACCTTGCCGGCACGGACTGCCTTATTGAAGTCGTCGATGTGCTTGAAGCCATAATTGGCCAGGTCATCGTAGCGGGCATCCATTTCGCGGACCACCCACTGCAGCGCCTCGGCGGCCTTCTTGGGGTTGGTGATGATGGGGGTGATGAGATGCGGGACGCCTTCGTACGCGGTCAGTTCCACGCGTTTGGGGTCCACCATCACCATGCGCACTTCGTCCGGCGTTGCGCGCATCAGCAGCGAGGTGATCATGGAGTTCACGAACGATGACTTGCCCGCGCCCGTGGCGCCTGCCACGAGAAGGTGGGGCATCTTGGCCAGGTTGGCCACCACATAGCCGCCTTCGACGTCCTTGCCGACGCCCATCACCATCGGGTGGTCGGTGCGGCGGGCGTTCTGGCTCCGGAGCACGTCGCCCAGGGACACGGTTTCACGGTCCGTGTTGGGAATTTCGATGCCGATGGCCGATTTGCCCGGGATGGGGCTCAGGATCCGCACGTCGCTGGAGGCCACGGCGTAGGAGATGTTCTTGGACAGCGCGGTGACCCGCTCCACCTTCGTGCCCGGCGCGAGTTCGATCTCGTACCGCGTCACCGTCGGTCCCCGGCTGAACCCGGTGACGGTGGCGTCCACGTTGAACTGCTGGAGGGTGTCCGTCAGCGCAGCGACGACGGCATCATTGGCTTCCGTGCGTTCCTTTGGGATGGAACCGGGGGTCAGGAAGTCTGAGGCCGGCAGGGTGTATGTGACGTCGCCTGCCAGGGAAAGCTGTTCCGTCCGCTGCGGGATAGGCGTGGGCGGCGGTGCCGGGGTGACAGGGTTCGCGGGCACGTGCGGTCCGGCGGCAGGTGCCGCCCCTGCAGCGGCCATCCCCGGAGTGATCATCGGGATCGCTTCGGTGGCGTTCTCGCCGGCCGCCGCACCCGCGCCGATGCCCTGCGCGGCCTTGATCTTTTCGACGGCGATCTCCGCCTGGGTAGGCCGCCGCACGCCCGGAGCCGGCTTGGGCGGCTGGGGCTCGTCGTCGTCAATGACCGCGTGTTCAAAGGCTTCATCGCCGACGTAACCTTCCAGGCCGGCGGCGGACTCTTCGTCCTTGCCGAACATCCGGCGCCGCTTCTTCTTGGGCCGGTCAGGCTGGGGACGGTCCAGGTAGCTGCGGTCATGGCCCGCAGCCGGGTCCTGCTCCATCAGGTCGATGCCCATGAGGTGTTCGTAGGCTCCCCGGAGGCGCCGGGGGATGGCAGTGAACGGCGTGGCCGTGATGATCAGCAGGGAGACAAACGCCAGGACGCCGTAAACGGCCAGCGGTACTGCGGGGTGGATGGCGGCCAGGGGTGTCGCGGCGAGGAAACCGAGCATGCCGCCGGCTGCACGCAGGCCGTCGAAGCCCTCGGCCACTGTGGGCTGCCCGCCCAGGACGTGGGCAAGGCCGGAGCCGGCGAAAGTCATGATGAGGAAACCGATGCCTACGCGGTTGTTGCCGCGCCCGTCGGACGGCTGCCGGAAAAGCCTGAACGCGCAGACGAAAAGCATCAATGGCAGCAGGAGCGCCATCCAGCCAAAGGTTCCGTTGACCACGGCGTGAACGGCGTCCGGGAACCAGCCCGTAAGCCCCCACCAGGCGAAGGTGGCAATGAAGACCGCAAGTACCAGGTTGAAAAGTGCGGCGCCGTCGCGCCGCTCCTCGGCAGGCAGATCGCTGACGTCATGGCCGATGCGCCGGACTCCCCCACCCACGAGGTGCCCGATGCCAAGCCACGCCCCGCCAGCCACGCGCAGCAGCCATGGCTGGTGGTGTTCGACGGCGGGAAGGGCGCGGGTGCGCGATGAACCGGCCGACGTAGCGGACCGGCCGGCCTTGGAGGCGGCGCCGCGGCTTCCCGCACCGCCGGATTTGGTGGCGGAGCTGCCCCTGCCTGATCCCCTGGGCGCGGAAGTAGTACGTGTGGCCATACTGCCACGCTACCGGAAGCAGGCCCCGGTTCCCCGGATTTACTGCCGTCCCGCGCTGTTCCCCGGCACACGTTTAAGCGCCTGTGCCCCGGTTCAGGCGAACCGGGGCACAGGCATGGCAGGGTGGCTGGATCAGGCCTCGAGCACCACGGGGATGATCATCGGCTTGCGGCGCAGCTTGCGGTTGACCCAAGTGCCCACGACGCGGCGGACCACTTGCTGAAGCTGGTGCGTGGTGTGGTCTGCATGGTTGAGCACGGCCTCCTCCAGCGCTGCGTTGATCTTGGGCATGATGTCGTCGAACACGGAGTCGTCCTCCGCCACGCCACGGGCGTGGATTTCGGGACCCGAGACGACCTTGCCGGTGGCGCGGTTGATGACCGTGATGATGGAGATGAAGCCCTCATCGCCGAGCACGCGGCGGTCCTTGAGGTCGGCGTCGGTAATTTCGCCAACGCTGGAACCGTCCACATAGACGAAGCCAACTTCCACCTGGCCCACGATGTCCGCCTGGTGGTCCCGGAGGTCGATGACCGTTCCGTTGTCCGCGAGGATAACGCTCGCTTCCGGCACGCCGGACTCGATGGCGATCTTGCCGTTGGCGATGAGGTGCCGGGTTTCGCCGTGCACGGGCATCGCGTTCAGCGGCTCGAGGATGTTGTAGCAGTACAGCAGTTCGCCGGCAGCAGCGTGCCCGGAAACGTGCACCTTGGCGTTGCCCTTGTGGATGACGTCTGCGCCAAGCTTCAGCAGGCCGTTGATGATCCGGAAGACGGCGTTTTCGTTGCCGGGGATGAGGCTGGAGGCCAGGATCACGGTGTCGCCGTCACCCACCACCACCCGGTGGTCGCCGTTTGCCATGCGGGACAGCGCGGCCATTGGTTCGCCCTGGGAACCGGTGGACATGAGCACCACGCGGTTGTCCGGGAGGTTGTCGATGTTCTTGATATCGACGATCAGCCCGGCCGGAACGTCCAAGTAGCCGAGCTTCTCGGCGATCGCCATGTTCCGCACCATGGAGCGGCCTACGAAAGCCACTTTGCGGTTGTGCTTGGCGGCGGCATCCAGCACCTGCTGGACGCGGTGCACGTGCGAGGAGAAGGACGCCACGATGATGCGCTTGGTGGCCTGGCCGAACATCCGTTCCAGTGTGGGGCCGATTTCCTTCTCGGCCGTGGTGAAGCCGGGGACGTCCGCGTTGGTGGAGTCGGACATGAACAGGTCCACGCCTTCTTCGCCGAGCTTGGCGAAGTGGCGGAGGTCGGTGATGCGCCCGTCCAGCGGCAGCTGGTCCATCTTGAAGTCGCCGGTGTGCAGCACGGTGCCGCCGGCGGTCCGGATGAACACGGCCAGGGCGTCGGGGATGGAGTGGTTGACGGCCACGAACTCGCATTCGAACGGACCGAACTTCTCCACCTGCCCCTCTTCCACGGTCAGCGTGTAGGGACGGATGCGGTGCTCCTGCAGCTTGGCCTCGATCAGGGCGAGCGTCAGCTGCGATCCGACCAGGGGAATGTCGTTGCGCAGCCGCAGCAGGTACGGCACAGCGCCGATGTGGTCCTCATGGCCGTGCGTCAGCACAACGGCCACCACGTCATCGAGGCGATCCTCGATGTAGGAGAAGTCCGGGAGGATCAGGTCAACGCCCGGCTGGGTCTCTTCCGGAAAGAGGACGCCGCAGTCAACGATCAGCAGCTTGCCATCGATTTCGAAGACGGCCATGTTCCGGCCGATCTCCCCCAGCCCGCCCAGCGGGACAATCCGGAGCGTGCCCTGCGGGAGGCGGGGCGGGGTGACAAGGCCGGTAAGGGCGGTTTGGGTCATATTGCACTACTTTCCAGGCGGAAGGTGCCGGGCTTCACCGTCAGGAGAAGACCAGCCCTGCTTCCGCCAAATCCCCGCGGATGGTTTCGATCTCGGTTTCGTCCGGCTCCACGAGGGGCAAACGGACAATCGAGTTGGGCAGGACTCCCTGCCATTTAAGAATCTGTTTGGCGGCTACGGCGCCCTGGACCCGGCTCATGGTGGCGCGGACCACGGGCTGGAGTTCGAAGTTGATCTTCCGGGCCGTGGAGAGGTCGTTGGCATTGACCGCGTCGATGAGCTCGCGGAACCGGCGGGTGGCCACATGGGTGGTCACGCCGACCAGGCCGACGGCGCCCAGGGCCATCCACGGCAGGGTGAGCCCGTCATCTCCCGAGTAGAACAAGAGGTCCGTCTCGGCCATGACGCGGGTAGCGGCGACGAGGTCCGCCTTCGCATCCTTGACTGCCACGATGTTGGGGTGCTGGGCCAGCCGGATCATGGTGTCCGGCTCGATGGGAATCGAGGAGCGGCCCGGGATGTCATACAGCATGACGGGTACGTCCACGGCCGAGGAGATGGTTTCGAAGTGCGCCCGCAGGCCAGCCTGGCTGGGCTTGTTGTAATACGGGGTGACCAGGAGAAGGCCATCGACGCCGAGCTTCGCCGCCTCCTGCGACAGGTGCACGGAGTGGGCGGTGTCATTGGTGCCGGTACCGGCAATGATGGCCGCGCGTCCGCCGACGGCTTCCTTGACCGCCCGGAACATGCCGAGGTTTTCCTCGTCCGTGAGGGTGGAGGTTTCGCCGGTGGTGCCGGTGACCACCAGTCCGTCGCAGCCGTCATCCACGAGCTTAGTGGCGAGCGCTGCGGCCTGGTCGTAATCCACGGCGCCGTCCTTGGTGAACGGGGTAACCATGGCGGTCAGGAGCGTGCCAAGGGCAGGGATGTGCGCGGAATTGTCAGCCATGGAAAAAACGTTACCCTGTCCCGCACTGGTTAGGACAATGCCGCGGCCGTGATGAAGATCAAATTGCGCTGTCCGGAGCGGACGGCGCTCCGCAGTAGCGGCGGACAGCCGCCTCCCGCAACTCCCCCGCCCAGGCCTCGAGCCGCTGGGCTGCCCGCACATAGTGGAACAGCTCCACCGGAGTGAGGGCGTCCAGATCCGCTTCCGCGATTCGGCGGGCCAGCTCGGCCCCCACGGGCTGTGCGGAAAGAGTGACCCCTTCACGCTCCCACTGCTCGTCCTCGGGCGGCCGGCCGGCAACCAACTGGCGAAACAGGTAGTCCACCACCCCTGGACTCATGGCCTTCATCACCCCGGCACGGGAGTCCGGGGCGGCAGGTACATCGGGTGACGTTTGCATGAGGCCACTTTATTCGAACATATCTTCGAATACAACACCTCTTTTGACGGCCATGACAGGCGGCTTCCCGGCCCCGTGTGAGAGCATCGGCTCATGACCCCCCGCACCCAGGCACGGAGTTCTGCCGCCAGCAACCGGGCGGGCTCCGGGCGCCTGTACGGGATCGATGCCGCGCGCGGGCTTGCCCTGTTGGGCATGATGGCCACCCACCTGCTGCCCACGTTCGAATCCAATGCCGAGCTGACACCCACCTGGGTGGGGTTGGTGTTTTCCGGCCGGGCTTCGGCCCTGTTCGCCGTTTTGGCCGGCGTGGGCCTGGCACTGTCCACAGGGAAGCATCGGCCCCTAGCCGGCCCCGAACTCTGGGGAGCCCGCCGCGGCATAGCGCTCCGCGCGCTGGTGATTGCCGCCGTCGGACTTTCCCTGGGCGGGCTGGAAGTCAACGTGGCCATCATCCTGGTGCACTACGCCGTGCTGTTCCTGTGTGTCCTGCCGTTCCTCGGAATGGAGCTCAAGCGCCTGTGCGCGTGGACGGGCGGCTGGATCGTAGCGTCCCCGGTGCTTGCCTACCTGCTCCGGCCCTGGTTCCTTGCCCCGGAACCTCCACTGAAGCTGGGCCACAATCCGTCATGGGAGGACGTGTCCACCCCGTCCCGGCTCCTCGGCGACATCTTCTTCACTGGGTACTACCCCGCCTTCCAATGGCTGTCCTACTTCCTGGTGGGACTCGTCGTCGGCAGGCTTGTCCTGGACCGTGCAATGGTGCCAGTGGTGCTGCTGGTGGGCGGGCTGATCGTTGCCCTGCCCGCCAAGTGGCTGGGCACTGCCGCGATGCAGGACTGGGGCGGCCTGGCGGCGCTGGAAAACGTGATCAACTCCCCCGGCTATCCACTGGAGAACATCCTGCAGGTGAACCTGACCGGCATCCCGCAGGAGGATTCGTGGTGGTGGCTGGCTTCTGCGGCCCCGCACTCGGGCACCACCCTGGACCTACTGCACACCGCGGGAACTGCACTGGCCGTGATCGGGGCCTTCCTCCTGCTGGAACGACTGGCCGCATGGGTGAACCTGGACCTGCTGCTGCCGCTGCGGGGTGCCGGCGCGATGACCCTGACCCTGTATTCCGCACACGTCTGGGCGATGTCCGGCCTTTACGGCGAGCCGGTCCCCAGAGGGTGGACCGAGGAAGGCCTGTTCTTCGTCCAGGGAGCCATTGTCGTGGCGGTTGGCGTGGTGTTCGCAGTGCTGCAGCGCCGTGGTCCACTGGAGTGGGTGGCGCACTCCGCCGCCCGGTTGGGTCGGGGAAAGGTCAACGCGCGGCGCTAAAGAGCCGCCCGGCGTCGCGCATTGCCGCCCGCGCACGCTTCCGGTCCCCAGCAGCGTCGTAGGCGCAGCTGAGGCGGAACCAGGAACGCCAGTCGTCCGGTGCGGCTTCGGTCTCGGCCCGGTACTTCTCGAACTCGGCGTCGGCGGCGGCCCGGACGATCCGCCCGGCAGGAGTGCGGGGAAGCTCATCGACCGGCAGTCCGCCCTCGGCCTCGAGGATCTTGGCCATCTTTTCCGTGCGGGCGCCGAACATCAGCTCGCGGATCAACGCCCAGGCGCCGATGGCCGGCAGCACCAGGTAGGCGGCGCCGATGGCCTTCGCCGTCACGTTGGGGTCTGCCAGGAGCAGCACCGAACGCTGGAACGACACCACGAGGTAGAAGACCAGCAGCAGTGTCACCGCGCCCACCCAGATCTTGGTGCGGTTCTTCCGGAAGGCGTCCATCACGGCCGGCATGCCGCTAGAGTCCCAGGTCAAGGTAGCCGTCCAGGCCTACGGTGAGGCCGGGGTGGGCTGCCACCTGACGGACGCCCAGCAGGACGCCAGGCATGAACGAGGCGCGGTCATAGGAATCGTGGCGGAAGGTCAGCTGTTCGCCGGGACCTCCCAACAGCACTTCCTGGTGCGCCACCAGGCCGCGCAGCCGCACGCTGTGCACACGGACGCCGTCCACGTCACAGCCGCGGGCACCGGCGAGTTCGCTGGTGGTGGCGTCGGGGCTTGGCGCAACCTGCGCCGCCGCGCGCTCTGCGGCGATGAGCTGGGCGGTGCGGACGGCGGTGCCGGACGGCGCGTCCACCTTGTCCGGATGGTGCAGCTCGATGATTTCGACTGATTCGAAGTACTTCGAGGCCTTCGCCGCGAACGCCGACGCCAGCACCGAGCCGAGAGCAAAGTTGGGGGCGATCAGTACGCCGGTGCCGGGGTGTCCTGCCAGCAGGTCCTTGAGGGCGGAGAGCCGCGCTGCGTCCCAGCCCGTGGTGCCGACAACGGCATGGATACCGTGTTCGACGGCGAATCGGACGTTAGCCTCGGTGCTTTCCGGCACGGTCAGGTCAACCAGGAACTGGGCACCGGCTTCCGTGACGCGCTCCAGTGAGTCGCCCCGGCCCAAGGCTGCGACAAGTTCCATGTCGGGTGCGGCCTCGACTGCCTTGACGGCTTCGGCGCCCATGCGGCCATTGGCGCCCAGCACGGCGACACGGAGGAGGGCAGGGTTTTCTTCGGTCATGCCGTTAACCCTACCGGCGGAAGCGGGAGTCAGCCGCCGGCGCCGACCCACTCCACGGTGCCATCCGTAAAGAACTGTTCCTTCCAGATGGGCACCTGCTCCTTGATCCGGTCCACCAGTTCAGAACACACGGCGAAGGCCTGTCCGCGATGGGCGGCAGAGACTGCGCAGACAAGGGCAGGATCGCCGATTTCCAGCATGCCGATCCGGTGTGCGGCCCAGATGCGGACCGGTTGGGCAGGAGCCTGGCTGGAGGCCTCACCTTCCGTCTGCTCGGCAACCAGCCGGGCAACGACGTCGGCCATCACCTGGTGCGCCGTGGGGTGCGCACTGTAACTCAGCCGCTCAACCTGCTTGCCGCCGTCGTGATTCCGCACCACGCCGCTGAAGCTCACCACGGCCCCGGCCGTTTCGCTTTCGACGGCCGCGATTGCCTGGTCCACCGAGATCGGGTCCGCGCTGAGGACGGCGTGGACCACCTCGAATGCCTGGTCAGTGCCCATGTACGCCTTCCAACTGGTCGCAGAGGTGCCCGATCACCGGGTCCAGGACGGTCAGCCCGTCCATGACGCCCTTGGGTGATCCGGGCAGATTAACAATAAAGGTGCTCCCGGCGGCGCCCGCGTATCCGCGGCTCAGCGCAGCAAGCGGTGTCTTGGCGGCGCCCGCGCGGCGGATCGCCTCCATGATGCCGGGAATTTCCCGGTCGAGGAGCGGCAGGGTCACTTCGGGCGTGCGGTCGTCCGGGTTCAGTCCGGTGCCGCCGCTGGTGATGACGACGGCGGGACGCTGGGTGAGCAGGGCCCGCACCGCGGCGCCCACCGGGTCACCGTCCGGGACCACCATGGCCGGGAAAACGTCGAAGCCGTGCTCGGTGAGCCAGTCGGTGATCACGGGGCCGGTTTCGTCGTCATACAGTCCGGCCGCTGCGCGTGTTGAGGCAATGACCACCCCGGCTTTCCTGCCCTGGACGTCGCCGTGGCGGTGGGGTTCGGGGGAGGTGCTCACAGGGTCCAGTCTCCGCTCTTGCCGCCACTCTTTGCCAGGACTTTGATGTCCGTCAGGACGGCGTGCTTATCGACGGCCTTAATCATGTCGTAGACGCTGAGCGCGGCCACTGAGGCTGCCGTCAGTGCCTCCATTTCGACACCGGTGACGCCCCGGGTCTTGACCGTGGCGACGATCGTGACGGCCTCGGCGTGCAGCGAGAAGTCCACCGTGACCTTGCTCAGCGGGAGCGGGTGGCACAACGGGACCAGCTCGGGGGTCTTCTTGGCGGCCATGATCCCGGCAACCCGTGCGACGGCGAGGGCGTCGCCCTTGGGGAGTCCGCCGGAGCCCAACAGCCCCATGACTTCCCCGGTGGTCCGGACGGTGGCGGTGGCCGTGGCCTCGCGGGTGGTCTCTGGTTTGGCGGAAACGTCCACCATCTGGGCGCTGCCATCCTGGCGCAGGTGCGTCAGGGCCGGCGGGGTCTGTTCTTCATTCACAGTGTCCATACTTCCACTTCGTCCCCGGCGTTTAGAGCCGATTGTCCTTCCGGGACGTGGACCAGGGCGTTGGACCCTGCCAGCGCGTGCATCAGGTGCGAACCGGGTCCGCCCTGGAGTTCCACCGTTCCGTCCGGGTGCAGTGTGCCGCGCCGGACCTGGTGCTTGTGGGCCGGCGATTCGAGCGGGTGCCGCAGGCGCGCACGGACCCGCGGCCGGGGCGCTGGGGCACCCAGGAGTTCTGTCAGGGCCGGCCGGAGGAACATCTCGAAGGACACCAGGCAGCTCACCGGGTTTCCGGGGAAGCCAAGGAACGGCACGCCATTAACGGTGCCGATCCCCTGCGGGCCGCCCGGTTGCATGGCGACCGGCAGGAAATCCACCGGCTGGTCCGCCAGTGCCTGCCGCACCACTTCGTAGGCGCCCTTGCTCACCCCTCCGGTGGTCACGATGAGATCGGCGCCGGCTGCTTCGGGACGGAGCAGTTCCAGCAGCTCCGCCGGGTTGTCCGTTGCAATGCCGGCACGGCGCACCCGGAGTCCGGCCTGGACCATGGCCGCTTCGAGGAGGGTGCCGTTGGCGTCGTAGATCTTGCCCTCGGGCAGTTCCTGTCCCGGCGCCACCACTTCATCGCCTGTCGTAACCAGGAGAACCGTCACCGTTCGATAGACGGTCACCTCGGGCAGGCCGAGGGCCGCGAGCAGCCCCAGCTGGGCCGGTCCCAGGAAGGAGCCGGCGGGCAGGGCAACGTCCCCTTCCCGAAGGTCGCTGCCCACCGCGCGGACATAGGCTCCGGCGTCCGTGGCCGGCAGCATCACCACCGGTTCCTCGTCCGCGGCCAGGAACCGGTCCGGCACCGCCTTTTCAATAGGCACGACGGCGTCTGCCCCCGCCGGGATCATGGCACCGGTCATGATGGGTGCCGCTGTCCCCGATGCCAGCGCTGGCGGCGTCGCGCCCGCTGGAACCGGGGCCGAGACGCGGAGCCGGGAGCCGTCGTCGTGCGTTGCTCTTTGCGTATCCGGGGAGCGGACCGCATAGCCGTCCATCTGCGAATTTGCGAACGGCGGAAGGCTGACCGGCGCGATAACTGGATGCGGCAGGCCCCTGCCCAAGGCCTGGACCAGGGGCAGCACCTCGGTGCGGCTGGACGAGCGGAGGTCCACAAGCAGCGCGACGACCGCGGCACGGTGGGCAGCGATGGTTCGGGGAGTCATGCGGGCGCCTTCGGTTGCGGGCTGTGGACAGGGTCCACTCTAGCCAGCGCTGCCCGCGTCATGTGTGATGGGCCACCCAACGTGGCGTAGCCTGAAACCATGACTGTCCAGTTAGGCATCCCGCAGCCCCGGGAGGAAGGTTCACGGCCGGCGCTGCCGGAACCGGCCCCCAGGCCTGGTGACGCTCCGGACGGCCTGGCGGACCGCTATGGCCGCCGTGCCACGGACATGCGGCTGTCCCTCACCGACAAATGCAATCTGCGCTGCACCTACTGCATGCCTGCCGAGGGCCTCGAATGGCTGGCCAAGCAGGCGGTGATGTCGGCGGAGGAAATCGTCCGGATCGTGCGGATCGGCGTGGAGCATCTCGGCGTGCGCGAACTGCGCCTGACCGGCGGGGAACCGCTGGTGCGCCACGACCTCGTAGACATCATTGCCGCGCTGCGCCGCAACCATCCTGCGCTCCCCATTTCCATGACCACCAACGGTGTCGGGCTGGCGAAGAAGGCCGCAGCGCTCAAGGCGGCCGGACTGACGCGGATCAATGTGTCGCTCGATTCATTGCACGAAGAGACCTTCACCCAACTGACCAGGCGGCCTTTCCTGGACCAGGTGCTTGCGGGGGTGGACGCCGCATGGGCCGCCGGGCTCGGGCCCGTCAAGCTGAACGCGGTGCTGATGCGCGGAATCAATGACGCCGAAGCTCCCTCCCTGCTCGCGTGGGCGCTGGACCGCGGCTACGAGCTTCGCTTCATCGAGCAGATGCCGCTGGACGCCGACCACGGCTGGACCCGCCGCAACATGATCACCGCCGCCGAGATCCGCACTCTTCTGTCCCGGGACTACGTCCTTAGTCCTGATCCACGCTCCCGCGATGGGGCACCCGCCGAACGCTTTGAGGTACGACGGCGGGCGGCGGCTTCCGGGTGTTCCGGTGACGCGGGGGCCGCCTTGGGTCCCGTGTTGGGGACCGTGGGGATCATCGCTTCCGTGACCGAGCCGTTCTGCGCCGATTGCCGCCGGACCCGGATCACAGCCGAGGGGAAGATTATGAGCTGCCTGTTCTCCCGTGAAGAGTTCGACCTCTTGGGGCTGCTTCGTTCCGGCGCCGACGACGCCGCACTGGCACGGCGCTGGCAGGACGCGATGTGGCTCAAGCCCAAGGCCCACGGCATGGACCACGTGGGACTGGACGCTCCGGACTTCGTCCAGCCGGACCGCAGCATGAGTGCCATCGGGGGCTGATCAACCGCATGAACGTACGTTATTTCGCTGCCGCGCGCGCCGCTGCAGGGCTGGAAGAAGAACGCTTCGACCTTCCTGCCGGATCCACAGTGGCCGATCTCCTTGACGCAATCCTGGCCGTCGAACGCGCCACGCCGCCGGCCGGGACGCCGCCTCTCCCTCGAATCCTGGCCCGCAGCAGCTTCCTGCGCAATGAAGTTGCCGTGCGGGATCACAGCACCGCTTTGGGGGCGGACGACGTCGTTGACGTGCTGCCTCCTTTCGCCGGCGGGTAACGGCCCGGGCGGCGGTAACGGCCCGCTCCGGGGGAACGCGCGCTCCGGGGTAACGGCGCGCTTCCAGTCCGCTTCGGCCTATGTTCCGGGACCGGTCGCCTATGTCTTGGGATTCGGACGCATGGCCCTTCGATCCTGCGGACAGGTTTTTCCGTGATGCTCCGGCTCAAATTGTCGGACCGGGGTTGGATGATGTGGGTATGGGTTTTGGTGGGGGTGTCGGGGCGGCGGTGGAGGCGGTTGGGGGCTCCGCCGCGCGCCTGGATGCCCTGGTCCGGCAGGCCGCCGAACACGCGGAACCCGGTCCCGCTGGCCCGGATGACGCGGCTCCTTCTACCGGCGAAGCGAATACTGCCGGTGGGGTGCGGGATTGGTGGGCTGATCCGATGCGGGTCGAGGCCGACGCCCTGTTGGAGGTGATGGCCGAAGCGGCCCGGCTTGAGGCGAAGGCGGCGGCGTTGAAGGCCCGGGCTGCTGCCCGGTTCGCGGAGCTCGAAACGGCTCTCGCCCCGCCGGCGGTGAAGGCTGCCGGGATGCTCGAGGTGTCCATCCGGGCCGAGATCGGGTGCCTGCTGCGGATCAGTGACGGCGCCGCGGCCCTGTTTCTGGCCCACGCCCGGGCCCTGTGCACGGATCTGCCGTTGGCGTTGGGTGCGTTGGAGGCGGGGGCGATCTCCTGGCGCCACGCGGTCATCGCGTGCGATGAAACCACCGGCCTCACCCCTGCCGGGACCACAGCCCTCGAAACCCACTTCCTCACCCCAACACCGTCGCTTCCCGACGAGGCCGCTGGCCCCGCTGAGGCCGCCGGCGCCGATGATTCTGCTGATCCTGCCGGCCTTGATGTTGGTCCTGGTGGGGTGTGGTCGTGTGTTGCGGGGGATCTGACGCCGGGGAGGTTCCGGTCCCGGGTTCGGGCCTGGCGTGAACGCCATCACCCGGAGACGCTGGAGCAGCGGCATGTGAAGGGTGTCGCGGACCGCCGGATCGAATGCTCGGCGGACCGGGACGGGATGTCCTGGTTCAGCGCCTACCTGCCCGCGCACCAGGCCGAAGCGATCTGGAACCGGACCACCGCGATCGCCCGCGCCCTCCAAGGCCCCACCGAATCCCGGACCCTCACCCAACTCCGGACCGACATCTTCGCCACCGCCCTCCTCACCAACACCACCGAGGTCAAAACGGGGGCCGCCGCCTCAGCCAGGGGCCATGACGCCAAGACCGAGAATGATGCCGACGCCCGTGCTGCCGCTGATACCGGTGCTGACCTAGCCGGGCCGGCCGGTGAGGGGCTGGCCGGTAACGGTGCGTTGGCGCGGGTGCCGGTCCCGCGGGCGCAGGTCCTGGTGACCGTGCCGGTGTTCGCGCTCCTCGGGCTCACGGACGAACCGGCAGAGCTGGACGGATACGGGCCCGTCCCCGCCTCCATGGCAAGGGAAATCCTGGCCGACGGGGCGGACTCGTTCTACCGGGTCCTCATCGATCCCCGCGACGGGGCGCCGTTGGAGATCGGCCGCAGCAGCTACCGCATCCCGCAGGCCATGCGGAACTGGCTCCGGCTCCGCGACACCAAATGCCCGTTCCCGGGCTGCACCAACCACTCCCTCGACAACGACGCCGACCACCTCACTGCCTGGCACCACGGCGGCACCACCGGCATCAGCAACCTCGCCCAGCCCTGCCCCAAACACCACCGGCTCAAACACGCCAGCACCTGGACCCCCACCCCGGCAACCAAAACCACACCACCAGGCTGGACCTCACCGACCGGACGCCACTACAACAACGAACCCCACCCCTGGCACCGACCCCACCTACCCACCAACCTGCCCACCACCGCGGTGCCCATCAACGCCGCACCCACTAACACCGTGCCCATCAACGCTGGCTTCATCGACGACCACGACCTCCACCCGGCACACCCCGCCTGGGACACCTACCCCTACCCCTACCACTACCCCGACACACTCCCCGAAGACCCCATGGCATGGTTGTTTGAGCGGATGCCTGAACCCGCGGGAACCTAGGGTTTCGCCCGGTCCGTGCCAGCGCGCTGTTGGTCGGCCGCAGCCGGGCCAGGGTGCGTCAATCAGCCACGCGTCGGTAGCGCGACGTCATCAGGGGTCGGTAACCGCCGCCTTCCGGCAGGGCTGACGCTGCTCCCGAGCGGATTTCCGCAACATGGGTCAACAGGTCGCCGTCCACGCTGAGCGTGTGCCGGGTCGAGCCGCCGTCGCTGCGCCGTTCCACCCGGAGGACACCGTCGTGGACCACGCACCTGGTGGGCCCGTCCGGCACCGGACCGGCAGTGTCCACGTAGTACCAGAGGACGTCCTGATGCTGGGGATCCAGGGTAAAGATGCCGTGTCCTTCATAGTGGCTGCCGTCGGCCTCGGTATGCCGGTACGTCTGCACTACTGCGAAGCCGCCGGCCAGCCGTCGGTATGTCAGCTCGGCATCAACAGTGCGCGCGGGTCCCCAGGGGCCGGCGGGGATATCGGTGCTCCCTCGCCAGTGCCCCAGGAGGCTGGCCAATGCCGTGGACGGGTGGTCCGAACGGGCTGGGATCACGGTGTGCTCCGCCTTTTCTGGCAACTCGCGGGAATGAACCCATCCTATGCCCGGCGGTACCCTACGTCCTTAGTTACCTAAAGTCAGTTACTACACTCAGAGTCCGAAGGTTTCGGATTCCTCGAAGGGCCCCACCACGGTGACGGTGCGGGGGGCGGCAGCAAGCTCGGCTGCGAGGTCCTGGACCTGCTGGACCGTGACGTCCTTGATCAGGCGAAGGGTCTCGTCGATGTCCTGGTATTCACCGGACACGAGTTCAGCACGCCCCAGCCTCGACATCCGTGAGCCGGTGTCCTCGAGCGCCAACACGATTCCGCCACACAGTTGGCCGACTGCCTTGCGGAGCTCATCCTCCGTAATGCCGTGTTCTGCCAGCTTGTCCAGCTCGGCTCCCAGCAGTTCCAGCACCTGGCGCACCTTGGAGGGAGTGCAGCCGGCATACATGCCGAAGTACCCGGCATCCGCGTACGACGACGCAAAGGAATAGGTCGAATAGACCAAGCCCCGTTTCTCACGGATCTCCTGGAACAACCTGGAGGACATGCCGCCGCCGAGCACGGCGTTGAGCACGCTCATGACATAGCGGCGGTCGTCGGTGGCCACAATGGTGGGGCAGCCCATAATGATGTTGGCCTGTTCCACCGCCCGCTTCACGACGTGGAGCCCGGCCGTACCGGTAATCAGTGCACGGTCTGTAGGGCGGCGGTCCACGGGTGCCGCGTCGGACTCCAGCGACCACCCGGCAGACTCGAGCGCGTCCACCACAAGGCCGCATACGACGTCGTGCTCCAGGCCGCCTGCGGCGGTAATCACCAGCTCGTCAGGCCGGTAGTAGCGCTGGTAATGGTCCCAGACCGAATCGCGTGCCACGGCGCGGATGGCGTCCGGTGTGCCGCCGATGGGGCGGCCCAACGGGTGGCTGCCGAGGACGGCGGCCACAAAGTGTTCGTGGGCAACGTCGGTGGGATCATCGCTGTCCATCGCGATTTCCTCCAGGATGACGTCGCGTTCCTGCTCCATCTCGGCGGGGTCGATCACTGCACCGGTGATCATGTCGGCAATCACGTCGATTGCCATCGGCAGGTCCGTATCCAGGACCCGCGCAAAGTAGCAGGTGCTTTCCTTGGCAGTAGCCGCGTTGGACTCCCCGCCGACTTCATCGAAGGCGGAAGCGATTTCAAGCGCCGTGCGGCGCTTGGTTCCCTTGAACAGCAGGTGCTCCAGGAAGTGGGTGGAGCCGTGCTGCCCCGGGGCCTCGTCCCGGGAGCCAACACCAACCCAGAAGCCGATGGTGGCTGAACGCTGCCCAGGCATCGCTTCGGTCAGTACCCGCACTCCCCCGGGCAGCACGGAGCGGCGGACTTCGGAGCCGCCGTCGGAGCCGTGGACCAGGGTGTCGCCGCGGTGGTTCTGCTCAAGCGGCAGGGGTACAACAGTCATTGAGGCCTTTCAGGAGGGGCAGCCGGATCTGGCTGCCATCGTAACAGCGGCGGGGCCGGTGGATCACCCACCGGCCCCGCCGATTCATGCTTAGGCCGGAGCCCGGAGCTGACTAGGCGTCAGCGCCTTCCGCCGGTTCGGTGGAGTGCGCGCGCTCAGCGTCGGCTGCGCCCTCTTCCTCGGCAACAACCGGTGCCAGCGAGAGCTTTCCGCGGTCGTCGATCTTGGTGATTTCCACCTGGACCTTCTGGCCGACGGACACAACGTCATCCACGTTGTCCACGCGCTTGCCGTTGGCCAGCTTGCGGAGCTCGGAGATGTGCAGCAGGCCGTCCTTGCCCGGGGTCAGGGACACGAAGGCACCGAAGGTGGTGGTCTTGACGACCGTGCCCAGGTAGCGCTCGCCGATTTCCGGAACCTGCGGGTTGGCAATGGCGTTGATGGCGGAGCGTGCTGCATCTGCAGACGGACCGTCGGTAGCGCCAATGTAGACGGTGCCGTCGTCCTCGATGGAGATGTCGGCGCCGGTATCTTCCTGGATCTGGTTGATCATCTTGCCCTTGGGGCCGATGACCTCGCCGATCTTGTCCACGGGGATCTTCACGGCGATGACGCGCGGTGCGAACTCGGAGAGCTCGTCCGGGGTGTCGATGGCCGAGTTGATGACATCCAGGATGTGCAGGCGGGCTTCGCGGGCCTGCTTCAGTGCTGCAGCCAGGACCGATGCGGGGATCCCGTCGAGCTTGGTGTCCAGCTGGATGGCCGTGACGAACTCGGAGGTACCTGCCACCTTGAAGTCCATGTCGCCGAAGGCGTCTTCGGCGCCGAGGATATCGGTGAGCGCCGCGTAACGGGTCTGGCCGTCAACCTGGTCGGACACCAGGCCCATGGCGATACCGGCAACGGCGGCCTTCAGCGGCACACCGGCGTTCAGCATGGACAGGGTGGAGGCGCAGACGGAACCCATCGACGTCGAACCGTTGGAACCGAGGGCCTCGGATACCTGACGGATGGCGTAGGGAAATTCCTCGCGGGACGGCAGGACGGGCACGAGGGCGCGCTCAGCCAAGGCACCGTGGCCGATTTCGCGGCGCTTGGGCGAACCCACGCGGCCGGTCTCGCCGGTGGAGTACGGCGGGAAGTTGTAGTTGTGCATGTACCGCTTGCGCGTGACCGGAGACAGCGAGTCAATCTGCTGTTCCATCTTGAGCATGTTCAGCGTGGTGACACCCATGATCTGGGTCTCGCCGCGTTCGAAGATGGCCGAACCGTGAACACGCGGCAGGACCTCAACTTCGGCAGTGAGCTGGCGGATGTCCGTCAGGCCACGGCCGTCGATGCGGATCTGTTCCTTAAGGATGCGCTGGCGCACAACATGCTTGGTGACCGACCGGAATGCAGCGGACAGTTCCTTCTCGCGGCCTTCGAACTGGCCGGCCAGGGACGCGAGGACCTCGTCCTTGAGTGCGTCGGAAGCGTTGTCGCGCTCCTGCTTGTCAGCGATCTGGAACACTGCAGCCAGCTTCTCGCCTGCAGCAGACTCGACGGCTGCGTAAGCATCGTCCTCGTAGTCCAGGAAGACCGGGAACTCGACGGTGGGCTTGGCAGCGCGTGCGGCCAGGTCGGCCTGGGCGTCGCAGAGGGCCTTGATGAACGGCTTGGCAGCCTCGAGGCCCTCGGAAACGACCTCTTCGGTGGGGGCAGTGGCGCCCTGTTCCTTGATGAGGTTCCACGAGTTGTCCGTGGCTTCTGCTTCTACCATCATGATGGCGACGTCGTCACCGGCAACGCGGCCGGCAACCACCATGTTGAAGACGGAGTTCTCCAGCTGGGAGTGCTTCGGGAACGCCACCCACTGGGAGCCGTTCTCGTCTGCCACCAGGGCAACGCGCACGCCGCCGATGGGGCCGGAGAAGGGCAGGCCCGAAAGCTGGGTGGACATGGAGGAGGCGTTGATGGCAACGACGTCGTACAGCTCGTCCGGGTTGATGGCCAGGACGGTGACCACGATCTGGACCTCGTTGCGCAGGCCCTTGATGAAGGCGGGGCGCAGCGGGCGGTCCATGAGGCGGCAGGCCAGGATGGCTTCGGTGGATGGACGTCCTTCGCGGCGGAAGAACGAGCCCGGGATGCGGCCGGCGGCGTACATGCGCTCTTCAACGTCAACCGTCAGCGGGAAGAAGTCAAAGCCCTCGCGCGGGTGCTTGCCGGCGGTGGTGGCGGACAGCAGCGCGGTGTCTTCGTCGATGTACACCATCGCTGCGCCGGCTGCCTGCTTGGCAAGGCGGCCGGTTTCAAAGCGGATTACACGCTTGCCGAAGCGGCCATTGTCAATGACGGCTTCTGAGAACTGGATTTCGGGACCCTCCAAGAGAGTCACCTCCGTTTCTGTTTTACGGAAGTCCAGCCGCATCAACCCAGCCCAGCATCTGTCTACTGGCCCTGCACCCGGTCATCGATCGAGACCCACGGGCCGGGGCTTCGCATGGAAGCCGTTCCCGGGGATCACTACCGAGGACCGCGAATGCGTGATGCGGTTGATCCTCCTGTTTAGTTTTGGTTTGAAGAAGGCGGCCCGTTCCGTGGTTGGAATGGGCCGCCCCTAAGTCCGACTAGCGGCGCAGGCCGAGGCGCTCGATGAGCGAACGGTAGCGTGCGATGTCAGTCTTCTTGAGGTAGCTCAGCATGCGCTTGCGGCGACCAACCATGGCCAGCAGACCGCGCTGGGTGTGGTAGTCGTGCTTGTGCGCCTTCATGTGCTCAGTCAGATCCTTGATCCGCTGGGTCAGGACTGCAACCTGGACCTCGGGCGAACCGGTGTCGCCTTCGCCGGTTGCGTATTCCTTGATGATGGACTGCTTTACAGCGGCGTCAAGTGCCACAATAACTCCTAGAAAATGTGCCGTGAGGGCCCGGTCAGAAAATCACTGCCGGGTCTGCCCGCGCAGGTTTCCCGAACAAATCAGGGTTTCCCGAACATGGCAGGAACCAGCCGCCACGGACTGCAGCCGGATCCATCGCCCAGTTTACCGGCCGCGTGCCAATCTTGTCGAAAAGGCTGCAGGCCGGCGGTTCATTCGGCAACCGTTCAGCCGGCGAGTTCCGCCCGGATCGCGGCCATTCCCTGCAGGACCTCCCCGAAGCTGGTACTGAGGGGAGACAGGCCTACCCGGATGCCGTGCGGGGCCCGGAAATCCGGAATGACATCCTCGTCCCACAGCCCGGCCACCGTGGCCTTGGCGAAGTCCGGATGGTCCACGGTGATGTGGCTGCCACGCCCGGACGGGTCGCGCGGAGAGGCCAGCTCGGCGCCCAAAGGGGCCAGCCACGCATCAAAAAGCTTCACCGCGAATCCGGTGAGCCGGAGCGACTTCTCCCGGATGGCGGCCATCGATGCTTCCTCGATCAGGTCCAGCGTGCCCTGCATGGCGATCATTCCGAAGATGGCCGGAGTGCCGCTGAGAAACCCGCGGATTCCTTCCGCCGGTTCATAGCCGGATGCCATTTCGAAGGCGTCCTTGCGCCCCATCCAGCCCCAGATGGGCTGCCGCAGCGAGCCAAGATGCCGGCTGTTCACATAGGCGAACGCTGGAGAACCGGGTCCGCCGTTGAGGTACTTATAGGTGCACCCGGCCGCGAAATCCACGCCGGCGTCGTCCAGCCCGATCTCCACCGATCCCGCGGAATGGCACAGGTCCCACACCACCAGGGCGCCGGCGTCGTGCACTGCTGCCGTGATGGCGGGGAGGTCGGCGAGGTGCGCTGAGCGATAAGCCACCTGGCTCAGGAGTACGACGGCGGTGCGCGGCCCCGCTGCCTGGCGCACCTGGTCAACGGTCACCCCGCCGGCAGGGTCGGGCTGGATCCAGCGAAGGGTCAGACCTTCCTCGCGTGCGATACCTTCCACCAGGTAGCGGTCCGTGGGGAAGTTCTCGGTGTCCAGGAGGATTTCGTTGCGGCCGGGGTCGTTCACTGCCGCAAGGGCTGCGCGGATCAGCTTGTAGAGGACCACGGTGGTGGAGTCGGCAATGATCGTCTGGCCGGGCGCGGCCCCCAGCACCGCCCGGCCAAGCTGGTCACCAATGGCCCGTGGCAGCTCGAGCCACTGCTCGTCCCAGCCGCGGATCAGCCGTCCGCCCCACTGGTCCGTGATGAACGCAGCGACATCCTCGGCGGTACGCTTCAGCGGCCGGCCCAGGGAATTGCCGTCCAGGTAGGACAGCGGAGAATCGGTGCCGATAAAGTGCTGCCGATAGGGGGCCAGGGGATCGCGGGCATCGAGTTCCGCAGCGCGAAGCCGGAGTTCGCCTGCGGCTGGCATGCTGTCAATTTCCTGCTGGATGCTCATTGTCCGATCTCCGTCCTGACAGCGAAAAGTTCCGGGAAGAACGTCAGCTCCAGGGCCTTCTGGAGGAAAGCGACACCGCTGGACCCGCCGGTTCCGCTCTTCATGCCGATGGTCCGCTGGACGGTCCGCAGGTGCCGGAAGCGCCACAACTGGAAGTTGTCCTCGAGGTCCACGAGTTCCTCGCACGCCTCATACGCGCCCCAGTTGTCCGCAGCGTGCTCGTAGATGTGCTTGAACAGCGGGACCAGTTCCGGAGTGAACTCGTGGGCCCGGGTCACGTCGCGCTCCAGGACCGATGCCGGCACGGCGAGGCCCTGTCTGGAAAGGTAGGCCAGGAACTCGTCGTAGATGCTGGGCGAGCCAAGTAGCTCCGCGAGCATCACGTGCGACTCCGGGTCTGATTCAAAAACGTCCAGCATCTTGCGGTTCTTGTTGCCCAGGACGAACTCCACGGCACGGTACTGCGCTGACTGGAACCCCGAAGAGTTGCCCAGGAACCCCCGGAACTGCGAATACTCCGTGGGGGTCAGCGTGGCCAGGACTGACCATTGTTCGGTCAGTGTCTTCTGGATGTGCTTGACGCGGGCAATGCCCTTCAGCGCGGAGCCGAGGTCGTCCGCGCGGAGCCACGCCGCGGCGCTGCGCAACTCGTGGAGCACCAGCTTCAGCCACAGCTCCGTGGTCTGGTGCTGGATGATGAACAGCAGTTCGTCGTGGTGCTCGGGTTCGCTCACCGGCTGCTGTGCGCTCAGCAGCGTTGGCAGCTGCAGATAGGACGAATAGCTCATCCGGGAACTGAAATCGCGGACGATCCCCTTCTCCAGCTTCCGGGTGTTCTTCTCCACTGGCACTGGCGGGCCTTCCTGTCTGGCCGGCAGTTCTGGTGCCGGGCGGTGGGGGCGGAACAGCCGCCCGGCCGGTTGGCGGCGGGACGGCAGCGTCGCAACCTGCGGGGTGCCCGGCTAGTGGCTGCGTAACAGATCGTGCGTCTGGACAACGTCCAGCCGCATTTGCTCAACGAGCGCTTCCGGCCCACGATAGGCCACCATCCCCCGCAGCCGGGAGACGAATTCCACCACTACTGTCTGGCCGTAGAGATCGAAGTCCTCCACGGCTTCCTTGGGCCGGTCAATAACGTGCGCCTCGACCTGACGGCTGACGCCGTCGAACGTGGGATTGGAACCTACCGAAATGGCTGCGGGCCAGCGCTTTCCGGCCTGGTCCACCAACCAGCCGGCGTAGATGCCGTCCGCGGGGATCAGCCCGGAGGCATCCGGGGAAAGGTTGGCGGTGGGAAAGCCCAGCGCACGTCCGCGGGCGGCGCCGTGCACTACCTCGCCCCGCATCCGGTGCGGCCTGCCCAGGACCGCAGCGGCGGTGGCCACGTCGCCCTCGCGCAACGCCTCGCGCACCCAGGTGGAGGAACAGCGGCGGTCCTTGCCGTCGTCCTCGTGCAGAGGGTAGCCCTCTGAACCGAATTCGCTGATGACCTGAACGTCGAAGCCGAACTTCCCGCCGAGCTCCTTCATGGTGTCCAGGTCGCCGGAGTTGCCGCGGCCGAAGCGGGCATCGTGGCCGATCACCACCTGGCTCGCGTGGAGGCAGTCCACCAGGTACTGCCGGACGAACTCCTCCGGGGTCAGGCTGGCCAGGTCCAGCGAGTACTTCATGACCAGCACGGCATCAAGGCCCAGTTCGCCCAAGGCTTCCAGCTTGTCCGGCAATCCCATGATCATTTCCGGCGCAGCCTCGGGGCGGTGGATCACGGCAGGGTGTGGATCAAAGGTGACGGCCACCGATTTGGCGCCGGAGAGGCGGGCTGAGCGGATCAGCTGGGACAGCACCTGCTGGTGACCCCTGTGGACGCCGTCGAAGTTTCCGAAGGTGACCACGGAAGGGCCAAAGTCCGCCGGGACCTCGGCCGGATCGTTCCAGATGTAGACCATCACCCTCGCCTTAACAGCTTGCAAGTATCAATGTTCGGGCCCGGTACCGGCCGCGGAACTCTCTAAGATTACCTGCATTCGAGGGTTTGCCAGGACGCCGGGAAAGCCGTGGGCAGGGCTGTTACTGCTCCCCCGCCGCGCTGCCGCCCGGCAGGGGCCCGGTAAAGAGGCTGATGAGCCCGTCCACTTCCTGCGCAGCCGTCGAGGGATGCCGGAAATGCTGATGGGGCCGGATGATGTAATGCGTCCTGCGCCCCACCCTTGACCGTTGCAGATACCCGCCCTCTTCAAGGTCCTTGAGGATCTGCAGGGCCGCACGGGTGGTGATGCCCACGTGCTCGGCGATGTCGGTTACGCGGATGTCCGGGTACCGTGCCACAGACAGCAGGACATGCCCGTGGTTGGTCAGGAACGTCCAGGCGGGCCGGGTGTGCCCGCCTGGACGTGGAGCGTCATGGCCGCTGTCGATGGAATTTTCAGCTGTCATGGATGCTCCGTTGTTTTCGGGGTCATGGATGGTTGGTCCTGCATGGTTCCCGGCGGCGCCACAACGGTTCAAGGGCTGCCATCTCTTCGGGGGATGCTGTCCCGAACGGTGCACCCTCCGGCGCGGGAAGCGGCCGGCGGCCCTGGCCCCGGGTTGCCCACAGGCTTGCTGCCACGGCCACGAGGAGGATGGTGACGATAACCGCCAGGGAAACCGGGGTGGGGATGTAGTAGACGTCGATCTTCAGGAACATCTTGATGCCCACCCAGATCAGGACAAGCGCCAGGCCGGTCTTCAGGTAGACGAACCGGTGGATAAGGTCGGCCAGCAGGAAGTACATGGCGCGTAGTCCCAGGATGGCAAACGCGTTCGCGGTGAAGACCAGGAAGACCTCATCGGTAACGGCGAAGATCGCTGGGATGGAGTCCACGGCGAAGACGATATCCGTGGCCTCCACGAGGACCAGAACTGCGAGCAGTGGGGTGGCCAGAAGGACTCCCCGGCGCCGGATCAGGAAACGTTGCCCGTGGAAGTCATTGGTCATGGGAACGTGGCGGCGGAAGAGCTTCAGCGCCCGGGATTTTTCGGGGTCCAGCAGGTCGTCCCGGTGCCGGACCATCCGGAAGCCGGTGACAAGCAGGAATGCCGCAAAAATATACAACACCCACTCCGCGCTGGTGATGATGGCGGCGCCGCCGGCAATGAAGATGCCGCGGAACAGCAGTGCGCCCAGAACGCCGAAAAACAAGACGCGGTGCTGGTATTCCCGGGGCACCGCAAAGTAGGTAAAAATAATGGCCCAGATAAAGACGTTATCCACCGCGAGGGACTTCTCGATCAGGTAGCCGGCAAAATATTGCTGGCCAAACTCCGCCCCGTAGACCTTCCACACCAGTACGCCAAAACCTACGCCAAAAGCGACCCAGACCACGGACCACAATGCGGCCTCCCGCACCCCAATCACATGGGCCTTGCGATGGGCAAAAAGGTCAAGTGCAAGCATCAGGACCATGAAGAGAAGTACGGCCAGCCAGGCCCATAAAGGAACATTCATCAGGGGAAACCCGCTTCCAGTCAGATATATACCAACCGGAGGTCTTTCCCGGCTCCGCCGGAGCCTGCCCCGCCGGACCGCTCAGGGGCGGTCGGATTGACGACGAAGCATTCGGGGGATACTCCCCTCCACACAAAACAGTGAAGCATATTTCATGTGTCGAGACAACAAACAGGGCACTCAGCCCGCAGCAGGCACCGCGCCCCGGGGACGCCGCCGGTAAAGCCAGGCCAGCCCAAGGATTGGCAGCACCAGCGGCACAAAGCCGTAGCCTCGGCCGAACATCGACCATACGGTTTCATGCGGGAATTGCACCGCATCGAAGATGCTCAGGGCACCCACTACCAGTACGCCCACCAGCTCCACCAGCACCGCGGCCAGCGACACTTTGAACCAGGTCCGTCCGGACTTTGCGAGGGAAACGGTGGCCACTACATATACGAGGGCCGCGAAGGCAGAGAGCAGGTATGCCAGAGGCGCCTCGGAAAACTTGGTGAGGATCTGATAAGCGGCCCGGGCGGACGCGGAGATCGCGAAAATCGCGTAGACCGCGATCAGGAGCCGGCCGGGACCGGTGTTGCGGGTGTTCGCTGCGGCAGCTGCCGTCCCGGACTTCTCTTTCACGATGGATGATTCTTCCACTTCAGTACCAGATCTGGTTCATGCGGGCGGCCATGACCAGTGCAGTCACGCCCACCGCGGCGAGTACAAAGTTGCTCCAGCGGGTCCGTTCGAGGATGGACCAGTACACTGCGGCGGGCGGCAGCAGCAGCGCCGTCACCAGGTAGCCCCAGAATTCCCATGCCTCCCCCGCGATCGGCTCACCGGCGATGACCCGCACGATCGAGCCCACCAGGTAGACCAGGAGGGCAAGTTCGACGGCGGCCACCGACAGGATGGTGATGTCGTTCGGGGCCTTCTTCATGATGCCGGCCGCCAGGCAGATGCCCGTGGACAGCAGCCCGACCACCAGAATGATGTAGAAATACGCGTCCACGCTCAGGCCTCTCCGGCCGCGGAGGTGGCGGCGGTACCTGAACCGGTCCCCGGCGCGAACACCAGCACTGGCTTGGCATGGCTACCGCTGTCTGCCAGCAGCGCCACGAGGCTACCGTCCGGGGCGAACGCGGCAGCCGGATGGTCAGCGGTCGCAGCGGAGGTGCTTCCGGCCGGGGCGCCGGAGGCGATGCGCCGGCCGAAGGAAATCTCCGTGGTCTCCTCGGCCGTAAGCTCGCGGATTGGCATGAGTGCGCGGGCCGCGTCTGCAATGTCCAGGACGCTGAGCTCCTCAGCCAGCTGCTCCAGGGTCCGGGCCTGGTCCAGCGAATAGGGGCCCACGTGCGTGCGGCGCAGTGCCGTCAGGTGCCCGCCGACGCCCAGGGCGGTGCCCAGATCCCGGGCCAACGCCCGGATGTAGGTACCGGAAGAACACTCGACGGTGACATCCAGGTCGACCACGTCGGTCCCGGCCGGACGGCGGATGGAGTGCACCTCGAAGCGGTGGATGGTGACCGGGCGGGCGGCGAGCTTGACGTCTTCCCCCGAGCGCACGCGCGCATAGGCCCGTTCACCGTTGACCTTAATGGCACTGACGCTGCTGGGCACCTGTTGGATTTCACCGGTGAGGGCCGCCACGCCGTCGTAAATTGCCTGCTCAGCCACGGCGGAGGCGGAGGCCGAGGCGGTAACCTCGCCCTCGGCGTCGTCCGTAACTGTTGACTGGCCCAGCCGGATGGTGGCCGTATAGGTCTTCGTCGTGCCCACGATGTAGGTAAGCAGGCGGGTGGCCTTGTTGATACCCACTACCAGGACGCCGGTGGCCATGGGATCAAGGGTCCCGGCGTGGCCCACTTTCCGGGTGCCGGCGATCCGCCGCATCCGGCCAACCACATCGTGGCTGGTCCATCCCTGCGGTTTGTCCACTATCACCAGTCCAGAAAGCACGCTTCCCAGTATATGGGCGACGCCGCGCGCCCCGCCCACCGGTGGGCGGCTAGGATGGCAGGCATGCCTGAGCTTGCCGCCCATGTCCGCGACGTGCCCGTCAACCAGATCCGCGAGATCACCGAAGCTGCGTGGCGCACCCCCGGCGCCCTGGTTCTCAGCATTGGCGAACCGGGCTTTCCGCTTCCCCGCCACGTCCTGGAGGCAGGCATGGCGTGCCTGGACCGGGACGAAACCAACTACACGCCCAATGCGGGCCTTCCGGCACTACGGGAGGCATTTGCGGCGAGGTTCCGGGAACGCACCGGGTTGAACGGGGAAACGGGCATCGGCGCGGACCGCGTCTACGTGGTGGACGGAGCCCAGCAGGGCCTGCATTTCGCCATGAGCCTGCTGCTCTCCCCCGGCGATGAAATCCTCATTCCCAACCCGGGCTACCCCACCTTTGCCATGACCAGCCGGCTGCTCAACGCCGTGCCCGTGGGCTATCCGCTGTATCCGGAGCATTCGTTCCAGCCGCGGACCGCGGACATCGAGGCGCTGATTACGGAGCGCACGCGCGTGCTGGTGCTGAACTCGCCGTCGAATCCCCTGGGCGCCGTGCTCAGCGAGGACATGACCCGCGAGCTGGTGGAGCTGGCCCGGCGGCACGATCTGTGGATCATCTCCGATGAGTGCTACGAGGCCTTTACTTACGACGTTCCGCACGTAAGCCCGGCAAAGTACGACGGCGGCACGCCGGGTGACGCGCGCGTGTTCACGTCGTTGACACTCTCCAAAACGTACGGGCTCACGGGCCTCCGGATCGGCGCGCTGATCTGCCCTCCGGGCCTGGAGCAGAAGATGGACAACGTGATGGAGTCGATCGTTTCCTGCGTGGCATCCCCGTCGCAGTATGCAGCCCTGGCCGCGCTCACCGGACCCCAGGACTACGTACGGGAGGCGCACCAGCATTACCGGGAGAACCGGGACGCAGCCTCCGCCGCCCTCGACGCGAAGGGCATCCCCTACCTGACCGCGGAAGGCGCCTTCTACCTGTGGGCGGACGTGTCCCATGCCAGCGGAGGGGATGTGCGCGGCTGGGTGCGGCGCTTCCTGAACGACTCCGGCGTGGCGCTGGCCCCCGGCACGGCATTCGGATCCATCGGCGAAGGCTGGGTGCGCATCGCATTGTGCGGGCGGAAAGACGAACTCCTCGAAGGGCTGTCGCGCCTGCCGGCACGGGACTGACGGTCCCGGCGCCTTGGCTCGGCGCTGAACTACCTGCCTGCTTTGGCCAGTGCCGCGGCCAGCCATGACCGCAGGGCCTGGGCCGGTGCCGCGCCGGCCTGCCGCTCAATCACTGCGCCGTCCACCATCACCATCAGCGTGGGGATGGCCTGGACATCGAACCTGTGCGAGAGGCCGGGGGCCTTGTCCACGTCCACCTTGACGAGCTTGATCCTGCCGGGCTGCTCCCTGGCCAGCTTGTCCAGCGCCGGGCTCACCATCCGGCACGGCCCGCACCACTCCGCCCAGAAATCCACCAGCACGGGAACCGGCGACTGTTCGGCCACATCCGCGAAATCCGCGTCCCCTGCATCCACGATCCACGGAAGATCCGCCTTGCAGTTGCCGCAGCGGGGCCGCCCCGGAGCCGCAGCGGGAATGCGGTTGGTCTTGCCGCAGGAGGGGCAGGTGATCAAGGATGCAGCCGTCATAGCTAGATCCTAGCCATGACAGCACAGGAAAGCCCGGACCAGTAGCGGTCCGGGCTTTCTCCACGCAACGGGTGTCTCCGCTACTTTCGCGCGTTGCCGTCCTCGTCGATGCCGTCGTCATCACTGAGGTCGAGGTCCTCTTCGTCGAAGTCGTCTTCGTCGATTTCCACGTCGCCAGAAGCGTCGCTCCGGTACGGATCGGGGTCCCCTGCGTGCCGGGCCCGTGCGGCCAAAGCGGCAACCTCGGCGTCACGCTTCTTGGCCTCCCTGAGCAGCTCTTCGAGGTTGGAGGCAACGACGGGAATCTGGTCGGCCACGAACTCCAGGCTGGGAGTCAGCCGGACAGTGATGTTCCGCCCCACTTCCTGCCGCAGCACGCCCTTGGCCTTCTCCAGTCCCTTGGCAGCGTCGGCCTGCACGGCCTGGTCCCCAAAGACGGTGTAGTAGATCGTGGCGTGCTGCAGGTCGTTGGTCACCCGGGCATCGGTGACGGTAATGCCTTCAAGCCGGGGGTCCTTGACCTTGCGGCCCAGGGCCTCGGCAACAACAACCTTAATCCGCTGCGCCAACTTGGCAGCACGTGCCGGATCAGCCATATCCACTCCTCAATTAGTGTTACGACGGCGGGGCGCCCCCGGATTCCGGAGGCTCCCCGCCCATGGTACGAAACCGGACTAGACGCGCGGCTTCTCGCGCATCTCGAAGGTCTCGATGATGTCGCCCTCGGCAATGTCGTTGTACGAGCCGAGGCCGATACCACACTCGAAGTCCGTGCGGACCTCGGTGGCGTCGTCCTTGAAGCGCTTGAGCGTCTCAACGGTGAGGTTGTCGCCGATGATCTTGCCGTCGCGGCTGATGCGGGCCTTCGTGTTACGGCGGATGATGCCGGAACGGACGATGGAACCGGCAATGTTGCCGAACTTGGAGGAACGGAACACTTCGCGCACCTCGGCGGTACCCAGCTGGAACTCTTCGTATTCCGGCTTGAGCATGCCCTTGAGAGCCGCCTCGATGTCGTCGATCGCGGAGTAGATGACCGAGTAGAAGCGCATGTCCACGCCTTCGCGGTCTGCCAGTTCGGCAACCCGTTCGGCCGGCTTGACGTTGAAGCCGATGATGACGGCGCTGTCCACGGTGGCCAGGTTGACGTCGTTCTGCGTGATGGCACCCACACCGCGGTGGATGACGCGCAGCTGCACGCCTTCGCCGACGTCGATCTTGAGCAGGGCGTCTTCGAGGGCTTCCACGGCACCGGACACGTCACCCTTGAGGATGAGGTTGAGGGTGTCGATCTTGCCTTCGGCCACTGCCTGGTCGAAGTCTTCGAGGCTGATGCGCTTGCGGCGCTTGGCCAGTGCGGCGTTGCGGTCGGCAGCTTCGCGCTTCTCGGCGATCTGGCGGGCGGTGCGCTCGTCAGCGGTCACGAAGAAGGTGTCACCTGCACGCGGGACGTTGGACAGACCCAGGACCTGCACGGGGCGGGACGGGCCTGCCTCGGTCAGGGCGCTGCCGTCGTCGTCGAACATCGCACGGACGCGGCCATGGGCCGTGCCTGCCACGATGGTGTCGCCGACGCGCAGGGTTCCGGACTGCACCAGGACGGTTGCCACGGCACCGCGGCCCTTGTCCAGGTTGGCTTCGATCGCGATACCGCGGGCGTCCTTGTTCGGGTTGGCGCGCATGTCCAGGGCAGCGTCCGCGGTGAGCAGGACTGCCTCGAGCAGGTCGTCAATGTGCAGGTTCTGGCGGGCAGAGACCTCCACGAACATGGTGTCGCCACCGTATTCTTCGGGAACCAGGCCGTACTCGGTCAGCTGGCCGCGGACCTTGTCCGGGTTGGCGCCTTCCTTGTCGATCTTGTTCACGGCCACGACGATGGGCACGTTGGCCGCCTGGGCGTGGTTGAGGGCTTCAACGGTCTGCGGCATGACGCCGTCGTCCGCGGCCACCACCAGGATGGCAATGTCCGTGACCTTCGCACCACGGGCACGCATGGCGGTGAACGCCTCGTGGCCCGGGGTATCGATGAAGGTGATCTTGCGGTCTTCACCCTCGTGGTTGTGCGTGACCTGGTAAGCACCGATGTGCTGCGTGATGCCGCCGTGCTCCCCGGCCATGACATCCGACTTGCGGATGGCGTCCAGCAGGCGGGTCTTACCGTGGTCCACGTGGCCCATGACGGTGACAACCGGAGGACGTGCCTCAAGTTCCTCGTCGCCTTCAGCTTCGAGCTCGGCATCGAAGTCGATGTCGAAGCTGGAGAGCAGCTCACGCTCCTCGTCTTCCGGGGAAACAACCTGGAGCTTGTAGCCGAGCTCCTCGCCCAGCAGGGCAAAGGTCTCTTCGTCCAGCGACTGGGTAGCCGTGGCCATCTCGCCGAGGTGGAAGAGAACGGTGACCAGCGCGGCGGGGTTTGCCTCGATCTTGTCGGCGAAGTCCGTGATGGAACTGCCGCGGCGCAGCCGGATAACGGTGTTGCCGTCGCCGCGGGGTACGCTCACGCCACCCAGCGACGGTGCGCTCATCTGCTCAAGTTCCTGGCGCTTTGCGCGCTTCGACTTGCGCTGCTTGCCACGGCCTGCGCCGCCCTTGCCGAAGGCACCCTGGGTACCGCCGCGGCCGCGGCCGCCCTTACCGAAGCCACCGCCGGCGGGAGCACCGCCGCCGCCACCGGGACCGCCGGTGCCGGGAGCACCGGGGCGTCCGGGACCGCGGCCGCCGCCCGGACGGCCTGCCCCTGCGGGTGCGGGACGCTCAGTGCGGTTGGGCATCATGCCCGGAGTAGGACGGTTTCCGCCGGCACCACCGGGACGCGGTGCGCCCGGACGCGGGCCGCCTGCGCCTGCTGCGGGGCGGGGACCGCCCGCACCTGCTGCCGGACGCGGACCGCCGGGACGGGGACCGCCCGCACCGGCCGCGGGACGCGGACCGCCGGGACGTTCACCGTCAGTGCGGCCGCCGCCGGGACGGGGCATGCCCTGCGAGGTGGCGAAGGGGTTGTTGCCCGGGCGGGGAGCACGCTCACCGTCGCCGCCGCGGCCGCGGGGCATGCCCTGGGACGTGGCGAAGGGGTTGTTGCCCGGGCGGGGACCGCCGGGGCGGGGGGCCGATGCGCCGGACGCAGCGCCGCCCTGGCGGGGAGCCGGAGTTTCGGCCTTGGGGGCCGGGCGTGCACCGGGCTTGGCGCCGGTGGAGGGTGCTGCGGGGGCAGCCGGGGCCGCAGCTGCGGCGGGTGCCTGGGGTTCCGCAGGAGCGGGCGCTTCGGCCTTGGGAGCCGGAGCCTTGGGCGCAGCCGGACCGGGGGCCGGTGCTGAAGGACGTGATTCTCCCGCGGGGGCAGGCGCCTTGGGGGCGGCGGCCGGAGCTGCGGACTTCGCAGCGGCGTCCGGGAAGGCGTTGCGCAGTTTGCGGACAACGGGGGCCTCAATGGTGGATGAGGCGGAGCGAACGAATTCGCCCAGTTCCTGCAGTTTCGTCACTGCATCTTTGGAAGTAATACCGAGCTCTTTGGCGAGCTCGTGTACGCGGACCTTGGCCACATTTCTCCTGTCTCGGTCCGCACCGAGCCAGGCACGAACCGTCTACTTCTTACTGCGGGCCCCAGCCGCGATTGGTGCAGCAGGGCCCATTGCAGAGCGCAACAAAGTTGTCATCGTTGCGCACTCATCGCTGGGAACTCATCGGGTTTCCATCAGATTTCTGACCCGCTTTCAGGTTGGACGGTAGGTGTTGCGGCCACCGGGGCAGCTGCAACGTTCGTGCCTTGCATGATCCGGCGTTCGACGGCGGCAGTTCCGGTTGCGCCGTTAAGGGCACGTCCGAATGCACGCCGTTTGACCGCCAGGGCCAGGCACGATTCGCTGGGGTGCAGCCATGCACCCCGGCCAGCCATCCGGCGTCGTTCATCCACCAGGACAGCGGATGATCCGCTGCCTTCGGCGACGAGCCGGAGCAACTCTGACCGCAGCCCCTTTTTCCGGCATCCGATGCAGGTGCGTTCAGGCTGATTCCCGGGGTCTAGTACTTCTGCCACGGTGATCGTCCTGACGTTCATATCTGCTGGCCAGAGGGTTACCCGCCCTGCTGCTGCAAGGTGGCACGCCCAAGGCGCACGGCTGCCGGCCGTAAGGCGCGGTCCTCTTCATTCTAGCCCCTTCGGGCGGTGTGGCCCGAACCGGAGGGCCTCGCCGGGCCCGTCGGGACCCCGCCAGGCCGGCCGGCAGCGCTGCCGCATGGGGTCAGCCGCCGGAGGTCGGCTACCGGCGTCAGCCTGCCTGGGTAGCGGCGTCGGAGACGATATCGATGCGCCAGCCGGTCAGCTTGGCGGCGAGCCGGGCATTCTGGCCTTCCTTGCCGATGGCGAGGGAGAGCTGGTAGTCGGGAACCACCACGCGGGCGGACCTGGTGGATTCGTCGGTGATGGTGACGGAATTCACACGCGAAGGGGACAGTGCGCTGGCGATGAAGGTGGCGGGGTTCTCGCTGTAGTCGACGATGTCGATCTTCTCGTCGTTCAGCTCCGTCATGACGGCGCGGACGCGCGAACCCATTTCACCGATGCACGCCCCCTTGGCGTTGATGCCGGGGATGTTGGCCTTGACGGCGATCTTGGTACGGTGGCCGGCTTCGCGGGCCAGTGCCACGATCTCCACCGAGTGGTCCGCGATTTCCGGCACTTCCAGTTCGAACAGTTTCCGGACCAGGCCCGGGTGGGAACGGGACAGCGTGACCGACGGACCCTTGGAGCCGCGGTGGACGTCGATCACCAGGGCGCGCAGGCGGTTGCCGTGCAGGTACTTCTCGCCGGGAACCTGCTCGGGCGGCGGAAGCAGCGCCTCCACTGCCCCCAGGTTGACCTGGATCATGTGCGGGTTGTTGCCCTGCTGGATGGTGCCTGCCACGAGTTCACCCTCACGGCCTTTGAACTCGCCGAGGACGTTGTCGTCCTCGGCGTCGCGCAGGCGCTGCAGGATGATCTGGCGCGCGGTGCTGGCGGCAATGCGGCCGAACCCGGCAGGGGTGTCCTCGAACTCACCGATGGGGGCACCGTCGTCGTCAATCTCAGTCGCCCAGATGGTGACGTGACCGCTCTTGCGGTCCAGCTCGGCACGGGCCTTCTCGAAGGCACCGGGCGACTTGTGGTAGGCCACCAGGAGCGCCTGCTCGATGGTGGGGATCAGGAGGTCCAGCGGGATTTCACGCTCACGCTCCAGAAGTCTCAGTGCGCTCATGTCAATATCCATCAGGCCTCCTCAGAAGGTCCATTGTGTCCAGGTTCCAGACCATCCCCGGAAAGGTGGCTGAATTCGATCTCGACTTTTCCGCTGCGGATCCTGTCGAAAGGAAGTTTTATAGGTTCGCCCTGCTTGGGCTTCATGCCCTTCTTGACGGCGATTTCCGGGACCAGGGCCACACCGCCGTCGTCCACCGACTGGATGCGGCCGGTGACGTTCTCGCCCTGCACCACGTTCACCTTCACCATGCGGCCCTTGGCGCGGTGCCAGTGGCGGGGTTCGGTGAGGGGCCGGCCGACACCCGGAGAAGAGACCTCGAGGTCATAGGGGCGGCCGTCGTCGTTGGGATCGTTGTCCAGCACGTCAGAGAGCACCTTGGAGATGTCCGCGATGACGTCAAGGCTGACGCCGCCGGTCTCCTCCTGGGGCAGGTCCACCACTACATGCACCACGCGGTGTGAGCCGGCGACAATGCTGACGTCCTCGAGGTACAGGCGGTTGGCCTGGACCGCGGGCTCAAGGAGCGCCCGGAGCCGGGCTGCTTCGGGGTTCGGGGCCGGTGCAGACTCAGCCTGGCCCGTTCCGGTGTGGTCTGGTGAAGCCGTGGCTTCTGCATTGCTCACGATGCCGGCCGCCCTCCTTATAGGTGATGTTGTGTGTACTAGCGTAGCTATTTTACCGGCAGAGTGGTGGACACAGTTTTCTGCCGGCCATGGCACCATGGTCTGTTGTGAAGGACGACAGACAGGGCGCCGGGAAGCGGAGACACCCCTTCCGCTCCATCCTCTTTTCGTTGGCGGCCCTCCTTGTCCTCAGCCTCGGATTCACGCTGATTCCCGCGGAACCACCCGCTCCTGCGCCGCCTTCAGCTGCCGATATTGCACGCGCGGCCGCCCTGGACGACGCCCTCCGTCTCCGGGCCGCCGCGGGCCGCCCCGTTGCCAGGGCAGGGGATAAATCTGCCTCGGGCGCAGGCGTTGGCGACGTTGTGACCTTGCTGACTCTGCAGGCCCGCGCGCTGCTCATCCCGGAGGAGTCAGTACCCCGGCCTGACACCCCGGCGGGGCCGCCGGGGGCGGCTCTGTCCGTCCCGGACCTGGCCAGGGACCTGGCGGCCAGCGGAACCAGGCGCCTCCAGGACGCAACAACAACGGACGACGGCGGATTGGCCCGCCTTTTGGCGGGCATCGGGGCCGCACAGCTCCTTGCCGCCGAGCGGTTGCAGGCCGGCACTGCGGCGGCAACGCCCCCTGCCGGGAGCGTACCGGCCTCCACGACGGCCACACCGTGCCCCTCCCCCAAGGCAGCCCCTGCAGCCTCTGCGCCGACAGAACCTCCCACCGCCCCCTCCCCGGATGCTGCCGCCGCGTTGTCGGCTGTCGTGCAGGCGGAACGGGAGGCTGTCTATGCCTACGAGGCCGCAATGCCGCGCCTCGCGCCCGGCGCGGCGGGTCCGGCGTCGGCATTCCTTGGCAGCCACCGGACCCTCGTCCGGGACGCCGAAAGCCGGCTCCTCCTGCACTGCCGCGCCACGCCGGTCCAGCAGCCCGGCTACGCCGTCGACGCAGATTTCCTCCAGTCCCCGGCAGGCCGGCTGGGCAGGCTCGAAGCCGCAACCTTGGGCGCTTACGGCGACCTCATTGCGCTCTCGGAAGGCGGGGTCCGTGGATGGGCGGTATCGTCACTCCGGGCGGCGGCGGCGCGTGCAGTCCAGTGGGGTGCCGATCCCGGCCCGCTACCCGGCCTCGCCATCGACCCGGCACAGCTCCCCGAGCTGCCCGGACCATCCGAACCGGCCGGTCAGCCCGGGCCGGCAACACAGGGCCCCCAGCGCTAACGGCCGGGCCTCAACCCTGGTGGCAGGGCCCCACACTGCCGCCGGCCGCGGCGCTGTCGTAAACGGCGTGTCAGCGCTGCCGCCCGGCCGGCACTGGTCCTGCTCCTGCCGGAGTGGTTTGCTGGGGACATGCACGCACCCGAGCCCGCAGACGCATCCCGGACCGGCACCGGTGCTGACCGGCCCCTGCCCGCTGCTCCGCACGGCGACGAGCCCCACGGCAATGACCTGGCACACCGGCTCAACTGGCTGCGGGCGGGGGTCCTCGGCGCCAATGACGGCATCGTTTCGGTTGCGGCCATCGTGGTTGGCGTGGCCGGCGCCACCCCGGCGACAGGCCCCATCCTCGCCGCCGGCATGGCAGGGCTGGTGGGCGGTGCCATATCGATGGCCTTGGGCGAATACGTCTCCGTCAGCAGCCAGAGCGACAGCCAGCGGGCCCTGATCGAGAAGGAACGCCGCGAACTCGCCGAAGAGCCCCAGGCTGAGCTGGCCGAACTTGCCGCCATCTACGAAGGCAAGGGCCTGACACCGGAAACAGCAGCCACGGTGGCCCGGGAACTGACGGCCAAGGATGCCCTTGCCGCACACCTGTCAGCGGAACTCAACATTGACGAGACCGACATCGTGAGTCCGTGGCACGCTGCGTTCGCTTCTGCGGTGGCCTTTACGATCGGCGCTGTCCTGCCGATGCTGGCCATTCTGCTGCCGCCTCCCGAAATCCGCGTGCCCCTGACCTTCCTCGCCGTTCTGCTTGCCCTCGCCCTGACCGGCGCCGTGGGGGCGTGGATCGGCGGCGGCTCCAAGCTCAGGGCTGCGGTCCGGGTGGTGGCTGGCGGTGCGCTCGCCCTCGCGGCCACCTTCGCCCTTGGCAACCTCCTGGGCGCTTCCGGGGTGGTCTAGATCTCCTGCCCGGTGTTGGATCTACCCAGTGCAAACCCCACGGCTCGGCGCCCACATCAAGGGCTATGTAACCCGCCGCGGACTGCGGCCAGGGCGGACCTGACGGCGTCCACCGCCGTGTCGACTTCGTCCGGGCCGGTTTGCCAGTTGCTGACGGAAACACGCAGGACGTCGCGGTCCCGCCAGCGCGAGCCCGACATCCACACCCGGCCGTCCTCGATGATGCGCTCCGTCACGGCCCGGGTGGTGGCGTCATCGCCGAAGGCCACGCATATCTGGGTGTACTGCACCTCGTTCAGCACCTCGACGCCGTCGAGTGCGGCCAACCCTTTGGCAATGCCGGCCGCAGCCTCTGCAAGCCCGGTCACCTGGCTGGCCACGCCCTCCCGGCCAAGGCTCCTCAGGGCAGCCCAGACCGGCACACCCCGCGCCCGCCGTGAAAGCTCCGGCGCCTTCTCGAACGGATCCCCCGGCCCCTCGGCATCGTGCATGAGGTAGCTGGCGTGCAGGCCCATCGCGGACCGCAGTGCGCCGGCGTCCCTGACGATGGCGATGCCGCAGTCGTAAGGGACGTTCAGGGTCTTGTGGGCGTCCGTGCCCCAGGAATCGGCCTGCTCGAAGCCTGCAACCAGCTGCCTGAGGGCAGGGGCTGCCGCTGCCCATAGCCCGAAAGCACCATCCACGTGCACCCAGGCGCCGTGCCGGTGGGCCACTTCGACCGCCCGGTCAAACGGGTCGAAGGCGCCGGAGTGAAGGTTTCCCGCCTGCAGGCAGACGAGCGCCGGTCCGCCTGCACCTGTGCCGCTGCCTCCGCTGGTCTCAGAGAGGGCAGCATCGAGGGCCTCCGGAAGAAGCCGTCCCTGGTCATCGGTATCCACCACTGTGGGCCGCCCCAGGCCCAGGTAGCGCAGCGCAAGGTCAACCGTGTCGTGGCGTTCCCGGCCCACGAAGCAACGGATCCTGGGCGCCCCCGCGAGACCGTCCCGGTCAAGGTCCCATCCGGCGTCCGCCATCAGCCGCCACCTTGCCGCAGCCATGCCGGTGAAGTTGGCCATGGTGGCGCCGGTGACGAAGCCGACGTCCGCCTGCGGCGGCAGCCCCAGCAGGTCCAGCAGCCAGGCGGCGGCGGCCTCCTCGATGGCTGCCATGGCCGGGGTGGCGTAGCGCAGCCCTGCGTTCTGGTCCCAGGCGCTCACCAGCCAGTCGCTGGCAAGGGCCGCCGGAAGGGTACCTCCAATGACCCAGCCGAAGAACCTTCCGGACGGCATCGCCATCAGTCCGGGGTCGGCTGTCCGGGCCAACAGGTCGATGACCTGGTCCGCAGGCATCCCTTGCGCCGGAAGCGGACCGCCGAAGGCCGGCACGAGATCGTGCGCGGTCCTGCCCGGACCAATGTGCCGCCCCGAAAGGCTCCCCAACCATGCTGCTGCGTGCCGGGTGGCGGCGGCAAGCGCCGGCGCGTACCCGTCGTCGTCGTGGGACATACCTGCATGCTACGCCGGGGCGCCGCGGCGGACGAGGCCTCTTCGGGGCAGGTCAGCCCAGGTTTTCCTGCACGATGTCGTAACCGAGCTTGATGATCAGGGCCGCGACCACCAGCAGGAAGACAGTCCGGACGAAGCGGCTGCCCTGCTTCACCGCCGTCCTGGCGCCGAGGTAGCCGCCCGCCATGTTGGCGGCCCCGAGCAGCAGCCCCAGGCCCCACAGGATGGATCCGTGCGGGAGGAAGAACATCAGCGCACCGGCGTTGGTGGCCATATTGACGATTTTGGCCTTGGCACTGGCCTCCAGGAAGGCATAGCCCATGGCGGAGACGAGGGCTATCACCAGGAAGGATCCCGTGCCCGGGCCGATGAGGCCGTCGTAGAAGCCGATGACTCCACCGATCAGGCACGCCACCACGTAGTGCCTGTGGCCTTCATGCCGCAGTGCGGTGAGGTGCCCGGCGTCGGGCTTGAGCGCGGTGAAGAGCGCCACGGCCACCAGTGCCGCCACAATCACCGGTTTAAAGACCGACGACGGGAGGCTGGCGGCCAGCACGGCGCCGCCGAAGCTGCCGGCCAGGGCAATGACCGCCATGGGAAGGGCAGTTTTCAGGTCCGGCCCGACCCTGCGGTAGTACGTCGCGGCGCTGGTGGCCGTCCCGAAAATAGACCCCATCTTGTTGGTGGCCAGCGCCTGGACCGGTGTGATGCCGGGTACCAGCAGCAGGGCGGGGAGCTGGATCAGCCCGCCCCCGCCCACCACGGCGTCCACCCAGCCGGCGGCGAAGCCGGCAACCATGATCAGGAGGATCGTGCCGCAATGCAGCGACTCCGGGAAAAAGTCCACTGCCGCAGCCGTTAGCTGCGGACGGCGTTGACTACGTAGTCAACGGCCTTGTCCACGGCAACGTTCTCTGCTTCGCCGCTGCGGCGGTCCTTGATTTCCACTACGCCGTCCACCAGGCCGCGGCCCACGGCGAGGATGGTGGGGACGCCCACCAGTTCGGCGTCACCGAACTTGACGCCCGGGGACACCTTGGGACGGTCGTCGTAGATGACGTCCAGGCCCGCGGCCTGCAGGTCGAGGGAGAGTTGCTCGGCCGTAGCGAAAATGTCGTCGCCGCGGCCCACGGCCACAACGTGCACGTCCGCAGGTGCGACGGCGCGCGGCCAGACCAGCCCCTTGCTGTCGTGGTTGGACTCAGCCAGGGCGGCCACGGCCCGGGTGACACCCACGCCGTAGGACCCCATGGTGACCGTGACCTGCTTGCCGTTCTGGTCCAGCACCTTCAGCTCGAGTGCCTCCGCGTACTTGCGGCCCAGCTGGAAGATGTGGCCCATCTCGATTCCGCGGGCAGTCTCCAGCGGACCGGAGCCGTCCGGAGCAGGATCGCCCTCGCGGACTTCGGTGCACTCGATGACGCCGTCCCACGCGAAGTCCCGCCCGGCCACCAGGCCATAGACGTGCTTGCCCGCCTGGTTGGCGCCCGTGATCCAGGACGTGCCGCGGACGACGCGGGGGTCGACCAGGTACAGGAGCTTAGTTGCGCTTTCGGCGCCGAGGAGCGGTTCTTCAAGGGACAGGCCGGGACCCAGGTAGCCCTTGACGATGAGCGGCTGCTTCTTGAGGTCGTCGTCGTTGGCCGCCTCGATGCCGAGTTCGCCGGCAATGGGCAGGAATGCGCCGATGTTGGCCTCGACGCGCTTGAGGTCTACACCCCGGTCGCCGGGGACGCCGATGACCACGAGCTGCCGTTCCCCGGTGGGTAGGGTAACGGCGAGCACCACGTTCTTGAGCGTGTCAGCGGCCGTCCAGGCGCCGCCGTCGGACTCCGCCCGCGGTGCGATCTGGTTCGATGCCGCCACGAGGGTTTCGATGGTGGGCGTGTCCGGCGTGTCCAGGACCTCTGCTGCGGGGGCACCGGTGAAGTCGACCTCGGCGGGCACTACGGTGGTGACGGCCTCTACGTTTGCGGCGTAGCCGCCGGCCGAGCGGACGAAGGTGTCCTCGCCGATCTCCGTGGGGTGCAGGAACTCTTCGCTCTTGGACCCACCCATGGCCCCGGCTGTCGCCGTGACGGGAATGACCTCGAGGCCCAGGCGTTCGAAGATCCGCAGGTAGGCGCCGCGGTGGGCGGCGTAGCTGGCGTCCAGGCCGGCGTCGTCCACATCGAAGGAGTAGGAGTCCTTCATGATGAACTCGCGGCCGCGCAGGAGCCCGGCCCGGGGACGGGCCTCGTCACGGTACTTGTTCTGGATCTGGTAGAGGCTGAGCGGAAGGTCCTTGTAGGACGAGTAGAGATCCTTGACCAGGAGCGTGAACATCTCCTCGTGCGTCGGAGCCAGCAGGTAGTCCGCACCCTTGCGGTCCTGGAGCCGGAAGAGCCCTTCGCCGTACTCCGTCCAACGGTTGGTGGCCTCGTAGGGTTCGCGCGGGAGGAGGGCCGGAAAGTGAACTTCCTGGGCGCCGATGTTAGCCATTTCTTCGCGGATCACTGCCTCCACCTTGCGCAGGACGCTCAGGCCCAGCGGGAGCCAAGTGTAGATACCGGGGGCCGCGCGGCGGATGTAGCCTGCCCGGACCAGGAGCCTGTGGCTGGCAACCTCGGCGTCGGCGGGGTCTTCACGGAGGGTGCGCAGGAAAAGCTGGGACAGTCTAAGGACCACGGGTGGTATCCGTTTCTGGGGAAGTGCTGGATCAGCAGGGCCGGACGGGTTTTGTCTGGGTACTAATCTACCGGCACCCGGCACCGGGCCCGCACTTGGCCCTGCCGCCTGGCCATCCGGAGGCACGCCCCGGAAACGCGTCCTGGAAGCAGTAGAGCCACGCCCGGGAATACAAAGCCCCTGGCCCCCCATGGAGCTGGTCATCGCATCCGGGCGTGGCCCGACGCCGTTACCGCCTTCGTGACTGGTGAGAACAGAGACCGTCCAAACCACTCCAGCGCAGCTAGATCGAACCTATGTGATGACGGGCACATTGACAAGTATTTTTTTGATCCGGCCTGTTGACCGGCTTTACCTGGGGTCCTACCGTTAATTCATCAGCTGGTGAATTACGGGCATCCGGCCCGTAAGGCCAGCAGCGGAGGCGGCCATGTCCCACTCGGCAACACTGCCGGGATCGTCCCGTACCGCGGCCGACGCCGCGGTGGCAGCCAGCGGTTTGTCCGTGCGGCGCGGCAGGGTCCCGGTCCTGCGCGGCCTGGATTTTTCGATACCCATCGGCAGGATCACCGGGCTCCTGGGCCCCTCGGGCAGTGGAAAGACCACCCTTATGCGGGCCATCGTCGGCGTGCAGGTGGTCTCCTCCGGCATGGTCCACGTCCTGGGCCTTCCCGCAGGCAGTCCTGTCCTGCGCCACCGTGTCGGCTACGTGACCCAGTCCCCCAGCGTCTATCCGGATCTGACCGTCGAAGCCAACGTGAGGTACTTCGGTGCCATGCACGGCAAAGGGAAAGCCGACGTGGCGGAGGCGATTGCCGCCGTCGGGCTTGAACCGCAGGCGAAGCAGAAGACTTCAGACCTCTCCGGCGGCCAGCTAAGCCGCGCGTCCCTCGCCTGCGCGCTGGTTGCGCATCCCCGGCTGCTGGTGCTGGACGAGCCCACCGTGGGGCTTGATCCAGTGCTGCGGGCTGACCTGTGGGGCCGCTTCCGCGCCATGGCGGACGCCGGCACCACGCTGCTGGTGTCCAGCCACGTCATGGAGGAAGCCAGCCACTGCAGCGAACTCCTGCTGCTGCGCGACGGCAGGCTGGTGGCCCAGTTGACGCCGGCCGAACTGAGCCGCCGCGGCCGCAGCACGGACCTCGAACAGGCATTCCTGGCCATCATCCGGGAATCCGAGGAGAAGCCGGAAGGTGGTGCACGATGAACCTGCGCATGATGCTGGCCACCACCCGCAGGGTGCTGAGCCAGCTGCGGCACGACCACCGCAGCGTCGCCATGATCCTGGTGGTTCCCGCGCTGCTGCTGACCGCCGTCTACTTCCTCTACGAAAACGAGACGCTGCCGCCGGGGGCGCCACGCACCTTCGACCGCGTCGGCCTGATGATGCTGGCCATTTTCCCGTTCGTAGTGATGTTCCTGGTCACGTCCATCACGATGCTGCGGGAACGGACATCGGGAACGCTGGAGCGGCTGCTCACCACACCGGTGCACAAGGCCGACCTGCTCTTCGGGTACGGCCTGGCCTTCTCCATCATGGCTGGCCTGCAGTCGCTGGTGGCCACTGCCGTGGCGTATTGGGTTTTTGGCCTGGACATCCAGGGCTCGCCCGGCTTCGTGGTGATGATCGCGGTGATCAATGCGGTGCTCGGCGTCGCTCTGGGCCTCTTCTGCTCCGCCTTTGCCCGGACCGAGTTCCAGGCGGTGCAGTTCATGCCGGTGGTGGTGGTGCCGCAGATCCTGCTGTGCGGGCTTTTCGTGCCGCGGGACCGGATGAATGAAGTACTCGAGGCCATCAGCAACGTCCTGCCCCTGACCTTCTCGGTGGACGCGCTGCAGGAGGTCGCGGCCTTTGCCGAACCCACAGAGGCCCTCTGGCAGGACGCCGGCACTATGGCAGCGATTGTCCTGGGCATGCTGGTGCTGGCCTCCCTGACCCTGCGCCGGCGCAGCCCGTGACCGCTGCACGTGGTCGTCGGAGCGGGACCACAGCCTCGAGGGACCATATCCTGGAAGCGGCCCGCCGCCTGTTCGCCGAGCATGGATTCGAGGGCACAAGCCTGCGCCAGGTGGCCCGGTCCGCCGGGGTGGATCCCGCCATGGTCCACCACTTCTTCGCGGGCAAGGACGAGCTCTTCGCCCTCAGCGTCGAGCTTCCCGCCGATCCCGAGCAGGTCCTCTCCGGAGTGGTGGATGCGGACGCCGAAAAGCGCGGGGAGCTGGTGGTGCGGGCCGTCCTGCGCCTGTGGGAGAGCCCCGCCCAGCCGGGCCTGCTGGCGTTCATCCGCGGCACGCTGGGGTCGAAGGCGAAGACCACCCTGCTGCGGGAAATGGTGACCCGGACCATCATTAACCGGATCATCGCCGGACTTCCGGGCAGCCCCGGGGAGCTGGCGCTGCGGGGAAACCTGGTGGCCACCCAGATGGTGGGGCTGATGATGGTCCGGTATGTGGTTCGCCTTGAGCCCCTGGCATCGACGCCGGCCGAGGAAGTGGTTCAGCTGGTCGCGCCGAATGTGCAGCGCTACCTGACGGGAGCCCTCTAGCCGAAGAACCCGGGTCCCGCTAGAAAAGGACCGTCGCGAAGGTGTCCCGCTGGACGAAACCCACCCGTTCATACGTTGAGCGGGCCCTGGTATTGAAGCCGTTGACGTACAGGCTGGTGACCGGAGCGATCTCCTGCGCCCGCTGCACCACGGCGGCCATGTATCCCGCACTGAGCCCCAACCCGCGGAATTTCGGGTTCATCCAGACTCCCTGCACCTGCGTGACCTCCGCCGTCACCGCCCCGAGCTCGGCCTTGAACACCACGTCGCGGGCCTCGTTGAGGTGGACCAGCGAGTGGCCCTGCCTGATCAGCCCCTCAACCCTGCGGCTGTAGAACTCCCTGCCGCCCAGGAAGGGTGAGTAGCCGACTTCCTCCTCGAACATGGCGGCGCAGGCGGGAAGGATGCGCTCGAAGTCGGCCAGGTGCCCCCGTTCCAGCCCGGGATGGGGTTCGACGGCGGGCGGGCCTTCGATGGTCATGAGCGGCTGGTCGTCGCGGACTTCATGCGCCCGGTGTCCGAGCGCTGCGAGCTTCGCGTGCAGTGCCAGGACAGCATCGGCAGGGCCAAAAGCGGAGGCATAGCGGCGCCCGGAGCGGTTGGCTGCCGCGGCCACGGCTCCGGCCAAGGCCGGGTCCAGCTGCACCGGGACAAGGTTGGCTCCGGCCCAGCAGGCACCCACCAGCAGCCCGCCGTCGAAGACACCAAAAATGCCGGCACCGCCGCTGGTGGGCGCGGCAGTGCCGGCAGTACGCAAATGCGCGAGGATGAAGACATTCCCCACCGGGTCCCGTTGGGCAAGAGAGCGCAGGGAAGCGGTATCTTCACCGTCCAGCGTGCGGACGGAAATGCCCGCCGGCGCCTCGTCTTCCCTACGAGACGCTAACCACGGGGCTACCCTTGACAGCATCTTCGCCATCGGCCTCCCCCATCTCTTCAGCGATACGCATGGCCTCTTCGATCAGTGTCTCAACAATTTGGCTTTCGGGCACCGTCTTGATGACTTCGCCCTTCACAAAGATCTGGCCCTTGCCGTTGCCCGAAGCCACTCCGAGGTCCGCTTCACGGGCCTCGCCCGGTCCGTTGACTACACAGCCCATGACGGCCACGCGGAGCGGGATCTCCATCCCCTCCAGACCGGCGGTCACCTGCTCTGCGAGGGTGTAGACGTCCACCTGGGCACGGCCGCAGGAGGGACACGAAACGATTTCGAGCTTGCGCGGCCGCAGGTTCAGCGACTGCAGGATCTGGTTGCCCACCTTGATTTCCTCCACCGGCGGAGCGGAAAGGGAAACGCGGATGGTGTCGCCGATGCCGCGGGAGAGCAGGGCCCCGAAAGCGGTTGCCGACTTGATGGTTCCCTGGAAAGCGGGCCCGGCCTCGGTGACACCGAGGTGCAGCGGCCAGTCGCCTTTCTCGGCGAGCATTTCGTAGGCGGCGACCATGACCACGGGGTCGTTGTGCTTGACGGAGATCTTGAAGTCATGGAAGCCGTGCTCTTCGAAGAGGGAGGCTTCCCAGACGGCGGATTCCACCAGCGCTTCCGGGGTTGCCTTGCCGTACTTCTTCAGGATGCCCGGCTCGAGCGAACCGGCGTTGACGCCGATGCGGATGGAGGTGCCGTGGTCGCGGGCCGCGGCCGCGATTTCCTTGACCTGGTCGTCGAACTTCCGGATGTTCCCGGGGTTGACCCGCACGGCGGCGCAGCCGGCCTCGATGGCCGCAAACACATACTTGGGCTGGAAGTGGATGTCCGCGATCACGGGGATCTGGGACTTCCGGGCAATGATGGGAAGCGCCTCGGCATCATCCGCCGAGGGGCAGGCCACGCGGACGATGTCGCATCCGGAGGCCGTGAGCTCAGCGATCTGCTGCAGGGTCGCGTTGATGTCCGTGGTGGGCGTGGTGGTCATGGACTGCACGCTGATGGGCGAGTCCGAGCCCACTCCCACGGAGCCGACTTTGATCTGGCGCGTCTTGCGGCGCGGGGCAAGGACGGGGGGCGGGGCTGAGGGCATTCCCAGGCTGACCGAGGTCACGTGGACTCCTAGAGTTGGAAAGTGTGGCGGCTACGCGGCGGTTCCGGCGAGCATGCCGGTCACGGGAGCCCATTCGGTAATGCGGGTGCCGGCGATGACGCCTGCGGCGGCGAAGGGATCCTGCTTGAGGATCGAGTGCAGGGCAGCCTCGTCGGCGGTCTTGAAGATCAGCAGCGCTCCGGCACCGTCCCCGTAGGGGCCGCTCGCCAGGATAACGCCATCCTGGGCGAGGCTCCCGGTCCATTCGCGGTGTGCCGGCCGGGCCTCATCGCGGGCTTCGGTGGAATCGGCGGCGTAAACGTACTCAACGGCAAAAACTGTCATACCGCTACCCTATCGCTCCCCCGCGCTGCCCATGCATCCGGCCGGCCCTGCCCGGAGCGCTCAGGCCCTGTCACGGGCAGTCAGGCGAGGAACAGTGCCATGACCAGGGCTGTGGTCCCGGCAGCCCACAGCAGGGACGTCAGGGTGCCGATAATGAACCGTTCCGCCGCCACCGGGGTTTCCTTCAGCTCCGCGAACCTGCCCAGTCCCTTGATGGCCACAATGTAGGCGATGGCCACGGACTGGCCGGTGAGGATGGCCACGGCCACCCCCAGGCGTTCGAGGACCCCAATGATCGCGCCGCCGCGCAGGATCCGCTGGCGGGGTGCATCCGGAGCGTGCACCGGACCGGCGACCGTTTCCTCCGGTGCCGGGTCCGCTGCACGGTCGTCGATGGTCCTGGCCAGCTTGAACACCAGCGTCGTCACCGGCCAGCCACCAAAACCGGCCACCACCAGCGCGGCGATTATCCAGACTGCGGTCACGGCAGTTTCCCTCCTGGTCCCTGGGCAGGTCTACCCGCCCGCGTCACTGGCCCCGCCCGGGCCGACAATCCTGGTCCGGGCGTATTCGAGCAGCATCGCTGCCGCAGGCCTCGCCGCCCATTCTTCCTGCCAGCCGGACCGGACCAGGGTCCGGCTCACCGACTGCTCCGTAATTCCCAGTTCACCTGCCACCTGCTTCTGGCGTCCATGCCTGTCCGGGCCAAGGCGGCGAAGAGCGTCTACCACGCGCCATTGGGCTTCCGTGCGTTCGTGGACCAGACGGCCCAGGAGCCGCAATACAGCCTCTGCGTTGGCGCACGCCCGCACCCCTTCGTCCCCTGCCGGGGTTCCCCCGGCGTCCGTGCCCATGGCGCCGGAGACCACTGACAACGGGACCAGCGGCGCCGCGGCCTTGGCTGCTTCCACGGCTCGCCGGGCGGCCACGAAGCCCGCACCTGAACCCTCTCGGGAGCTGGCGCCGGGTGGGAGGACCACATGGCCGACACCGATCCCTACATACCAGCGCCCGGAGCGCAGGGCATGGAGCGCGGCATCCACCACTGCTCCGGGGTCAGCCAGGACTCCCTGCACCTCATCCCCCACTGAGCGTTCGAAAGCGGCACCGCCCGCAGGGTCCGTAAGGACCCTGAGTTCGGAGATCAACTCCGGCACGCGGTCCCGGTCGCCGGTACTGCCCCGTTGGTCAATGGTCAGAACGAACATTTCTCAACCATAGACGTCTGATAATCGAATATCAATCATAAATGACTGATAATCAGATAATGAGCCGAAAAGGGCTGATATTGGGGCTGGTGCCTAGCCGAAGATGTTGACCGGCTTCACGATGTCCGCATAGATCAGCAGCACGCTCATACCGATCAACAGGGCGGCCACCACGTAAGTCACCGGCAGCAGCCTGGCAATGTCGAACGCTCCCGGGTCCGGGCGGCCGGCCAGCCTGGCCACCTGCCGTCGCGCACCCTCGTACAGTGCACCGGCCACGTGCCCGCCATCCAGCGGCAGCAGCGGAATGAGGTTGAAGACCGCGAGCGCGAAGTTCAGCCCGGCAAGGAGACCCACCAGCGTGGCCAGCCGCGAAACGGCCGGGATTTCCTCCATGGCGGCCACCTCGCCGGCCACTCGTCCCACCCCGACCACGCTGATAGGGCCGTTGGGATCGCGCGGCTCTTCGCTGAAAGCGGCCTTTGCAACGCCCACCACCCGGGCAGGCAGGTTGAGCACGACGCCGGCCACCTGGCGGATGTTCTCCCCCGCCATGGGCAGCACGGACGACGCCGGCTGGGGCACCAGGGTGGTTTGCGCGCCAATGCCCAGGAATCCTACGTCCTGGTACCGGAGGTTGCCTTCACTGTCCCGCTCCTGCCGGCCGTCCACGCCGACGACGGGACGGGCCGAAAGGACGGGCGTCACGGTGGTGGAGACCGTTTCGCCGCCGCGCTCCACGGTGATGGCCACTTCCTGCCCTGCAGAAGCCCGGATCCATTCCGTGAGTTCTTCCCAGTTGGTGACGGTCCTGCCGCCGAAGGAGAGCACGGTGTCGTTGGGCCGCAGCCCGGCAGCGGCGGCAGGCGTGGGCGTGCAGTCGCCGGAATCGGGGTCGATGGTTTCACCGGCCGCCACCTGGCATTTGGAGACGTCAGCGATGGTGGTGGTGGCCGTGGCCATGCCAAACCCCATCAGCAGCACCGCCGTGAGGATGAGGCCCAGCACCATGTTCATGGCAGGCCCGCCCAGCATGATGATGATCTTCTTCCACACGGGCAGCCGGTAGAAGACCCGGTTCTCATCGCCCGGACCCACTTCGTCGTGGGCCATGGAGCGGGCCTCCGTGGCCAGTGCCTGGAACATGCCGGTGCTGGAAGCGCGGACAGTGCCGTCTTCCGTGTTGGGCGGGTACATTCCGATCATGGACACATAGCCGCCCAGCGGGATGGCCTTGATGCCGTATTCGGTCTCGCCCCTGCGCCGGGACCACAGCGTAGGGCCAAAGCCGATCATGTACTTGGTGACCCGCACCTTGAACAGTTTGGCGGGCAGCAGGTGGCCCACCTCGTGAAGGGCGATGGACGCGGCGATACCGACGGCGACGAAGACGACGCCGAGGATAAAGAGGAGTACGGGTGTCATGGGAGGTGTTTACTGCTTCCTAGAGGCTGCTGAGTGCTAAACGTTCGTTGGCGCGGGCGCGTGCCCACGTTTCAGCTTCCAGCACCGACTCCACCGTCAGCCCGGAGGATCCTGCATGTTCGCTGAGGACGGCCTCGATGGTGTCCACGATGTCCGTGAAGCTGATCCGGCCGGCGTGGAATGCGGTGACCGCCTCCTCGTTCGCGGCGTTGAAGACCGCCGGGAAGGTGCTGCCGCGGCGGGCAGCGTTCCTGGCCAGCTCCACGGCCGGGAAGGCCACGGTGTCGAGGGGTTCGAAAGTCCAGGCAGCGGCCTTGGTCCAGTCGCAGGCAGACGCGGCCCCGGGCACCCGGTCGGGCCAGCCCAGCCCCAGCGCAATGGGCAGCCGCATATCCGGCGGTGACGCCTGGGCAATGATGGAGCCGTCCACGAACTCCACCATGGAGTGGACCACGGACTGCGGGTGGACCACCACGTCGATCCGGTCCAGCGGAACGTCGAACAGCAGGTGCGCCTCAATCAGCTCCAGGCCCTTGTTGACCAGGGTGGCGGAGTTGGTGGTGACCATGACGCCCATGTCCCACGTGGGGTGGGCAAGCGCCTCCTGCGGGGTCACTGCGTGCAGGTCATTGCGGGTCCGCCCGCGGAAGGGCCCGCCGGAGGCCGTCAGGATCAGCTTTTGCACCTCGGACCGCGTGCCGGAGCGGAGGCACTGGGCGATGGCCGAGTGCTCTGAATCCACAGGAACGATTTGGCCTTCCCGGGCCGCGGCCTTGACGAGCTCGCCGCCCACGATCAGCGATTCCTTGTTGGCCAGCGCCAGCGTTGCGCCGGACTGCAGTGCCGCGAGGGTGGGCGCGAGGCCGATGGAGCCGGTGATGCCGTTCAGCACCACGTCGGCGTCGACGGCGGCGATGCGTGCTGAGGCGTCCGGGCCGGCCACGATCTCGGGACGGTAGCCGGTTTTACCGGCTGCGGCGGCTGCCTCGGCGATCAGCGCCGCCAGCCGGCGGGGATCCCCATCGGCGATCCCGACGGCGGCCGCGCCCGTGTGCACGGCCTGGCGGGCCAGCAGTTCAAGGTTTCCCCCTCCCGCGCTGAGTGCGACCACCTCGAAAAGGTGCGGGGCGCCGTCGACGACGTCAATCGCCTGGGTGCCGATGGAACCGGTGGATCCGAGAAGGACGATTCTGCGAGGCTGCATTGCTTAAGTATCCCGCACATCGCCAACCTCCCGGGCGGCGGCTGCCCGGCGTAACGTTGATCCCGTGGACTGGCTCTCCTGGTTTGATGCGCCCGAATACGGATTCGCCCGGCAGGTGCTGCAGCGCGGCGTGGCAGCACTCTACTTCGTGGCGTTCCTGTCCACGCTGAACCAGTTCCCGGCATTGCTCGGCGAACGCGGGCTGCTGCCGGTACCCGAGTATCTGAAGGGTTTCAGCAGGCTGCGCCGGCCCACGCTCTTCCGGTGGCGCTACTCGGATGCCCTGCTGCGGGGAGTCTGCGCGGTGGGGCTGGTGGTGTCTGCTTTGCTGGTCGCCGGTATCCCGCAGACCGGACCGCCCTGGGTTCCGCTGATCGCCTTCCTGGTGCTGTGGCTGCTGTACATGTCGATTGTGAACGTGGGCCAGACGTTCTACGGTTTCGGCTGGGAAATGTTGCTCCTGGAAGCCGGTTTCACGGTGGCGTTCCTGGGCTCGGACCAGACGGAGCCGCCGCGGACCATCCTGCTGCTGGTGGTGTGGCTGGTGTTCCGGCTGGAATTCGGCGCCGGGATGATCAAGATCCGCGGCGGGAGGGAGTGGCGGGACCTGACCGCGCTGTACTACCACCACGAAACACAGCCCATGCCCGGCCCGCTGAGCCGGCAGGCGCACCTGCTGCCCAAGCCGCTGCACCGTGTGGAAGTGTTGGGAAACCATGCCGCCCAGCTGGTGGTGCCGTTCTTCCTGTTCGCACCGCAGCCGGTGGCCAGCGTGGCGGCAGGAGTCGTCATCGCCACCCAGCTGTGGCTGGTGGCCAGCGGAAACTTTGCCTGGCTGAACTGGATTGCGATCGTGCTGGCCTTCGCCGCCGTCAGTGATCCGGTGCTGCGGGCCGTATTCCCCTTCCTTCCGGCGGACTGGCCGGGCAGGGAAGCACCCGCCGGGACTCCGCTGTGGTGGCTGGCCATCACGCTGGCCGCCACACTGCTGCTGGCGGTCCTCAGCTACTGGCCGCTGCGGAATCTCGTCTCGAAGCAGCAGCTGATGAACGCCAGCTTCAACCGGTGGCAACTGGTCAACACCTACGGTGCGTTTGGCACCGTGACCAAACAGCGCATCGAAATCGTGGTGGAGGGAACCCTCGACGCCGATCCGGACGATGCGTCCGACTGGCGGGAATACGGGTTCAAGGGCAAGCCCGGTGATGTCCGGCGCATCCCCCGCCAGTGGGCGCCCTACCACCTGCGGCTGGACTGGCTGATGTGGTTCCTGCCTCTGCGCACCGTGCACGAGGAATGGTTCTACGCGTTCCTGGGCAAGCTGCTGGAGGCGGACCGGCAGACGCTGCGGCTGCTCCGGCATGATCCGTTCGACGGCGTCCCGCCCCGGTGGGTGCGCGTGCGCGGTTACCACTATCGTTTTGCCACCCGGGAAGAGTTCCGCAGGACGGGGAACCGGTGGATCCGGACCCTGCTCTCCGAACCGATTCCGCCGTTGTCCCTGCGCCGGTCCTAGAGCCGGGACCTGCGGATCCTAGAGTCCTGCCCTGCGGATGGTTGCCTGGGCGTGCTTCAGGATGGGCCCGTCGATCATCTTCCCGTTGTGCTGGAACACTCCGGACCCGGCGTCCCGCGCGGCCTGCAGCAGTTCCTGCGCCGCTGCAACGTCCTCTTGAGACGGCGCATAGGCCTCGCGGACCACGGCAGCCTGGCTGGGGTGGATGCAGGCCTTGGAGCTGAATCCGGACGCGACGGCGTCCGCCGCTTCGGCAGTGAGGCCCGGCAGGTCCGGAATGTTCACGTAAACCGCGTCCACGGCCTCCTTGCCGTGCGCCCGGGCCGCCAGGAGCACCGCAGAGCGCGCGTGCATCGCCACGGCCCGGTAGCCACCGTCGTCCGTCCTGCTGGAGGTGCCGCCCAGGCTGGCGAGGAGGTCCTCCGCCCCCCACATCAGGGCCACCACGTTGGGGGCCGCGGCGATGGCGGGGGCGTTCAGGACGCCGAGCGCCGTTTCGCAGAGGGCGATGACGTGGTAGTCGGCCAGGGCTTCGAGCTGGCCGGCGTCCTCGGCCTTGGCCAGCATCACGGTCCGGTAGGGGGTGTGCGCCAGGCAGTGCAGGTCCTTCTCGAATTCGTCCGTGCCCACCGGGTTGACCCGCACGATGGTGCGGGTCGGTTCCAGCTCGGGCGCCTCCCCTGTGGCGCCCACCTGGGCCAGGATGGCACCTCGGGCGCGCTTCTTGTCCGCGGGCGCCACCGCATCCTCGAGGTCAAGGATGACGGCGTCGGCACGGGCTGCGGCCTTCTGGTAGCGCTCAGGACGGTCGGCCGGGCAGAAGAGGAGGGACGGGCCCATCACGAAAGTCATACCGGCATTGTCTCCTGTCCATCCCCGGCGCCGCCGCGCAGTTGCCGGGCGTGCGCTTCCCTGGTCCACATCAGGCAGCTGCGGGTGGCCAGTGCCACCACCGTGCCGTCCTGGTTGCGGCCGGTGTGTTCCATGGTGACGATTCCCTGCCCGGGCCGGGACCCGGACAGCCGCTTGCCGCTGATCACCGTCTCCGTGTACAGCGTGTCGCCGTGGTAGAGCGGGTGCGGGAAGGACACGTCCGTCAGGCCGAGCTGGGCGATGATGGTGCCCTGCGTGAGCTGGGATACCGATTGGCCCACCACGGTGGCCAGCGTAAACATCGAGTTGACCAGGCGCTGGCCGAACGGCTGCCCGGCGCTCCAGGCGGCGTCCAGGTGCAGGGCCTGGGTGTTCATGGTCAGCGTCGTGAACAGGACGTTATCCGCTTCGGTGACCGTCCGGCCGGGACGGTGCGCATACAGGACCCCCTCCTCCAGTTCGTCGAAGTAGAGCCCGCGCTGCTCGATGATGCGGGGGCCGGCGTCGTGCGCCGGTGCGTTGCCGTTCTGTGAATCGCCGTTCATACGGTCAGTTCCATGTCTTCCTCGAAGAGTTCCGCGGCGGTGGCCGCAGCCACGTCCGCCACGGAGACGTTGGGGGCCAGTTCGCGCAGCACCAGCCGCGGACCGGCGTCGTCCCGCACTACGTCGATGACGGCCAGGTCCGTGATGATCCGATCCACACAGCCCTTGCCGGTCAGCGGCAGGGTGCACTCCTGGACAATCTTGGGGTTGCCGTTCCGGTCCACGTGCTCCATCATCACGATGACTTTCTTCGCCCCGAACACCAGGTCCATGGCGCCGCCCATGCCTTTGACCATCTTGCCGGGGATCATCCAGTTGGCCAGGTCCCCGTTGGCGGCCACCTCCATCGCACCGAGGACGGCGACGTCCACGTGGCCGCCGCGGATCATGCCGAAGGAGGAGGCGGAGTCGAAGAATGCCGCGCCCTTGTTCACGGTAACGGTTTCCTTGCCCGCGTTGATCAGGTCAGGGTCCACGGCGTCCTCCGCAGGGTAGGGCCCGACGCCGAGGATCCCGTTCTCGGAGTGGAGCACCACCTCCACGCCCTCAGGGATGTAGTTGGGGATAAGGGTGGGCATGCCGATGCCGAGGTTTACGTACTGGCCGTTGTGCAGTTCCCGGGCCACGCGGGCAGCGAGTTCGTTGCGGGTCCACCCTTTGGTCTCGGGGCTGCCGTCGGCCGGCGCCGGGTGCTCCTGGTGGGAGGCACGCCGGTATTCCGGCCGGACCGCTTCCGGGCGGGGGGCCTCGGGGCTGTTGGGGTCCATGGCTATGCTCCTGCCTGCTGGGTGGTGGCGTTGGCCTGGTCGAGGGACACCGTGCGTTTCTCGATCCGTTTCTCCGCGCCGGGGGCCAGGACCACGCGCTGGACGAAGATGCCGGGCGTGTGGATGTGCTCCGGGTCCAGTTCACCGGGCTCCACCAGTTCCTCCACTTCGGCGATGGTAATCCGGCCGGCCATGGCACACAGCGGGTTGAAGTTCATGGCGGTGGCATGGAAGACCAGGTTGCCGTGGCGGTCGCCCTTCCAGGCGTGGACCAGCCCGAAGTCCGGGGTGAGCGATTCCTCCAGCACATAGTCCACCCCGCCGAACGGGCGCACTTCCTTCGCTTCCGAGGCGACGGCAATCCCGCCGTCGGCGTCGTACTTTTGCGGCAGGCCGCCGTCGGACACCTGCGTGCCCACCCCCGCCTTGGTGTAGAACGCAGGGATGCCGGCACCCCCGGCGCGGAGCTTTTCCGCCAGGGTGCCCTGCGGAGTGAGCACCACCTCCAGCTCGCCCGAGAGGTACTGGCGCGCAAACTCCTTGTTCTCCCCCACATACGAGCTGATGGTGCGCCGGATGCGGCCGTCCTTGAGGAGGATACCCAGGCCCCAGTCGTCTACGCCGCAGTTGTTGCTGACCGTTTCGAGGCCGGTGGTGCCGGCCCGGTGGAGGGCGTCAATGAGGGTGACGGGGATGCCGCAGAGGCCGAACCCGCCCACGGCCAGCGAGGCGCCGTCCGGGATGTCCGCCACGGCTTCCGCGGCGGATGCAACAACCTTGTCAATCATCAGTGATCCTTTCGGCCGGCAACGGCGCCCGGGCCTAGAGGCCCAGTTCGCGGGCGATCAGCATCAGCTGGACCTCCGTGGTGCCCTCCCCCACTTCAAGGATCTTGGAGTCGCGGTAGTGGCGCGCCACGGTGAACTCGTTGATGAAGCCATAGCCGCCGAATACCTGGGTGGCATCCCGCGCGTTGTCCATGGCTGCCTCGCCTGCGACCATCTTAGCGATGGCCGCCTGCGTCTTGAACGGCTTGCCGGCGAGCATCCGGGCCGCGGCGTCGTAGTACGCCAGCCGGGCCGTGTGGGCGCGTGCTTCCATCCGGGCGATCTTGAAGGAGACGGCCTGGTACTTGCCGATTTCCTGGCCGAAAGCGCGCCGTTCGCTGGCATAGCGGACCGAGAGGTCCACGCAGCCCTGGGCCGCACCTGTGGCCAGTGCCGCGATGGCGATCCGGCCCTCATCCAGGATGGACAGGAAGTTCGCGTAGCCGCGGCCTTCGGCTCCGAGCAGGTTGGCTTCCGGGACCCGGACGTCCTTGAGCGTCAGCGGGTGCGTGTCGGAGGCGTTCCATCCCACCTTGTTGTACGGCTTCTCCGCCTTGAAGCCCGGCGTGTCGGTAGGCACCAGGATGGTGGAGATGTCTTTCTTCACGGACCCGTCCGGGCGCTCGGTCTGGCCGGTGACGGCAGTGACGGTGACCAGGCGTGTGATGTCCGTGCCGGAGTTGGTGATGAACTCCTTGTTGCCGTTGATGACCCAGTTTCCGTCCTCGCGCCGCGCGGTGGTCTTGGTACCGCCTGCGTCCGAGCCCGCCTCGGGTTCGGTGAGTCCGAAGCCTGCGAGCGCCTGGCCCGAGGCCAGCATCGGCAGCCACTCCTGCTTCTGCGCGTCCGTGCCGAACCGGTAGATAGGCATGGCGCCCAGGGAGACTCCGGCTTCCAGGGTGATGGCCACGGACTGGTCCACCCGGCCCAGTTGTTCCAGCGCGAGGGCAAGCGCGAAGTAGTCGCCGCCCATGCCGCCGAATTCTTCCGGGAACGGCAGGCCGAAGAGGCCCATCTCCGCCATCTGCTTGACCACTTCGTAGGGGAAGCTGTGTTCCTCGTCGTGCTTGGCGGAGACCGGGGCCACCACCGTGTCCGCGAAGTCGCGGACGGTGTCGCTGAGGTCCTGGTATTCCTCCGTCAGTTCAAAACCGTTCATGCCTGGGCTCCTTCGCCATCAAGTTCGTTGGGGGTGTTCGTGTCGTCGAGCGGGTGGATGGTGGCCACCACCTGGTCTGCCTTCACCAGGGCGCCGGCAGCCGTTGTCAGGTGCACCGTGCCTGCCAGCGGCGCGAGGAGCTGGTGTTCCATCTTCATGGCCTCCACGGAGAGCAGCACCTGGCCGGCCTGCACGGTGTCGCCGTCCCGGACCGGTACGGCGACCACCGTGCCCGGCATGGGTGAGCGTACTGCCGGGTCCGCTGCGCCTTCTTCCCGCTGCACTGCCGCCAGTACGCGTTCCAGGCGGGCCTCGCGGGTGAGGATTTCCAGCCGGCAGGACCAGCCTTCATTGCCCAGGAAGAGCGCCGAGGGACCCGGCCGGGGGTCCAGCCAGCTTTGCGCCTGGGGTCCGGTGAACACCGGGGCCAGCGAGTAGTCCCGGCCCTCGCCGTCGAGTTCCAGCCGGAATGCCGCGCGGGAGCTCAGGTGCAGCGCGGCCCGGCGCACCGGGCCGCCGTCCACTTGCACGGAGGCCCGCAGGGGCTCCTTCCCCGCTGCGTCCCCCGGCACCTCCAGGGCGCCGACCGCCACGGTGGCCACGCCGCCGTCGGGCGTACCGACACTGATGCGCCGCGGCGCCGGGCTGCCCACCCGCCAGCCGTCCTTGCGCTGCCATGGACCCGCCGTGCCAGCCGGATCGGGCGGGGTGTTCTGCCGCTCGTGGTCCGCGGCATAGAGGGCGGCCGCGGCGAACTCGAACGCGTCGGGCCGGCGGAAGGTGAGCTCCGGCATGCGGCGCCCGATCAGGCCTGTGTCCAGGCGGCCGGCGCGGACGTCCGGATCGTTGATGAGCAGGCGGAGGTACTCCACGTTGGTGTGCACGCCCAAGGCGGTATAGCCGGCGAGCGCCGCGTCCAGCGTGTCCAGGGCGTCGGTGCGGTCCGCGCCCCAGGCGATCACCTTGGAGATCATCGGGTCATAGCTGGAGGAAAGTTCCAGGCCATCCACCAGGGAAGAGTCCACCCGGACCCTCCCCCGGGCGGTGGCCACTTCGTTGGCTGGCGGGGCGCTCGGCCGCTGCCGGGGACCGGGCAGTTCGTCAAGAAGGAGTACCGTGCCGGTCGAGGGCAGGAAGTTTTTTTCCGGCACTTCCGCGTAGACGCGCGCCTCCACGGCGTGGCCGGAAAGTCCGACGTCGGACTGCCGGACGGTCAGTTCCTCACCGGCGGCGATGCGGACCTGCCATTCCACCAGGTCGATGCCGGTGACCATCTCCGTGACGGGGTGCTCCACCTGCAGCCGGGTGTTCATCTCCATGAAGAAGAACTCGTCCGGAGCCTCGTCCGAAACCAGGAACTCCACGGTGCCCGCGCCGGTGTAGTTGACGCTGCGGGCGGCGTTGCAGGCCGCCTCGCCGATCCGGGCGCGGACCTCGGCGCCGTTGGGCAGCCCGGCCAGCAGCGGCGAGGGCGCCTCTTCGATGACCTTCTGGTGGCGGCGCTGCAGCGAGCATTCGCGCTCGCCGAGGTGGATGACGTTCCCGTAGTTGTCCGCCAGCACCTGCACCTCGATGTGCCGCGGAGTGGTGACGAGCCGCTCCAGGAAGAGGGTGTCATCGCCGAAGGCGCTGGCCGCCACGCGGCGGGCCGTGGCGAGGGTGGCCGGTAGCTCCTCAGGGGTTGCCACGGCGTGCATGCCCTTGCCGCCACCGCCCGCGGAGGGCTTGATCAGGAGCGGATAGCCGACGGCGGCAGCCGCCTCCACGAGCTCAGCGTCGGTCATTCCCGGGCGGGCCACGCCCGGGACCACCGGGACGTCATAACCCGCCACGTGCGTCTTGGAGCGGATCTTGTCCCCCATGACGTTCAGTGCCTCCACGCGGGGGCCGATGAACGTGATGCCCGCTTCGTCCAGGGCACGCGCGAACTCCACGTTCTCGCTGAGGAAGCCGTAGCCGGGGTGCACCGCGTCGGCGCCGCTCCGCCGGCAGGCCTCAATGACCGCATCGATGCTGAGGTAGCTCTCGGCGGCCGCTGCAGGGCCGATCCGGACGGCCGTGTCAGCCTCGCGCACGTGGCGCGCTCCGGCGTCGGCATCGCTGTAGACGGCGACCGAGCGGATGCCCAGGGCGCGCAGGGTGCGGATGACCCGGCACGCGATTTCGCCGCGGTTCGCCACCAGGACGGTGCCGAACAGGGGCGGGGCGGCCTGTGGCGTGGATTCGGAAAGTGCGGGAGTAGTCATGGCTGGTTCACATCCGGAAGAGGCCGAAGGAGGTTTCGGGCAGCGGGGTGCGGGCTACGACGTCAAGCGCCAGGCCCAGGACGGTGCGGGTGTCCGCGGGGTCGATCACGGCGTCGTCCCAGAGGCGTGCCGTGGAGTAGTACGGGCTGCCCTGGTCCTCGTATTGCCGGCGGATGGGCGCCTTGAAGGCTTCTTCGTCCTCGGCGGACCAATCCGTTCCGGCGGCCTCGAACTGGTCCCGCTTGACGGTGGCCAGCACGCTGGAGGCCTGGTTGCCGCCCATCACCGAGATCCGCGCGGCCGGCCACATCCATAGGAACCGCGGCGAGTACGCCCGGCCGCACATGGAGTAGTTGCCGGCGCCGAACGAGCCGCCGATCACGACTGTCAGCTTGGGCACCCGGGCTGTTGCCACGGCGGTAACCATCTTGGCGCCGTTTTTGGCGATGCCGCCCTGCTCGGCGTCCTTGCCCACCATGAAGCCCGAGATGTTCTGCAGGAACAGCAGCGGGATGCCGCGCTGGTCGCAGAGTTCGATGAAGTGGGCGCCCTTGAGCGAGGACTCGCCGAAGAGCACGCCGTTGTTGGCCACGATGCCCACCGGGTGCCCATGGATCCGGGCGAAACCGGTGACCAGGGTGGTGCCGTATTCCTTCTTGAACTCGTGGAACCGGCTGCCGTCCACCAGGCGGGCGATGACCTCGTGCACGTCATAGGGGGCATTGACGTCCGTGGGCACGGCGCCGTAGAGCCCGGCCGGATCCTCGGCGGGTTCGACGGCGGGCTGCACCTCCCAGGCGGGCGGGGGCGGTGGCGGCAGGGTGGCAACGATGTCGCGGATGATCTGGAGCGCGTGCTCGTCATTTTCCGCGAGGTGGTCCGTCACACCGGAAACGCGCGAGTGCACTTCGCCGCCGCCCAGTTCCTCTGCGGTGACGATCTCCCCGATGGCGGCCTTCACCAGCGGCGGCCCGCCCAGGAAGATGGTGCCCTGGTTGCGGACAATGACGGTCTCATCGCTCATGGCCGGCACATACGCGCCTCCGGCCGTGCAGGACCCCATCACGGAGGCGATCTGCGGAATCTTCGCCGCCGACATCCTCGCCTGGTTGAAGAAGATGCGGCCGAAATGCTCCTTGTCCGGGAAGACCTCGTCCTGCTTGGGCAGGAATGCCCCGCCGGAGTCCACCAGGTAGATGCAGGGCAGCCGGTTTTCCAGCGCGATCTCCTGGGCCCGCAGGTGCTTCTTCACCGTCATGGGGTAGTACGTGCCGCCTTTGACGGTGGCGTCGTTGGAGATGACCAGGACGTGGCGGCCGTGGACCAGCCCGATGCCCGCAATCACGCCGGCGCCGGGAGCTTCGTCGTCGTACATCCCGTTGGCTGCCAGGGGGGAGATCTCCAGGAACGGGCTGCCGTCGTCCAGGAGTTGGTCGATGCGCTCCCGGGGCAGCAGCTTGCCGCGGGCCACGTGCCTCTGCCGGGATTTCTCCGGCCCGCCCAGTGCTGCGTCCGCAAGTCGTTTGCGCAGGTCAGCCACAAGCTCAAGCTGCGCCTGGCGGTTGGCCGCAAACGCCTCACTGGCTGGGTCAAGCCGGCTGAGAAGGGTCTCCATCGACGCGTTCCGTTTCTCTTCCATTCCGGGCCGGGAATGCCAACTCGGTTAGTGTTCAATAACTGAAATTCAGGTTAGTCTCTATTAACTGTGATGTCCAACACAGGCGGGGCCTTGCTAGGCTTTGCGGGTCCAAGGAGGAGAAGTGCCCACCAGCAGCAGCGGCGCTGTCCAGCGCAGCACCACCACGGAGCGCAGCCCCGTGACGCAACGCAGCCCCGTCACGCAGCGCAGCCCCGTCACGCAGCGCAGCCAGGCGAAGGAAAGCCGCCGACGGGCGCTCCTGGCCGCTGCCGCTTCCCTGTTTGCGGCGAACGGCTTCAACCGGGTCTCGCTCGAGGACCTGGGCTCGGCGGCCGGTGTGAGCGGCCCGGCGGTCTACCGGCATTTCTCCGGCAAGCAGGCCGTCTTGGCGGATCTGCTCACCACGGTCAGCCAGGACCTCCTGGAAGGCGGCCGGCGCGTCGTGGCGGACAACCCTGACCCGGCCGTTGCCCTGCGGCGCCTGGTGGAATTCCAGGTGGACTTTGCCTTGGGGAAGCCGGACGTGATCCGGGTCCAGGACCGGGACCTGAGCAACTTGTCGGAGCAGGACCAGTCGGCGGTGCGGACGCTGCAGCGCAGTTACGTCGAGGTCTGGGTGGAGGTGCTGGCACTGATCCATCCGGGCACGGATGCATCCGAGCTTCGCATGCGGGCACACGCCACGTTCGGCTTAATTAACTCCACGCCACACTCGGTGCGCAGCCACGGCCGCAAGATGGCCTCGCGGACCGCCCGGCCGCTGCTGGAAACCATGGCCCTGGCCGCCCTGACGGTCCCCGCCGACTGATCCCCGCCGCCACAACGGGCCCCGTGGCGGCGGGCCCCCCAATCATCCCGCCGCCACAACCGGCCCCTGGCACGCATAACCGGCCCCTGGCACCACCGCCCAAGCGGGCCGGGGCCGGTCGTGCGCATGTCAGACCATGGTGAGGACCATGCCCGGCTCGGCCATGATCGCCCCGACGTCCGCGAGGAACCGGGAGGCCTGCTCGCCGTCCACGAGCCGATGGTCGAAGGACAGGCTCAGAGTGAGCACCTGCCGCAGCGCCACTTCGCCCTGGTACTCCCACGGCATATTCCGCACCGCACCCAGGGCGAGGATTGCCGCTTCGCCCGGGTTGAGGATGGGCGTGCCGGCGTCGATCCCGAAGACGCCGATATTGGTAATCGAGATCGTGCCTCCGGAAAGATCCGCGGGAGCGGTCTTGCCGGCGCGGGCCGTTTCCGTGAGTTCCGTGATCGCGCCCGCAAGGTCCCGCAGCGACAGCCTGTCGGCGTCCTTGACGTTCGGCACGGTGAGCCCGCGCGGGGTGGCCGCGGCGATACCCAGGTTCACGTAGTTGAACGTCACGATCTCCTGGCTGGCCTCATCCCAGCGCGAGTTGAGTGACGGATTCCGCTTTAGGGCAATCAGCACCGCCTTGGCCGCAAGCGTCATCGGCGTGACGCGGCAGCCCTGGAATTCCCGGCTGGCCTTGAGCTTTGCCAGCAGTTCCATGGCGGGTGTGACGTCCACGGTGAGGAACTCTGTGGCGTGCGGGGCCGTAAAAGCGCTCTGGACCATGGCGGCCGCAGTGAACTTCCGGACGCCCTTGATCGGAGTGCGGACCTCGCGCGGCCCGCCGGAGGCACTTCCAGCTGTGGCGCCGGTTCCCTGCTGCCCGGTTCCCTGCGTTCGGGCATCCTGTGCGCCGTCGGCGTAGGCCTGGACATCCTCGCGGGTGATGAGCCGGTCCGGGCCGGTCGCCGTGACATCGGCCAGGTCGACGCCCAGGTCCTTGGCCAGCTTCCGCACCGGCGGCGTGGAGCGCGGGCGTTCACCGGAACCGGCAGGCGCCACGGCTGAATCGGGAGTGGAGTCTACGGAAGCAGGCGCAGCAGCCGGCGCAGGCGCCGCCGACGCGGTCGCAGCAGAAGGAGCCACTGCCGTGAAGTTCCGGGGCCGCCGTGCGGGACGGCCGGAGCTTTCGACGACGGCGCCGTACCCCACCAGGTTGGGTTCCCGTTTTCCGATGGCCCCTGCAGCGTCGCCCCCTTCCGCGCCGGAAGGTGCGCTGCCGCCGTCGTCCGCTACTTCAAAGGTGACGATGGGCTTTCCCACCTCCACCACTGTTCCCGGTTCCTCGTGAAGCGCCTTGATGACTCCGGCAAAAGGAGAGGGCAGCTCCACCACGGCCTTGGCCGTCTCCACCTCGGCGATGACCTGGTTGAGCGTGACGGTGTCCCCCACCCCGACCTTCCAGCTCAGGATTTCAGATTCGGTGAGGCCCTCACCCAGGTCCGGAAGCCGGAATTCCTTGATCATGGTGGCGCTCATCCTTCCAGCCCGCTCAGGGAGTTGGGCCGGCCCAAGGCACGGTCCACACCGTCCAGGATGCGGTCAAGGCCCGGCAAGTGGTGCATCTCCACCTTTGAATAGGGATAGGGAACATCGAACCCGGTCACGCGCACCGGCGCGGATTCCAGGTAGTAGAAGCAGCGTTCGGTGATGCTGGCAGCCACTTCCGCGCCCACGCCGCCGGACTGCCCGGCCTCGTGGGTGATGACCATGCGCCCGGTCTTCCGCACGGAGGCAACCACTGTGTCGTAGTCCACGGGGGCCAGCGAGCGCAGGTCGATGACCTCGATGGAGATACCCTCGTCCGCTGCCGCAGCGGCAACGTCCATGCACGTCTTGACCAGGGGCCCGTATGCCACGAGGGTAACGTCGGTGCCCTGGGTGAGGATGCGCGCCTTGTCCATGGGGAATGCCGAACGCGGGTCGACGGACTCGTCCACCTCGCCCTTGTCGTGGTAGCGGCGCTTGGGCTCAAAGTAGAGGACGGGGTCGTCGCAGGCGATGGCCTGCTGGATGACGGTGTGGGCGTCCTGCGGGTTGGATACCGTGACCACGCGCAGCCCGGAGGTGTGCGTGAAGTAGGCCTCCGGGGATTCGGAGTGGTGCTCGGGCGAGCCGATGCCGCCGCCGAACGGAACCCGGATGGTGATGGGCATCTTGACGGCGCCGCGGGTGCGGTAGTGCAGCTTGGCCACCTGGCTGACGATCTGGTCGAAGGCCGGATAGATGAAGCCGTCGAACTGGATTTCCACCACCGGCCGGTAACCGCGATAGGCCAAGCCAACGGCGGTACCCACAATGCCGGACTCGGCCAGAGGCGTATCCACCACCCGGTGCTTGCCGAAGTCCTTCTGCAGGCCATCGGTCACCCGGAACACGCCGCCGAGCGTGCCGATGTCCTCGCCGAGGAGAACCACCTTGGGATCATTTTCCAGCGACTTGCGCAGCCCGGTATTGATGGCACGGGCAAAGGTCATCTGCGTCATCAGCGTGCACCTTCCTGGGAAGCGGCGCCTGCGGGATCACCGAAGGACGCGAGGTAACGGGCGTAGTGGTCCTGCTGCCGGTCCAGCCAGGAGTTGGGCGTGCTGTAGACGTGCTTGAAGACATCCAGGGGCTCAGGGTCCGGCATGGAGATGCAGCCCGAGCGCATTTCCTTGGCCACGGCGTCAGCCTTGCCCTTGACCCGCTGTTCCAGGTCGTCGGTGAGGAGGCCCTTGCGGTCCAGCAGGGCGGCAACACGGGCGATGGGGTCCTTGGCGGCCCAGTCCTCGAGCTCGTTGGGGTCGCGGTAGCGGGTGGGGTCATCCGCCGTCGTGTGCGGTCCCATGCGGTAGCTCACGGCCTCGATGAAGGTGGGGCCGCCGCCGCGGCGGGCCCGGTCCAGTGCTACCCGCGTGGCGGCCATCACGGCCAGGACATCGTTTCCATCCACGCGGAGGCTGGGAATGCCGAAGCCGGTGGCCCTGTCTGCCAGCTGGATGTGGGACTGCAGGCGCACTGGCTCGGAAATGGCCCAGTGGTTGTTGGTACAGAAGAACACGACGGGAACCTGATAGCTGGCAGCAAAGACCATCGCCTCGTTGACGTCGCCTTCACTGGTGGCGCCATCGCCGAAGTAGGTGATGGCCACTGAGTCGGCGCCGTCGTTCTGGATGCCCATGGCATATCCGGTGGCGTGCAGCGTCTGGGCGCCGATGATGATCTGCGGAGTGGCCATGTTCACCGTGGCCGGGTCCCAGCCGGAAGACGCATTGCCGCGCCATACCCGCACCAGGTCGGTGAGGTCCACGCCGCGGCAGTAGGCCACGCCGTTTTCCCGGTAGCTGGAGAAAATATAGTCGTCCTCCCGGAGCGCCCGGGCTGAGCCAACCTGTGCTGCCTCCTGGCCGAGCAGCGGCGGCCACAGGGCGAGCTCACCCTGGCGCTGCAGCGCGGTGGCTTCGACATCGATCCGCCGGATGACGGTGAGGTCCTCATACAGCGAACACAGCTGTTCGTCGGACACGTCCTTGACCCAGAAATCAAATTCGGGATGGCTGATCCGCTCCCCCGCGGGGGTGATCAGCTGGACGAGGTTCTGCCCTGCTCCTTGGGTACTCCGGGCGCCGTTCCGGGATCCTGCCCCGATGTGGCCCGCTTCGTCTGTAGACACGATAGCCCGCAACCTTCTTACGTCGTTGACCTGCGGCTGGAGGAGCTTGTGGCCCCGGCCAGCGCCTGCCTTCCGGGCGCCGTTGCCCCGGATACTGTGACCCTACTCACAATGCTCAGGGGGCACAACCACTTTGAAATTCCTTGAGCATAATGCTCTGTCCGGACACTCCGCACCGTGCTAACGTTGCGCATTATGCAAGCTTTGGATGGCACTGACACCCGCCTGCTGTCTGCCCTCGCGCAGGACCCCCGCAGGACGGTGGTGGCACTTGCCCAGACGCTGGGACTTTCCCGGAACACCGTCCAGGCGCGCATGGCCCAACTGGAGAAGAAGCACGTCTTCCTTTCCTTCGAGCGGCGCATCAATCCGGCGTCCCTGGGGTACCCCCTGATGGCGTTCATTTCCGTCCACGTCCAGCAGCAGAAGCTGGGCGAACTGGCCGGCAAGCTTGCGGACATTCCGGAGATTCTGGAGGGCTACGGCCTGACCGGGTCCGCGGACCTGCTGCTGCGCGTGGTGGCCCTGGATGCCGAGGACCTGTTCCGGATTAACGGCAAGATCTTGGCGTGCGACGGCGTCGACCGCACCGATACGGCACTGGCGATGGGCGAACTCATTCCCTTCCGGGTCCAGCCCTTGCTCGAGCGCGGATCCGCCGGGGCGTGACCGGAAGCGGCCGGCTTCCGGTTCCCACTTCCGGCGCAACGAAAGTACGGACCGGGCGGCGCGCCCGATAGGCTGGTGCCCGTTATTGCGCGGATCCAGTGCGCGCGTCCAGGCGGTGCCTCCGCACCACGTCCGGAAAGGCTTCCCTTGAGCGGTCCCCAGGAACCTTACCCGTCCCAGCAGCCGCGCCTGCCGCACGGCCTGCCGCCCGTCCCGGACAGAGAGCCGCAGCAGTCACCCGGACAGGATGACGACGGCGGCGTGCAGCCGGGCGGGCGGCGCAAGGCCCGCGCCGCGGCCCGTGCAGAGGGCCGCGTCCCGGGCAGGCCCCGGCCCATGGTCCTGCTGGCCGGCGCCGGCGGACTCGTGCTCCTGCTGGTCCTTGGCATCATCATCGCCGTCAACGTCACAGGCAGCACCAGCAACCAGGCCCGTGGCCTGGCGAAAGACTTCACGGATCTGGTGATCGCCGGCGACACCGCCAAGGCCTACCGCGAATACCTGGACCCCGCACTCCAGGAGCAGCTGTCCAAGGAACAGTTCATGGCCGGTATCGGCACCCTGAAGCTGACCCAAAGCTGCGAACCGGCCTTCAACGACTTCACGGTAGACAACGATGGCGGCACCAGGCGTGCTGATGTCACTGGCCTGATCACCTGCGGGGACAGGAAGACCGATCTGTCCTACCGTTTCGAGGGTGCCGACCAGCTCAAGATGACAAGCATCACCCTGCGCCCGGCGGGCTAGCACCGAGGCTTTCCTGAAGCACGAAGCCCCTGCGCCTTGAACGGGAGTCCAAGGCGCAGGGGCTTCGTGGTGTGCGGACCGGACCCCTTGCGGTGCCCTTCAGGTGCAGTGCACCCGGCCCGGCAACGGCCGGATCAGTGATCCACCGCCTTCTCGGCGCCGACGCCGGTCAGCGACCGCACCTCCATTTCGGCCTGCTTGGCGCTGTCTTCCCGGTTCTTGTCCAGGGTCGTTCCCAGCCAACCAAGGAAGAACGCCAGCGGGATGGAGACGATACCCGGGTTGCTGAGCGGGAAGAACGCAAAGTCGGCGCTCGGAATCATGGACTTCTCCGTGCCCGAAACCACCGGGGAGAACATGATCAGGATGATTGCCGAGGCGAGGCCGCCATACATGCTCCACACCGCACCCTGTGTGGTGAACTTCCGCCAAAACAGGGAGTACACGATGGTGGGCAGGTTTGCCGAGGCAGCCACCGCGAAGGCGAGTGCCACCAGGAAGGCGACGTTCTGGCCGTTGGCGAGGATACCGCCAAGGATGGCCAGGACTCCGATGACCACGACGGTGCGCCGGGCCACCTTGACCTCCGTCTCGGCGTCGGCCTTTCCCTTGGAGATGACGCTGGCGTAGATGTCATGGGCGAAGGACGCCGCCGCGGTGATGGTCAGGCCGGCCACCACGGCGAGGATGGTGGCGAATGCCACCGCCGAGATGAAGCCGAGCAGGAGCGGGCCGCCCAGGTAGAAGGCCAAGAGCGGGGCAGCGGAGTTGACGCCGCCGGGCGCGGACTTGATGGTCTCGGCACCCACCAGGGCAGCGGCGCCGTAGCCCAGCACCAGGGTGAACAGGTAGAACAGGCCAATCAGCCAGATGGACCACACCACGGACTTGCGGGCCTCTTTGGCCGTGGGCACGGTGTAGAAGCGCATCAGGACGTGCGGCAGGGCTGCGGTGCCCAGGACCAGGGCCAGGCCCAGGGACATGAAGTCGAGTTTGGACGTCTCGGACTTGCCGTATTGCAGGCCCGGGTTAAGCACGGCGGGATTGTTGGCCGTGTCCACTGCGGCGCCGAGCAGGCTGGAGAGGTTGAAGCCGTAGATGGCCAGCACCCACAGGGTCATTACGGCGGCACCGGCAATCAGCAGGATGGCCTTGATGATCTGCACCCAGGTGGTGCCCTTCATGCCGCCGATCAGGACGTACATGATCATGAGGGCGCCGACGACGATGATCACCAGGGCCTGTCCGCCCCAGTCGCTGATGCCGAGCAGCAGCGAGATGAGGCTGCCGGCGCCGGCCATCTGGGCGAGGAGGTAGAAGAAGCAGACGGCCAGGGTGGACAGTGCCGCAGCGATCCGGACCGGGCGCTGCTTCAGCCGGAAGGAGAGCACGTCCGCCATGGTGAACTTGCCCGTATTGCGGAGAAGTTCCGCCACCAGGAGCAGGGCCACCAGCCAGGCAACCAGGAAGCCAATGGAGTACATGAAGCCGTCATAGCCGTTGATGGCGATGGCGCCGGTGATGCCCAGGAAGGAAGCCGCGGACAGGTAGTCGCCGGCGATGGCGGTGCCGTTCTGGGAACCGGTAAATGACCGGCCGGCCGCGTAGTAGTCGGCGGCAGTCTTGTTGTTCCGGCTGGCCCGGAACACAATGACCATGGTGACGGCCACGAAGAGGCCGAAGATGCCCATGTTCAGCAGCGTGGTGTCCTTCAGGGCGGACACGTCCACCGCCGTGGCGATTCCGATCATTTGTTTACTCCGCCCACTGGGTTGCCGTGCTTATCAAATTCGTGCCCTTCGATTTCGTGGCGGATCTCCGCCGCGATCGGGTCCAGCCGCCGGTTGGAGTAGCTCACGTACCAGCCGGTGATCGCAAAGGTGGAGACGAACTGGAGCAGGCCCAGGATCAGGCCGATGTTGATGTTCCCCCAGACCTTGGTGGACATGAAGTCCACGGCGTAGTCCGCGAGCAGGACGTACGCGAAGTACCACAGCAGGAATGCCGCGGCCATGGGAAAGACAAAGCTGCGGTGACGTTTGCGCAGTTCCTGGAACCGCTCCGTCGATTGGACCTCTTCAAAGTCCACGGACGCCGCTGCGTCCGGAGTGTGGGCGTCGTGACCCATCATTCCTCCTCATTGAGACTTGCCTGGACACACCGGGCGGCAGGGCCCCGCAAGGCGTACCGGCGCTGTGACTCCCATCACTCTGCTGTGTGGGGCGGGGAACATTCCAGCCCCCGCGGTGGTGCGGTCGCTCAACGGCCCCGATGCTGCGACAAGCGGCAGCCGCCGCTACGCTGGGCACCATGCCCGACTCCCCCCTCCTGACCGCCGCGGCGGTGGCCGTCATCGCCCTGGCCGTTGCCGCCGTCGTCGGCGTGGGACTGAAAGTACTCCGCTCCTTCCGCGAGCTGGGCACCGACGCCGAGCGGGCCACCTACCACACGCTGCACGCCGCGTCCCAGGCGGGACAGCACCTGCGGCGCGGGCTCAATCCGGCCGGAGCGGCCAAGGCCAGCCGGCAGCTGAGGGCCCTGCTGGGCTGCGAGGCCCTGGCGATCACGGACACGGCCGGGGTGCTGGCCTGGGACGGCGCCGCCGAGGACCTGAAGCCGCGCCTGATGGATCTCGCTGCGGGGGTCCTGTCTGGTGGCCACACGGCGGTGCTGCGCGCCGGCAGTCCGTCCGGGCCGGACGCGGTTGACGCTACCGGAGGCCCCCTGGCAGCGGTCATTGCGCCCGTGCGTGCCGGCACCCGGGTAGTGGGTGCGGTGGCGGCCTTTGCGCCCACGGCCGGCGCCGGCCTGGTCCGGGCCACCACCGAAGTGGCGGACTGGGTGGCGGCGCAGGTGGAACTGGCTGAGCTGGACGCTTCGCGCACCCTCCTGATGGAAGCCGAAGTCCGGGCCCTCCGCGCCCAGATCAGCCCGCACTTCATCTACAACTCGTTGAACGCGATTGCGTCCTTCATCAATACGGACCCCGCCCGGGCGCGCGAACTGGTGGTCGAATTCGCCGACTTCACCCGCTATTCCTTCCGGCGGCACGGCGACTTCACCACACTGGCCGAGGAGCTGCGCTGCATCGACCGGTACCTGCTGCTGGAGCGTGCGCGGTTCGGCGAGCGCGTCCAGGTAAGCCTCCGCGTGGCGCCGGAGGTCCTCAGCACGGTCATCCCGTTCCTGAGCCTGCAGCCGCTGGTAGAAAACGCCGTGCGGCACGGCCTGGAGGCCAAGGAGGGCCCCGGCCACATCAGCATCACGGCCAACGACGCCGGCGCCTTCGCCGAGGTGACCATCGAGGACGACGGCGTGGGCATGGACCCGGCGCAGCTCCAAGCCGTCCTGGCCGGGCACGCGGACGGCGACCATGTGGGACTGCGCAATGTGGACGCCCGGCTGCGGCAGGTTTACGGCAACGACCACGGCCTGGTCATCGAAACCGCCCCCGGCGAGGGCACGCTCATCACCATGCGGGTGCCCAAGTCCCAGCCGGGGCACGATGCCTGAGGCCGCTTTGGCGGACGCGTTGGCTAACCTAGGAACATGATCAATGTCCTCGTCGTCGACGATGAGCTTCCCGCCGTCGAAGAGCTCGCGTTCCTGCTGGGCCGGGACGAACGGGTGGGGAAGGTCTTGCGGGCAACCTCCGGCAGCGAAGCGCTGAAGGCACTGGCCGCCGGCGGCGTGGACGCAGTCTTCCTGGACATCCACATGCCCGCCCTCTCCGGCCTGGACATCGCCCGTGCCATCGCCGGGAGCAGTAACCCGCCGGCGGTGGTCTTCGTCACCGCGGACGAGGACCACGCGCTGGACGCCTTCGAACTGGCCGCGGTGGACTACCTCCTCAAGCCGGTGCGCGCGGAGCGACTGGCGCGCTCGGTGGCGCGGATCAGTGAAATGCACGACGGCGCCGCCGCACCGGAGATGATCACAGTTGACCAGGGCGGGACCACCAAAATGATCAGGCGCGACGACGTCACGTACGTCCAGGCGCAGGGAGACTACGCGCGGCTCCACACGACGGACGCCAGCTATCTGATCCGGGTGCCCCTGGCCGACCTGGAGCAGCAGTGGGCCGAGGCCGGCTTCATCCGCACGCACCGTTCGTACCTGGTGGCGCTGAAGCACGTGACGTCGATGAAGCTCGCCGCGGACGGTCCCAGCGTCACGGTGGCAGGTGCGGGGCTTCCCATCAGCCGGCGGCACCTGCCCCTGGTCCGGGAGAAGCTCGAGACGACCCGGATCAGGCCGCAGTCATGACCCGGGTCCGCGTCACCGCGCCGCGCACCGCGGTGCAGCCGGCCAAGGAAAGCCGCGAGGCCGCACTCGACTCCGAGGTGGGCCAACTGTTCGTCCGCTCGCTGATCCGGTCCCAGCTCCGGCTGGCCCTGGTGGTGGCCAGCGGGTTCCTGCTGATCCTGGGGGCATTCCCGCTCCTGCTCGCCGCCGCGCCGGGCCTGGCCGGGACGCGGATTGCCGGTATCCCCTTCAGCTGGCTGCTGCTGGGCGCCGGCATCTACCCGGTCATAGGCCTCAGTGCCTGGCTGTTCATCCGGTCCGCGGCCCGCAACGAGGCACGCTACCGCGACCTCGCCGAAGACCGGTGAGGCCGGCATGAACCCGGCAGTGGCGCTCGCCGCCGTGGCCGTGGTGGTCCTGGCCACCGCCGCCATCGGTTTCTACGGGCTGCGGATCTCCCGCACCACCGGCGACTTCTACGTTGCCTCCCGGACCGTGCGGCCCTGGTGGAACGCCTCGGCCATCGGCGGTGAGTACCTGTCCGCGGCCAGTTTCCTGGGCGTCGCCGGGCTCATCCTGCTGTCCGGGACCGACGCGTTGTGGTTTCCGGTGGGCTATACGGCGGGATACCTCATGCTGCTGCTGTTCGTGGCGGCCCCGCTGCGGCGCTCCGGGGCTTACACGATTCCGGACTTTACCGAGGCACGGCTGGACTCCCTTGCCGTGCGGCGGGTGACCAGCATGGTGGTGGTGCTGGTGGGCTGGCTGTACATCGTCCCGCAGCTGCACGGAGCAGCGCTGACCATCAGGATCACCACGGGGCTGCCGTCCTGGGCAGGCTCCGTTGCGGTGGTCGTGGTGGTGTGCCTGACGGTGGTTGCGGGAGGGATGCGTTCCATTACGTTCGTCCAGGCGTTCCAGTACTGGCTGAAGCTCACGGCGCTGGCCGTCCCCATCGTGTTCATGGTCTTCGTGCTGGCCGGCAACGGAACTCCGGCGCTGTCCGGGCCGGACGTCAACCCCACCAACGCCCTGCCGGCGGGCATGTACCAGAACATCTCACTGTTGGTGGCCCTGTTGTTCGGCACCCTGGGGCTCCCCCACGTGCTGGTCCGCTTCTACACGAACCCGGACGGCCAGTCGGCCCGGCGGACCACCCTGATCGTGCTGGGCCTGCTGTCAGTGTTCTACCTCTTTCCCACGGCCTATGGTTTCGTGGGCCGGGTGTTCGCTCCGGACCTTGCGCGGTCCGGGCAGGCGGACGCCATGGTGCTGCTGCTGCCCGGCCGGCTGGTGGGCGGGACCGCCGGGGACCTGCTGTCCGCCCTGGTGGTGGCCGGCGCCTTTGCGGCTTTCCTGTCCACCACCTCCGGGCTGGTGGTGTCGCTGGCCGGCGTCATCAGCCAGGATGCGCTGGGCGGCGGAGTCGGCGGCTTCCGCCTGGCCGCTGTGGTGTCAGCGGTGGTGCCGCTGGGCTTTGCGTTCATGACGGATTCGTTTGCGCTGGCCGGCAGCGTGGGGCTGGTGTTTGCGTTCACCGCCTCCACCGTCTGCCCGGTGCTGCTGCTGGGGATCTGGTGGCGGGGCCTGACCGACGCCGGCGCCATCGCAGGGATGCTGACCGGCGGCCTGTTGTGCGGCGGCGCGCTGGTGGCGGGTGCCCTTGCCGGGGCGCACAATATCCCCGGCTGGCTGGCCCAGCCTGCAGCGTGGACCGTGCCGGCCGCGTTCGGGGTCATGGTGCTGGTGTCCCGGGCCACTTCCCGGCGGGTGCCGCGCACCGTCCAGCGGGTCATGACGCGGCTGCATACTCCGGAGCGGCCCCTGGCCACCGAGCGCTGAGCTGCGGCTTCGCCGGCTTGTTAGTCGATGGCGGCCATCAGTTCGACCACGCGGTCCAGGAACGCGTCCACCTGGGCTTCTTCGTAGCCTTCGCGGCCCACGGCGGGACGGAAAACGGCACGGCGCACGCTGTCCACGCTGAGCGGCTTGTCCTTCTCCAGGTAGCCGATGAGCTCCCGGCACAGCCGGTCCACGTCGGCGGTGTTGTAGCTGCGGGCCTTTTTCCGGGACGGCCGGCGGAAGCGTTCGCCGTCGGGCCGGTGCAGGCGGCCCCGCAGGGTTCCGGACAATTGGCCGATCTCGCGCAGCCACGCTTCCTCGCCGCGGGCCGCGATGAGGTCATCCCGCTCCCTGCGGGCAAAGGCATCCTCCAGCCGGTCCAGGGCTGCATCCACGCGCGATGCGGAGTAGCCGCCCTTCACCGGGTCAAAGGAGACACTGCGGACATCCCCGCTGGTGACCGGATGGGTCGCCGCTTCCGGGGTCTCCAGGGACACGCGCGCACGGGCCAGGAACTGGTCCACCTGCTTGGCGTTGTAGCCGTAGTCGCTCCGTCCCACGCGCTCAAAGGACGCGGGAATCTGCCGGTGTTGGTCCAATGCCACTGTGTTTTCCTTCAATGTTCTTCTGCCGGATCGCTTGCACCATTCTAGGTGCCGCGGACGCGCCCGGGATGGATGTCAGGCGCCCGCTGCCAGCCCGAACAGGATGAACGCCACGGGGGCAGCGAAGACGATCGAATCGAGCCGGTCCATCACGCCGCCGTGGCCGGGAAGGATGGAGCTCATGTCCTTGATGCCGAGTTCGCGCTTGACCATGGATTCGGCCAGGTCCCCGGCTGTGGCGGCGGCTACCAGGGCAACTGCCAGTACCACTCCGACCCACCACGGCTTATCCAGGACGAAAACGCTGGCCAGCACGCCCACCACCGCAGCCCCGCCCACGGATCCGGCGAAGCCTTCCCAGGATTTCTTGGGGCTGATCTTCGGCGCCATGGGATGTTTGCCCAGGGAGGCCCCCACCAGGTAGCCGAACGTGTCGTTGGCAACCACCAGGAGGAGCATGACGGCAACCTGCAGCGCTCCTTCAGGCACCGTGCCGCCGGGCCAGAGGCCCAGCGGCGACGCTCCGATGCCGGCGTGGAGCGGCAGTGCGGCGAAACTGATGAAGAAGGGCACCCAGCCCAGGGCAAAAACACCCGCGAAGATGCTGTTGGCCGAGCCCGCCGCCCCCTCGATGGAGCGCCACAGCAGCACGGCTACGGAACTCAGCAGCAGGGCGAAGAGCAGGCTCTCGATCCCACCGAGATAGGCCGCGAACGGCATGGCCACGGTGCCGGTCATCACGGGAATGATGGGCAGCCTGGTGCCGTTGGCTTCCAGTGCGCGGAAGATCTCCCACACGCCGAACACGGCGAAGGTGGTGGTGACCGCCACGAATCCGAGCGGAAGGAACAGCAGGCCGCCCAGCACGCCGAACAGCATGGTCAGCCCCACCACCACCGCGGCGGGCAGGTTGCGTCCCGCTTTGGGGGTGGGGTTGGCCCTGGGCCGCTTCCCCCGTGTACGCGGACCCTGTGCGGGGGCCTGTTCTGCCTGGCCCATCAGACTTCGAGCAGCTCAGCTTCCTTGCGCTTTAGCAGCTCGTCGATGCCGTCCACGTGGGCCTTGGTCAGGTTGTCCAGTTCCTTCTCCGCCCGGGTGCCCTCGTCCTCGCCCGCTTCGCCGTCCTTGACCAGCTTGTCCAGGGTTTCCTTGGCCTTACGGCGGATATTGCGGATGGAGACCTTGGCGTCCTCGCCCTTGGTCTTGACGATCTTGACGTACTCCTTGCGGCGCTCCTTGGTCAGTTCCGGAATGGTGATCCGGATGACGTTGCCGTCGTTGGACGGATTTGCCCCCACCTCGGAATCGCTCAGGGCACGCTCGATGTCCCGCAAGGCGGTCTTGTCGAACGGCGTGATCAGGATGGTGCGGGCATCCGGGATGGCAAAGGAAGCAAGCTGCTGCAGCGGGGTGGGCGATCCGTAATACTCCACCAGCACCTTGTTGTAGAGGCCGGGGTTGGCGCGGCCGGTACGGACGGAAGCGAAGTCTTCCTTGGCTACCTCGACTGCCTTGTCCATCTTTTCTTCGGCTTCGAGCAAGGTTTCTTCGATCACGGTCTCTCCTGACGGTTCTGGTGCAGTCCGGGGCGCCGGTTTGATGCACAAGGTGGTTCTCTGTAGCTGCTTCCGTCCCCGGCGCAGGGCCGGGGACGAAACTGTCCTGCAAACATCCTAGCCGCAGCTAGGCTGTGACCAGCGTGCCCAGCTTCTCGCCGAGGATGGCGCGGGTGACGTTGCCCTCGCCCTCCATGCCGAACACCACCATGGAGAGCTTATTGTCCTTGCACATGGTCATGGCGGTCTGGTCCATGACCCGGATGTCCCGGCGCAGGGCATCGTCATAGCTGAGGGTCTCGAGCCGTTCGGCGGTGGGATCTTTCTTGGGATCGGCGGTGTAGACGGCGTCGACGCCGCTCTTGGCCATGAGCACGACGTCGGCGTGCACTTCAAGGGCACGCTGGGCGGCGACGGTATCGGTGGAGAAGTATGGGAGGCCGGCGCCTGCGCCGAAGATGACAACGCGGCCTTTTTCCATGTGGCGGATCGCGCGGCGCGGAATGTAGGCCTCGGCCACCTGACCCATGGTGATGGCGCTCTGGACCCGGGTTTCCACGCCGGCCTGCTCCAGGAAATCCTGCAGCGCGAGGCAGTTCATGACGGTGCCCAGCATCCCCATGTAGTCGGCGCGGGAGCGGTCCATGCCGCTCTGGGAAAGTTCTGCGCCGCGGAAGAAGTTGCCGCCGCCCACTACGATGGCCACTTCCACCTCGGGGACGGCCGCTGCGATCTGCTTGGCTACGTCGCGGACCGTTTCGGGGTCGACACCCAGCTTTCCGCCGCCGAAGACCTCGCCTGAAAGCTTCAGGAGGACGCGGCGCCTGCTCTTCTCTGGCTGGATTACAGTGTTGACGGCTTCCATGATGCCTTCCCGTTGATGATCTGAAAAAAGGTTATCCTGCCCGGGCAGCTGGTCGGAACCGGCCGGGCGGCAATCGGCGCGCATGCAAAAGGGGCGGCCACCGAAGTGGCCACCCCTTGCATGGATCGACTAGGAGCCGACGCGGAAGCGTGCGAACGCGGTTCCCTTGACGCCGGCCTCTTCGAGGACCTGCGCCACGGACTTCTTGGCGTCCTTCGCGAATGCCTGGTCAACCAGGACCTCACCCTTGTAGAAGCCCGTCACACGGCCTTCGACGATCTTGGTGAGTGCGGCTTCGGGCTTGCCCTCGGCCTTTGCGGTCTCTTCGGCGATGCGGCGCTCGGACTCGACCAGTTCGGCCGGAACGTCCTCGCGGGTCAGGTAGTTCGGGGCCATCGCTGCAATGTGGACAGCGACGTCGTGGGCTGCGGTGGCAGCGGCTTCGCCTTCACCGTCAACAGCGAACAGCACGCCGACCTGGGCCGGGAGGTCCTTGGAGGTCTTGTGCAGGTAGGCGTCAACCGTTGCGCCTTCGAGGCGGGCAATGCGGCGGACAACAACCTTCTCACCCAGGACTGCGCCTTCTTCGACGACGACCTCGGACAGCGGCTTGCCGTCAACTTCGGTGGCCAGCAGGGTCTCGAGGTCGGCTGCGCCGGACTCGACGGCCACGGCCAGGACCTTGTCAGCCAGCTGGATGAACTTGTCAGCCTTGGCGACGAAGTCGGTCTCGCAGTTGACTTCGATCATGACGCCAACGCCGTTGCTGACCTTGGCGGCGACGAGGCCTTCAGCGGTGGAGCGGCCTTCACGCTTCGTGGCGCCCTTGAGGCCCTTGATGCGGATGATTTCGATGGCCTTCTCGGCGTCACCGTTGGCTTCGTCAAGAGCCTTCTTGACATCCATCATGCCGGCGCCGGTGCGCTCGCGCAGGGCCTTGATGTCCGCGGCAGTGTAGTTCGCCATGTGAACCCCTCTGTCTAGAAATTTGATGTGGTGTACGGACTGACAGGACAGCAGCCCGCCTGGCGGGCCGCCATCCTGTCAGCGGCTCCGGCGCCGCGGGCGGCGCCGGAGAATCCGGATTTACTTGTTGTTACTTGGCGTCTTCGGCCGGAGCTTCGGCAGCAGCCGGAGCTTCTTCTGCCGGAGCGGCGGGAGCAGCAGCGGCTTCTTCGGCCTTGTTACCTTCGAGGAGCTCGCGCTCCCACTCGGCCAGCGGCTCTTCCGGAGCTTCGGTAGCGCCCGTGCCGCGGTTGTTGCGGGCGATCAGGCCCTCTGCAACGGCGTCGGCAACAACGCGGGTCAGGAGGTTCACGGAGCGGATGGCGTCGTCGTTGCCCGGGATCGGGAAGTCGACTTCGTCAGGATCGCAGTTGGTGTCCAGGATGGCCACAACCGGGATGTTCAGCTTCTTGGCCTCGTCAACGGCGAGGTGTTCCTTCTTGGTGTCCACGACCCAGAGCAGGGACGGAGCCTTTGTCAGGTTGCGGATACCGCCGAGGTTGGCTTCCAGCTTGGTGAGCTCGCGCTTGAGGAGCAGCAGCTCCTTCTTGGTGTAGGCGGAACCGGCGACGTCATCGAAGTCGATCTCTTCGAGTTCCTTCATGCGCTGGATACGCTTGGCGACGGTCTGGAAGTTGGTGAGCATACCGCCGAGCCAGCGCTGGTTCACGTAGGGCTGGCCAACGCGGGTTGCCTGCTCGGCAATTGCTTCCTGGGCCTGCTTCTTGGTGCCGACGAAGAGCACGGTGCCGCCGTGGGCAACAGTGGCCTTGACGAACTCGTAGGCGCGGTCGATGTAGGACAGCGACTGCTGCAGGTCGATGATGTAGATGCCGTTGCGCTCGGTGAAGATGAAGCGCTTCATCTTCGGGTTCCAACGGCGGGTCTGGTGTCCAAAGTGGACGCCGCTGTCAAGCAGCTGGCGCATGGTTACGACGGGCATGCCGACGCTCCTTCCGGCAGGTCATTCATGAGAGAGCCCCGAGGCTTCTTACCCTGCCAATAGTTGACGGTTGGTTTAGCGTGGCCCGGACGGGCCGTGCTCCTGGCATCCACCGCGCTTCCCATCCGTGCCGCAAGGCCCGGACCGCAGGAGGCGCAGTCCTTCACAGCTGAAGTTTGGGGCTTCTGTTGTGAAGGGCTGGATACGCGTAGTCAGCCACCGCTCCCCCACACTCCTGAATGAGATGTGCTGACGCTGCCCGGACAGGGAAAAATTCCGCTGGAATAATCCACCGGAACGGGAAGCGTTGAGGGCGCAGCAAACTGCTCCCCCAAGTGTACTACAGCCGCCCGCTCCGGGGGGACGGCTCACGCGGCCTGGACTCCCCCGCGAGGCACGGGGCTGCCGGCTTTTCCACATAGAGCGGCACACCCCTGCCGCACCGGCGGGCGGCCGCCACATGCTGGGCAGATGAAGACCATGGCGATCCTTGCCGCGCTGCTCCTGCCCCTGCCGGTTTCCGTCGCCCCGGGCCCTGTGTCCGGCCCGCTGGCGGCGGGCCCCACCTGGCAGTGGCCGCTGCAGCCCCGCCCGCCTGTCCTACGGGGCTTCGACCCGCCGCCGCAGCCATGGCTGAGCGGCCACCGGGGCGTTGATCTTGGAGCAGTGGACGACGGCGCACAGGTCATCTCGCCTGCCGACGGTACGGTCAGTTTCGTGGGGACCGTGGTTGACCGCCCCGTCCTGACCATCGACCACGGCAATGGACTCCGGAGCAGCTTCGAGCCGGTGGAGAGCACGCTCAGCAAGGGGACGCACGTGGAGGCGGGCCAGTCGGTGGGCATCCTTGGAACCGGGCACTGCGCCGCTCCCTGCGTCCATTGGGGCGTGCGCGAGGACGGGGACTACGTCAACCCGCTGAAATTCGTCATGGACCTGCGCCCGTCCGTCCTGCTGCCGCTCGGGACCGGCTAGACGATGGCCGAGATCCCGGTGACGCTGCGGCCCGCCACCAGGGTGTTGATTTCATGGGTCCCCTCGTAGGAGTAGATGGCTTCGGCGTCAGCGAAGATCTTGGCCATGCCAAAGTCGGTAACAATGCCGTTACCCCCGAGCAGGCTCCGGCCCAGGGCTGCGCTCTCGCGCATCCGGGCAGTGGTGAATGCCTTGGCCAGGGCGGACTGCTCATCCCTGGCCTGGCCGTCAGCCTCCAGCTGCGAGAGCCGCACCATCATGCCCATGGAGCTGACCGCGTTTCCCAGAATCTGGACCAGCTGCCCCTGGACCAGCTGGTAGGAGGCCAGCGGCTTGCCGAACTGGTGACGCTCCACGGCATACCGGCGGGCGACGTCGAACGTGGCAAGCTGCAGGCCGACAGCCTGCCAGGCTACGGCAAGCCGGGTTACCTTGAGCACCCTGTTGACGTCCTTGAAACTGTTGGCATGGGCCAGCTTGAAGAAGTCCGGGACCACCACGTCTTCCAGCGTGATGTCGGCATTCTGGACGGTGCGGAGCGAGATCTTGTTTTCGATTTTCGCGGCCCGGAACCCCGGCAGGGAAGTGTCCACCAGGAAGCCCTTGACCTGGTTGTCGGCCACATCGCGCGCGAACACGACGACCCAGTCTGCGAACGTCGCGTTTCCGATCCAGCGCTTGGCGCCGTTGAGGATCCAAGTGTCCCCGTCACGCCGGGCCGTGGTGCGCGTGCCGCCGGCAACGTCGCTGCCGCCCAGCGGTTCCGTCAGTCCGAAGGCACCGGTTTTCCGCAGGGAGTAGATGTCCGGCAGCCAGGCTTCCTGCTGTTCCGTGGAGGCCAGCGCCTCGATGGAACCGGTAAAGAGGCCGTCATGGACGCCCAGGAAGGTGGCGATCGAGGCGTCGGCGCGGGTTACTTCGGCGTGCAGCAGGCCCGCGAAGAGCGTGGAGTAGCCCTGCCGGCGCACCGGGCTCACCAGGTCGACCTGGGCCAGCTTGGGAATGAGGTCCATCGGGAATTCGGCCCGGTTCCAGAAATCCGTGGCGATCGGCTTCACTTCGCGGTCCAGGAACGTGCGGACCTCCGCGAGGCGGTCCCGCTCCTTGTCCGTCAGGAGCTGCTCGAAGGCGTAAAAGTCACCGTCAGCGTAAGGCAGGGCCGGAGCCTCGCCGGGGGTTGCAGCAGGAGTGGACACAGCGGACATGGCTACCTCGCAAGGGTGTGGTGGGCATCTAAGTTACTGGTGAGTAACATACCGCATCCGCGCGCATTAACAAAGGAAGCCGCGGCCAACGTTTGATCGTTGGCCGCGGCTTCCTGCACCTGTAGGGCTACTCGGACTTGAACCGAGGACCTTAGGATTATGAGTCCCGCGCTCTAACCAGCTGAGCTATAGCCCCCTGCCCCCCGCAGTGCGTGTCCGGGTAAGGGACACCTGTCCGGGAGGGCAAAAACACTCTAGCAAATGCTGGAATGCGCTCAGACCACCTTGTCCTCGAACCCGGCGCCCCGGTACAGGTCCTCAAACGTTTGGAGGGTGCCCTGGATGCTGTGCGGTTCCACCATTTTGCGGCTGGCCCGGCCCATGGCGGCGCGCTGGTCCACCGGGAGCTGGAGGATCCGAGTGATCTTCCCGGCAAGGTCGTCGCTGTCGTTCGGTGTGAAGAGGTAGCCATTTTCGCCGTCGCGGACCAGGTGCGGCAGCGCCATGGCATCCGCCAGGACCACCGGTGTCGAAGCGGACATGGCTTCCAGGGTGACCAGGGACTGAAGCTCGGCCGTTCCGGGCATGCAGAACAGGTCCGCGCGGATGTAGGCGGCGCGGAGGTCCTCGTCGCTGGCCAGTCCAAGGAACCGGACCCTGCCGCCGAGCCCCAGCCGGGCTACCTGTTCCTCGAGGGCAGGCCGCACCTCGCCGCCGCCCACGATCTCAAGGTGCACGTCGAGTTCCGCCGGTGTCTTGGCGATGGCGTCGATCAGCACGTCCACGTGCTTTTCCTCTGCCAGCCGGCCCGCGAACATCACGGTGGGGCTCGGATGCGGCTCAATCACCTCACCGGCCCGGAGTTCGTACGCAGCGGAATCGATACCGTTGGACAGCGGCAGGACCTTCCGCAGGAACGCGTGGTCGTGCATTGCCTTGGCGGCCAGCGGCGTGGGCGTGGTGACCACGTCCGCCTGCCCCATGACCTTGCCCATGTCCTTCCAGGAAATGCGCCCGATGATGTCCTTGAACCACTGCGGGAACGGCAGGAACGGGTTCAGGTTTTCGGGCATGAAGTGGTTGGTGGCCACTACCCGCACGCCGCGCTTCACGGCTTCGTACAGGACGTGCTCGCCGATCATGTAGTGGCTCTGGATGTGTACGACATCCGGCTTGATCCGGTCGAAGAGCAGGCTGATTTCCTTCTTGATCTCCCAGGGAAAGCAGATCCTGAAGTATTCGTGGGTGGGGACGCCGTGCGACCTGAGCCGGTGAACCGCAGCTTCGGACCGGAACTCGGTAAAGCTTGCGCCGTTATCGGCCCGGCACGCCAGCACATGGACGTCATGTCCGCGGCCGGTCATCCCCTTGGCCAGCCGATACCCGAACTGGGCGGCCCCGTTGATATGGGGCGGATACGTGTCCGCGGCGATCAGGATGGTCAGGGGACGCTGGTCGGCTGGCGTGGTCACGGGGAAAACTCCTGATGGTCACGGTGCGGACAGCATGGACTGACAGCACGGTTGGCCGCGGCATGATGGCGCCCGGCTGCGTGGATTGCACTGCTAATGGGACGCCCTGCCCGCGGTCTTCCGCGCGTCCTTCTTCCGCTTGGTGACCTCGGGATGGTGCCTGGAGAGGGCGACGACCCCAACGATAGCAAGGGATGCAGCCGTTCCCATGGCAATGGCCATGACGGCGTGGACGTCCGGGCGCAGCTCGCCGAGGATGGCGATACCGATCGCGATCCCCACAATGGGGTCAACCACGGTCAGTCCGGCGATTACCAGGTCCGGCGGGCCGGTCGCGTACGCGCTCTGCACGAACCAGGAGCCCAGGGCTCCGGCGGCGATGATGGCCACCACCGAATACCACTGCACGTTCAGCAGGAACAGGCCGTTCGGGTCCAGCAGGTGCTTGCCGATGATCCGGGTGAGGACCGCGACGAAGCCGAACAGCACGCCGGCGCCCAGGATGTAGACGAAGGCATTCATCCGGTGCCGGAACATGACCGCCAGGGAGCCGAAGACCCCCACCGCCAGGGCAAGCAGCAGGTCGATGGTGAGTTCATCACTAAGGCTGACGTGATGGTTCTCCTGTGTGACCGTCACGGCCAGCAGGACAAAGAGCGCCGACCCCGTCACGCAGGCGGCGATCGCGACGACGGTGGCGCGGTTGATGCTGATGTCCTGGTCCCGGGCATTCACGATGGTGGTGATGACCAGAGCAATCGCGCCGATGGGCTGCACCACGGTGAGCGGGGCGGAGACCAGTGCCACGGCATTCATGGCCATGCCGGCGCCGAGCAGCAGCAGGCCAAACACCCAGCGCGGGTTTCGCAGCAGCCGCAGAAATCCGTTCGAGCTCAGCGCAAGTCCGCCGGTGTCTGCCTTGACCGCACTTCCCTGGCGCTGCGCCCCCAGCGCCAGGCAGAACGCCCCAAGCACCGCGAGCAGAACGGCGAACCACACCATCAGGAGGCCCCGCCGTCGTCCGTTGGCTGCAGTCCGCCCTTGCGCAGCATGGCCCAGAAATAGTTGTAGGCCGCAACCCAGTGGCCCACGAGGCCCAGCCCCAGGACCACCCACGCGGCCACGTACGCGGGCCCGGACACCGGGGTGTCCAGCCGTGAAAGCACCAGCAGCGGCATGCCGAGCAGGAGGAGCCCCGTGCGGACCTTGCCCACGACGCTGACCGGCAGGTCGGGGTGGCCGTGGAAGAGCGAGAGCGAAAGCACCAGGAGCACGGCGTCAGGGATCACCAGTGCAGCGAGGTAAAGCCAATGGACGACGCCGGCAATCACCAGGGTGATGGCCACCGCGATCATGGCAAGCCGGTCGGCGATGGGGTCCAGCACCCGTCCCAGCTTCGACGCCTGGTCGAAGCGCCGTGCAATGTAGCCGTCTATCCAGTCAGTGGAGGCCATGATGGCCAGGACGATGACGCCGGCGGCATATTGCTGCCTGCCCAGGACCAGCCAAATAAACAGCGGCACACCCATGAAGCGGACGACCGTCAGCAGGTTGGGAATGGTGAACACGGAGTCGTGGTCTATCTGGGAGCGGCCGGGCCGGGAACCGGCTCCAATGAATTTCACCCCGGGTCCCTTTCCTTCCTGCCAGTCGTGGCGGCGGCCTGGCCGCCTGCGTTCTTGTGCGGCCCGGAGGCCTGCGTCAGTAGGTGCGGATAAGCTTCCGAAGGAGCACCACCAGGATGGCTCCGGCAGCCGCCATGGCGGCCAGCGGCTTCCAGCGTGCGGCCAGGCCGCCGCCCGCGGCCCCGGCGCTCTGGCCTCCTGCCATGGAGGCCTTCTTCCGGGTAGCTGCAGCCTGGGCAGCCTCCAGCTTCTCCCTGGCGGCTGCGGCAAGGTACCGGGACTGTTTCTTCACGTCCAGTTCGGCACCCAAGTCGTCGCGGACCTCGGTGAGGTGGTGGCGGCGCTGGTCAAGGCGGCGGGCAAGTTCGGGTCCGGATGCCTGCGGGAACTCGCGGTCATGCTCGGCGGCTTTGGCGGCCTTAGCGGCCTTTTCCTTGGCGGCCGCTTCGTCCTTGGCTGCCTTCGCGGCCTTGGCTTCGGGGCTCTTGGGATCCAGGACGGCGGGGTTGTACGCGGAGCCTTCCCTGGCCACGCCGAGGTCATGCTTCAGCCCCCGGATGGCTTCTTCAGGAAGCAGGGGCATGGCCTTCTTGAACTTTCCGAGGCCCACCAGCGCACCGATGAGCGCAATGAGCAGGAACGCAGCGGAGACGATCAGCGCGGCAAGCCAGGCGGGCATCAGCGTTGCAAGTCCCATAATGGCTGCGACAATGAGGCCGACGGTCAGGAAGCACAGGAAGACGAGTGCGACGGCGAAGAACGCGGCCGCCACGCCCACCTGGATACCCTTGCGCTTGACTTCCGCCTTGGCAAAGGCGATCTCGTCGTTCAGCTGGCGTGGCGCCAGCCGGAAGAGGAGTTTGGCGGTGCGGGGCAGCGCGGTGATGCGCACCCCCCTGCCGGCCTGGCCGCTATGACGTCCGCTCATCGGTTCCGCCTGTCTGGTTATGGGTCGATTCGGCTTCCGTATTCCGCGGGAGGGTGTCCGTGCACCGTCCCCGATCCCAAAACTATCATTCAGGCCCGCGGCGTCCTTCCGGGCGGTCCGGGCGGCGTGGCCCCCGGCTCGGCTGATCCGATGGGTCCCGGGCCTAGGATTGGTATCCGTGACCACTCCCTCCAATCCGGGCGACCAGCTCAGCCGGCGCCGGAAGCTCCTGTACATCCTGCTCCTGGGCGCATTGACGGCATTGGGGCCATTCACCATCGACCTCTACCTCCCGGCTTTCCCCGCCCTCGAAGCGAGCCTGGACGTGACCGAAGCCCAGGTCCAGCTGACCCTCGCCGGAACCACCTTGGGCTTCGCGTTCGGGCAGCTGGTGGTGGGTCCCTTCAGCGACAAGTTTGGCCGCCGGACCCCGCTGATCCTCGCCACGGCCCTGCATATCGCAACGTCGCTGGGTGCGGCCCTGGCCACGGACATCACCACACTGGGGATCTTCCGCGTGCTGATGGGCGTGGGCGCAGCAGGCGGCGGCGTGGTGGCCATGGCGATGGTCCGCGACCTTTTTTCCGGGTACGCGATGGTGCGGATGTTCTCCCGCATGGCCCTGGTGAACGGGTTGGCCCCCATCCTTGCACCGGTGATCGGCTCCCAGCTGCTCCTGGTGATGGAATGGCCGGGAATCTTCGTGTTCCTGGCCTCGTATGGCGCGGTGGTCATCGTCGCTACGCTCTTCCTGGTCCGCGAGACGCTTCCGCCGGAGCGGCGCGGCCAGTCCGGGATGACGGTAAAACAGCGTTACCAGGCTCTCTTCAGCGACCGGATCTTCGTGGGCCTGCTCATGGTGGGCGGACTGAACTTCGGCGGCCTCTTCACGTACCTGTCCGCGTCGCCGTTCCTCTTCCAGGATGTCTTCGGCTTCTCCGCACAGCAGTACGGGTACCTCTTCGGCATCAACTCGCTGGGCATCGTGGCCGGTGTGCAGACCAGTGCACGGCTGATCAAGAGGGTGCCGCCGCAGTGGATCATCGCCGGCGCCACCGCCTGGATGTTCGTCAACGCCTGCCTGATCGTGGCCTTCGACCAGCTGGACATGGGCCTGTGGGGCGTCATGGTGCCGTTGTGGCTCTACATCTTCGGGACCGGGTTCCTGTTCCCCTGTGTCCAGGTGCTGGCCCTGGCGGGCCACCCGGGACAGGCCGGCACTGCGGCGTCGCTGCTGGGCGCTGCCACATTCACCACCGCGGGCCTCATCTCGCCGATAGTCGGCTGGCTGGGCATCGACAGCGCCACCCCCATGGGGGGCGTGCAGGCCGCCTGCATTCTGCTGGCCATGGCGGCACTGTGGCTCGTGGTCCGGCCCCGCACCGTTCCCTCGATCCACTAGGCACCCCGCCTCAGGAAGGACTATGCCCATGAGCCGCGAAAAAGATACTGCCGGGAACCCCCGAAACCGCCGCAGGCCGCACCGCAACCGGAGGGGACTGTTCCTCGGCGCGGTGCTGGGCGCCGTCGCCGGCTATTTTGCGGGGCGCGCATCCGGCAACCCGGCCCTGGGTATGGCGCTGGGAATGGTGGCAGGGTCAGCGCTGCTCTACCGGGTTAACCCCGGCCCGTGGAACCGACCCTGACACGGGCCGCAGCGGCATCGGCAGCCGGGAAGCACCTGCCCCTGACGGGAGTGCCGCGATAAAATAGGGCTGTGCCCCACCGGCAGGACCAGCCCCGGATTCCAGCCACATGGCAGCGGTGCGACGCCCGCATCCTCCCCCTGTGGTGGGACCGGCTCTGCGCCAGTGCCGGTCCGCAGTCGGCGGCGCTCTACGCCGCAGGGCTCTTTGCCGAAGACCGGCGCCGGCCCATCGCCCAATGGTTCAATCCTGCCTTTGACGCCGCGCTGCTGGTGGCGCCGGAAACGTCGCCCGAATGGCCCGTGCAGCGCTTCGGCATCTTCTACGCCCCGCCCGGCGGCGGGGTGGTGCACGTGCACTCGGCGCCCCATGAATGGAACCCCCGCCAGCCCCGCATCTCCCCCACCGGGCATGAGGCGTTCACGGCCGCCATCGCCGAGGCCGAAAGGTTCCTCCAGGTGGAAATGGATTTTGTCTGAGGAACGCAAAATCCCCGCCACTCCGCAGGGAGGGACGGGGATCTTCCGGGATTGCTCCTCCTGCTGGACTTGAACCAGCAACCCTTCGATTAACAGTCGAATGCTCTGCCAATTGAGCTAAGGAGGAATGAAGCAGGTATGACATTAGCAAAGGTTCCGGGAGAAAACGAAATCGGCTCCGGCAGTGCCCGCACCGGGCTCCGGACCGCGGATTTCCGGTTGTCGCCAGAGACAAAAAATCCCCGCTCCGGAGACCGGAACGGGGATTGGAAGCTCCTCCTGCTGGACTTGAACCAGCAACCCTTCGATTAACAGTCGAATGCTCTGCCAATTGAGCTAAGGAGGAATGAAGCGGGTACCAGCCTAGCAAACACCGGGCCCGGAAAGAAAATCGGGGCCGCCGTTGTGCCCAAGGCCACAGCCGGCCGCTATGCCTCCGACCGCAGCGAACGGCGTTCCATCTCCAGCATCATCAGCTCACGGTTGAGCCGCTGGTAGGTGTCGGGGTCCGCCACCGGGTCCAGCCGCTGCAACTGACCCATCTTGTCCGCCTTGACCCGGGTGATTTGCAGTTCGAAAAGCCGTGCCAGGATGTCCCTGCAGTACTTCTGCACGGCCTCTTCGGTGCTGGCAGGCAGCGGGACCACGGAGAGCTCGGACACCAGCGGGCGCAGCGGCTCCGGCACCTCCTCCATCACGTGCTCCACCCAGCGGACAGGGTCCCCCGTCAGCCCTGGTCCGGTGGCCCGCATGGCGTCATGCACCGCCTGGAACGCAGGCGTGGCGAACCGCGCCGCCTCGAACCGCTCCCACGGAGGCCCGGCCAGCAGCGCCGGCTGCTGCAACGCAACCTCCAGCGCCTGGCGTTCCATGGAGGCCACGGGGTCGCGTAGGTCCGGACGGTGGAAGGAGGGAACAGCGCCCGACGACGGCCCGGCAGCCACGCCGGGTGCACCGGCCGCCGCGGTGGCGGGGGAAGGCGCGCCCGGTGCGCCGGGACGGCCGGTGTCTCCGCGCTTCACCGCCGCGGTGACCAGGCGCAGCACCTCGTTGGGGTCCGGCATGCCCAGCCAGCCGGTGAGCGCCTGGCAGTAGCCGGTGCGGGTGGAGGCGTCGCGGATGGCGGCCACCACCGGCACCGAGGCTTTCAGCCCCTGTACGCGCCCTTCCACGGTGTCCAGGTTGAACTGCTTGAGCGTGGTGCGGATCGCGAACTCGAAGAGCGGCCGGCGGGACTGCACCAGGGCGTGGACAGCTTCGTCGCCTTTGCTCTGGCGGAGGTCGCAGGGATCGGCGCCGCTGGGCTCCACGGCCACGTAGGTCTGCGCGGTGAACCGCTGGTCTTCCTCGAATGCGCGGAGGGCCGCTTTTTGTCCGGCGGCGTCGCCGTCGAAGGTGAACACCACCTCTCCCCCGGTGCCGTCGTCCGACAAAAGCCGCCGGGCGATCTTGATGTGTTCGGTGCCGAACGCGGTGCCGCAGGTGGCCACCGCCGTCGTAATTCCCGCCAGGTGGCACGCCATGACGTCCGTGTATCCCTCAACGACCACCAACTGCCGCTCCTTGGCGATGCTGCGCTTGGCGAGGTCGATGCCGTACAGCACCTGCGACTTCTTGTAGAGGGTGGTCTCCGGGGTGTTGAGGTATTTGGGGCCCTGGTCATCCTCGTAGAGCTTGCGGGCACCGAAACCAATGGTGTCCCCCGCAATGTCCTTGATGGGCCAGATGAGGCGGCCCCGGAACCGGTCGTAGATCCCCCTGTTGCCTTCGGAAAACATTCCGGTCAGCTTCAGTTCGGCGTCCGTGAAGCCGCGGCCGCGCAGGTGCTTGAGCAGGGCATCCCAGCCCTGGGGGGCGTAGCCGCAGCCAAAGTGCTCCGCGGCGGCACGGTCGAAGCCGCGGCCGAACAGGAAGTTCCTTGCCTCGGCGGCACCCGGAGTGAGCAGCTGGGCGCGGAAGAACTCGTCCGCGATCTTGTGGGCGTCCAGCAGCCGCTGCCGCCGGCCCACTTCCTCGCGGCTGGGGCCGCTGCCGCCATCCTCGTACCGCAGCTCGTAGCCGATCCGGGCGGCGAGCTTTTCCACCGCTTCCTGAAACGAAGTGTGGTCCTGCTTCTGGACGAAAGAGATGACGTCCCCGTCCTCGCCGCAGCCGAAGCAGTGGTAGCGGCCCACCTGGGGGCGCACGGTAAACGAGGGCGAACGCTCGTCATGGAAGGGGCACAGGCCCTTGTAGGTGCCCAGCCCGGCGCCTTTGAGCGTGACGTAGCCGTCAACGACTTCCTTGATGTCCGTGCGCTGCCGTACTTCGTCGATGTCTTCGCGTTTGATCAGGCCGGCCACAAAGCCATCCTAATGCGGACGCCCGACATGAACGGGCGGGGCATGATCCTGCTCACCACAGGGACGGCAGGCTCCCCACCAGGCGTTCGTACATGGCCAGTGCGGAGCCGTCCGTCAGGGAAGCCACCTGGTCGATGACTACGCGCAGGCGCGCGCCGTCGTCCCCAGCTGCCCGCCAGTCCGCGGCGAACATGGGTTCCAGGTGCCGATCCCCGGTTGCGCTCAGGGCCGTGACCAGTGCATGCAGGACCTCGCGCTGGCGTTCGTAGATGGGCTGCCGGTGGTCCGTGGTCATCACGAAGGTGGTGGCCAGGCCCTTCATCACGGCGATCTCCATGACGGTCTCGTCCGGGACCATGAGCTCGGCGTTGTAGCGGGTCAGCCGGCCGGGGCCGTAGACGGCCCGGGTAGTCTCCAGCGCGCTTTGGCAGAACCGGCCGATCAGCTGGCTGGTCATGTTCTTCAAGGCTGCCATGGACTTGCGGCTGCCGTCCGCCTCCCGGACCCAAACGTCCGTGGCCTCCAGCCGGGCCAGGGCAGCGTCGATCGCGGCGGGGTCGTTGTGCGGCAGGTACCACTGTTTGGCGTAGCCCACCACGCGGGCCCGGTGGTCCGGGTTGTCCATCCAGCGCAGCTGGAAGTGGCCGGCCACGATGGCGTCCTCCACGTCGTGGACGGAGTAGGAGATGTCATCGGCCAGGTCCATGACCTGTGCTTCCAGGCACGACCGGCGCTCGGGAGCGCCCTGCCGGATCCAGTTGAAGATGGGCAGGTCATCCTCGTAGGCGCCGAACTTGCTGGTCCGCTGGCCGTGGATGACCGGGGCGTCCAGCGCGGACCAGGGGTACTTGGCCGCAGCGTCCAGGCTGGCGCGGGTGAGGTTCAGGCCTGCCGGGGCGCCCTCCGCGGTGAGCACCTTGGGTTCGAGCCGGGTGAGCAGGCGGAGGGTCTGGGCGTTGCCTTCAAACCCGCCGATGGAGTGTGCAACCTCGTTCAGCGCGGATTCGCCGTTGTGGCCGAAGGGCGGGTGGCCGAGGTCGTGGCTCAGGCAGGCGGTGTCCACCACGTCCGGGTCGCAGCCCAGTGTGCGGCCGAGCTCGCGGCCCACCTGTGCGACCTCCAGGCTGTGGGTGAGGCGGGTGCGGACAAAGTCGTCCGTGTCCGGGGCCACCACCTGGGTCTTGGCGCCGAGCCGGCGCAGCGCCGAAGAATGCAGGACACGTGCCCGGTCCCGCTCGAAGTCCGACCGGTACGTGCTCTTGGCGGGCTCTTCCACCCAGCGGGCGGAATCATGGCTGCCGTACCCCGACAACAGGGGTACCGAGCGCGGCTCCGACACGGATGTTTCAGCCACCGGACACGTCCAGTTCCGCCGCGGCGATGTCCCGCGACTGGTCCTCGTTCAGGGACCGGGAATCCAGCCAGTCCTTGGGCAGGGCGGGCTTTTTCGGGGAACCGGCGCGGCCGCGGGGGCCCTCGGAGTCGATGCCGGGATAGGGCACCTCCGGGTCCAGCTCATCGAGCAGCGAGCGCAGGACCTCGAGCGTGGGCACCGTGGCGAGTTTGGCGCGCAGGTCTCCGCCCACGGGGTAGCCCTTGAAGTACCAGGCCATGTGCTTGCGGATCTCGCGGAGGGCCTTGTACTCGTCGCCGCCGAAGGTTTCGATCATGAGCTGTGCGTGGCGGTAGACGCCGTCGGCCACCTGCCCCAGGTTGGGCCGGTGCCGGTGGTCGCTGCCTTCGAACGCGGCCTGCAGGTCGCCGAAGAGCCAGGGCCTGCCCTGGCAGCCGCGGCCTACCACAACGCCGTCGACGCCGGTTTCGCGGACCATCCGGACGGCGTCCTCGGCGGACCAGATGTCGCCGTTGCCCAGTACCGGGATGTCCGGGAGTTCCTCGCGGAGGCGGGCGATCGCGGACCAGTCAGCCTGGCCGGAGTAGAACTGCGACGCGGTCCGGCCGTGGAGCGCGACGGCGGCAACGCCGGAGTCGCGCGCGATGCGGCCGGCGTCGAGGTACGTAAGGTGGTCGTCGTCGATACCCTTGCGCATCTTGATGGTGAGCGGGATGTTGCCCTTGCCCGCCTCCTTGACGGCGGTCTGCACGATGGCGGTGAAGAGGTCGATCTTCCACGGCAGGGCCGAGCCGCCGCCGCGGCGGGTCACCTTGGGTACGGGGCAGCCGAAGTTCAGGTCGATGTGGTCTGCGCGGTCCTCTTCCACGAGCATCCGGACCGCTGCGCCAACTGTTGTGGGATCCACGCCGTAGAGCTGTACCGAACGGACTTTCTCGTCCCCGTCATGGGAGATGATCCGCAGCGACTCGGGGGTGCGCTCCACCAGTGCGCGGGAGGTCACCATCTCGGCGACGTACATGCCGCCGCCGTATTCGCGGCACAGGCGGCGGAAGGCCGAGTTGGTGATGCCGGCCATGGGGGCCAGGATCACCGGGGTGTCCACGGTCAGGGGACCCAGCTTCAGGGGCGGGAGTTCCAGCCTGGGGGCGGGAGGAGTTGCTGCAACAGTCACCTGTCCATTGTTGCAAAGCGGGGCAAATCGTGGCGGCAGGGTGTCGCGGCGGCAGCTCCCGTCAGCTGTGCCGGGCCCGCCGTCCGCGCCGGGTTTCCGGCAGCTCCGTGTCTTCGGCCGCCCCTCCCTCGCGCTCCGTCAAGGCCGCCGCTGCGAGCGCTCCGGTGTCCTCGACGTCGTCCGCTGTGTGGTGCGGGCCGGGCCCGGCGACTGCGGGAACAGCTCCCCCCGTACCGGTGGCCTTGACCACCAGCACGGCGATCAGCGTGGTGACCGGGATGGCCAGCACCAGGCCGATGGACCCCACCAGCGTGCGGATGACTTCCTCCGACAGTTCGGCGCTGGTGAGCGTTTCCACCAGCGGCCGGTCGTAGAGCATCACGATGATCAGGATGGGCAGTGCGGCACCGGCGTAGGCGAACGCGATGGTGTACACGGTGGAGGCAATGTGGTCACGGCCGATCCGCATGGCGGAGGTAAAGAGCTTGCGCGCACTGCTGGACGGGGCGAGCTCGTAAAGTTCCCACACCGCGGAGGATTGTGTGATGGTGACGTCGTTGAGGACGCCCAGGCCCGAGATGATCAGCCCGCACAGGATCACGCCGGAGATGGAGATGTTGGCGGAGGTGTTGATCAACGTGGTGGCCTCGTGGTTGCCCACTCCGGCCAGGTTGGCGCTGCCCGTGGCCCATGCGGCCAGGAGCGCGGTGATGCCCAGTCCGAAAATGGTGCCTAGGAGGGCAGTGGACGTCCGGGCCGAGAACCCGTGGGCAAAGTAGAGGACCCCGATCATGATCACCGTTGAACCCACCAGTGCCAGCAGCAGCGGCGGCTTGCCTTCCACCAGGCCCGGCAGCATGAAGCCGGCCAGCACGAAGTAGGCTCCCACCAGTCCGATCAGCGCGCGCAGGCCGCGCCATCGGGCCACAGCGATGACCACCGCGGCATAGAGCAGCGCCAGCAGGAGGATGGGCAGCGTACGGACAAAGTCCACAAAGATATAGGCCGGCGATCCCGACGCCGAGACGCCCTCGGCGCCCGAAAGATTCAGGTAGCGGATCTGGTCGCCGGGGTCCACCCCGTGGGACTTGGCGATGTCCGGGTTGATGACCACCTTGACCGCGCTTCCACCCCTGTCCGGCTCCGTGTAGGCGAACGTGCACTCCGAGCCGGCGGGCTCGGTGCCCTGCGGGCTTCCTTCCTGTCCGGCCTGGCTGGGGTCCTGGAGGCCGGCTCCCTGCATGCACGGTTCGGTAACCACGCGCTGGATGGCGCCGGTGTCGAAAGTGACGCCGGCGGCCGTGGAATAAGGGTTGGCCAGCGAGATGCCTTCCTTGCTGCCGGAAGGCCACAGCATGGCCATGGCCGCGAGTGTCAGCAGCGTCAGCGGAACCAGGATTGCCGCCAGGATGCGGTTGGCCTTCCGGCGGGCAGCCATCGCCTGGGGCGTCGGCTCCGAATGGTCAGTAGCAGCGTGGGAGTGTCCGGCGCCCATCAGCAGTGAAACCTCATACCTTGAACTCTACGGCCGGCACCTTAGGGTTGATAAATGGCCTGCCCGCCCGGGGGCGGCAGGCCGGAAGGCGGCAGGAATGGTTCAGAGCAGCAACGGCGCAGTCCTCAAAGTCCTGGCACCCGCGGGTCCGGTCCGCGGCGTGGCCCTGGTGCTGCATGGCGGGAAGTCCCAGAGCAGGGAGCGTGTGCAGGCGCGGCATCTCAGCCCGGCCCGGATGATGCCCTTCGCCAGGGATCTGCACCGCGGCGGGGGGCGGCACGGGCTGGCCGTCTGGAGCCTGCGCAACAGCGTCCGGGGCTGGAACGGCGCCGACATGTCCCCGCTGCAGGATGCGCGGTGGGCATTGCAGCTGATCAGGGAGCAGCATCCGGGCGTGCCGGTGTTCCTGGTGGGCCACTCCATGGGCGGCCTCACCGCGCTGTCCGCCGCCGGCGACCCACAGGTGGTTGCCGTCGTGGCGCTGGCACCGTGGCTGGGCCCGGCCAGCCCGACAGCCAGCGTGGCCGGCCGGGAGGTGCTGATTGTGCACGGCACCAGGGACCGCTGGACGAGTCCCGCCGCGTCGCTCGCCTTCGCCCAGCGGGCAGCGTCCGGGGCCGCCAGCATGCAGTACGTGGCGCTCCGGGGCGCCGGACACTTCATGCTGCGCAAGGTCCGGCTCTGGCAGTCGTTGACCACGGGGTTCGTGCTGAAGTCCTTCGCCGAAAGCACCGGGGCTCCGGTGGCGCCGCCGCCCGCATTCGGTGACCTGTTGCCGGAGTCCTCGCTCCAGGTGACCCTGTGAGCCCATACCCTGTAGCTGCCTTCCCGTGGGCCGCCTTTGTGGCGGCGCTCCCCTGGACTGCGGGTGCCGTCGTCGTACTCCTGATGGTGACGTTTGCCGTGGCGGTGCGGCAGGGGCGGCACTCGGTGATGGACGTGGCGTGGGGGCCGGGGTTCGTGGCGGTGGCGGTGGTCGCATGGGTGCTGTCCGCCAGTCATGGCGACGACGGCCGGCGGCTCCTGCTGCTGGTTTTGACGGCCGCATGGGGCCTGCGGCTGGGCCTGCATATCGGCTGGCGGGCCCGCGGCGGGCATGAGGACCCGCGCTACCGGGACCTGCTGGCCGGCGCGCCGGGTTCCCGCAATGCCTACGCGCTGCGCCGCGTGTACCTGCCGCAGGGTCTGGTGATGTTCTTCGTGTCCCTCACCGTCCAGGTGGGCATGTTCAGCACGGGACCGCTGGGGTGGCTGGCAATAGCCGGCACCATGCTGTGGCTGGTGGGCTTTGCGTTCGAGTCCGTGGGCGACTGGCAGCTGGCGCAGTTCAAAAAGGACCCGGCCCGGAAAGGGACCGTGCTGAACAACGGGTTGTGGCGGTATACGCGGCACCCCAACTATTTCGGCGACGCCGCGGTGTGGACCGGACTGTTCCTGGTGGTGGCGGACTCCTGGCCGGGAGTGTTGACAGTCCTCTCCCCCGCCCTGATGGTGTGGACGCTGGCTGCGAAGACCGGCAAGCCGCTGACGGAGAAGGCCATGTCCGGCCGGCCGGGCTACCGGGAGTATGTCGAGGCCACGAGCGGATTCATCCCGTGGCCTCCCAAACGGCCCTGACCCCGCCCTACCTGCCTGCCCTGCCCCAACTAAGTAGCGCGAAGTGCCGTTTTGAGGGGTCAAAACGGCACTCCGCGCGACCCAGTTGGGTGGGTTAGTCAGCGACGACCAGGGTTTCGGGCCCGACCAGGCGGGCCTTGCCGCTGTCCAGGAGGGGTTCGACGGCGGCGCGCAGGGCAGCCATCGAATCGTCCAGTTCCAGCATCACCGGATGCTGGTACGCGATGAGGGACAGGATGTCCCGTACGGCATCGGCGGCGTCAGCCGGCTCGAGCCCGGGTTCGTGCCCCACGAAGACATCCGTTGGAGTTTCCCTGCCGTCGGCGTTTTCGGTCCCGGCGGCACCGGTGCCTGGTACGCCGGGCGCGGCGTCCGGGTCCGCCGGTGCTGCGTAGCTGACGGCGAAGGCGCGGATGCGGCCCTTTTTGGTGGGCTTCACGCCGGCGCCGAATGCCGATTCCGGCCGGGCCCGGAGCACGATGGCGCCGTGCGCGCCGGTCAGTTCATCCAGGAACAGCTTCTGCACCTGCCCCACAGACAGCACGCCGGGCGAGTCCCAGCCGTGGATGGACGAGTAGTACCGACCCACCACGTCCGTCAGTTCCACGGAACCGGTAGCCAGGTCCATGACCACATCGGATCCGGCGTTTTCGCCGCCGGCGGCTCCGCCGTCGTCCGGGAACACCGGAAGCTTCAGCGCGCCAGGTTCCACCACCACCAGGCGCGACCGCTGGATGGGCACCAGCCCAAACGCCTCGGCGAAGGCGGCACCGGGGGTGCCGGGCTCCACCTTGGCGCGGAGCTTTTCAACGCCCGACGGCGCGTGGCCGGCTTCGCGCCGCAGCATAGTCAGCAGCGTGGCGCCGATGCCGGAGCGGCGGTGGTCGCGGGCCACCTCGATGTAGGTCCAGAGCCGTTCCGGATGCAGGGATGCCTCGTAGACCACGCCGGCGGCCACCGGGATGCCGACGCCGTCAAGAACGTCCTCGGCCACGATGCAGCGGCGCCAGGAGGTGCCGGCTCCCCCGTCGGAGGAGACCGCGAGGGCGCTGCGGAACTGGCGGGCCTGGGCAGTCTCCGGGCCACCCCAGATCTCCAGGAGCGCCAGGTCGTCGCCCTCACGCCATTCGCGGTATTCGATGGCCATGCCTAGGCCCCGATCAGGCGTGCGGCCAGGTAGCCTTCCACCTTGTCCAGGGAGACGCGTTCCTGGCTCATGGTGTCCCGTTCGCGGATGGTCACGGCCTGGTCCTCGAGGGTTTCGAAGTCCACCGTGATGCAGAACGGGGTGCCGATCTCGTCCTGGCGGCGGTAGCGGCGGCCGATGGCCCCGGCGTCGTCGAAGTCGATGTTCCAGTTCTTCCGCAGCTGCGCGCCAAGGTCCTTGGCCTTCGGGGACAAGTCCTCGTTGCGGCTCAAGGGCAGCACGGCGGCCTTGACCGGGGCCAGGCGCGGGTCGAGCTTCAGCACGGTGCGGACGTCCACGCCGCCCTTGGCGTTGGGGGCCTCGTCCTCGGTGTAGGCATCTATAAGGAAGGCCATGAAGGACCGGGTAAGGCCGGCGGCGGGCTCGATCACGTACGGGGTGTAACGCTCGTTGGTGGCCTGGTTGAAGTAGCTCAGGTCCGTGCCGGACGCCTTGGCGTGGGTAGAGAGGTCAAAATCGGTGCGGTTGGCGATGCCCTCGAGCTCGCCCCACTCGGAGCCCTGGAAGCCGAAGCGGTACTCGATGTCCGTGGTGCCCTTGGAGTAGTGGCTGAGCTTTTCCTGCGGGTGCTCGAAGAAGCGGAGGTTTTCCTCGCGGATGCCCAGGCCGGTGTACCAGGCCATGCGCTCCTTCATCCAGTACTGGTGCCATTCCTCGTCCGTGCCGGGCTCCACGAAGAACTCCATTTCCATCTGCTCGAACTCGCGGGTGCGGAAGATGAAGTTTCCGGGAGTGATCTCGTTGCGGAAGGACTTGCCGATCTGGCCGATGCCGAACGGCGGCTTCTTGCGGGACGTGGTGAGCACGTTGTTGAAGTTCACGAAGATGCCCTGGGCGGTTTCCGGGCGGAGGTAGTGCAGGCCTTCCTCGCTGGCCACGGGGCCCAGGAAGGTCTTGAGCAGGCCGGAGAATTCCTGCGGCTCGGTCCATTCGCCACGGGTGCCGCAGTTGGCGCAGGCAATGTCCTTGAGCCCGTTTTCGGCAGGACGGCCCTTCTTTTCCTCGTACTCTTCCTCGAGGTGGTCCGCACGGTAGCGCTTGTGGCAGGACAGGCACTCCACCAGCGGATCGGAGAAGACCTCTACGTGGCCGGACGCTTCCCAGACCTGGCGGGGCAGGATGACGGATGAGTCCAGGCCCACTACGTCTTCCCGGCCACGGACCACGGACTGCCACCACTGGCGCTTGATGTTTTCCTTCAGCTCGGCGCCGAGGGGCCCGTAGTCCCAGGCAGAACGCGAACCTCCGTAGATCTCACCGGCCTGGAACACGAAGCCCCTCCGCTTGGAGAGGGAGATGACCTGATCGAGAACGGATTTTGCTGCCATGGGGGTAACTCCAATTTCTACAGGGCCGCTGGGTGCGGTCCGCGGTTGTTCCGGCCCCGTGCTTCCCGCGCGGAAAGCACTGGGACGCCGCAAGTCCGGATGCGGAAAAGATGCAGGAAAAGCTGCGAGACCTAGCCTACCGGCCCTGCCGCCGAAAGGCGCCCCGTGGCCAGGGCAGGGTGGTCAGGACGATGGCAGCAAGGGTCAGCAGGGTTCCCAGCACCGTGGCCGGCGCCACCACGGAGCCCGGGGCCGGAAGGACGATGTCCAGGACCAGTGACCCCACCAGTTGTCCGGCGATCATGCCCAGACCGGTGACCAGCACTCCAAGGGTGCGCACCAGCAGGGCGCTCAGGCCGATGAAGATGCACCCCATCGGCCCGCCAAGGTAGTACCACCACTCCCCCGGCAGCGGTGCCACCGGGCCGGTCACTGCCACCTTGACGGCGAGCGCAGCCCAGAGGACCACGGTGCCGGCGATGAAGTTGACCAGGGTGGCGGCGATGGGCGACCCGTAGTGCATGGTGGCAGTACCGTTCATGGCCTGCTGGAAGCTCATCAGGAAACCGGCCAGGACGGGCAGCAGCACAGGCACCAGCAGCGCCCCCGGACCGCCGGAACCGTCGACACCGCCGGCCGCAGCAGCGGCCCCCGTCCCGGTGAACCGGGGGGACACCGCCCATGCCACGGCCGCGATGGTCAGGACCGACCCCGCCGCCCGGATACCGGTGACGGCCTTGCGCCCGGCCGGGCCGATGCCCATCCGGTCCACCAGGAGGCCGCTGACGGTTTGCCCCGTCACTGTGGCCACGGTGAACAGCGCCACCCCGAGGATCCCCACGGTGAACGACTGGGCAAAAACGAAGAATGCACCGATGGCACCGGCGAGCGCATACGCGGGCGGGAAGGCCCGGCTCCGGAGCGCAGGGACAATCCGGGCGAGCCCTGCCCGGCCCCGCGGCAGGAGCAGCGAGACCGCCACCATCAGGACCAGCCCTGTGCTGAAACTCACCACGGCAGCGGCGATGCCGTCATCCAGCCGGGTGCCCAGGGCGCCGTTGATACGGCCCTGGACGGGAATGGCGAGCCCTGCGCCGACGGCCAGGGGAAGCCCGGCGAGCAGCGGCAGTCGGGAGGGAGAGGTCATTGAACACACCTTACGTCAGGCATTATTGCTTCATGAGCAACCCCGTTGAAGACGTCCCCATCCGCGACACCATGATCCGCCTGGGCCAGCTCCTGAAGCTTGCCGGCCTGGTGGAGGACGGCGTGGAGGCCGCAGATCTGATCAAGAACGGGCTAGTCAAGGTCAACGGGGAAATCGAGGACCGCCGCGGCCGCCAGCTCCACCACGGCGACACCGTCACCGTCAACGGGCAGTCTGTGCGGGTTGCCGGCCCCGGCAAAAGGTAACCGCCGGGCTGAGCCCCCCGAAGCCCCCGCAACTGGCCCGAGCAGGCAGCGTCCCGGCGTCGTACGCGCTATTTCCGGAGCACCTCGTGGGTGAGGAATTCGCCCACGTGCCCGATTTCCTGCTGGTTGATGCCGTGCCACATGCCCGTGTACAGCACCTTGGTGAGCTTGACGTGCTTGCGTACCCAGCCCATGGTGAAGTCGATCTTGTCCGGGGTGATGACCGGATCCTGCTGGTCCCGCCCCCAAAACATCGGAACAGTGCCGTCGAGCTGGTCGTCGTGGAAGGTGGGATCGTCCCCGGCGTCCACCACAAAACCGGAAAGCCCGACGACGGCGGCAAAGTCCGTGGGCCGCTGGCGCAGGAGAGTGGTGGCCATGGCCATGCCCATGGAGAATCCCAGCAGCGTCACCGACGGGTGGCCCACCCGGATGGTGTCGATCCACTCCAGCACATAGGCGGAGGCGGCCTTGACCCGCTCCAGCGAGTAGTCGATGGAAGCCGTCAGCGGGAACCAGGTGAACCCCGGACCCATGGCGATTGGCGCCCGCACCGAAGCGACGGCGAAGTCGCCCGGAAGCAGGTCCGCCAGACTCAGCAGGTCCTGCTCGTTCGCGCCGTAGCCATGCAGCAGGACCAGCAGCGGTTTGCCGTCCCGCTGGTCCTCCGGGTGGGACCACAAGACAACGGGGGCGGGAAATACTTCGGCTTCAGTCATGGTTTCCATTCTTACAGCACCTTCCCGGCGCATCAGCAGCAACCTACGTTCGCGTAGCCAGAGCGGCGAAAGGCAGGATAGGACCGTGAGTGAGACCAACGCCATCCAGACCACTCCGGCCCGGCCGGGATCCCACCCCTGGACCCGGTACGTGGCAATGGGCGATTCCTTCACAGAGGGCATCGGCGACCCCGAACGCTCGAGTCCGGGCGGCTTCCGCGGCTGGGCGGACCGGGTGGCGGAGGAGCTGGGACGCACCCAGCCGGACTTCGCCTACGCCAACCTTGCCGTCCGGGGCCGGCTCCTGCAGCAGATCGTGGACCAGCAGCTCGCACCCTGCCTGGCGCTGAAGCCGGAACTGGTGACCCTGTCCGCCGGCGGAAATGACCTCCTGCGCCCCGGCGGGGATCCCGACGCCCTGGCGGAGAAACTCGATTCCGTGGTGCAGATCCTGGCCATGGGCGGTGCCACCGTGGTTCTCTTCAACGGGCCCGACACCGGCTCATCGGTGCTGGGCCGGATCCGCAGCAAGGTGGCCATCTACAACGAGAACCTGCGCACCGTCGCGGCCCGGCATGACGCGGTCATTGCGGATATGTGGTCGCTCCGCCAGCTGAAGGACCCCCAGATGTGGGACGAGGACCGGCTGCACTTTTCCCCGCTGGGCCACCACACCATCGCGGCCATGGTGCTGGACGCGCTGAACGTGGAGCACACCCTGCAGCCGCTCCAGCCCAAGCCGCTGCCTCCCCGCACCTGGCGCGAGGCCCGCTCGGGGGACCTGGTGTGGGCGCGCGAATACTTCGTGCCCTGGGTGCTCCGCCGCCTGCGGCACCAGTCCTCCGGCGACGGCATCACCGCAAAACGTCCGACGCCGGGTCCCGTTTTTGGGCCGGGCGTTCCGTTGGGTTCCGGCGAGGGGCCGCTCGGCAGCACCGGCGGGCAGGACGCCTTGGGCGGGGGCACCCATGACCCAGCGGCACGGGAAGCCGGGCAGGGCAGCCGGGCTTAAGCTGGAAGGACATACCTGAGAGGCGATTCCCCGTGAACAACCTGTTTTTCTGGATCCTTGTCCTGTCCTTCCTCATCCCCATGGGGCTGCGGATGTACCGGAAGTCCATGGCCCGCCGGAACCAGGACCGGGGATTCCACGGCCAGTACCCGGGCCCCGGCCACTTTCCCGGAGACGGACAGTTTCCCGGCCCGGCCGCACCGCAGAACAGGCAGCCGCGCGACGGCTATACCCAGCAGGACTACTTCTCCGGCGGATTCCGCGAGATCAACCGGCCGCGGCCGGTGGAGCCGCCGGCTCCGCTCCCGGGACTCTATGGCGAGCCGCCCGCGCCGCCCCAGCCCTGGCAGCAGCAGCCGGCTCCCGAAGAGCCGGCCGCCCCGGCCACTCCCCCGCCGCCGTCGGCCCCGCAAGGCTTCCGTGCCCGGAAGCTCGCCGAACTCGACAGGCAGTACAGCGACGGCGAAATCTCCATGGAGGAGTACATGACCCGGCGCAGCGACATCATGAACGGCTGACCGCCCCCGGGAAAACCTGGGGGCGGTCAGGGTGATCAGTCGATCTGGGGGAAGCCGAGGTCGATGACGGAGGTCGCGGGGTCTGGCCACCGCGTGGTGACCACCTTGCCGCGGGTGTAGAAGCGGATGCTGTCCGGGCCGTACATGTGCGTGTCGCCGAACAGCGAGTTCTTCCAGCCGCCGAAGGAGAACGTCCCCACCGGTACCGGGATGGGGACGTTGATGCCCACCATGCCGGCCTCGACGTCGAACTCGAACTGCCGGGCGGCGCCGCCGTCGCGGGTGAAGATCGCCACGCCGTTGCCGAACTCGTGTTCGTTGACCAGGCGCACGGCATCGCTGTAGGTTTCGGCGCGGACCACGGACAGGACAGGCCCGAAGATTTCCTCATCGTAGACCTTCATACCGGGCTTAACGTGGTCCACCAGGCTGACACCGATGAAGAACCCGTCCGACTCGAACTGCTGCTCACGCCCGTCCACCACAACGGTGGCGCCTTCATCTTCAGCACCGGCCACGTAGGAGGCAACGCGGTCGCGGTGTTCCTTGGTGATGAGCGGACCCATCTGGGATGCCGGATCCGTGCCGGGCCCGATCTTCAGGTCCGCCATCCGGGACCGGATCGCCTCCACGAGGTCGTCGGCGATGCTGCCCACCGCCACCAGGACGCTGACGGCCATGCAGCGTTCCCCTGCGGAGCCGTAGGCGGCAGAGACGGCGGCGTCCGCGGCCATGTCCAGGTCGGCGTCAGGCAGGACCACCATGTGGTTCTTCGCCCCGCCAAGGGCCTGTACGCGCTTACCGTGGTCCGCTGCACGCCTGTAGATGGACTGGGCGATGGGGGTGGACCCCACGAAGCTGACCGCTTTGACGTCCGGGTGCTCCAGAAGGACGTCCACGGCTTCCTTGTCGCCCTGGACGACGTTGAGGACGCCGGCCGGCAGGCCCGCTTCAGCAAACACCTCGGCGATGAAAACGGCCGACGAGGGGTCCTTCTCGCTCGGCTTCAGGAGCACGGTGTTGCCACAGGCCAGGGCGCTGCCGATCATCCACAGCGGAACCATCGCCGGGAAGTTGAACGGGGTAATGCAGGCCACGACGCCCACAGGCTGGCGGACTGAGTGGACGTCGACGCCGCTGGAGACCTGCTCGGACCGCTCGCCCTTGAGCATGTGGGACAGCCCGGTGGCGAACTCGATGTTTTCGAGGCCGCGGGAAATTTCGCCCTCGGCGTCGGAGAGGACCTTGCCGTGCTCGCTGGTGAGGATGGCGGCGAGTTCGGGCTTGCGCTCGTTCAGGATCTCGCGGACCTTGAAGAAGATGTTGCTGCGCCGGGCCAGGCTGGTGGCGCGCCACGCCGGCAGGGCTGCCTTCGCCGCCGCGATGGCTTCCTCCACCCGGGCACCGGAGGCCAGCGCCACCTGCTTGTCCTGGGCGCCCGTGGCGGGGTTGAAAACAGGGCCGAAGCGCTCTGCGTCGCTGACGCGCTGGCCGTTGATGAAGTGCGGAATTGTCTGCATGGGTCTCTTTCGGGCTGGGAAGTTCGGTACGGTCAGGCGGACTGGTCTGCGGCGCCGGGCTGGGCTGCGGCGCCGAGCGAACCGTCCGCGAGCTTGATGATCATGGAGCAGTCCTTGCCGGACTCCCCTGCGTCGATCAGGCGCTGGAACAGCTGCTGGACGTGCTTGCCGATTTCCAGCGGAGTTCCCGTATCCTCCGCTGCGCTGATGGCCAGGCCGATGTCCTTGTTGGCCAGTTCGGTGGTGAACGTGGGGGCAAAGTCGTTGTTCGAGGCTGCGGTGTCCACCACGCCGGGGACGGGGTACCAGGTCCGCAGTGCCCAGCTGTCGCCGGAGGACACGGAGGCAATGTCCCAGAAGACTTGCTTGTCCAGGCCGAGGCGGTCGGCCAGCACGGCGCCTTCGGCGGTGGAGGCGAGGTTGATGAAGAGCATGAGGTTGTTGCAGATCTTGGCGGCCTGGCCGGTGGTGGCGCCACCGGTAGGGATGATGTTTGCGGCCATGGGGCGGATGTACTCGGTGGCATCGGCCACCGCGCCGTCCTCGCCACCCACCATGAACGTCAGGGTGCCGGCCTTGGCACCGCTCATGCCGCCGGACACCGGGGCATCGACGAAGCGGAAGCCGGCGGCAGCAGCGGCGTCGTGCAGTTCCTGCGCCGAGGCGATGTCGATGGTGGAGGAATCAACCAGGAGAGTGCTGGTGGAGGCGTGCGCCAGCACGCCGTCCGGGCCCAGGTACACGGCTTTGGCGTGTTCGCCCTTGGGAAGCATGGTGAAGACAACGTCAGCCCCTTCCACCGCCTGGGCGATTCCGGCGACGGGCTTGACGCCGCCGGCCTCCGCAGCGGCCACGGCGGCGGGGTTGAGGTCGAAGCCCCGGACGTCGTGACCTGCCTTGGCGAGGTTCACTGACATGGACCCGCCCATGTTTCCCAACCCGATCCAACCGATAACTGCCATGTGCAAGCTCCTTCGCTTCTGGTCCGGCCGCCTTGGCCGGAGTCGTCTGTGTCCACCATCACATGCTGGTAAAGTGCAATCAAGGTAAAAAATCACAGATGCCATGTGCATTGATGCACAGGGATGGAAGGCGGAATACGTGGGCAGTCTGCCGAGCCCCGACGATTTGCTGATTCTCCTGACGGTGGCGAGACTGGGCCGGTTCAATGCGGTGGCGGAGGCGCTGGGCACAACGCACACGACGATTTCGCGCAGGATCCTTGCCCTGGACCGGCAGTTGGGCGGCCGGACGCTGGAGCGCAGCCCGCACGGCTGGGAACTGACGGAACTTGGTGCCTCCGCGGTCGCTGCGGCCGAGGCCATCGAGGAGACGCTCGGCACCCTGGCCGGCGCCATCGGCCAGGAGCGCGATGCTTTGTCCGGGATGGTGCGGATCAGTACCTCGGACGGTTTTGGCGCCGACTTCGTCACGCCGGCACTGGTCCGGCTGCAGCAGCGCCATCCGATGCTGAATGTCGAGATGCTCAGCGCCACCCGCAAGGTCAGCCAGAACAGATCCGGCGTGGACCTCGAAGTGGTGGTGGGCGGAACGGACGTGCGGAACGCGCAGACGATCTTCCTCACCAATTACTACCTGCGGCTTTACGCCAGCGCCGGCTATGCGGCGCGGCGGGGCCTTCCGGAAACGCCCGACGACGTCGGGCAGCATGGCTTCGTCTCTTACGTTGAGTCCGCACTCCAGGTAGCGGAATTGGGCCACCGTTCCTCGCAGCTTCCCATGCCGAAATCCAGCTTCCAGGCCACCAGCATCTTTGCCCAGGTGGAGGCGGTGCGCCGAGGCGCCGGCATCGGCCTCCTGCCGAGCTTTATGGTCAGCCGCGATGCCGATTTTGTTCCTGTCCTGCCGCACGACTTCGAACGGCAGCTGCCCATCTGGGCGGTGGCCCGGCCGGAGTCGCTGCGCTCAGGACGCGTGCAGGCCGTCGTCGCTGCGCTGAAGGAAGAGGTTGCCGCACGGCAGGACCTGCTCGCGTCCTGAGGCTGTTCGCACCGGCACGCGGCGGGATGCTCAGGGCTGGAATAGCCGGCGGACCACGCGGCCGGCCGCGAGGGCGTCCAGGCCCTCGTTAATTTCATCCAGCGGCCGGGTGTCCGTGTGCAGCAGTTCCACAGGCAGCCGGCCTTCGCGCCAAAAGCCCAGGTACCGGGGGATGTCGCGCTCCGGGACCGCGTCGCCCATATAGGACCCCAGCAGCCGCTTGCCGGCGCCGGCGAACTGCAGGGCCGGCACGGTCAGTTCCGCCGAGGGATGAGGCAGGCCGACTGACACCACGGCGCCGCCGCGGGTTACCTGTTCCAGGCAGGACGCGATCACGCGCGCCGAACCCACGGCTTCCACTGCCACGTCGACGCCGTCACCGGTGGCGTCAGCGATCAGCTGCGCGGCGTCGTCGGGCGTTCCCACGGCAGTGGCTCCGCAGTCCAGTGCGAGCTGGTGCTTGCCCTCGTTCGGGTCGATGGCGATAACGGAAACCGCGCCGGCAAGACGTGCTGCCATGACTGCCGAAAGCCCCACGGCGCCGAGGCCGAAGACGGCGACCGACTGGCCGGCGTCGACCGCTGCCGTGTTGAAAACCGCACCCATGCCGGTGAGCACAGCGCACCCGAACATGGCCGCCACCGTGTCCGGAACGTCGTCGTCGATCACCACGACGGATTCCCTCGCCACCACGGCATAGTCGGCGAATGCCGAAACGCCAAGGTGGTGGTTGATGCGTTCCCCGGCAGGGGTCCGGAGCAGGGCCTCGCCATGCAGCAGGTCCCCTGAGCCGTTGACTTCAGCGGCGCGGTGGCAGAGTGCCGGCCGGCCGGCCCGGCAGGCGCGGCAGTCGCCGCAGCTGGGGACGAAGACCAGGACCACGTGGTCGCCCACGGAGACGCCTTCAACGCCGGGCCCCACGGCCTGCACGCGCCCCACAGCCTCGTGCCCCAGCGCCATGGGCAGCGGACGCACCCTGGACCCGTCGACCACTGAGAGGTCCGAGTGGCACAGGCTGGAGTAGGTGATCGCGACGCCCAGTTCCCCGGCACGCGGTTCGGGGCGGTCAAGTTCCTCCACCACCAGCGGGTGCGCCTCGGTGTAACTGGTGCCGGCGGGAACGGTGTTGTAGAGGACAGCGGCTCGCATGGCGGCTCCTTGCTGTGGCTGATTCGTGGAGTGGAGGTTCATGGCATGCAGTTGCCCGGACCCGGAAGCCGGGTCCGGGCAACTGCCCTGACTGGTGTCGCCCGCGTGGGTTATTTCTTGGACGCGGCGAGCAGATCCGCGGTGCCCTTGGCGTCCGCGGCGTCAACGTCGTGCAGCGAAATACCCCGGGTTTCCTTGAGGAAGAAGACCGAGACTGCCGTGACGACGCATGCTCCGAGCAGGTACAGCGCCACCGGAGTGGACGAGCCGAAGTTGCTCAGCAGTGCCGTGGCGATGATCGGGGCCAGCGAGCCGGCAACGATCGAGGTCACCTGGTAGCCCAGGGATACGCCGGAGTAGCGCATCCGGGTGGGGAACATTTCGGCCATGATGGAGGGCTGGCCCGCGTACATCAGTGCGTGGAAGATCAGGCCGATGGTGATGGCGGCCAGAATGATCATGTCGTTGGCAGTGTCCATCATGGGGAAGGCGAAGAAGCCCCAGGTACCGCCGAGGATCGCACCGGCCATGTAGACCGGGCGGCGGCCGAAGGCATCGGACATCTTGCCCACCAGCGGCACGGTGCAGAAGTGGATGAAGTGGGCCACCAGCAGCAGGAGCAGGATGCGGGAGGTGTCCGTCTCCACGACCACTTTCAGGTAGGTGATGGAGAACGTCACCACGAGGTAGTAGAGGATGTTCTCGGCGAAGCGCAGGCCCATGGCCGTGAAGACACCGCGCGGGTAGCGGCGGAAGACCTCAGCCACGCCGTAGCCCTTGTTCTCAACGGCGACTTCCTTGCGGGCCTCGATGAAGATCGGGGCGTCCTGGACCTTGGTCCGGATGTAGTAGCCGATGATGACGATCACGGCGGAGAGCCAGAACGCAACACGCCAGCCCCAGCCGAGGAATGCTTCCTGGGACAGCGTGGAGGACAGGGTGAAGAGGACGCCGGTAGCCAGCAGGTTGCCCATCGGCACCGCAGACTGCGGCCAGCTCGACCAGAACCCGCGCGACTTGTTGGGGCTGTGCTCGGCCACCAGCAGGACGGCACCGCCCCACTCGCCGCCGACCGCAAAGCCCTGGACGAACCGCAGGAACACCAGGAGGGCGGGCGCCCAGTAGCCGATCTGGGCGAACGTGGGAAGGCAGCCCATGAGGAAGGTGGCAACGCCAACCATGATGATGCTGAGCTGCAGCAGCTGCTTGCGGCCGAACTTGTCGCCAAAGTGGCCAAAGACAATGCCGCCGATGGGGCGGGCAACGAACCCGACGGCGTACGTCACGAAGGCGGCGATGATGCCGTCCAGCTCCGTACCCGAGTTGGGGAAGAACGTCTTGCCGAATACGAGCGTGGCGGCTGAGGCATAGAGGAAGAACTCGTACCATTCAACGACCGTGCCGGCCATGGAAGCCGTGACGACCTTCTTCAGGCCCGTGGACTTGACGTCGGGCTCCCCGACCCGCCCTGCGGCGGACTTTTCCGTACTCATTAATGAACTCCTTCGGCGTCTACGTCGACACCAGATGCGACCAGGATGTGGCGATGCGATGTGAGGTACACAACATACCGCCGATTCACACGAGTATGGTCTGCTTATGGCTGCAAGCTCAACGGCAAATAGTGCAGAAGGCCTCTGCATAAATGCACAGGGAGCGCGCGGAAGCCCGGAGTTAATCTTCGAGATGGTCGCGCAGCTGGGCGCCCAGCTGGCCGATTTCGGTCAGGAATCCGTCGTGGCCGATGGGCGCAGAGATGATGTGGACATCCACCTCGCCCGGCAGTGCGGCGGCGAGCTCGTGCGACTGCTCCGGGAAGTACAGCCGGTCGGTATCCACCGCGGCCACGAAGAATTTCGCGGTGGCCCGGCTCAGGCTTTCGGCCAGGGACCCCCTGCCGCGGGTGACGTCGTGGCTCATCAGCGCCTCAGTGAGGGCGATATAGCTGTTGGCGTCGAAGCGCCGGACCAGCTTGCTGCCCTGGTGGTCCAGGTAGCTTTCCACTTGGTAACGGCCGCGGCCGGAAAGCGTTTCGGCCTGCAGCGGTGCTTCGCCGGACTGCGGACTGCGGCCGAAGCGGCCGTCAAACTCCCGGGCTGAGCGGTAGGTAATGTGGGCGATCCGGCGGGCCAGGGCCAGGCCGTCCTCGGGGGACGCACCGCCGTAGTAGTCGCCGTCGTTATAGTTCGCGTCCTGACGGATGGCGAGCGTCTGGGCCTGGGCAAAGGCGATCTGCTCGGCCGTACTAGCGGCCCCGACGGCGATGACCGCGCAACGCTGCACACGCTCAGGGTAAGTGACGGCCCATTCCAAAGCCCGCGCACCGCCCATGGACCCGCCCAGCACGGCGAACCAGGACCGGATGCCCAGTTGGTCGGCCAGCCGCGCTTCCGCCACGGTGCTATCGCGCAGGGTCACCAGCGGGAAGCGGGAGCCCCATGGCTTGCCGTCGGGAGCGGGCGACGACGGCCCGGTGGACCCGTAGCATCCGCCCAGGATGTTGATCGCCACCACGAAGAATTTGTCGGTGTCGACGGGCGCGCCCGGGCCGGCCAACTCTTCCCACCAGCCGTCCTCGTCCGTGTCGCCTCGGGTCACGTGGGTGCTGCCGGTCAGTGCATGTTCAATGAGGACGGCATTGGAGCCGTCGGCATTGAGCGTGCCCCATGTTTCATAGGCAAGGATGACGTCCGGCAGGAAGCCGCCGGCTTCCAGTTCCAGCCCGCCAATGCCTGCATACCGGACCACGCCGTGCCGGGGCCCCGCGGTGCGGGGAACGGTGACTGTCATGTGCAAAACCTCTTCTACGCGCTTGCCCGCCGCCGGAGGGCCGGCGGGCCAGGTCCTCACCCGGGGCACCCCGCCGCGGTAGGAGGGTTGCCGGCCAGCAAGCCGGGGCTGTTGCTGGCACTCATGACCTCCCTCGAGTGTATGAAAGATCCCCCCAGCGGCGCCACGCGTGTGACCCGTTATGACATCCGCCGATACACCGGCATCCGACCCGCGGCGCTTTGCGCCAAGGGTTCCGCCCCCATTTCCAAGTAAGGCAAACCTAAGCTGAGAGCCTGATCACAAAGTGCCAAGATGTTGCCATGCGCATGGATCACGTCTCTTACGCCTGTGAACACGATGGCCTGGCGGCCACCACTGAACGGATTTCCTCCGCCCTGGGCGTCGAGGCAGTCAAGGGCGGGGTACATCCCCGTTTTGGAACGCGCAACATGATCATCCCGCTGGCGGGACACAAATACTTGGAGGTCGTGGAGGTCCTGGACCACCCGGCTTCGGACAAGGCACCGTTCGGCCAGGCTGTGCGTGCCCGTTCGGCGGCTGGCGGCGGCTGGATGGGCTGGTGCGTCGAGGTGGACGACCTGGCACCGTTCGAGGAGCGTCTGGGCCGCTCGGCGGTCAACGGCAACCGCAAGTTCCCGGATGGCCGCGAGCTGGTCTGGAAGCAGATCGGCATCCTTGGCCTGATCGCTGACCCGCAGGTGCCCTACATGCTCAAGTGGGAGGGCGACCCGTCGCTGCACCCCTCGAATGCCTACAACAGCAGCCTCAAGATGCGGTCGCTGACCATCGCCGGCTCCCCCGAGCGCGTCACCGAATGGCTCGGCGAGCCGGTAGAGCGCCCGCTGGAAGACGTTGCCGTGGACTGGGTGGCGCCGCACGGCACCCCGGGCATCCTGTCAGTGACGTTCGAGACTGCCACCGGCGCCGTCACGATCTGACCGCACCACAGCTTCGGCCGCCATCAGCGGGTGACAATGGCGTCACCCACCGATGGCGGCCGAATCCTTTTAACCAGGCCCCTCCGGTCAGCCCAGGCCCACCGCACGGCCGAAGAGGCTGAAGCCGACGAACGCGACCGTATCGAGCAGGGCGTGGGCGATCACCAAAGGCATGACCCTCCGTGTCCGGGTGTACAGCCAGGCGAAGACGATGCCCATCACCACGTTTCCGATGAAGGGTCCGAACCCCTGGTACAGATGGTAGGTGCCGCGCAGCAGGGCGCTGGCGCCAATGGCGGCCGGGACGCTCCAGCCGAACTTGCCGAACCGGTCCAGCAGGTAGCCCACCACGATCACCTCCTCCACCAGCCCGTGGCGCACCGCCGAAAGAACGAGGACCGGGACCGTCCACCAGTAAGCGTCCAGTGCGCTGGGGATGATGGCCGTGGTGATGCCGAGTGCCCGGCCCGCTGCGTAGAGCCCCAGCGACGGCACCCCGATCAGCGCAGCCAGCCCCAGGCCGTGCAGGATGTCACGGCCTGGGCGGGACAGGTCCAGGCCCAGCTTCCGGAACGCAGATCCGCTGGAAGGAAGCCCTTCGGAGGCGGTCCGCCGCTGGTCCGTGAGGAAGTAGATCACCAGCAGCACCGGGACCAGGGCAAAGACGATGTCCAGCAGCTGGTAGGTCAGGTCGAAGTACTCGCGGCTGCTCTGCTGGCGGTTGAGCGTGGACGTGCCCTGCGCCAGCGGCGCCCGGGACATCTTGTCCAGGAGCTGGACCACGGAGTACACGGCGGACTGACCCAGGGACAGGCCCAGGACAATGAGGACTTCGAAGGTGAGTCGTCGGTGTGATGAGACCAGCATGTCAGGCAGGCGCCACGATCACTTCGGTGCCCCGGGCTTCAAAGGCGGCCTTGTCCCGTGCGGAAATCCCCGAGTCGGTGATCAGCCGGGTGAAGTTATAGCCGTGCATGGTGGCGAAGGCGCGGACGCCCACCTTTGACGAATCGGCCAGGACGTAGGACACCCGGGCCCGGCTGGCCAGGAGGGCATTCACGGAAGCTTCCCCTTCGCCGGTGTTGGTGGGCCCCACCTCGGGATCGATTCCGTTGACGCCGATAAACGCGATATCCAGCACTACCTTCTGCATGATGATGTCCGTGTAGGGGCCCACCAGTTCATAGGACCGGGGGTTGAGGATTCCACCCGTCACCATGACCTTGATGTTGGGCCGGACGGCCAGCTGCCCGGCGATGTTGATGGCATTGGTGACCACAGTAAGGGTGGGCTGGTTTGAGGGTGCATTGAGGTCCTCGCGGGTGGCCAGGATCTGGGCCAGCGCCGTGCTGGTGGTGCCGCCGCACAGGCCGATGACGGCGCCGGGGCTGATGAGCGCGGACGCGGCCTGGGCAATCTGCTGTTTGGCCTCCGCGTGGTCGTCCCGGTTGTACCGGCCGGGCAGGTCGTAGGCCAGGGCACCGGTGGTGGCCCCGCCCCGGGTGCGCGTCAGCAGCCGTCGCTTGGCCAGGCTGTCCAGGTCCCGCCGGGCAGTAGCGGGCGAGACGTTCAAGGTGGTAACGATTTCCTCGACTTCCACCTGGCCGGTCCGGGCCAGCAGGTCCAGGATCGCCGTGAGTCGGTCGGTACGGGTCATGCTGGAAGCCTCCGGGGGTTGCAGTCTGGGGCGGTGCCGGCTGCTACCCCACCCGCACGCCGGCCCGCCACACAGCGTACGTCAGCGGCATGCCCGGACGGTAGGCGAGATGCGTGGCGGAGGGGGCGTTCAGCAGGTGGAGGTCCGCGCGGTGTCCGACGGCGATGGATCCCACCGCGCGTTCGCCGTCGGCATCCTTGCCGGTGTCCCGGTGGAGGGCCAGGGCGCCTCCGTAGGTTGCGGCGCGGACGGCTTCATGCACGCTGAGCCGCATTTGCAGCACCGCGGTGGTGACGCAGAAGGACATGGAGCTGGTGTAGGAGGTGCCGGGATTGCAATTGGAAGCCAGCGCCACCTGGACGCCGGCGTCCAGCAGGGCGCGGGCGGGAGCCAATGGCTGGCGGGTGGAGAGGTCGCAGGCCGGAAGGCACGTGGCCACGGTGCCGCGCCGGCCCGATCCTGTGGCGGGATCCCAGCCGGTCCAGGTGCCGGCGAGCGCTGCAACGTCCTGTTCGGAGAGGTAGTTCACATGGTCCACGCTGGCCGCGTCGAGCTCGACAGCCAGCTGGACGCCCGGGCCTTCGCCCAGTTGGTTGCCGTGGACACGCAGGCCCAGGCCGGCGTCGCGGCAGGCCAGCAGCACCCGGCGCGACTGTTCGGCGGTAAACGCGCCTTCCTCGCAAAATACGTCGGCCCATTTCACGTAGGGGCGCACGGCGTCCAGCATGGGGCCGCAGACCAGGTCCGTGTACGCATCCGGGTCCTGGCCCGCGGGGACCAGGTGCGCGCCGAGGAAGGTCACTTCGTCGGCGACGGTGGATGCGATGCGGGCGCTCCGGGCCTCGTGCTCAATGTCGAGGCCATAACCGGTCTTGGTTTCCAGGTACGTGGTGCCCTGCGATGCCGCTTCCGCCACCCGCCCCATGGCCAGCCGGGTCAGGTCGAAGTCTGAGGCTTGCCGCGTGGCGCCCATGGTGACGCCGATGCCGCCGGCAGAGTAGGACTCCCCCGCCATGCGTGCCTCGAACTCCGCGGTGCGGTCCCCGGCGAAGACCAGGTGGCTGTGCGAATCCACCCAGCCGGGCAGCAGGGCACGGCCTCCGGCGTCCACGGCCTCGTCGGCGGCCGGGGCGCCTGCCGCGGAACCGATCCAGGAGATCCGTTCGCCTTCCACCACCACGGCCGCGCCTTTCAGGACCCGGTGTTCCAGGTCCTGGGTCATCAGCTCGGCCACATTGGTGATCAGCGTACTCATGCACTCCATTCTTCAGCGCCGAATGGACCATCGGGTGGCGGCCACAGCCTGTCCTGTCCGGGATTCCGGACTGCCTGCGGCTCCCTGCCCGGCCAAGATTTGCCCGGCCGCGAGTTCGGCCAGGGCCGAGGAGGTCTGGAAGCCGTAGCCGCCCTGGCCGGCCAGCCAGTAGAAGCCCGGGGCTTCAGCATCGAAACCCGCCACGGGAATGCCGTCCGCCGCCTCGGTCCGCAGCCCGGTCCATGCGCTTCGCACGACTGTGATTCCCAACGTGGTGATCGTGTTCAGCCGCTCCACCAGCCGCTCAATGTCCCCGGGGCGCGGCCGGGCGTCCTCCGGGCCGCTGGGCACGCTTTCGGACGGCGAAATCAGCACGTCCCGTCCTTCGGCGCGGAAGTAGAAGGTGTGGTCGGCGGCTGCCACCATCGGGGCGGATTCCGGCAGGGAACGGTCGACGGCGGCAATCGCCGCGGTGCGCCGGTACGGCTGGAAGCCGAGTTTCTCCACGCCGCTGAGCACGGCGAGTTCGTCTGCCCATGCACCGGTGGCATTGACGAGGACCCCGGCCTGGAACGCCTCCGTCCCGGCCCCCACCTGCCAGCCTGAGCCCAGCCGCTGGGCCGAATGGACTCTGGCACCGGTGATGATGTCCGCACCGGCGGCAAGTGCACTCCGACGGTGGTCTTCCAGGAGCAGCGGTGCATTACAGGCGAAGGATCCGGTGTCCAGTCCGGCGGCCTGGAACGAATCCGGAACCAGCGCCGGGCACAGCTCAAGCGCCTGTTCCACCGTGATGGGTTTCATGTGGCCGCTGGCTTCTGCCGCCACTGCAGCTTCCGAGCCCACCAGCATGAAACTGCGGGGCGTGAGGACCGGCTCGCGGAGGTCAGAATCCCGGCTGGCCAGAAGTTCGAGTGTCCGCATGGTCAGCTCCTGGACCACCGGCGGCCCGTAGCTGGGGATCAGCTGGCGGGCGGAGCGGGAGGACGTGTGGTACGCCAGCTCCTGTTCCGCCTCCACCAAGGCAACGCTGCAATGGCCGGCCAGCCGGGAGGCCAGGGACAGCCCGGCGATGCCGCCGCCCACGATCAGGACATCGTATTGTGCGCTCATGGGTCCATGATGGCAGAGGAGGGGCCCGGGCGGCGGAGCTAAGCGGCTGCCTCCGCGCGGCTGGCGACGAACGCGCGGACGCACGCTTCGACGTCGTCCGTTGAATGCGCGGCGGAAAGCTGGACGCGGATCCTGGCCGCCCCCCTGGGCACCACCGGGAAGCTGAAGGCGGTCACGAAGACGCCGTGTTCCAGCATGCGGTCCGCCACCCTGGCGGCCTGGACGGCGTCGCCGAACATGACCGGGACGATGGCGTGTTCTCCGGGAAGCAGGTCAAAGCCTTCCTCGGTCATGCGGGCGCGGAACAGGGCCGCGTTGCGGAACAGCCGGCTCCGCAGGTCCGCGGAGTTTTCCACCAGGTCCAGTGCCTTGATGGTGGCGGCCACGATGGCAGGAGCCAGGGAGTTGGAGAACAGGTATGGCCGTGCCTTCTGCCGAAGCATGGCCACTACCTCCGCACGGCCGGACACGTAGCCGCCGGACGCACCGCCCAGGGCCTTGCCGAACGTGCCGGTGTAGATGTCCACTCGGTCCGAAACGCCGGCGTGTTCGGGCGTGCCGGCTCCGGTGGCGCCCATGAAGCCCACGGCGTGCGAATCGTCCACCATGACCAGCGCGTCGTGCTTCTCGGCGAGATCGCAGATTGCCTCCAGCGGCGCAAGGTAGCCGTCCATGGAGAACACGCCGTCCGTCACGATGATACGGCGGCGGGCGCCCGCGGATTCGACCAGCTTCGCTTCGAGGTCGGCCATGTCCTGGTTGGCATAGCGGTAGCGCTGCGCCTTGCAGAGCCTGATGCCGTCGATGATGGAGGCGTGGTTCAGGGCGTCGGAGATCACCGCGTCCTCGGCGCCCAGCAGGGATTCGAACACCCCGCCGTTCGCGTCGAAGCAGCTGGAGAAGAGGATGGTGTCCTCGGTGCCCAGAAAACGGGAGACCCGTGCTTCCAGCTCGAGGTGCAGGTCCTGGGTGCCGCAGATGAAGCGCACACTGGCCATGCCGAAGCCGCGCTGGTCCATAGCGGCCTTCGCGGCGCCGATGATGTCCGGGTGATCCGCCAGCCCGAGGTAGTTGTTGGCGCAGAAGTTGAGCACGTCCGCGCCCGGTCGGCCGGGCTGCCCGGCGGTGATGTGGCTGGACTGTGGAGAGCTGATGCTGCGTTCGGCCTTGAAGAGCCCGGCGGCGCGGATCTCGTCCAGTTCGGTGCGCAACTGGTCCTTGATGGAGGTGTACATGGCGTTTCCTTAGAGTTTGGTCCAGTCGAGGACGACCTTGCCGCCGGTCCCGCTGCGGGCAATGTCGAAGCCTTTTTCCCATTCCGTGGCCGGCAGGACATCGGTGACCACCGCGGAGATCCCGGCATGGAGTACGGGGTTGGAGGAGAGCATGGCGCTCATGGCGTACCAGGTTTCATACATCTCGCGGCCATAGATACCCTTCAGCGTCAGCATGTGGGTGACCACCTTGGCCCAGTCGATGGTGATGTCCTGGCTCGGCAGGCCCAGCATGGCGATGCGGCCGCCGTGGTTCATGTTGTCAATCATCTCCGGCAGCGCGGCCGGGTGCCCGGACATTTCCATGCCGATGTCGAACCCTTCCCGCAGGCAGAGCTCCTGCTGGGCTTCGCGGATGCGCGTGGTGGAGACATCGATGGCCAGGTCCGCGCCCAGGCGGCGGGCCAGCTCCAGCCTCGGTCCGGAAACGTCCGTAATGGCGATTTTGCGGGCACCGGCGTGCCGGGCCACCGCGATGGCCATCAGCCCGATGGGGCCGGCGCCTGTGATCAGGACATCCTCGCCCACCAGCGGGAAGCTCAGGGCGGTGTGGACAGCATTGCCGAAGGGATCGAAGATGGCACCGAGTTCAGGTGTGACGGAAGGGTCGTGGTGCACCCAGACGTTCGTCTCGGGAATAACAACGTATTCGGCAAAGGCGCCGTCCCGCTGGACGCCGACGCTGACGGTGTGGATGCACATCTGCCGCCGGCCGGCGCGGCAGTTGCGGCAGATTCCGCATACGACATGACCTTCGCCGGAGACCCTGTCCCCCACTTTGACGTCGCGCACGCCGGCACCGGTTTCCACCACTTCGCCGTAGAACTCGTGGCCGGGGATCAGCGGCGCCTCGATAATGCCCTGCGCCCAGGCATCCCAGGACTGGATATGCAGGTCCGTGCCGCAGATGCCGGTGGTCATGACGCGGATCTTCACGTCTGCCGGGCCCGTGACCGGTTCCGGGCGGTCCACCAGCTCGAATCCGGCCTGCGGGCCGGCCTTGTACAAAGCCTTCATCGGCTTCCTTACTCTTGGTCCATACGCGTGGCAGGGTGCCCTGCCTTCCCCATTACAGCGAGGAAAAAGCTTTAGAACAATGGGAAATATCTCAATCGACGATGTAGGTATTCCTAATGCGTAGACTGGTGCGGTGGAAATACACCAGCTTGAAATCCTGCGCGAGCTCGAGGCCCTGGGCAGCGTGAAGGCAGTCGCGGACACCCTCATGGTGACCCCCTCTGCCGTCTCCCAGCAACTGGCCCTGCTGCAGCGTTCCGTGGAGGTCCCGCTGACACGCAAGGAAGGCCGAAATTTGGTCCTCACGGAGGCGGGCCAGGTGCTGGCGGACGCCGGTGCCGCGGTGGTCAGCGCCATGGCCGATGCCCGGAGCGCGATCGGCAGCTACCACGGCTCCGAAGCAGCGCGCGTCACCCTGTCCGGATTCCACAGCGCCGGGCAGGCACTGTTCGCGCCGCTGGCCAAAGCATTGGAAGGACCAGGGCGGCCGCACATTGAACTCTCCGACGAGGACGTCGCCCAGCATGACTTTCCCGCCCTCACCGCCCGGTACGACCTGGTCCTTGCCCACCGGATGGACCACAGCCCTCGCTGGCCCACCGAACGGGTCACCGTGGTTCCGCTGGCGCACGAACCGCTGGACGTTGCCCTGCCCGCCGGCCACCGGCTGGCACAGCAGGCGTCGGTTTCCGTGGCCGACGTGGTGGACGAGGCCTGGGTGACCAGCCACGCCGGCTATTCCCCCGCAGACGTGCTGTCCGCCGTCGCGGCGGTATCCAGCCGGGAACTGAGGATCGTGCACCGGATCAACGACTATTCCACGGTGGCCGCTTTGGTGGCGTCCGGCGGGGTGGCGGGCCTCCTGCCGCGGTACACAGCAGGACCTGTCCTCAACCCGGCCATCGTCCTGCGTCCCCTCCAGGGCATCAGCACGCGGCGCCGCATCGACCTGCTGGCCCGACCCGAAAACCTGAAGCGGCGCGCGGTCACAGTGGTCTGCGAAACCCTGCAGGACATCATGGCCGGCCTGGTGGAGCCGGATTAGCGTCCGCTGCCTCGGGAGTTTCCTGCACCGGGCGCGATCCGCGTCGCCGTCACCCGCTCCGCCTCCTTGAGGCCGAAGATGCGCACCGCGTCCCCTACGGCAATGTCCGCAATGGTGCCGGTACGCCGCCCGGCCGCCTTATCGTCGTCGTCCGCTGCAGGCGACCGGTGGCCGAAGGCGGCACCGCTCCCGATGATCTTGGTATCCGTGTCCACGGCATAGGCCTGCGAGTAACCGTCTTCGCTCCGGACGGTGACCGACGTGCCGCTGATGGCTTCCACGGTTCCGCGCTGGACCAGGATGGTTCGGAAGCTGCCGTCAGCGTCCTTGACCACGCTCTCGCTGTGCTGAAGCCGCCCGCCGCGGGCATGGTCGGCTTTGTGCTGTTTGTCAGGCGGGTGCTGCTTATCCTGTTTGGCCTGGCTGCCCTGCTTGTCCCGGTGGCCGGGCGGATTATGCGACGGCGCGCTGGAGGTCTGGGCGGTGGACGACGGCTGCAGGGAGGGTCCGCCGGCCGGCCAGGCCAGCGCGGCCCCCGTACCTGCGAGCGTGATGGCAACTGCTCCGGCGAGCACGAGTGTCCGTGTCCTGCTCCGGCCCTTGAACGGCACGGTCCGCCCCCTTCACCTGGCTGACTTGCATGACTGGCCGGGACCGCTGCCGCGGCCCCGTGGGGTCAAGTTTAGGGCTGCAGGACACCACTGCATACGGGTACTTTTGGCGGCGGCCACCTGAGTACTTAAAGCGCAACTGGGTAGCGCTAAGTGTCGTTATGGACGCTCAAAACGACACTTAGCGCTACCCAGTTGGGGTGGAGGGCTAGGCTGAGACGCCCAGCTTCTCGAGGATGAGCTCGCGGACCCGGCCGGCGTCGGCCTGGCCGCGGGTGGCCTTCATGACCCCGCCCACGATGGCGCCGATGGCCTGGACCTTGCCGCCGCGAATCTTGTCGGCGACGTCGGGCTGCGCGGCAAGCGCGGCGTCGATGGCTTCCAGCAGCGGACCGTCGTCGGACACCACGGCGAGGCCGCGCTGCTCCACGATGTCCGCCGGGGTGCCTTCGCCGGCGAGGACGCCGTCCAGCACCTGGGACGCCATCTTGTTGTTGATCTTGCCGTCTTCCACCATGCGGTTGAGCTCCACGATGGTGCGGGGCTGGACGCCAAGCTGGCCCGGATCCACGTCTGCTGCCTTGGCACGGCCCACGATTTCGCCCATCCACCACTTGCGCGCAACGGACGCGCTGGCACCGGCGGCAATGGTCTCCTCGATCTCGTCCAGGACGCCGGCATTCACCACGTCCCGGAATTCCAGGTCCGAGTAGCCCCAGTCGGCCTTCAGCCGCTTGCGGCGCTCGGCCGGAGGCTCGGGCAGCGTGGCGCGCAGTTCCTCGACCCATTCCCGCGACGCAACCACAGGAACGAGGTCCGGCTCGGGGAAATAGCGGTAGTCGTCGGCGTCGGACTTCGGCCGGCCCGAGGTGGTGGTGCGGGTGTCCTCGTGCCAGTGGCGGGTTTCCTGCACCACGGGGTTGCCGGCGTCCAGGACGGCGGCGTGGCGCTGGATCTCGTAGCGGACGGCGTGTTCGACGGCGCGCAGCGAGTTGACGTTCTTCGTTTCGGACCGGATGCCAAAGCGTTCGCGCCCGTGCGGGCGGAGCGAAACGTTCGCGTCGCACCGCACGTTGCCGCGTTCCATCCGGGCATCCGAGACGCCCAGGTTCTTCACGATTTCACGGATGGCGGCCACATACGCCTTGGCCAGTTCCGGGGCACGGGAGCCTGCCCCCTCGATCGGCTTGGTGACGATTTCCACCAGCGGCACGCCGGCGCGGTTGTAATCGACCAGCGAGAAGTCCGCCCCGTGGATGCGGCCGGTGGCACCGCCCATGTGGGTCAGCTTGCCGGCGTCCTCTTCCATGTGCGCGCGCTCGATCTCCACGCGGAACACGGTGCCGTCTTCGAGTTCGACGTCCAGGTAGCCGTCGTACGCGATGGGTTCGTCGTACTGGGAGGTCTGGAAGTTCTTGGGAGTGTCCGGATAGAAGTAGTTCTTCCGGGCGAAGCGGCAGCTCTCCGCGATCTTGCAGTTCAGCGCCAGGCCGATCTTGATGGAGGACTCGACAGCGGTCTTGTTCACCACGGGCAGGACGCCCGGCATGCCGAGGTCCACCTCGTTGACGTTGGTGTTGGGGTCATCGCCGAAGACGTTCGGAGCGGAGGAGAACATCTTGGTGTTGGTGTTGAGCTCCACGTGGACCTCGAACCCCAGGACGGGATCGTATTTCTCCATGGCCTCTTCGAAACTCAGGATTTCCTCGGTGATCATTATTTTGCCTCCTGGGTTTCGAGGGCCGGGGAGCCGGCAAGTTCGGGGGCCTGTGCCAGCAGCGGGCCGCCCCATTTTTCCTCGAGCAGTGATTCCAGCACCGCGCCGACGCGGTACAGGCGGGCGTCCTCGCGGGCGGGGGCCAGCAGCTGGATGCCGACGGGCAGCCCGTCCTCATCCGCCAGGCCGCCGGGCAGTGATAGTCCCGGGACACCGGCGAGGTTTGCCGGGATGGTTGCCACGTCGTTGAGGTACATGGCCAGCGGGTCGTCGAGCTTTTCGCCCAGGCGGAACGCGGTAGTGGGCGCCGTGGGCGAAATCAGGACGTCGGCGACCGTGAAGGCGGAGTCAAAGTCGCGCTGAACCAGGGTGCGGACCTTCTGCGCGGAGCCGTAGTACGCGTCGTAGTAGCCGGCGGACAGCGCGTAGGTGCCCAGGATGATGCGGCGCTTGACCTCGTCGCCGAAGCCTGCGGCACGGGTGGCACCCATGACGCGTTCGATGGTCATGGGACCGTCCTCGGGCAGGACGCGCAGGCCGTACCTGACGCCGTCGAACTTGGCCAGGTTGGAGGACGCCTCGGACGGCATGATCAGGTAGTACGCGCCCAGCGCGTACTGGAAGTTGGGGCAGGAGACCTCCACGATCTCGGCGCCGGCGTCCTTGAGCAGCTCCAGGGCTTCCTTGAACCGGTTTTCGACACCGGCCTGGTAGCCCTCGCCGTGCAGTTCCTTGATGATGCCCACGCGCAGGCCCTCGACGTTGCCGGTCTTCGCCGCGGCTACGAGGTCCGCCAGCGGGTCGGGCAGGGAAGTGGAGTCGCGGGGGTCATGGCCGCCGATCACCTGGTGCAGCAGTGCCGAGTCCAGGACGGTGCGGGTGACAGGACCGATCTGGTCCAGCGAGGATGCCATGGCGATGGCCCCGTAGCGGGACACGCTGCCGTAGGTGGGCTTGACGCCGACGGTGCCGGTGACTGCGCCGGGCTGGCGGATGGAGCCGCCGGTGTCCGTGCCCAGTGCCAGCGGGGCCTCAAACGCGGCGACGGCGGCAGCGGACCCGCCGCCGGATCCGCCCGGGATGCGGTCCAGGTCCCATGGGTTTCGCGTGGGTCCGTAGGCCGAGTGCTCGGTGGAGGAGCCCATGGCGAACTCATCCAGGTTGGTCTTGCCCAGGATCGGCATCCTGGCCGCGCGCAGCCGCTCCACGACCGTGGCGTCGTAGGGGCTGTGCCAGCCTTCGAGGATCTTCGAGCCGGCTGTGGTGGGCTGGCCCACGGTGACGATCAGGTCCTTGACGGCGACGGGCACGCCGGCCAGGACATGCAGGGCCTCAGCTTCGGCGCCTCCCGCGGCGCGGATGGCATCCACTTCGGCGGCGACGGCCAGCGCTTCTTCGGCGTTGACATGCAGGAACGCGTTGACGCCGCGTTCGCCGCCGTCCACGGCGGCGATGCGGTCCAGGCAGGCCTGGGTGACGGCGACGGAGGTGACCTCGCCGGCGGCGAGCTTTGCGGCCAGTTCCGCGGCGGAAAGCCGGATCAGGGAGTCGGCGGTGTTCAGTTCAGTCATGGTTATGCCTCATCCAGGATTGCCGGGACCTTGAAACGGTTGTCTTCGGAATCCGGCGCGCCGGACAATGCCTGCTCGGCCGTGAAGGTGTGGCCCACAACGTCCTCGCGGAACACATTGGCCAGCGGGATCGGGTGGGACGTGGCCGGGACGTCATCCCCGGCGGCCTGGCTGACGGACTTCACCGAATCCACGATGACGGCCAGCTCCCCGGCCATCCTGTCCAGCTCTTGGTCACTCATCTCGATGTGAGCGAGCCGCGCGAGATGCGCAACATCGTCACGGTTGATCGCAGCCATGGATCTCCCCTGCAAAGTACGGATTGTTTTCCGATCCAGTCTAGTGGGGAAACGGCCGGTGCCCCGCGTGGGTCAGCCCTTCTGGGCCACCAACTCGATTTCCACCAGCATCTTCGGGTCAAGGAACGGCAGCACGTGGACCAGGGAGAGCGTGGGGCGGATCTCGCCAAAGACCTCGCCGTGTGCCCGGCCGGCTTCCTCCCATTTGCTGATGTCCGTCAGGTACAGCTTGGACTGGACCACGTCACCGTAGCCGAAGCCTGCGTCGGAGAGGACGGTGCCAAGCTTCTCCAGAATGTAACGGGTCTGGGTGTAGAAATCCTCGCCCACGATCCCGTCCTCGCCGCTGGCGGCGGTGGCTGAAATGTAGAGGGTGTTGTCCACCTGGACGGCCCGGGAATAGCCGAGGGTCTGTTCCCAGACGGAGCCGGTGCCGAAGGCTTTGCGCATGGTGGAGCCTTTCAAAGCCGGAACGGGTCGGCACCACTTTAGGGCTGGTGCACGTCCAGCCGGTAAACCAGCAGCTTTATGTCGGTCCCCGGGACCAGCCAGTCACGCTCGGGGATCCGGCGGAAGCCGGTGGCCCGGTAGAGGCCGTGCGCACTAAGCCAGCTTTCGCCGGTGGTCAGTGCCACGGCGCGAATCCCCGGAAGCGCCCGGGCGTGCGCGATGATCGCTTCCAGCAGGGCCCGTCCGGCGCCGCTGCGCTGGACGGCGGGGTCCACGACGAGCATGCGGAATTCGAGTTCATCATGCAGCGCGATGTCCGCATAAGGTTCTCCGGCCACAGCCAGCGTCACAGACCCCACGACGGCGCCGTCACGCTCGGCAACCCAAATGGTGGCCTCACCGGCGCGCAGGGCGACGTCCTGGATCTTGCGCATGTACGGGTGGTCCACGTCATCGAAGTACCCCGCAGCGAGGTAGGCGTCGCGCGTGATGCGGGCGACGTCGTCGTAATCTGCCTCGACGGCGGGACGGATGGTTATCTGCGGCTGCACCCGTCAATGGTAGTGGCGGGCGCAGCCGCAGAGGCGCCGGAGGGCATTTTCCGTGACTGAACTATCACTCCCCGCGCCGGGTCAGAGCGGAAACCTGCCCGAAAGCTCCAGCCCCGCGGCGCACGTCCAGGCGTCCAGGCGTTCCTGGTCCGACGGGCCGCCGTCCAGCGGGCTGGCCAGCCGCGGCCGGCGCACCCAGCAGCCGGCCTCCTCGGCGATCAGGGCACCGGCGGCGAAGTCGTGTTCATTGAGTCCCCGCTCGCCGTAGGCGTCGTGCGTGCCGTCCGCCACCATGCACAGGTCGAGGGCGGCCGAGCCCAGCCGCCGCACGTCCGCGAAGCCTTCGGCCAGTTCCGCAAACGCTGCTGCCTGCTGCGACCGGACGGCCGGATCGTAGCTGAAGCCGGTGGCCAGGATCTGTCCGGTCCGCCCGGGCACCGGACCCTCCAGCCGGGTCAGCCGGCCGCCTTCCTCAAGCCATGCGCCCTCCCCGCGCACCGCGTGGTAGATCCGGCCGAGGGCAGGGGCGTGGACGACGCCGGCCAGCCACGTACCGTGCGGACCGGCCACTGCCACCGAGGTGGCGTAGTAGACGATGTTTCGGATGAAGTTGGTGGTGCCGTCCAGCGGGTCGATGGACCAGCGGTAGCCGCTGGGATCGGCGGGGCGCGTGGTGCCGTGTTCCTCGCCGGTGATGCTGTCGCCCGGGCGGGCCGCGGTGATGACGCCCCGGACGGCGTCCTCGGCCGCGACGTCGAAGGCGGTCACCCAGTCCCCTGCCGCGCCCTTGTTGCTCGGCGCAAGGGCGTCGGCGGTGCGCCCGACGAGTACTTCGGCGCCCGCTGCGGCTGCTGCCCTGGCAACGGCAAGGAGTTCGTCCGCGGCGGTCACGCCTGATCCTCCGCGGTGTCGGCCGCTTCTTCCGGCACATCCGGATCCGGCGTGACTGCCCCGCCCCCCAGTGCCGCCGGTCCGCCGTCGAGCAGTTTCCGGAAGCCCTCCTCGTCCAGGACGGGAATGCCCAACTGCTCGGCCTTGTCCAGCTTGGTGCCCGCGCTTTCGCCGGCCACCAGGTAGTCGGTTTTCTTAGAGACCGAGCCCGACGCCTTGCCGCCGCGGACCAGGATGGCTTCCTTGGCCTCGTCCCGGCTGAAGTTGGGAAGGGAGCCGGTGACCACCACGGTGACGCCTTCCAGGGTCCGGGGGGTGGATTCGTCGCGTTCATCTGCCATCCGGACACCGGCGGCCGCCCAGCGGTCCACGATCTCCCGGTGCCAGTCCTCCGCGAACCACTCCTTGAGGGCCGCGGCGATGGTGGGGCCGACACCGTCCACGCCCGCCAGTTCCTCCTCCGATGCCTGCCGGATGGCGTCCATGGTTCCGAATTCGGTGGCCAGTGCCCGCGAGGCACGCGGGCCGACGTGCCGGATGGACAGCGCCACCAACACCCGCCACAGCGGCTGGGACTTGGCCTTGTCCAGCTCCTTGAACAGTTTTTGGGTGGTGGCCGTGGGCTTGGACGGGGACTTGGCCGTGCCTTTGCTGTAGAAGTACGGCACAAGTTCGAACTCCCCGGTGGACATGCCCTTGCTCCGCTTTTCCCGCCGGATCCGGACCTCGGCGAGGGACTCGGGGGTGAGGTCGAAGAGGTTGGCCTCGGAAGTCAGCGGTGGCACTTCCGGTTCCGCAGGCTGCGTCAGCGCGATGGCCGCTTCCCAGCCGAGCGCCTCGATGTCGAACGCCCCGCGGCCCGCAAGGTGGAAGACCCGCTCTCGCAGCTGCGACGGGCAGGACCTGGCATTGGGGCAGCGGATGTCCACGTCCCCCTCCTTGGCCGGCTTGAGCGGCGTGCCGCAGGAGGGGCATTCGGTGGGCATCACGAAGTCGCGGACCGGCGGGTCCTGCTGGTCCCGAAGCGCCAGGACGGGTCCCACGATTTCCGGGATGACATCACCGGCTTTGCGGAGCACCACGATATCGCCGATCTTCACACCTTTGGCCTGCACCACGTCCTGGTTGTGGAGCGTGGCCATCTCCACGGTGGACCCGGCCACCTTGACGGGCTCCATGATGCCGTAGGGGGTGACCCGGCCGGTGCGTCCCACGTTCACTGCGATGTCCAGCAGCTTGGTGTGCACTTCCTCGGGCGGGTACTTGTAGGCGACTGCCCAGCGCGGAACACGGCTGGTGTAGCCCAGGCCGCGCTGGGTGGCGAAGGTGTCCGCCTTGACCACGATGCCGTCGATCTCGTGGAGCAGTTTGTGGCGCTGCTCGCCGTATTTCCGGATGAACTCCAGCACCTCGTCCAGCCCGTCCAGGACCTCGTAGTAGGGGCTGACCGGCAGGCCCCATGACTTCATCAACGCATAGGTTTCGGACTGGCTCCTGGCCTCCAGGCCTTCCCGGGCGCCGATGCCGTGGACGAACATCTTCAGCGGCCGCTTGGCCGTTTCCGCCGGGTCCTTTTGCCTCAGCGAGCCGGCAGCGGCGTTGCGCGGGTTCGCCAGCGGCGCCTTGCCCGCCTCGATGAGCGCGGCGTTGAACTCCGCGAAGGCCTTGGACGGGATGAAGACCTCGCCGCGGACTTCCATCTCCGCCGGAAAGCCGGAACCCGTGAGCTGCTGCGGGATCTCATTGATGGTGAGGACGTTGTGGGTGATGTCTTCGCCGGTGGTGCCGTCTCCCCGGGTGGCGGCCCGGACCAGTTTCCCGTCACGGTAGAGGAGGTTGACCGCGAGTCCGTCGATCTTGAGTTCGGTCAGCCAGGCGGTTGCGGCGGCGCCGTCACTCAGCCTGGCGATGCTGGCCTGGGCCTTGGCAAGCCAGGCTTCGAGCTCATCGAGGGAGAAGACGTCCTCGAGGCTGTACATCCGCTGCAGGTGCTCCACCGCGGCGAAGGCCGCCGAGACTTCGCCGCCGACTTCCTGGGTCGGTGAGTCGTTGGCCACCAGCTCGGGGTGCAGCGCCTCGATTTCCTCCAGGCGGCGGAAGAGCGCGTCGAACTCGGCGTCCGAGACAAGGGGTGAGTCTTCCTGGTAGTACGCAAAGCGGTATTTGCGGACCAAGTCCACCAGGTTCTCGTACTCCCCGCGAATCGAACCGGAGGGGGTCGACTCCTGGCTGTCCTGTCCGTCGGTCCTGGTGTCGGTCAATTCTGCGGGGCCTGGTCCTGTGCTCACAGACCTATCTTGCCTTACCGCCGGGAGGGCCGCTCAGTGCGCCCGCACCCGGTTCCTGCCGTACCAGGCGAAGGCGGCGGCGCTGATTCCCACGAGCATGCCGCCGGCGGTGATGTTCAGCGGGTCAGGGCCGCCGGACCCGCCGACGCGGGACAGCGCGGCCTCTGTGGGGCGGGCGGACCGCGTGTAGGGCGTGTCCCAGTTGGACTCCGTGGACGGTTCCGCCGAACCCGGATGTGAAGGCGAGGGCGTAGCCGTCTTCGCCGGTGCCGCCGTTGCCGGGGGCGGGGCAGGCACCGTTGCCGGGGTGGCAGGGACGGGATCCACCTCAGGGCCTTGCGGAGCCGGGGCTTCCGGGGGTGCGGGCTCTGCAGGTGCCGGCGGGCCGGGCGTCTCCTTGTTCTTGCCGCGTCCCTCACCGGGCCGGGATTCCGTTCCCAGGCAGGATTCTCCGCAGTCCGGGGATGTAGTGGCGTCCGGCGAATCAGCCGCCGCCGCACCGCCTGCCGAGAGGCTCACCGAGAGCGCCAGGACCGCGGCCGAGGCCGAAGCGGACATGGCGCGGAGTGCCGATTGGGAGGGGGTCATTGCTACCTTTCGATGCGCGCAGTCCCCCCACCCGCGGCTTTCTGGTCCAACCGGTAGTCTGCTATACCTCCCGGAGGGCCGCAAATCAGGCAGCGCCTGCAGCCCTCGTATCCACCACGATCACGGTGACGTTGTCCCGGCCGCCGTGGTCCAGCGCGGCATGGATCAATTCCATGGCTGCGTCCTGCGGATCGGCCACCGTGTCGAGGATGCGGGCGATGCTCCGGTCGGCCAGTTCGCCTGTCAACCCGTCGGAGCAGACCAGGACCCTGTCGCCTGCTTCCGCAGGCACCAGCCAGAAGTCGGCTTCGTTGTCCTCGCCGGTCCCCAGGGCACGGGTGACCACATGCCGCTGCGGATGGCTGGCGGCTTCCTCGGCGCTGATCTCTCCGTCGTCCACGAGTTCCTGAACCAGCGAGTGGTCCACGCTCAGCTGTTCCAGGTGGCCGTGACTGAACCGGTACGTGCGGGAATCCCCCACGTTCATCACGAGCCAATAGGTCCGGCCCAGCTGCTCCACCAAGACGGCACCGGAGAGCGTGGTTCCAGCGCGGGATCCGGTGGCGCCGCGGATTGCAGCGTCCGCCCGGAGCAGGTGGGCCTGGAGGGCGGGCGCCGTGAGGCTCCGCTCCCCGGTTTCGACCTGGGGAATCGCCGCCAGCGCCTGAACGCAAAGGCCGCTGGCCACCTCCCCGGCTTCGTGGCCCCCCATGCCGTCGGCCACTGAGAAAACCGGTTCGCGGGCAAGGTAGGAATCCTCATTGAGCGCCCGGCGGTGTCCCCGGTCCGTGCCGTGGCCGCAGGTGAGGGCGAGCCGGGTGCCTGCGGTGGTGCCCGCGGCCTGGTTTGGTTGTGCGTTCATATCCGTCATCACGTTAGGACAGGCACCCGGCCTAGTCCACCACCAGGCCCTTACCCAGTCCGCGTGTCAGCCGCACCGGCCTGATCTCGCCGAAGCCGCGCACGTTCTCCGGCGGACGCGGCTCCATCACGAAGCGCTCGTCGTGTTCCAGTGCGGAGGCGGTCATGGAGTCGATCAGGACCGTTCCGGGGTCCGCCAGGGAGGTGAGGCGGGCTGCCAGGTTGACGGTGGGGCCGTAGATATCGCCAAGGCGGGACAGGATGCGGCCCCACACCATCGCCACGCGGGCCTCGGGGAGGATCTCGTCGTCAGTGAAAGCCTGCGCCAGCGCCAGCGAGATCTCCGCTCCGGCCGCCGGTGTTTCGGCAATGTAGAGGACTTCGTCCCCCACTGTCTTGACCAGCCTGCCGCCGCCCACGGAGATGATCTCGGCGCACTTGTTCTCGAACCGCTGGACCAGCCGGGCCAGCGTTTTCTCGTTCATCCGCCGGGAGAGGCTGGTATAGGAGACCAGGTCCGCGAAGCCCACGGCGCGCGCGAGCGGCAGCGGGGCGTCATCCTCATCGCCTTCGCGGCCTTCCTCGCTGGCGCGGAGTCCGGCTTCAGCCCGGACGGCCAGTCTTTGGATGCCTGCGTTCAGCTGCCGGCGCCAGGAGTAGACGAGCATTTCCTCAAGGGCATCGACCAGTGCGGGCAGTTCGTTGACCAGCCGTTTGCGGGCCACCGCGTCCGTCACCCCCTGTTCATGGACCATGTCTTCCACCAGGGCCTCGATCTGCCACACCACCATCCGGTCCGTCATCTGGCCGATTGACCGGGTGATTGAGATGGCGGCCTCTTCCGTCAGCTTCCCGGAGCGGACCAGGTCCACCACGGTGGAGAGCGCCGACTGGTCGCGTTCGGTGAAGGCAACGTCGTCGTCGCCGAAGTTGGGGAAGCCGAGGGCGCGCCACAGCTTGCGCGCGGACAGCAGGGAGAGCCCGGCGCCGGCTGCAACTTCACGCCGGCGGAGCTTGCGTTCGCCGCCCAGCAAGCGGGATTCGAGGGCCTTGGCTGCCAGCCGCTCGGCGGACATGGCCTCGGGCGCGGCAGGTTCGACGGTCTCCTCTGCGTGCTCACCGTTCATACCGTCCACCTTCTCCCGTTTCCTCTACTGCCTGCTCCGCCACTGCCTGTTCCGCCATCCTCCGGTTCCGTGCCGCCGAATTGCGCCGCTTCCGACCCGGACTCCCGGGTGTCCGCAGGGAGCTCCGCGATGGCGTCGAGGATGAAGTCCCGGAACCGAGCCGCCTCCGGCACGTCCGGCAGGGTCATGGTGTCCTGGTATCCGGTTTCCAAGGATATATTCCCGCTTCGCAGCAGTCGCTGCAGCAGCGTTTCATGGACGGTGAGGTTACGCACGGAGGCGAGGTTCACCTGGTGTTCGCTGCGGCGCAGCATTCCTGAGCGGGCCAGGAGGCGGCGGCTGGTGAGGATGTAGCGGGTTCCGTGCCAGCGCAGGAGCCGCGGCAGGCAATAGCCCAGCCAGGCCGCCAGGACGGCGGCGGCAAGGGCGGCCACGAGCCAAGGCGTCCATTCCTGACGGAGGGCGGGCACCAGCCGCACAGCCTCCCCGCGGATCACCCAGGCCGCGGCGAACGCGGACATGGCGGGTGCAAGGATAAAAACAACGACGGCGCCGGCAAGTTTCCGTGGCTGCGGACGGGTGGTGACAATCACCTGCTCGCCCGGGACCAGGTGTTTACGCATAACCGTCCTGGCCGGAACTGTCCGGCGGCGTCCACGGCCGGAGGTGGACCACGTCGCCGGCCGTGACCACGTGCTCACGGCCGTCCCGGTCCACCACGAGGAGGGACCCGAACTCGTCCAGCCGGGTGGCGTGCCCGATGATTTCGTGGTCGCCCGGCAGCTGCGCACGGACCTGCTTGCCCAGGGTGGCCATCACCGATTCGACGCGCTTGTGCAGTGAAGGGCCGCCCGCGAGCCCTGCCGCAGGGTCGCCGTCGGCGTTGCAGAAACTCCGGTAAAGCGAGGCGAAATGGGAAAGGTAGCTCTTAAGCAGCTCCGTGCGGTTCACGGTGCGGGGCGATTCCAGGACAACGGACGTGGCCGTGGGCACCGGCAGGTCCTCCTCCCGGAGCGTCACGTTCAGCCCGGTCCCCAGCACCACAGGCACGGATCCGTCCACCATGGGAGCCAGCTGGGCGAGGATGCCCGCGATTTTCCGGCCGCGGACCAGGACGTCATTGGGCCATTTCAGTTCAGCGGGGATCCCTGCGGTTTCGAGGAGGGTTTCACGCAGCGCCACGGCGGCGATCAGGGACAGCCATGAATAGGTGTCCGTGGGGAGGGGCCTGCCCTCCGCGTTGACGGGGCGCAGGACGACGGAGACGGAGACTGAGCTGAGCGGCGGCGCTTCCCAGTGCCGTTCCAGGCGGCCGCGTGCCGCTGTCTGGTACTCGGCGGTGAGGACGGAGAGGTCCGTCCAGGCGGCAGGATCGGATGCCACCGCCCGCAGCAGGTCCGCATTGGTGGAGCCGGTGGAGTCCACTACGTCCAGCCGGGGAATTCCGGCCGCCATCAGGAACCGCTGGTCTGCCAGTTCCGGCCTGTCCAGGGGGGTGCCTTGGGTGCGTGCGTCGTCCATGACTAGATCCTATCGACACGGACCGGCCGGAGCCCGCAGGATAACCGGGTGGAGGCGCGCCCTTCCAATGGCGGCCTAGAGGAAAATGTCCGGGACAAGCTGGTCCTCCGGCGCACCCAGGCTGTAGGGACGGAAATCCGCCACTCCGGCTGCGCGCAGCACCTCCTCGTCCGTATAAAAGTTCCCGCTCGCCGCCCGCCCTTCGCCCAGCGACCCGGCCAGGATGGCATGCGCGGCGTCCGCCATGATCCGGGGCCCGCGCGCGGCCCGCACCATGTCCTCCCCGCGCGGCATGTTGCGGATGGCGGCGGTGTCGATCAGGGTGCACGGCCACAGGGAGTTGACGGCGATCCCGTCTGCCGCGAGTTCCTCGGCGAGGCCCAGGGTGGTCAGGCTCATGCCGTACTTCGCCATCGTGTAGGCCAGGTGCCGGCCGGCCCAGGCCGGATCAAGGTTCAGCGGCGGTGAGAGCGTGAGGATGTGGCCGTGCGGGGACTGTCGCAGAGCCGGCAATGCCAGCTTGGACAGCAGGAAGGTGCCCCGGACGTTGATGTCCTGCATAAGGTCGTACTTTTTCATGTCGATCGCCTCCGTCGTGGAGAGGTCGATCGCGGAAGCGTTATTGATGACGGCGTCGATGCCGCCGAACCGCTCCACGGCCGAGTCAACGGCGCGCGCCACGTCCTCGTCCCGCCGGACGTCGCCCACCAGCGGAAGCGCCGCTCCGCCGGCTGCGGTGATCTGTTCGGCTGCCGTATATACGGTGCCCGCCAACCGGGGATGGGGTTCGCCGGTTTTGGCCATCAGGACGATGTTGGCCCCGTCCTGCGCCGCCCGTTCCGCGATGGCCAAGCCAATGCCGCGGCTTCCGCCGGAAATGAGGAGGGTCCGGCCCTGCAGGGATCCGCTGGCCTGATAGGGCCTGCCGGCGGCCGTCAAAGCGTCGTTGCTCGAAGTCATGGGAACACTGTAACCCAACTAAGTTACTGACCAGTAACATTACGTTGCGGCCGAGGGCACGGCTGAAAATTGTAGGTTCCCTACAGCTGCAGGGGCAGGATGCGTCACTAGACTAGCCAGCAGGGTCCGTTTTTTGTGTGGAAACTACTTAAGGTCCGGCAGCCACGGTCCGCCAGCAAAGACAGCGCCACAGAACCAAACTGCTACAGAGCCGGAGATATCCATGAGCCACGATCTGACAACGACAGCGGGAAAGATCGCCGATTTCCGCGACCGCCAGGCCCGTGCAGAGCAGCCCTCCGGCCCCGAGGCCATCGAAAAGCAGCATGCGCGAGGGAAGAACACCGCCCGGGAGCGAATCGCCCTGCTGCTGGATGAGGACTCCTTTGTTGAATTCGACGCCCTCGCCGTACACCGTTCCACGGCCTTCGGCATGGAGAAGAAGAAACCGCTCGGCGATGGCCTCGTTTCCGGGTACGGCACCGTTGACGGCCGCCTGGTGGCGGTCTACAGCCAGGACTTCTCCGTCTACGGCGGCTCGCTGAGCCAGGTCAACGGCGAGAAGATCGTCAAGGTTCAGGAATTTGCGCTCCGCAACGGCTGCCCCGTCGTCGGAATCCTGGACGGCGGCGGCGCCCGCATCCAGGAAGGCGTCGCCTCCCTCGCCATGTTCGCGGACATCTTCCGCAATAACGTGCACGCGTCAGGCGTGGTGCCGCAGATCTCGCTGATTATGGGCCCCTCCGCAGGCGGTGCGGCCTACTCCCCCGCCCTGACCGATTACGTGGTGATGGTGGACAAGACTTCACACATGTTCATCACGGGCCCCGACGTCATCAAGACCGTCACCGGTGAAGACGTGGACATGGAGACCTTGGGCGGCGCCCGGCAGCACAACGCCACCACCGGGACCTCCAGCTACCTCGCCTCGGATGAAACGGACGCCATCGACTTCGTCCGCGAACTGCTGGACTTCCTGCCCTCCAACAACCTCTCCGAGGCGCCGGTGCTGGACCACCACCAGGAGCTTGAGGTCGACGATGACGACCTCGTCCTGGACACGCTGATCCCGGACTCCGCCAACCAGCCGTATGACATGCGCAGCGTGGTGGAGCAGATCGTGGACGACGGGCACTTCCTGGAGATGCAGGCTCTCTACGCGCCGAACGTGATGATCGGCTACGGCCGGGTGGAGGGCCACACCGTGGGCATCGTCGCGAACCAGCCGCTGCAATTCGCCGGAACCCTGGACATCGCCGCTTCGGAAAAGGCGGCCCGCTTTGTCCGCCACTGCGACGCATTCAACATCCCCATCATCACCCTGGTGGACGTGCCCGGATTCCTGCCCGGCAAGGACCAGGAGTTCCAGGGCATCATCCGCCGCGGAGCCAAGCTGCTCTACGCGTACGCCGAAGCTACCGTCCCCAAACTCACCGTCATCACGCGCAAGGCGTACGGCGGCGCGTACATCGTCATGGGCTCCAAGAAGCTCGGCGCGGACCTGAACCTGGCATGGCCGACGGCGCAGATCGGTGTGATGGGTGCCCAGGGCGCGGTGAACATCTTGTACCGCCGCGACATCGCCGCCGTGGCCGAGGCCGGCGGCGACGTCGAGGCCCGCCGCGCGGAAATGATCCGCCAGTACGAAGAGGAACTCCTCAACCCCTACCAGGCAGCGCAGCTGGGATACGTGGATGCCGTTATCGCGCCCTCCGAGACCCGGGTGCAGATTATCCGCGGGCTCCGGGCCCTGCGGGACAAGCGCGCCAGCCTTCCCGCCAAGAAGCACGGGAACATTCCGCTGTGACGAATCCCAAGGAAGACCAGGCATTCGACGCCCAGGCAAACGGAGAACAGGCACCCGAAGCGCCGCTGCTTTCCGTGGTCAAGGGACAACCTACGGCCGAAGAGCTCGCTGCGCTGACCGCCGTCGTACTTTCCGTGGGCGGAAGCGAAAGCGCCGGCACCGTCCGCCCCAGCGTCCGCCACTGGGTGCGGCGGCAACAGCTGCGTCTGGCGCCCACCCCCGGCCCCGGGGCGTGGAAGCGCAGCAGGGGCTGACGTTCGACTAGTCTCGGGGGTGTGACTACCGACACCCGCCGCCCGCACACCCGCATTGACGCCGTCGCCGACGATTACACCGAGACCCTCATCGCGCTGAACCCGACGTTTGCCACCACCTTGGGCATCCCGGGCCACGAAACCGAGTACCAGGACTTTTCACCGGCCGGAATCGCTGGGTTTGCCGAGGCTGCCCGCGACGCCTTGACCCGGCTGGAGGGTCTGGAGCCCGAAGATGATGTGGACGCCGTCACCCTCGATGCGATGCAGGAGCGGCTCGGGCTGCAGCTGCTGATCCACGCCTCCGGCTGGGACTATGCGGACCTGAACAACATCGCTTCCCCCGCGCAGGACATCCGCGCCATTTTCGACCTCATGCCCACCGACACGGAAGAGCAGTGGGAACACATTGCCGGCCGCGCCCGCAACGTTCCAGGGGCCATCGACGGATATGTCGAGTCACTGCGGGAAGCGCGCGACGCCGGCCGGGTTGCCGCCGCGCGCCAGGTCAGGATAGTAGCGGGGCAGGCTGCGAAGTACGCGGCGGAGGAAGGCTTCTTTGCCCGGCTCGCAGCCGATGCGGCGGCGGCAACCGGCCCCCTGGGCCCCGCCACGCAGAAAATGCTCGACGACGGCGCTGCCGCTGCCCGGGACGCCTACGCCCGCCTCGCGGAATTCCTCGAAACCGAACTGCTGCCGTCCGCTCCGGAGAAGGACGCGGTGGGCCGGGCCCGCTACGCCTTGGCCTCGCGGTCCTTCCTGGGCGCCACCGTTGACCTGGAAGAGACGTACGCGTGGGGCGTGCAGGAACTCGACCGGCTGATCACCCAGCAGGAGGAGGTGGCCAACCTGATCAGCCCTGGCGCCACCATCGCGGAGGCCAAAGACCTCCTCGACAAGGATCCCGCCCGGCAGCTGAAGGGTACAGACGCGCTCCGGGAGTGGATGCAGGCGCTCTCCGACAAGGCTGTGGCGGAGCTGGCCGGCGTGCACTTCGAGATCCCGGACGTGATGAGGAAACTCGAATGCCGGATCGCGCCTACCGATGAAGGCGGCATTTATTACACCGGCCCCTCGGACGATTTCAGCCGGCCTGGCCGGATGTGGTGGTCCGTCCCCGCCGGGGAGGACACTTTTACCACGTGGGCCGAGACCACCACCGTGTTCCACGAGGGCGTGCCCGGCCACCACCTCCAGGTGGCCACCGCGACGTACCGCCGCGAGCTGCTCAACAACTGGAGAAGGAACGTCTGCTGGACTTCGGGGCACGGCGAAGGCTGGGCACTGTATGCCGAGAAGCTGATGCACGAGCTCGGCTACCTGTCCGATCCCGGCGACCTGATGGGCATGCTGGACATGCAGCGCATGCGTGCGGCGCGCGTGGTCTTCGATATCGGCGTCCACCTTGAGCTCGACATGCCGGAACGCTGGGGCTCCGGCGCCTGGACTGCGGTCAAGGGCTACGCCTTCCTCAAGGAGAACCTGCCCATCAGCGAGGGGCAGCTGGACTTCGAGTTCGCCCGCTACCTGGGCTGGCCGGGCCAGGCGCCGTCCTACAAGGTGGGTCAGCGGCTGTGGGAGCAGATCCGTGCGGACCTTGAGGCCCGGCCCGGGTTCGACCTGAAGGAGTTCCACACGCGGGCCCTGAACATCGGCTCGGTGGGACTCGACACCCTCCGCCGGGCACTCTTGAAATAAACCGGGCTCAACAGGCCTTCCGCGAGACGTTAAGCACACCCGGGACGGGAATAACTTAACAATTCCCGCTGCATCCCTTGTGTTTATTGGCATAAGGGTCAGCCGGTAGAAATTTGGGTGCGTAATATTTCTCAATGTTCATTCGTAGTGCTATGCGCGCTGGGCCTAGCTTGTTCCGGTGAGTACTTCGACCAGCACCCTTCCCCCTGCCGGAAAGACCGGCTTCCAGCTGCCCCGATGGGCCGGATCCTTCGGCGTCCAGATCATCGCGGCCCTCATTGTCGGCCTGGGCCTTGGCCTTCTGGCCAAGTACACGGGCAGCACCAAGGAAGTGCCCAACGGCCTGGGCGCCACGCTGCAGACCATCGGCTCCAGCTATGTCTCCCTGCTGCAGACCGCCGTGGTCCCCCTGATCTTCACGGCCGTAGTCAGCTCCATCTCCAACCTCCGGGAAGTCTCCAACGCAGCCAAGCTCGCCTGGAACACTCTCCTGTGGTTCGCCATTACCTCCCTCATCGCGGTCCTGATCGGCATCGGCCTGGGCGTCCTCCTGCAGCCCGGCAGCAACACAGGCATTGTGGGCGAAGGCTCTGAACCGGCCAAGGTGGGCAACTGGTGGGCATTCCTGACCGGCCTGTTCCCCAAGAACTTCCTGGGCCTCGGCGCCACTTCCACGGTGGCTGAAACCGGCGCGGTCACCACGGCCGTCAGCTTTAATGTGCTGCAGATCCTGGTCATCGCCATCGCAGTGGGCGTCGCCGCGCTGAAGGTGGGGAAGGCCGCCGAGCCCTTCCTGGCCCTGAACGCCTCTGCCCTGGCCGTCATCCAGAAAGTCCTCTGGTGGATCATCCGGATCGCCCCACTGGGCACCGTGGGCCTGATTGGCAACGCCGTGGCCGTCTACGGCTGGGACACCATCGGCTCGCTGGGCCGGTTCACCTTCGCCATCTACGTTGGCCTTGCCCTGGTCATCTTCGGGGTCTACCCGGCGCTGGTGCGCAGCCACGGATTGTCCGTGAAGCAGTACTTCTCCGGCGTCTGGCCCGCCGTGCAGCTGGCGTTCGTATCCCGCTCTTCCGTCGGCACCCTGCCGCTGACCCAGCGCGTCACCGAGCGCAGCCTGGGCGTCCCCCGCGCCTACGCCTCGTTCGCCGTGCCACTGGGCGCCACCACCAAGATGGACGGTTGCGCAGCCATCTACCCCGCCATCGCGGCGATCTTCGTGGCCCAGTTCTTTGGTGTCCAGCTGGACTTCAGCCAGTACCTGCTCATCGCCCTGGTCTCCGTCCTGGGCTCGGCGGCCACCGCCGGAACCACGGGCGCCGTGGTGATGCTCACCCTGACGCTCTCCACGCTGGGACTGCCGCTGGCCGGCGTCGGACTCCTGCTGGCGATCGACCCGATCCTGGACATGGGCCGGACCGCGGTTAATGTTGCCGGCCAGGCGCTGGTGCCCACCATCGTGGCCAAACGCCAGGGCATCCTGAATGAAGCGCTGTACAATGCACCGCGCAACGGCACCCCGTTCGTGGATGACAGCGAAGACACCGCCGGCGGGGACACCCGCGTCCTCCAGGACGCCAAGGCATAAGTCTCAACGCCAAAATCCCCGGGACGCTGTCCCGGGGATTTTCGCGTGCCCGGCGCAGGCCGACGGCTCCGGATCAGTGCCCGCCGCCGCCGATCACGCCAGCCTCCACGGCCTTGGCAACGGCATCCGCTTCAGCCTGCGTGAGCTTCCCGTCGGTCACCGCCCGATCCAGGCGGTCCTTCAGGGCCGCAGCCCGTTCAGCCTGCGCTTCGGTCCGGAGCTCCCCGAGCGCCGCGGTGACCTTAGCCTCCTCGATACCCAGGGCTTCGGCCAGCGATTTCGCCAGGTTCGCTTCCCTGGTGGCCCGGTCCGGGCGCCCTTCCGCCGGCGGGGAGAACGGACGGTTCGCTTCGTGGAAGGCCTGCAGCGCCTCCGTGACGTCTGCCTTGTCCACTCCCAGCTTCCCGGCGAGGGCCGAGGCCTGTTCCGCGCCGCGCATCCCGCCGCCGTGCATGCCGCGGCCTCCGTGCATACCCATGCCGCCTTCCGGTGCCGCGGTGCCGCTCTCAGCGGACGCGCCCGCGCTGGATGACGGGGCGGGCGTGGTGGCGGAGGCCATGCCCGCCAGTCCAAGTCCGGCGCCGAGGGCCAGCGCGGTGGCCGACAGCCCGAGGGTCATTTTCTTTATGCGTGTCATTGCTGTGCCTCCTGGATCCGCCGTCGGTGACGGCTGTTTGCGGTTCGTTCCCTCCCGGGACATCTCCAGCATGGGCGGGGAGGTTCTGTACGGGCTTTCGAAAACCTTTAATCCTGCTGTGAAGGTTGTCTGCGCCACCCGCACAACAACTTGCGCACAGTGCAAACTTGCACGTAGTGTAATCATGTGAACATACCTGCCGCCGGAGCCCCGGCGCACCCCGCCTCCCGCCGTGAGCTGAACAAAGCGGCCACCCGCCAGAACATCACCGAGGCTGCGCTGGGTCTCCTCCGTACCAACGGCCCGGGGAACTTCACCGCGGAAGACATTGCCGAGGCCGCCGGCATTTCCCGCCGCACGTTCTTCAACTACTTCAACAGCACAGACGCCGCCCTCGCCGCGATCACCCACGGCTTCCTGGACAACGCCATCCAGCAGCTGCGCCTGCGGCCCGCCGGGGAACCCATCATGGAATCCGCGCAGGCGGCACTGATGGCCCTCGCGGACCCGGCGGCCGTGGCCCCGCTCGCCGAACTGTTCTCACTGACGTCCGAAAGCGCACTCATGTCACAGTCCGAGCTCGCGGCCTGGGACTACTGCCGGGAGCAGATCACCGGCGTGGTCCGCGAGCGCACGTCCGGCGCAGCCGGCGACCTTTACGCCCACGCGCTCGCCGGATCGGTGATTGCCTGCGGCAAGGCGGCCCTGGAGACCTGGTTCAGGCAGTGGGGCCCGGACCTCTCCGCTGAATCCCTCGCTGCCCTCCGCGGGCAGCTCATCGATGCAATGGCCCTCCTGGGCTCGGGCTTCACCGCACCACAGCCTTCTTCCCCCCGTTCCTCCTGACCAGATCGGTTTCCTCATGGCACTCCTCCTCTACCGCCTCGGCATGTTTTCCTACCGGCGCCGCGGGCTGGTTGTTTCGCTCTGGCTCGCCGCACTCCTGGCAGTAGGCGGTTCCGCCGCCGCCTTCCACGGCTCGCTGTCCAACAACTTCCAGATCCCCGGCACGGAAACGCAGCGGATCGCGGACAAGCTCAAGGCAGACCTGCCCTCGGCGTCCGGCGGCACCGCCACCATCGTCTTCGAAGCGCCCGACGGCGGATTCACCCCCGCGCAACGCACAGCGGTGGCGGATGCGCTGGGCAAGCTGGAGTCCCTGCCGGAGGTCCGCGGCACAGTGGACCCATTCGCCACCCAGGCCGAACTGGACCAGGCTGGCCAGGCCATCCGTGACGGCGAAGCCCGGCTGACCAACGGAACCAGGGAGCTGGAGGATAACCGTGCCCGGCTTGAGGCCGGTGAAGCGCAGCTGGCCGCGGCGGAGCAGCAGCTCACAGCCTCTGGAGCACCCGCCGAAGTCATCGAAGCACAGCTGGGCCAGCAAAAGGCGGCGCTGGCTGAAGGACGCGCCAAGTTGGAGGCCGGAGCCCAGGAGTTGGAAGCCGGCAAGGCGACGCTGGAACTCGGCAAGCGCCAGGCGGAGGCCTCCGAGGGCATCCGGTTCGTTTCCGACGACAACCTCGCCGCCGTGGCACAGGTGCAGTTCAACACCTCCATCAACGGCCTCAGCCCGGAGCTGCGCCAGCAGGTCCAGGACATCGTGCACGGAACCTCCAGTGCCGGTGTCACCGCCCTGGCCAGCAAGGAAATCACCGAGGACATCTCTGCCCTCTTCGGCACCGCCGAGATCGTCGGCATCGGGGTGGCAGCCCTGGTCCTCGTTATCATGCTGGGAACCCTCGTGGCCGCCGGACTGCCGCTGCTCATGGCCGTCATCGGGGTCGGCATCGGCGTGGGCATCACGTTCGCACTCTCCGGGGTGTTCGATATGAGCTCCATCTCCCCCATGCTGGCCCTCATGCTGGGGCTGGCCGTAGGCATCGACTACTCACTCTTTATCGTGAACCGGCACCGGACCCAGCTGCTGGCGGGCATGGACCCGGCTGAATCGGTAGCCCGCGCCACGGGCACGTCCGGTAACGCCGTGGTCTTCGCCGGCCTGACGGTGATCATTGCGCTTGCCGCGCTGGTGGTCCCCGGCCTTCCGTTCCTGGCCGTGATGGGCCTCGCGGCCGCCGGCACCGTGGCGGTGGCCGTGCTGGTGGCCATCACGCTGACGCCCGCGGTGCTGTCCCTGATCGGCCGGCGCATCATCTCCCGCCGGGCCTGGGAGCGGGCCGAGGCGCACAATGCCGAGCCCGGCCATGAAGCCCGCGACGAGGCCGTGGATCAGGAAAGAAGCAACCGTGGCTGGGGCGGGCTGGTGACCCGCCATCCGGTGCTGGCGCTCCTGGCCGGCGTCCTGCTGCTGGGCACTCTTGCGCTGCCCGCAGCGCAGCTCCAGCTGGCGCTGCCCGACGGCGGCAGCGAACCCGTGGAGTCCGAGGCATACCAGGCCTACAGCGTCACGGCCCGCAGCTTCGGCGAGGGCGTGACCGGACCCATCGTGGCGGTGGGCGAGTTCCCGGCCGGCCTTGACGCAGCACAGGCGCAGGACCTGCAGCTCGACGTCGCGGACAGGCTCCGTTCGGTGGACAACGTGGTGGCGGCCGTCCCCGTCGCTCTCAGCGAGGACCGCCGTACGGCTGTCTTCCAGGTCATCCCAGAGGAAGGGCCAGCCAGCGCCAGCACCGTCCAGGTGGTGTCCGAGCTGCGCGGCCTCAACACGGAAATCCAGGACGACCTGAACGTCTCCATGGGCCTGACGGGGCAGACCGCCGGCAATATCGACGTCTCCACGAAACTCGGTGACGCCCTGCCGCCCTACCTGGCGATCGTCGTCGGACTTTCCCTGGTCCTGCTCCTGCTGGTGTTCCGCTCCATCGTGGTTCCGCTGCTGGCCACGGGCGGGTTCCTGCTCTCGCTCGCCGCAGCCTTCGGTGCCGTGGTGGCCGTCTACCAGTGGGGCTGGCTGGGCAGTGTGTTCGATGTCGCCAATCCGGGCGCGGTCCTGAGTTTCCTGCCTATCATCCTCATCGGTGTGCTGTTCGGGCTGGCCATGGACTACCAGGTATTTATCGCCTCCGGCATGCGTGAGGCCTACATGCACGGCTCCACGGCCAGGCAAGCGGTGCGGGTGGGCTTTCACCACGCCGCCGCCGTGGTGACGGCTGCCGCGATCATCATGGTGAGCGTCTTTGCCGGGTTCATCTTCAGCCACCTGACCATGGTGCGGCCGCTGGGCTTCGCGATGGCGTTCGGCGTGCTGCTGGATGCGTTCGTCGTGCGCATGACCATCGTCCCGGCCGCCATGTACCTGCTGGGCGAAAAGTCGTGGTGGCTGCCGCGCTGGCTGGACCGGATCCTGCCGGACGTGGACGTGGAGGGTGCGCAGCTGGCGCGGCCGGAGCCGGCCGCAGCGCCGCAGGCCGTCCACTAGGCTGGAGGCGTGGTCCGCCTGATTCTCGCTTCCCAGTCCCCCGCCCGCACCAAACTCCTGGCCGAGGCCGGCATCCGGCACACCGTGCTGGTCTCGGACGTGGACGAGGACGCCGTCCAGGCACGGTACGGCGTCACGGACCCGCACGACACCGCCCTGCTCCTGGCGCGCGCCAAGGCCGAGGCGGTGGCGGCGCTCCCGGAAGCCGAAGGCGCCCTGGTCCTCGGCTGCGACTCCGTCTTCGAATTCGACGGCGAGGCGCACGGCAAGCCCTACACGGCCGCCGTCGCGCGTGAACGCATGCTGCGAATGAGCGGAAGCTCGGGCGTCCTGCACACCGGCCACTGGCTGGTGGACTGCCGGGACACCGCGTCCGACGGCGGCGCGGGCGAAGCGGGGTCCGGCGCCACGCTGGGGACGGTCGCCTCAGCCGAGGTCGCCTTCCTGGAGATGGAACCGACCGAAATCGATGCGTACATCGCCACGGGCGAGCCGCTGCACTGCGCCGGGTCGTTCACGATCGACGGCCTGGGCGGGGCGTTCATCCGGAAGGTGGACGGCGACCCGCATACTGTGGTGGGCCTCTCGGTTTCGACGCTGCGCGGGCTGCTGGCTGCCGCGAACGTGCGCATCACCGACCTGTGGGCCGCGCCGGAAACCACCGGCTGAAACTTCGCCTTTTCCGGCGCACTTGTAGCTTCCCTACAAAGCGGCCGCTGTTTACGCGCGGAATCCGCAAGTAATATCGGCGGAACCTCCAAAACCGCGCTAGGCTCCCTGAAGGAAAGAAGGAGACGCCTTGTCAGCAAATTTGGAGCAGTCCGCACGTCCCACGCACTCGACCCTCACAAAGGTGCTGATCGCCAACCGCGGTGAAATCGCCGTGCGCATCATCCGCGCCGCACGGGATGAAGGCATCGCATCCGTGGCCGTGTACGCAGATCCGGACCGCGACGCCCTGCACGTCCGCCTGGCTGACGAGGCCTATGCCCTGGGCGGGAACACCGCCGCAGAGTCCTATCTGGTGATGGACAAGATCATCGATGCCGCCCGCCAGTCGGGCGCGGACGCCATCCACCCTGGCTACGGCTTCCTGGCCGAGAACGCCCAGTTCGCCGCGCGCGTGATCGAGGCCGGCATCACCTGGATCGGCCCCTCCCCCAAGGCCATCTCCGCGCTGGGCGACAAAGTCCAGGCGCGGCACATCGCCGAAAAGGTGGGCGCGCCCCAGGTCCCCGGCACGGCGGACCCGGTGGAATCGGCTGAAGAGATCCTGGCGTTCGTGGACAAGTACGGCCTTCCCGTGGCCATCAAGGCGGCCTTTGGCGGCGGCGGCCGCGGCATCAAGGTGGCCCGTACCCGGGAAGAAATCCCCGAACTCTTCGAGTCCGCGGTGCGTGAGGCCACGGCTGCGTTCGGCCGCGGCGAGTGCTTCATCGAGCGCTTCCTGGACGCCCCGCGCCACGTCGAAACCCAGTGCCTGGCGGATGCGTACGGCAATGTCGTGGTGGTCTCCACCCGCGACTGCTCCCTGCAGCGCCGCAACCAGAAGCTCGTGGAAGAGGCACCGGCGCCCTTCCTTACCGACGAGCAGAACCGCCGGCTGTACGAGTCCTCCAAGGCCATCCTGAAGGAAGCCGGGTACCTCGGCGCCGGCACCTGCGAATTCCTGGTTGGCCAAGACGGCACCATCTCGTTCCTCGAGGTCAACACCCGCCTGCAGGTGGAGCACTGCGTCTCCGAGGAAGTCACTGGCATCGACCTGGTCCGCGAACAGTTCCGGCTGGCCCGCGGCGAAGAGCTGGGCTACGGCGACCCGGAGGTCCGCGGCCACTCGATCGAGTTCCGCATCACCGGCGAGGATCCGGGCCGGAACTTCATGCCGGCCCCCGGCACTGTCCGCGTCCTGAAGAACCCCACCGGCCCCGGTGTCCGGATCGACTCCGGTATCGAGCAGGGCGACGTGATCAGCGGGAACTTCGATTCCATGCTCTCCAAGCTGGTGGTCACCGGCGCCACGCGCAAGCAGGCACTGGAACGGTCCCGCCGCGCGCTGGAGGAAATGGTGGTCGAAGGCATCCCCACCGTTATCCCGTTCGACCTCGCCGTGGTTTCGGATCCCGCGTTCGCGCCGCAGGAGGGCCCGTTCAGCGTGCACACACGCTGGATCGAGACCGGCTTCACCAACAATCTGCCCGCGTGGACCCCGGACGGCGCAGCCGACTCCGACGGCGCCGGCGATGACCGCCAGCGCGTAGTGGTGGAAGTGGGCGGCAAGCGCCTCGAGGTGGTCCTGCCCGCCGCCCTGGGCTCCGTCTCAGCCGGTTCGGCAGGCGCCGGCAAACCGGCCAAGGCCAAGAAGCGTTCCCGCTCCGGCGGGCCTGCCGCCGCCACCGGCAATGCGCTCTCGTCGCCCATGCAGGGCACCATCGTGAAGGTGGCCGTGGCGGACGGAGACGTCGTGGCCGAGGGCGACCTGGTGGTAGTGCTGGAGGCCATGAAGATGGAACAGCCGCTGACCGCGCACCGCTCCGGCACCATTACCGGGCTCAAGGCAGCCGCCGGCGAAACTGTATCCGCCGGCGCCGTCATCGCCACCATCGAAGACTAGGCCCGGGGAGGCCCTCATGCTTGCACCCAGTTTCCAGGACGAAGTGGACCGCTACCACGCGGCAGTTCCCGAAATAACCCGTGGCAACACGGATCCCATCAAGGACCTGTATTCGCGGCAGGACGATGTCACCCTGGCAAACCCCTTTGGCGGGATCGCCCGCGGCTGGGCCCAGGTGGAGGCCCGCCTGGACCAGGCCGCACGCCAGTTCCAGGACGGCGAGATGCTCGGCTTTGACACCGTCACGTCCTTCCACGCGCAGAACACCGGTTACCTGGTGGAGACCGAGCACTTCCGGGCCCGGCTCGAGGGTGCAGCCGCGTCGGAGGAGTTCGCCCTGCGCGTCACCAGCATCTTCCGGCGCGAGGAAGGCTACTGGAAGCTGGCGCACCGCCACGCCGACCCGGCGGCCAAGCCTGGCTCCCGCCGCTCGCTGGTTCAGCCCGCCGGCTGACACGGGCTTGCGGCCAAGGCAGACTTAGCAGATGCTGCCATTCCTGCTCCTGGCCTCCCGGGCGGAAGATACCGCCGCCGAGGACGAATACGCCGCCTACCTGCGGTATTGCGGGTTGGAGCCGCGGGAGCTTCACCGGGTCCGGATGGAGGCCGCCCCGTTGCCGCCCCTGGTCCTGGACCGCTACTCGGGCATCATCGTGGGCGGCAGCCCGTTTACCTCCAGCGATCCGGTGGAGCAGAAAAGCGCGGTGCAGCTCCGCGTGGAAGGCGAGCTCTCGCACCTGCTCGATGCCGTCGTCGCCCGCGATTTTCCGTTCCTGGGCGCCTGCTACGGGGTAGGCACGCTGGGGACGCACCAGGGCGCGGTGATCGACCGCACCTATGGTGAGCCCCTGGGAGCCGTGCAGGTGGAGCTCACCGCGGAAGGCCTCGCGGACCCGCTGCTGGCGGGCCTGCCGCCGTCGTTCACCGCCTTCACCGGGCACAAGGAGGCCTGCACTGTCCTCCCCGCGCATGCGGTGCTGCTGGCCCGGTCCGCCACCTGCCCGGTCCACATGTTCCGCATCCGCCGGAACCTGTACGCCACCCAGTTCCACCCCGAACTGGACTCGGAGGGGCTGGCTACCCGGATCGACATCTACCGGCACGCCGGGTACTTCCCGCCCGAGGCGGCCGAGGAGCTGATGGCAGCGGCCAGGCAGGTCACCGTGACCGCGCCGATCACCATCCTGAGGAACTTCGTCGCGCGCTACGCCCGCTGACTTGCAGCTCCCCAGCCAGAGGGTAGCCGGCCGGAACAGGCCGGACAGCAAAATGCCCGGCCTACTCCCCTGCTGGGCAGGGGGTACGCCGGGCATTGCCGCACCAAGACCGGACAGCTGCGTCAGGCTACGTTGTTCTCGTAGTCAGTGTCTTTGGTTTCACGGGTGATCCACAGGGCGATGAACGTGAGCACCGCTGCGGCGGCTATGTAGAGGCCCACCAGGAAGGTCCCGCCGCCGGCCGCCTGCCACAGCGCGATGGCAACGAACGACGCCGGTGCGGCGCCAATGACGCTGGACAGGTTGTAGGCCACTGCGGAGCCGGTGTACCGGACGTTGGCCGGGAACAGCTCGGGCAGGATCGCGGCCATGGGGCCGAAAGTGAGGCCCATGAGAGTGAAGCCCACGATGAGGCCGACGACGGCGGCGCCGGCACCCGGGCCGAACATGGTGAACCAGAGGACGCCGAACACGAAGATGCCGGCGGTGACACCCAGGAGGAACTTCCGGCGGCCCCACTTTTCAGCCAGCGGACCGGACACCAGGGTGAAGATGCCGAAGAACACGACGCCGAGGATCAGCATCCAGAGGAAGTCCCCGCGGGGGATGCCCAGGCCGGGGACGAAACCGGCCACCTCGGCGGCGGACATGGGCTTTCCGGCCTTTTCTGCCGCGGCCTGGGCAGCCTCGACGGATGCCGGCTTGGTTCCATAGGTGAGCGTGAAGGACGTCATGACGTAGAACAGAACGTAGGTGGCGAACATGATGAACGTTCCGGCCAGCACCGGGCGCCAGTGGCTCTTGAGGGTGGCCGCAAACGGAACCTTGGCAACCTTGTCCTCGGTCAGGACCTTCTGGAAGGAGAGGCTTTCCACGAGCTTCAGCCGGACGTAGAGGCCCACGATGACCAGGATGGCGCTGAGCAGGAACGGTACGCGCCAGCCCCAGGAGAGGAACGCTTCCGGGGTGAGTGCGAAGTTCAGCCAGATGAAGAGCAGGTTGGCGAGGATGAAGCCGATCGGCGCGCCAAGCTGTGGGAAGGTGCCGTAGACGGCGCGCTTGCCCTTGGGGGCGTTTTCGGTGGCCAGCAGTGCTGCGCCGGACCACTCACCGCCGAGGGCCAGTCCCTGGGCGAAGCGGAGCACCACCAGCATGAGCGGTGCGAGGATGGCCCAACCCGGCAGCGACGCCGTGGGCAGCAGGCCGATCAGGAAAGTGGCGATTCCCATGGTCAGCAACGATGCGACCAGAGTGCCCTTGCGGCCGAACTTGTCACCAAAGTGTCCGAACAGCACCGAGCCGACCGGACGGGCGATGAAGGCGACGCCGAAGATGGCGAACGAGCTCAACAGCGCGTTGATGTCCGTGGCCTGCGGGAAGAACAGTTTGGGGAACACCAGGACGGACGCCGTGGCGTAGATGTAGAAATCATAAAACTCAATCGTGGTGCCGATGAGGCTGGCAAAGATCACTTTGCCCTTGGAGTTGACCGGTTGTGCCGACCCCGGCTCCGTTGAGGTTTCGAGTGATGACATGTAAGCGCACTTTCGTGAGAAACCGGCCGGACATTGATCAGCCCGGCATGCATGTGTGGTGCAGTACCCAGAGTTCGATATTACTTGTCGACGTCCAGTCAATGGACAAAAGGTCCATAATGCGGACTTGCGTGTCGCTGGCCACACGGAGAGGCCGTCGGATGCCTCACGTAGCCCTCACATCTGCCCGCGGCGGCAGATAGGCAAATGTCACAGCGTGTTAACACGGGGCGTCGGTCCGTGAAACGCGCCGTCCCTACCTTGGAGGAACAACATCCCCCAAACAGGAGGTACGCCGTGACTGATGACCGAACCGCAGGTGCCGGGGCCGGACATTCCCTGGACCTTGACGAGGCAACGCGTCCCACAACCGCAACGGCGCTGGACTTCCGTCCCGGCCGCTGGATTGCCAACTGGGATGCCGAAAACAAGGAGCAGTGGGAAACCGCAGGCCGCTCCATCGCCCGCCGCAACCTGAACTGGTCCATCTTCGCCGAGTTCCTTGGCTTTGTCGTCTGGCAGCTGTGGTCCATCGTGGTGGTCCAGCTCCCCGCCGCCGGATTCAACTTCTCCACGTCGGAAATCTTCTGGCTCATCTCCATGCCTAGCCTGGTGGGCGCCACGCTCCGCATCCCCTACACCTTCATGGTCCCCCGCTTCGGCGGCCGCAACTGGACCATCGTCTCCGCCCTGCTGCTCCTGATCCCCTCCATCGGCCTGGCCCTGTGTGTCTCCAATCCGGAAACGCCGTTCGGTGTCATGCTGCTGATCGCCGCCCTGGCCGGTTTCGGCGGCGGCAACTTCGCCAGCTCCATGGCGAACATCACCTTCTTCTACCCGGCCCGCGAAAAGGGCTGGGCGCTGGGACTGAACGCCGCGGGCGGAAACGTCGGTGCCGCCGTCGCGCAGCTCGCCGTTCCGATCGCCATCACGCTCCTGGCCGCGGGCACCGTCAACCTGCCCATCGCGGGCTGGATGTGGGTCCCGCTGATCCTCCTCGCCGCCTTCGGCGCCTGGAAGTACATGGACAACCTCACCAGTGCCAAGGGTGACGTGGCGGGCTCCGTCGCGGCGCTCAAGGAACCGCACCTGTGGATCATGGCGCTGCTGTACATCGGCACCTTCGGCTCCTTCATCGGCTTCGCCGGTGTGTTCCCCAAGCTCATCAAGGACTACTTCCCGGAGTTCTCCTCGATCGCCGTCGGTACCGTCGCCCTGTCGCTCGCGTTCCTCGGCCCCCTGGTGGGCTCCCTGGCCCGCCCCTACGGCGGACGCATGGCAGACCGCATGGGTGGAGCCCGGATGACCGTGACCGCCTTCGCCGCGATGGGCGTCATCACCCTGACCATGATCTGGACCCTGCCGCTGAAGAACTTCTGGCTCTTCCTGGTCCTCTTCCTGATGCTCTTCACCGCCAGCGGCTTCGGAAACGGCGCCACCTACCGCATGATCCCGGTCATCTTCGCCACTTCCAGCCGGGCAGCGAAATCCGGGGCAAGCTCGGTGGCCACCCAGCGCCTGGCCTCCTCGGCACTGGGCCTGATCTCCGCCATCGGCGCCTATGGCGGTTTCGTCATCCCGCAGGTGCTGAACGCATCGAACTCGGCCAGCGGCTCCTACACCCCGGCCTTCTACGGCTTCGTCGCGGCCTACGCCCTGATGCTCGCCGTCTGCTGGTTCTGCTACATCCGCAACGCCAACCGAAATGCGATGGGACACGTCTAACATGACCAACAGCGCCGACACGCACTGCCCTTACTGCGCCCTGCAGTGCGCCATGACGCTCACGTCTCCAGCGGAACTGGCCCCGGCTCCCCAGCCGGGGCCAGTCCCCGTGCCGCTCCTGCCCACCCTGCACTCCTCCGCCCCGGCGGCTGCGGCACCTGCCGCCCTTGAGGTCAGCGGACGCGATTTCCCCACCAACCGGGGAGGCCTGTGCCGCAAGGGCTGGACCTCCGCAACCCTCCTGAACCACCCGGGCCGGATCACCGAGCCCCTCCTCAAAGGTCCCGACGGCGTGCACCGGCCCATCAGCTGGGACCACGCCCTGGACCTGGCCGCCGCCGCCGTCCGGGACGTGCGCGCACGCTACGGTGCCGACGCCGTCGGCGTGTTCGGCGGCGGCGGGCTCACCAACGAAAAGGCCTACATGCTGGGCAAATTCGCCCGGCTGGCCCTGCGCACCTCGCGCATCGACTACAACGGCCGCTTCTGCATGTCCTCCGCGGCGGCCGCCGGAATGCGCGCCTTCGGCGTGGACCGCGGCCTGCCCTTCCCGCTGGAGGCCCTGGACACTGCCAGCACCATCCTCATGCTCGGGTCCAACGTGGCCGAAACCATGCCGCCGTTCGTCCAGCACCTCAAGGGAGCGCGCGACGCCGGTGGGCTCATTGTGGTGGATCCGCGCCGCTCCGCCACGGCCGCCTTCACGGCCGACGGCGGCGGCCTGCACCTCCAGCCCCTGCCTGGCACCGACCTCACCCTCCTGCTGGGCATCTCCCACGTGGTCATCCACGAAGGCCTGGTGGACACGGCCTTCGTCGAGGAACGCACTGCGGGCTACAGCGCCGTGGTCCGCAGCGTCAACTCCTTCTGGCCCGAACGCGTCCAGTCCCTCACCGGCGTCCCCGCCGACCTCATCCGGGAAACCGCCCGCAGGCTTGCCGCCGGCGCCCGCCAGGGCGGCAGCTACATCCTCACCGGCCGCGGCGTGGAACAGCACACGGACGGTACCGATACCGCCACCGCGGCCATCAACCTGAGCCTCCTGCTGGGCCTGCCCGGGTCCGCACGCAGCGGCTACGGCACGCTCACCGGCCAGGGCAACGGCCAGGGCGGCCGCGAGCACGGCCAGAAGGCCGACCAGCTGCCCGGCTACCGCAAGATCACCGACCCCGCCGCCCGCGCCCATATGGCCCGCGTCTGGGGTGTTCCGGAGGAAACCATTCCCGGTCCCGGCCTGCCGGCGGTCCAGCTGCTGAAGTCGCTGGGACAGCCCGACGGCGTCCGGTGCCTGTTCATCCACGCCTCCAACGTGGTGGTGGCCTCCCCCGACGCGAACGCCGTGACCGCCGGCCTGCGGAGCCTGGACTTCCTGGTGGTCTGCGATTTCTTCATGTCGGAGACCGCCGCGGAGGCCGATCTCATCCTCCCGGTGCTCCAGTGGGCCGAGGAGGAAGGCACCCTCACGAACCTGGAAGGACGGGTCCTTCGCCGCCGCCGGGCCCTGGCCCCGCCCGCCGGTGCCCGCAGCGAACTGTGGATTATGGCGCGGCTTTCGGAGCGGCTGGACGCCCCGTCCACGTACAGCGAGGACCCCGAAACCGTCTTCGAGGAACTGCGCCTCGCCTCCGCCGGTGGCCTGGCGGACTACTCAGGCATCGATTACGCGATGCTGGACCGCGGGGAAGCCGCCTACTGGCCCTACCCTGCCGGCAGCACGGGCACGCCCCGGCTGTTCCGGGACCGCTTCGCCCACCCGGACGGCAAAGCCGTGATGACCCCCGTGGTCCCCCGCCGCCGTCGAACGCTTGCCGCCAGCCCTGACCCGGCAGCGAAAACCATGACCCTCATCACCGGCCGGCTCCTGGAGCACTACCAGTCGGGTGCGCAGACACGCCGTGTCACCGAACTGCTGGCATCCCAGCCCGAGGCGATGGTCCAGGTCCACCCCGCGGCCGCCGAGGCGATGGGCATCACGGCCGGCTCCCTGGTGTCCGTGGCGAACGAGCGCGGCGAGGTGGTGTGCAAGGCCGAGCTCAGCACCGACATCCGGCCGGACACGGTCTTCCTGCCGTTCCACTTCCCCGGCCTGGGCAGCGCAAACCGGTTGACAGAGGCCGCCACGGACCCTACGTCCGGAATGCCTGAGTTCAAATTCAACAAGGTTTGGGTGCAGGCCGTGGCTGCACCCCTGTCCAGCAAAATGCTTCAAACGACGGAGGCCTCATGAGCGAGCAGGTTGTCATTGTTGGATTCGGCCCGGTGGCTGCCCGGCTGGTTGACGAACTCCTCCCCGCCGTACGTGCCGGGCACGTGGGACTGACCGTGGTGGGCGAGGAAGCTGAAGCCGCCTACAACCGCGTCCTGGTGGCGGACCTCGGAGTTGGCCGCACCACGGCCGACGCCCTCGCCCTCTCCGACGCCGCCGCCCTGGTGGCCGAGGGCGTTGACGTCCGCCTGGGCGTCCGGGTCCGGCGGGTGGACCGCGCCCGGCAGCAGGTCCTGCTGTCCGGTGGCGATTCCGTCCACTATGACCGGCTGGTGTTCGCCACCGGTTCGCGTCCGGTCATCCCCAACCTGACGGGCATCAACCCGGACCCCACCTCCCCGGTCCTGCCGGCGGGCGTGACGGCCCTGCGCGACCTTCGCGACGCCGACGTGCTCCGGCGGGCGGTGGACGGCGGCAAGCGCGTGGTGGTCCTGGGCGGCGGGGTCCTGGGGCTGGAAACAGCCCTCGCCGCGGCCGAGGAAGGCGCCACCGTCACGGTGGTCCACAACGGCCCGCACCCGCTGGGACGCAACATCGACCGCGGCGGCGGCGCCGTGCTGGCGGCAGGGCTGCGCCGCTGCGGCGTCCGGATGGCCGGAAACGCGCGATCCACCGGCGTTGAGCACAACGCGCCCGACGGCGGATTCTCGGCGCTGCTGCTCGACGACGGTTCGGCGATCGACGGCGACCTCCTGGTCATCTCATGCGGGGTGCGTCCCCGGACGGAACTCGCCGAAGGCTGCGGGCTGTCCACCGCTGCAGGCATCCTCGTGGACCACCGGCTCCGCGCCCACCATGAGCCGCACATCTTCGCCATCGGCGACTGCGCGGAGGTGCGCTGCCCGGACCCGGACTGCGCGGCCTGCCGCAACGCCAAGGGTCCGTCCGGCCTGGTGGGTCCCGGCTGGCGCCAGGCCGAATGGCTGGCGGAGTACCTGACCCTGCTGGCCTCCGACCTGCCGGAGGAAGCCGGGTTGCTTCCTGAGCTGCCCGCGGAAAAGCCGGGCGTGATCGTCCTCAAGGCCCGCGGCATGAACCTGGCCGTGGCCGGGGACAACAGCGCCGACCCTTGGGACGAGGAAGTGCTCACCGCCGGGGCAGTGGACGGGCGTCCCCGGCTTCAGGTGGCTCAGTGGGCTGACCCCGAACACGGCCGCTACGTGAAGATGACCACCCGCGGCGGCGTTCTTGAAGGCCTCGTGGCTGTGGGAATGCCACGAACCGCCGCGGAGCTGGTGGGGCTGTTCGAGCGGTCGGCCGAATTGCCCGCGGACCGTTCCCTGCTGCTCCGCCTGGACGGCGCGGACCAGCCGGCTGCGGCTTCCGGGGCCGATCCGGCCGTAACCGTCTGCCGGTGCGCCGGGGTAGCCGGCGGCACTATCGCGGACGCCGTCGCGGAGGGCTGCTCCACCGTGGGCGAGGTCTCCAAGTCGACCCGCGCCGGCACGGGTTGCGGCGGCTGCCACGATGACATCAGGGGCCTGATCGAGAAACACTTCTCCCCAGCCGCCGCGTGACCGCGCCGATGCTGCGTCAGAGCCTGGCGCTCCGGACCAACGCGATGAATTGCTGCTTGGTCTGCTCTGCGGATGGTCCTGCCGGGGAGATCAGGATCTCGGCAACGAACGTGGCGAGGGTCCGGCCCTTGGTCACCTGGATGTACATGACGGTGGTGGGCACATTCGCCGCCGGACGGAACGATTTGGAGCCCGTTGGTTCGGTCCTGGCCAGGAAGACCGCTTTGTCCCCGAGGCCTGCAATGCTTTCCCCTTCCATGGCCGGAGCGTCGGGGCCCGGGCCGGTTGCCTCGAGCACTTCCACGGTGAAGATCAGAGAGTCCGGGCCCGGGGTGCCCAGGTTGCCGAAGGTGTACCGGCAACTGACTTCTCCGGGAAGCACCTGCGGCTCCTTGGACGCTCCGAACGCCTGCCTCACTTCGGCTGCGGTAAGCAGGGCGCAGACGGGATTGTTGGTAGAGTCCGGCGGGCCCACCGCGGGTGCAGCGGGAACGTTGAGAGGCGTCCCGTTCCCCCAGCCGGCGTCAATCGCAGCCTGGGATACTGCGCGGGCCATTGCGTTCCCGTCGGGAACGCTGCCCGCCATCGGTGGCGAAACAACATACGGCATTTCCAGGACCTCAGTGCCGCGGACGGCATGCAGGACCACGTTGGCCGATGCTCCGCCGGCCTCGCCCCGGAAATACCCGGTCCACTGCAGACAGGCGAAATCCCCGATCCCGGCGACAGGCGAACAGTCCGGGGCCGACTTCGCGGCAGCCACGTCCGCCGCCGATGCCGGCGACGTCAGCGCCACGGACAGGGCAACGGACCCGGAATCGGACTTGCTGGAGTAGGAACACAGATACGCTTCGCTGCCCGGCGGCCTGGCCCCGCCACCCTGGCCCACCGGACTCAGATCCGGGACCACCTTACCGGCGATCTCTGGGGTGATGAGGTCACAGGCAGGGTTGCCCGTGCCGGTTCCTCCTCCGGCCGCGTCCGTGCTGGCTGTCGGCGCGGACCCCGGACCGCCCTGGCCGGCCGGTTGGGAGCAGGCGGCCAAGGACACGGCAAGTGCCGCCGTCGTCATCGCTGCGGCGAAGCCGCGCCGTCCGGCCCACGCAGCCGATGTCCCTACTGCAACCATGCACCCAGTGTGTGGCTCCGGTGACGCCCCGCCATAGGGCCGAAGGTACCGACCTCCAACGGCGTCCGCGGGACGCACGCGTCCTCCCGCCGCCGCCAAGCACAGGCTCTTCCCCGGCCGTCCTGCCCACAGTAAAATGCGGCCACGGGCCTGATCCGGCCCCGAGGTAGCAGGCCTGCGCTGGGCAGGGCCAAGGCTTGCACCCGACTGCAGCGCCTGCGGCCTGAAGCTCTCGAGAGGCAAAGGAATCCCATGCGCAAGAATTCACTGCTTGGAACCGCCATCTGCACAGCAGCCCTGCTCGGGCTGCAGGCAGGGCCGGCTTTGGCCGCGGGCCAGGTCGAAAAAGGCCCGGACCACGCAAACTCCATCTGTTCGTTCTCCGGACTCAACGACGACCCGAACGCTGAGTACCCCGAGGGCGGGCGCGTTCAGTCCTATGGCCAGATCGTGAAACTGGGGCTGAAGGCCTACGCCCCCAGCCCCGGCATGCTCTGCAACGGGCACAACTTCCCCTACCCGGAGGCATTCCTTGAGGAGGGTGGCCACTGAAAAACCCGGCAGGCCCCAGGTCTCGGGGCCGACACCGGTTGCCCGTGCTGGTTCCCGGAATTGCCGGCAGGTGCCTACAGGTGCACGTGCAGGCGGCGGGCAGCCTCGGAGATGGATCCGGTGAGCGACGGGTAAACGGTGAAGGTGCTCGCCACATCGTCCACATGCAGCTTCTGCTTCACGGCGATGGCGATCGGGAAGATCAGCTCGGAAGCGTTCGGACCCACCACCACGCCGCCAATGACGGTTCCTGAACCCTTGCGGGCGAAGATCTTGACGAAGCCGTCCCGGTGATTGCGCATCTTGGCGCGGGCGTTGCTGCGCAGCGAAAGCTTGATGATGTCGCCCTGGTATTTGCCGGCGTCGATCTCCGCCTCGGAGACACCCACGTTGGCGATTTCGGGGGACGTGAAAATGTTCGACGCCACCTGGTGCAGCTTCAGCGGCGTGACGGTGTCCCCCATGAAGTGCGCCACTGCGATGCGGCCCTGCATGGCGGCCACCGAGGCCAGCGGCAGGACCCCGGTGCAGTCACCGGCGGCGTAGATGTTCGGCGCTGTGGTGCGGGAGACGCCGTCCACCTTGATGTGGCCGCTTTCGCTGACGGCCACGCCGGCTTCCTCCAGGCCGATGCCCGCGGTGTTGGGAATGGAGCCCAGGCAGAGCAGGCAGTGGCTGCCGGTGACCTTCGTGCCGTCACCCAGGGTGACCACTACGCCCTCGTCCGTCCTTTCCACCGACTCCGCGCGGGACCGCGAGAGGACCCGCACGCCCCGGCGCTCGAAGACCTCCTCCAGCACCACAGCAGCGTCCGTGTCCGAGCCGGGCAGGACGCGGTCGCGGCTGGAAATCAGCGTGACCTTGGAGCCCAGGCCGTTGTATGCGGACGCGAATTCGGCCCCCGTCACACCGGAGCCCACCACGATCAGGTCCTCAGGGAGCTCGTCCAGGTTGTAGATCTGCGTCCAGTTCAGGATCCGCTCGCCGTCCGGTCGGGCTGTGGCCAGCTCGCGCGGGTGCGCGCCGACAGCCAGGAGGATGGTGTCCGCTTCCACGGTCTCGGTGCCGTCCGCGGTGAGAACCTCAATGGTGTGGTTGTCCAGGAGCCGGCCGGAGCCCGCCAGGATGCGGACGCCCTGGTGCTCCAGGCCGTCGTGGATGTCCCGGGACTGGCTGCGGGCCAGGTTCAGCAGGCGGTCGTTGATGTGCTTGAGGTCCGCCCGCATGACCGGCACGAAGTCTCCACCGTCGACGTCGAACTTCACGCCCAGCTCCCCCGCTTCGCCCACGCGGGTCATCAGGTCAGCCGTGGCGATCAGGGTCTTGGAAGGGACCACGTCGGTGAGGACTGCGGAACCGCCCAGGCCTGCGCGCTCGATGATGGTCACCTGCGCTCCGAGCGAGGCGGCCACCATGGCGGCTTCGTATCCGCCCGGACCACCTCCCAGGATTGCGATCCGGGGCGAACTGAAATCTGGATGCGTAGTCACAATCAACCATTCTCGCCCATCCGGGGCCGGAGGGCCAAGAATCCCGGGCCTTCCGGGGTGGGCGCACGGGGAACGGCAGGATAACTTGTACCAGTGAGTACAACAGACTTCCTGAACACGGACCCTTTCGCCGCCGCGCGCGCCGCCGCCGACTACATTGCCGAGGAGACGGGCGTGGACAGCCACGACGTCGCCCTGGTCCTCGGCTCCGGCTGGGGTGAAGCCGCCGACCTGATCGGCGAAACCACCGCCACCCTGTCCGCGCAGGAGGTGCCCGGCTTCCATGCACCCGCCGTGGAAGGCCACGTGGGCACCATCCGCTCCGTCCTGACCGCTGAGGGCAAGCGCGCCCTGGTGCTGGGCGCGCGGACGCACTACTACGAAGGCAAGGGTGTCCGTTCCGTGGTGCATGGCATTCGCGTGGCTGCCGCCGCGGGCTGCAAGACGCTGGTCCTCACCAACGGCTGCGGCGGGCTCAACGAGGACTGGGCCCCCGGCACGCCGGTGCTGATCAGCGACCACATCAACCTGACGGCCACGTCACCGCTGGAAGGCGCGACGTTCGTGGACCTGACCGACCTGTATTCGCCAAGGATCCGGGGCGTGGCGCGCGACGTCGATCCCACCCTCGCCGAGGGGGTCTACGCCCAGTTCCCGGGCCCGCACTATGAGACCCCCGCCGAGGTGCAGTACGCCAAGCGCATCGGTGCGGACCTGATCGGCATGTCGACGGCCCTGGAAGCCATCGCGGGCCGGCATGCGGGCATGGAAGTGTTCGGGATTTCGCTGGTCACCAACCTTGCCGCCGGCATCAGTCCGCAGCCGCTGAGCCATCAGGAGGTCATCGAGTCCGGCCAGGCGGCCGGCCCCCGGATCTCCAAGCTGCTGGCAGGGATCATCGCCCGGCTTTAACCGCAACACGGGGTCGCTCCCGGCCCATGACGGCGCGCGTTATCCGGCCGGAGGTGACTCTGCGCTGTCCTGGGGCGGGGCGGTGGCCGCTTTGGCCTGCCGGTGGAACCATTCGATGTGTTTCTCCAGCAGGCGCGCAGCGAGGTCGCCGTCGCGGGCCCGCACTGCGTCGAAGATCCCGTGGTGCTGTGACCGCAGTATGGCAAGGACTTCCGGCCAGTCCGCCATGGCCCCCATGGCGCCCTTGACGTATCCCACGATGGACCCGCTGAGGGACTCCATCATCGTGGCCACCACGGCGTTGCCCGCCAGCGAACTGAGCGCCACATGGAAACGGGCGTCCAGCTCGTGGAATGTTGCCCGGTCGATGTCTGTGTTGTCCATGGCCCGCAGCAGATCGGCGGCCTGCGCCAGGTCTTGGTCGGAGTTCTCCCGTATTGCCGCCGCCCTGGCGGACCAGGTCTCCAGCAGGATGCGGGTCTCCACGATGTCCGCCACCGGAAGCCTGCTGCTGGCCACATGCAGCCGCAGGGCGGACGAGAGCCCCACCGACGGATCGGAAATGACGATGGCGCCCGACGTGGGTCCGGATCCCACTGAGCGGCGCAGCACGCCCATAGCGTCGAGCACGCGGATCGCCTCACGGACGGACGCCCGGGAAATGCCGTAGGCCTCTGCCAGCGCGCGCTCGCCCGGAAGCCGGTCGCCCAGCTTGATCTTGCCCGAGCGGAGGTCCGCCTCGATGTCCTTCAGGAGGGCGTCGTGCGTGCGGCCGCGGGGGGCCGCACCGGCTTCTCCGGCTGTCACTCTGGTTCCTTCCGCGGCAGGGCAACTGTTCCGCCTACCTTATTGCAGGGATGGCCGGTTGCCTCGCAGCATCCGGCCATCCCACCTTACGCAACAGCCGGCGCGCCCTGTGGATCCCCTGCGGCGGATGTCAGCGCCCGACAGCTTCCGCAGCCTGCCGGTGCACTGCGCGGGAAGGCTGCTGCCGGCACATCCAGCGGACCAGCAGGGCAAGTCCGGCAAGGAGCAGGACCAGCAGGACGGTGCCCGCGTTGAAGCCGAAGCCATGAATGAAGAGGAACGCCGCGATCCCGCCGGCCAGGCAGTAGTACGTGGTCACCAGGACTGTCTGCCGCAGCAGGTCGCCTTCCCGGCCCAGCAGGCCCACCGTAGCCGACGCGGCGACGATGTTGTGGATGGAGATCGGGTTCCCTCCCGCGCCGCCCACGGCCTGGGCCGCCACGACCGCCTCCGGCGGGACCCCGATCTGGGCGCCGGTGGAGAACTGGAACTGCGAAAACGTCAGGTTGGACACGGTGTTGGATCCGGCAACGAAGGCTCCCAGCGCGCCCACCCAGGGCGCGATCAGGGGCCAGGCTCCACCGGACACCGCGGCGGCACCCTCGGCCAGGGTGACCGGCATGCTGGACAGGCCGGAAGCATTTAGTTCCGGTCCCGACTGGATCAGGATGCGGACCAGGGGCACCGCGAACATCAGCGCCACGGCTGTACCCGCCAGCTGGCTGGCGGATACCTTGACCGCCCGGGCAATCTGCCGGCCGCTCATGCGGTGCAGGACGAAAGCGAAGACCGAGGCGAGGATGAGCACGAAGCCCGGGAGGTAGAACGGCTGGATGCTGGTGCTGATGCCTGAGCCCAGGATGTCCTTGACCGGCACTGCGAGCCCCACCAGGAACGTCTTCAGTTCCGGAATCACCCGGGTGGATACCAGCAGCAGCGCCATCAGCACGTAGGGTGCCCACGCGCGGACAGCACCCATGGGGGCACTGAGGTCTGCAGCTTTGGCCGGTTCGAGGGATCCCGTCCAGCGCTCGGACCAGGTGGAGCGCGGGCCGAAGTCGAACGTTTCCCGAGGCATCAGGAAGCCGCGGCTGGAGGTGAACATGACCAGCATGAGGCCGATCAGGCCACCAAAGAGCGACGGAAATTCGGGGCCGAAGAACCGTGCGGTCAGGACAGACGGGATCGTCATGGCCACCGAGGCGTAGAGTGCGAACGGCCAGATGGCCAGGCCGTCCCGGAAACGCTTCTCCGGACCGAAGAAGCCGGTCAGCATGCAGACCAGAATCAGTGGAATCAGCAGGCCCACGAGGGCGTGGATGGAGGCGACCTGTAAACCAATGGAGCTGATGAACTCGGGCATGGTCAGGCCCAGGACGCTGACGCGCGCAGCGACGGCGGGGTCGCCGCCCAGTCCCTGGCCGACGCCGATGATGATAGGGGTGCCGACGGCGCCGAAGCTCACCGGGGTGCTCTGGATGACCAGGCCCACCATGACGGCGGCCATGGCAGGGAAGCCAAGCGCCAGCAGCAGGGGTGCCACCACCGCAGCCGGGGTTCCGAACCCGGAAGCACCTTCGATGAAGCTGCCGAAGAGCCAGCCGATGATGATCGCCTGGACCCTGCGGTCCGGGGAAATGTTGTTGAAGCCGGCCCGGATGGCCGACATCGCGCCGCTGACCGTGAGGGTCGACAGCAGCAGCAGTGCGCCAAAGACGATGTACAGCATGGTGCCTGCGGTGATGAGTCCTTCCAGGGAGGCCGCGAGGATGCCGGTGAAGTCCATCCGCCACACCAGCAGCGCTACGATCACCGCAACGGCGTAGCCCACGGGCATGGCGAATTTCGCTGGCCAGCGCAGGCCGGCCAGAAGGACGCCGACCACGAGGATCGGCGCCAAAGCTAAAGGAGCCAGAACGGCCAGATTGTCCATGGATTTCCTCCACGTTGAGGGGACGAACGGAAGCTTGTTTGGTCAGACCACTATGGTCTGACCATAGGAGTGTAGCCCATGATCGGGAAAAATGTGAGCCCGTTCACGTTTCAATGTGGCGGCAGCCTGTCCCCGACGGCACGTGTTGCAGCAGGCGGCGGGCTAATGACGATAGCGTTAGGACCATGACGTCTTCCGATGCCGCCCTCCGCCTGTTCGACGAAGCCCGCGGATGGGCCGCCCAGGACCCCGATCCCGCCACCGCCGCGGCCCTGCGCGACCTGCTCCGGCTCGCAGAAGACGGTGTCCCGGCAGCGCTGCAGGAACTCCAGGACAGCTTCAACGGCACGCTCCAGTTCGGCACGGCAGGACTCCGGGCAGCCCTCGGCCCCGGCCCGAACCGGATGAACCGCGTGGTGGTGCGCCGCGCAGCGGCAGGGTTCGCGGACTTCCTGGTCAGTACGGTGGGCGACGCATCCCCGGGAACCCGGCCGCGCGCCGTCGTCGGCTACGACGCCCGGCACAACTCCGACATCTTTGCCCGGGAGAGCGCCGCCATCTTCACCGCTGCCGGCATCGAGACTTTCCTGATGCCCGCGGCGCTTCCCACTCCCGTGCTGGCGTACGCCGTCCGGGCGCTGGAGTGCGACGGCGGCGTGATGGTCACCGCCAGCCACAACCCGCCGCAGGACAACGGCTACAAGGTCTACCTGGGGCGGCACGCCGTCCCGGACAGCGGCAACGGGGCCCAGATCGTTGCGCCCTACGACGCCGAAATCGCCGCGCGGATCGACGCCGTCGGGCCGCCCGATTCCATCACGCTGGCTCCGGACGGGTGGACAGTCCTCGGCGAGGACCTTGCCGCCGGGTACCTGCACGACACGGCAGGGCTCGCCCGGCCTGAGCACTTTCCCGCCCGGGACCTGCGCGTCGTGCTCACTCCGATGCACGGCGTGGGCGGGCAAACTGCCCTGGCCGTCCTGGCCGCGGCGGGATTCAATGACGTCACACTCGTCGCCGAACAGGCCGAACCTGACCCGGACTTTCCCACCGTCAACTTTCCCAACCCCGAGGAGCCCGGCGCCCTGGACCTTGCCCTGGAAACCGCCGGCCGGCTGGATGCGGACATCGTCATCGCGAACGATCCTGACGCTGACCGGGCCGCCGTGGCAGCCAAGGACCCTGACACCGGCGAGTGGCGCATGCTCCGCGGGGATGAAGTTGGCTCCCTGCTGGGCGCCCACGTGGCGGCGCGCCTGGCAGCAGCGGATGCCGCGGCCGCAGGCGGCACCCGATCCGGCGAAACCGGTGAAGGGAACCGCGGCGTGTTCGCCAATTCGATCGTCTCGTCGCGCCTGCTGGCGCGTATCGCAACCGCCGCGGGCTACGCACACGAGGAAACCCTGACCGGGTTCAAATGGATTTCGCGGGTCCCCGGCCTGGTCTACGGCTACGAGGAAGCCCTCGGCTACTGCGTGGCTCCGGAGCTGGTCAAGGACAAAGACGGCATCTCGGCCGCGCTGCTGATCGCGGAACTGGCCGCAGCCGCCAAGGCAGCCGGGAAAACCGTGTTCGACACGCTGGACGAGCTCTACCTGCAGCACGGCCTGCACGCCAGCGACCAGCTGAGCATCCGCGTGGCAGACCTGGGCCTGCTGGACGCCATGATGAACCGGCTGCGGGTGTCCCCGCCGGAATCGTTCGGCTCATCGGCTGTGGAGGTGTTTACCGACCTGGCCGAGGGCTCGGAGCAACTGCCGCCCACGGACGGCCTGCTCTACATCACCCGCGACCTCACCCGCGTGATCATCCGTCCCAGTGGCACCGAGCCGAAGCTCAAGTGCTACCTGGAGGTCATCCAGGAAGTGGGCTCCGCCGCGGAACTGCCCGGGGCGCGGCAGGCGGCCCGGGCAGCCCTGGACGAGGTGCTGCGCGACGTGAGTGAGGCGTTGGGGCTCTAGAGCTCCACTTCCACCCAGCCGTCGTTAAGACGGGTGCGGAACGTGGGCAGGGCAAGGCCGGGCGTACTGAAGCACTGCCCGGTTTCCAGGTCGTAGACCTCTTTGTGCAGCGGCGAGGCAATCGTCAGGCGGCTGCCCTTCGAACCCAGGATGCCGCGCGCCATGACGTGCGCACCCGTGGCCGGGTCCTCCTGGGCGACGGCATAGACCCTGTCCCCCGTACGGAACAGTGCCACCTGGCGACCGGCAACGAGTGCCGCCTCGCCCCATGCGGGTTCGAGGTCCGTCACCGGGCACACCCGGTGCCAGCCCGCAGTTCCGGCGGCCGCGTCAGTACCGGTAGCCAGTGCCCCAAATTCCAGTGTTGCCGTCATGTCCGGCTCCTCTCCCCGTGGTGGTGGTCCGTGCCTGCTGGTTGCAGTGGCCGTCAGTGCAGCCGTCTTCCACGGTAGGACCGGGGTGTTTCAGGGGCATGCAGTGAATGTGTCCGGCGGGTAAAAGGCACCTCACCCGGCCGGAAACGCGTTCGTGATGCAGAAGTTAAGTCTGCGAAACAATCGGGAAACTGAAGCGAAACTGCGGCTCCCTAGTCTGAATGGACACTCGACAAAGAAGGCTGCAGAACCGCCGGCAGCCCTTGCGAAAGGCCCTCCAGTGACCGAACAGACTTCCCGCACAGAGACTCCGCGCCGCATCGTCGTCGCCGGCGGCGGCCCCGCGGCCCACCGTTTCGTGGACGCCATGCATGCCCGTGGGCTCGAGGGCTGGCATGTCACGGTCCTCACCGAGGAAGCCCATCTCCCCTATGACCGGGTTGCGCTCTCCAAGGCCCTCACCGACATGGACTACGACCTCACCCTGGGTGACGCGTCCATGTGGGACCACGGATCGCTGGAGCTCAAGACCGGTGAGCGCGTGGTAAAGATCAACGCTGGGGCCAAGACAGTCGAGACCGCTGCAGGCAACACGTTCGCGTACGACGAACTGGTGGTCGCGACGGGCTCCAACGCGGCACGCCTTCCCATCCCCGGCAACGAACTGACCCACGTCTACCGGACCCTTGAGGATGTGTGGGCCATCAACAAGTCCATCGCGGAACTCAGCGAAAAGCTGGGCCGCAAAGTCAGGGCAGTCACCATCGGCGGCGGCCTGCTCGGCCTCGAGTCCGCCGCCGGCACCGAGCAGCTGGGCGCTACCCCGGTCGTCATCGACGGCTCGCAGTGGCTAATGGCCACGCAGCTTGACGAGGGCGCGGGCCAGGCAATGGGCCGCCTGATCAAGGAAAAGGGCTTTGAGGTCCACGGCGGTGTCTTCCCGTCCGAAGTGCTTTCCGACGGCGGGGGCCAGGTCACCGGGGTCCTTATGGCAGACGGGCGGATCATCGACGCCGACATGGTGATCGTCGCTATCGGCGTCCGCCCCCGCGACGAACTCTTCCGCGCCGCCGAGGGCGAGGAACAGGTATTCAGCATGGGCCAGCGCGGTGGGGTGGTCATCAACGACTTCTGCGCCACCGAGGTACCGGGCATCTGGGCCATCGGTGAAGTGGCCAACTTCGGGGGCATGTGCCTGGGCCTGGTGGCGCCGGCGAACACCATGGCCGAAATCGTCGCGGACCGCCTCCACGGCGGGGATGCCACCTTCCCCGGGTTCGACACCGCTACCAAGCTCAAGCTCTCGGGTGTGGACGTGGCCAGCTTCGGTGACGCCTTCGCCAAGACCGAGCACGCCCTGGAAATCGTCTACGCCGACCCCGCCCGCGGCGTCTACCAGAAGATCGTCACCACGGACGACGCCAAGACCCTCCTGGGCGGCATCTTTGTGGGCGACGCCTCCCCGTACATGAGCCTGCGCCCGCTGCTGGGACGGGAACTCCCCGCCGAGCCAGGCGCGTTCCTCAGCGCCGCAGGCGGCGGCGAGGCCCCCGAAACCGAACTGCCCGATGACGCCACGCTCTGCTCCTGCAACAACGTGACCGCCGGCAGCATCCGCGATGCCGTCAACGGCTGCGGCACCTGCGAGGGCAACGCTCCGGTCCAGGAGCTCGGGGAGCTGAAGGCCTGCACCCGTGCCGGCACCCAGTGCGGTTCCTGCGTGCCGATGCTGAAGAAGCTGCTGGAAACCGAACTGACCAAGTCCGGCGTCGAGGTCTCCAAGGCTCTGTGCGAGCACATCGAACTCTCCCGGCAGGAACTCTTCGACGCCATCCGTGTCCTGGAACTGAGCTCCTTCGAAGAGATCATGGCCAAGTACGGCTCCGGCGCAGGCTGCGACATCTGCAAGCCCACCATCGCCAACATCCTGGCCAGCCAGAACAGCGCCTACGTGCTGGACGCCGGCCGCGGCACGCTCCAGGACACCAACGACCGCGCCCTGGCCAACATGCAGAAGGACGGCACCTACTCGGTGGTCCCCCGCATCGCCGGCGGTGAGATCACCCCGAAGAAGCTCGGCGTCATCGCCGCCGTCGCCGAGAAGTACGGCCTGTACACCAAGATCACCGGCGGCCAGCGGATCGACATGTTCGGCGCCCGGCTGGAACAGCTGCCGGAGATCTGGAAGGAACTGGTGGACGCCGGCTTCGAGTCCGGCCAGGCCTACGGCAAGAGCCTGCGCACGGTGAAGTCGTGCGTCGGCTCCACCTGGTGCCGGTTCGGCGTCCAGGATTCGGTGGCCATGGCCATCAAGCTGGAGCTGCGCTACCGCGGGCTGCGCAGTCCGCACAAGCTCAAGATGGGTGTTTCCGGCTGCGCCCGCGAGTGCGCCGAGGCCCGCGGCAAGGACGTGGGCGTGATCGCCACGGCGGACGGCTGGAACCTGTATGTCGGCGGCAACGGCGGTGCAACGCCTGCACACGCACAGCTGCTCGCCAAGGACCTCGACGACGAAACGCTGATCAAGTACATCGACCGGTATTTCATGTACTACATCCGCACCGCGGACCGTTTGCAGCGGACGGCCCGCTGGCAGGAAGAGCTTGACGGCGGCATCAGGCACGTTGAGGACGTGGTGGTCAAGGACACCCTCGGCATTGCCGCGGACCTGGAAGCCGCCATGGCCAAGCACGTGGACACCTACGTGGACGAATGGGCGGACACCCTCAAGGACCCGGAACGCCTCCGCCGGTTCCGGTCCTTCGTCAACGCCCCCGACCAGAAGGACGACTCCATCACCTTTGTCCCGGACGAGCGCGGCCAGATGCGTCCCGCTACGCCGGAAGAGAAGGGAAAGGTCCTGCTCGGGGCCTCCATCGGCGTGCGCCCCGGAGCACCGGAAACCATCGGAAACGAGGCGTAGCCATGCAGCTCAGCATCGATCTCACCGGCCGGGACGTCCTGGTCACCGGCTCCCCGGCCGCCGCCCGCCAGGCCGTGCGGCGCTACCAAGCCGCGGGCGCCGTCGTGCACCGCCTGAGCACCCCGCACGGCGGACCGCTGGACGGCCCCCTCCCGGAGCACCCCTTCCTGGTGGCAGCGGTCGACGACGGCCAGCCGGGTTGGGAGCCCCTCCTCGCCAGGTGCGGGGAAGCCGGAATTCCCGTGGCGGCCGAACCGGCCGCCGGCGCGCCGGGGCACGTCACCCTGGTGGGCGGCGGGCCCGGCACCGCTGAGCTGCTGACGGTTGCGGCCGTCACCGCGCTGCGCGACGCCGACGTGGTGTTCTACGACCGGCTGGCCCCGTACCAGGAACTGCCGTCCCTCACCTCGGCCGAGCTCGTGGACGTGGGGAAGAAACCCGGACACCACAAGGTCAGCCAGCGCGACATCGAAAAGCTCATGGTGGACAGCGCCCTGGCGGGCAACAACGTGGTCCGGCTCAAGGGCGGGGACCCGTATGTGTTCGGCCGCGGCGGCGAGGAAGTGGCTGCCTGCGTGGCTGCCGGGCTGAAGGTGCGCGTGGTCTCCGGCGTCACCAGCGCCATCTCGGTGCCGGCAGCAGCGGGCATTCCGGTCACGCACCGGGAAGTCAGCCACATGTTCACCGTGGTTTCCGGGCACGCGCCGCTGACCGAGGAGGAACACCGGCACCTGGCCGGCCTGGGCGGAACCATCGTGGTGCTGATGGGTATCGGAACCCTGCACCAGCTGGCTGCCGGGCTGCGGCGGGCAGGTATGCGAGCGGACATGCCGATGGCCGTCGTCGAACGCGGTTACCGGCCCGGGCAGCGCACCACGATCGCCGACCTGGGGACCATCGCCTCCGCCGCGACCGGGTGCAGCAACCCTGCGGTGCTGGTCATCGGCGAGGTGGTGCGGGTGGCTGAGGCCAACCGCGGGCATGCCGAGGCCGCTGCGGACCTGGACCGGCTGGCGGCCTCGCTGCTCGGTTCATGAAAGGATTGACCGCCATGACTGTCCTTGCACCAGCCCATGCTGCCCTGCGCGGCGAACCTGCGCAGCCCGGCGAGGCGATCGACCCGACGGAGTCCGTGTCGGCGTCGGAATCCCCGCTGGAGGGGTTCCGCATCGGCGTGACGTCACACCGGCGGTCCCGTGACCTGATCGAGGCCCTGGAACGACGCGGCGCCGAAGTGCTGCACGCGCCGGCGCTGAAGATCGCCCCTGTGCAGGAGGACCTCCACCTGATCGAGGACACCCGGGCCATCATCGCCGCCAAACCGGACCTGTGCATCGCCACCACCGCGTACGGCATGCGCCGCTGGTGCGAGGCCGCGGACACGTTCGGGATCGGCGACGAACTGCTGGAAACGCTGGGAGCCTGCCGGATGTTCGTCCGCGGACCCAAAGCGCGCGGTGCGGTGCGCGCGGCCGGCCTGGCCGACGTCGGCATCAGCAGTGACGAAACCACTGCGACGCTGGTGGATATGCTCCTGGCGGAGGGCGTGCGCGGCAAGACGGTCGCGGTGCAGCTGCACGGCTACACGGACGTGCGGCAACTGGAACGCCTGCGGATGTCCGGCGCTACCGTGCTGACCGTCACGCCGTACCGCTGGGTCAAGCCCGACGGCGCGGACCGGCTGCCGCGGCTGATCGAGGCCGCCTGCAGCGGAAACCTGGACGTGCTGACCTTCACCAGCGCACCCGCCGTGGACGCGGTCTGGAGTACAGCGCACGAGATGGGCGTTTACCAGGAGCTCATCCATAGCCTGAAGACGAACGTCACCACGGCGGTAGTGGGACCGGTAACCGCGCAGCCGCTGCTCGACGCGGGGGTGACGCCAATCGTGCCTGAGCGGTTCCGCATGGGCGCCCTGATCCGGCTGGTCTGCGAGCATCTGGCCCTGAACCACGTGCGCCGGCTGGAAACCCGCTCGGGAACCGTCGAGCTGCGCGGCCGCTGCCTGCGGATCGACGGCGAACCCGTGGAGCTGCCGCCGGCTCCGCTGCTGCTGCTCCGGGCGCTCCTGGGTGCCGGGGGTGCCGTGCTGTCCCGCGAGTCGCTGTCCGAGCTGCTCGAACTGCGCGGCTCGGTGCACGCGCTGGACATGACCGTCAGCCGTTTGCGCTCCGCGCTGCCCGACGGCAGGCTCGTGGAGACCGTAGTGAAACGGGGTTACCGGATCCGTCTCTAGGCTGTCCAAAGCGGGCTAATGTGTCGGCTGCCCGCGCGGATGAGAGGCAGGTCACGGGTTCTGTTACCGGCCGGTAAACACTGGCGAACACGGTCCCGAGAAACAGCAACTGCGGAGAAACACCCCGGAAAAGGCGGGTACCTACGCTGGGTCCATCACGAAGTTCCGGCCGTTCCAGGCCGCCAGCGAAAGGGCCAGCACATGTCCGCTCCGGTACCCTCCACCTCCACCACACGCATTGTCATCGCAGGGGCCGGCCCGGCTGCCCAGGCACTGGTCAGCCAGCTTGACCGGGCCCGTTTCACCGGCACTATCACGGTCCTGAGCAACCGGGACGACAGCCCGGAGGAACTGCTGAAGCTGGCGATGCTGCCCGGGGTTTCCGTCCGGTTCGGGCAGCCGGCCAGCCATATAGACCCTGTGAACCTCACAGTGGCCACTGCGGACGGCATGGAATTTGCCTACGACCAGCTGGTCATTGCCACCGGATCGGCGCCCGTGGCCAGCCCTGTCGAGGGAGCGGGCCGATGCCTGACCTACTCGACCATCGATGACGCCGCCCGCGTCGGCGAGGCCGTGAGCCAGGTAGCCAGGGAGCTGGGCCGGCGTCCGCTGGGAATCCTGGTCGGCACTGGCGCCGCGGCCGGCCAGGCAGAGGCTGTCCTCCGGGCCCGCGGCGTGCGCCCGATCCGCACGACAGCCCGACCCGCCGCCGTGATCCCCTCCCCGCCCGCATCGGGATGTGCCGCCTCCGGCGTGGTTTTCGAGGACGGAAGCAGCATGTACGGCGACCTGGTGGTCCTGGCCGAGGAACGCGAATCGCGGGACGAGCTCGCCGCCAGTGCGGGACTGGAGACGGCGGCAACCGGCGGAATCGTCATCGGCCATGACTTCCGGACATCCGTTCCGGGCATCTGGGCCCTCGGAGACGCCGCGGTGTTCGACGGCGTCCGGCTGGGCCTGCTGGTGGCCGCCGCCTCCGCGGCGGGAGCCTGTGCCACCCAGCTGCTGACAGCGGCCTGAAAAGCAACGTGGGATGCCTTCTGCCCTATCCGCCTGCCGCTTTCGAGCCGGAAGCATCCCCGCGGTGCAGTGGTTGCACGCCTGCGGCGGCGGTGCGGTCCGGGATGCGGCGTGTGGCAAGATGGTTCCCGAAAGAGCCCCGGACGCTGTAATGCGGCAGGCCCACAAGGCCGGCCGGAGAGGACCACCATGAGCAACGACGCCCCTTCCGCCAACCCCGCGGACGCAGCCACCGGCAACCTGGCCAAGTTCATCGATCACACCCTGCTGAAACCCGAAGCCGGCGAAGCGGACATCCTGAAGGTCTGCTCCGAGGCCGCGGAATACGGATTCAAGTCCGTCTGCGTCAACCCCGTCTGGGTCAAGACCGTCAAGAACGCGCTGCGGGGCTCCGGTGTGCTGACCTGCTCCGTGGTTGGCTTCCCGCTGGGCGCCACCCCCACCGATGTCAAGGCCTTCGAAGCCCGCGGCGCTGTGCTGGACGGGGCGGACGAGGTGGACATGGTGATCAACATCGCCTCCGCCCGTGCCGGGGACAAGGGAGCGCTCGTGGAGGACATCACCGCCGTGGCCGAGGCCGTGCACGCCGGCGGTGCCATCCTCAAGGTCATCATTGAGACGTCCCTGCTCACCGATGACCAGAAGGTCCTGGCATGCCAGGCCGCCGTGGAAGCCGGCGCGGACTTCGTCAAGACCTCCACGGGGTTCAACGGCGGCGGCGCCACGGCCGGGGATGTGGCCCTCATGCGCCGCACGGTTGGTCCGGATCTGGGCGTCAAGGCCTCCGGCGGAGTGCGGTCCCGCGAAGATGCTCAGGCTATGATTGCTGCAGGTGCAACGCGTATCGGCGCCAGTTCCGGGATTGCCATTGTCAAGGGTGAACAGGGTTCGTCCGCTTACTGACGGCTGACTGCCGAACGCCACAGATTGATAGCCCCGCGGGGCCAAGGAGGAACAATGTCCAGCAAGACCACGGCCACGACCCACGCCGCAGAACACGGCACCATCCGGACCCCGCAGAACGAGAACAACCTGGCCACCAGCGTCATGCTGTTCGTGGTGTCCATCGTGCTGTTCCTCGCCGCGATCTACTCGCTGTCCTTCCTGACCCTGGACAACTACTGGCCCATGGCCATCTGCCTGGGCCTGTTCGCCCTGGCGTTCTGGATTCCGCTGACGGTTACCGGCCGTTCGGATTCCGCCGGCGAGCACTAGATTCTTCCAAACATCAACGGCCGTTATGAAGTTCATAACGGCCGTTGCTGTTTTCCGGGCTGCATTCCGGCCTAGCGGCCCAGCCCCGCCCATGCGTCGACCGCAAGGGTAGCCACGCGGGGCCAGTGGCTTTGTGCGATTGCCCACCCGGCCACGGCCATGCCCACCATCGCGTAGGCGCTGACGGGGATGAGCACGAGCCACTCACGCCTCGACCCGGCCCGGCCCAGGATCGGCAGGGCCAGTGCCCCGTTGGGCCGCCAGACCGCCCGCAGCAGCGGCATTTTCCGCAGGAACCGGGGTGGACGCAGCATCAGCGGCCACAGCAGCGGGACACCCCCGGTGGTGATGAGGTCACCCACGATGTGCACCGCGACCCCGATCAGCATGGACATGGGCAGCCAGGTCCACTGCTCGGGCGCATAGACGGTGACCAGCCCGGCCATCGCCAGCGCGAAGATCCAGTTGGAGATGAAGCCGCCCTTCGGAAACAGCTTCAGGGCTTTCGCGGCGATGTTGATCATGAACATGCACAGCAGCCCCGCTCCGAGCGAGAGCTGGCCTCCGGGTGTGTCCACGTGGATCTGCCCGGCAACCGCGGCCAGCGCCACAAAGGCCGCTCCGCCCACGATCGAGTGCGTACCCTGCCGGTGGCCGCCGCTGGCGCTTTCGATCCCCCGTGCGATGGCGTTGGACAACGGCGGCAGCGCATGCGCCACGGTGCTGTGCCGGTGGTCCCAGTCGCACACCAGGGCCGTTCCCGCCGTCGCCATGCCGCCGATCAGGATGCCGGTGGCGTCCAGCGGGTACCAGCCAAGCGTGTACGGCCCCGTTGAGGCAATAGCCACCCACGCCGCGGCTCCCGACGCGGCGTGGTGTCCCCCCATCACGGTCAGTCCGCCGCAGGCGCGGCGGCAACCGGCTGGTCTGTGAAGATGTTGCGGATCACGCCGTTGGCCCACTCCAGGATTTCAGCGTCCTGCAGGTCGCGCCCGCCGATCCGGGCCGTCTTGGGCTTGGGGATGAGCACCGCGTCCAGCGCGGGCTTGGTCTGCGAACCGGGGTACATCCGGGTCAGCCGCATCACCTTGGACTCGGGCAGCTGCGCCGGGGAGAACCTGATGAAGTTCCCCTGGAGCGCGACGTCGGACAGGCCGGCTTCGCGGGCACCGACCCGGAAGCGGGCCACGGCCACCAGGTTCTGCGCGGGCAGCGGCGGCTCGCCGTAGCGGTCCACCAGTTCGGCCAGGACCTCGTCGATGGCTTCGTTGGTGAGCGCGGACGCGAGCTTCCGGTAGGCCTCGAGGCGGAGCCGTTCGCCGGGGACGTAATCGTGCGGCAGGTGGGCGTTGACCGGCAGCTCGATCTTCATCTCGGCAGCCTTTTCCTCGGCCTCCCCGCGGAAGTCCGCCACGGCTTCGCCCACCAGGCGGATGTACAGGTCGAAGCCGACGCCCTGGATGTGGCCGGACTGTTCCCCGCCCAGCAGGTTGCCGGCGCCGCGGATCTCCAGGTCCTTCATGGCCAGCTGCATGCCGGCGCCGAGCTCGTTGTGCGCGGCAACGGCTTTGAGGCGTTCCAGTGCCACCTCGCCCAGCGGCTTCTCCGACGGGTACAGGAAGTAGGCGTACGCGCGCTCCCGGCCACGTCCAACGCGGCCGCGGAGCTGGTGCAGCTGGGACAGGCCGTACTTGTCCGCCCCGTCAACAATCAGCGTATTGGCGTTGGAAATGTCCAGGCCGGTTTCGATGATGGTGGTGCACACCAGCACGTCGAAGCGCCGCTCCCAGAAGTCCACGATGATCTGCTCCAGCCGGCTCTCGGACATCTTGCCGTGGGCCACCTCCACGCGGGCCTCCGGGACGAGTTCACGGATCTTCGCCGCGGTCCGTTCAATGGTGGACACCCGGTTGTGCACCAGGAACACCTGGCCTTCGCGCATCAGTTCGCGGCGGATGGCGGCGGAGGTCTGCTTGTCTGTGTACGGGCCCACGTAGGTGAGCACCGGATGGCGTTCCTCCGGCGGGGTGGCCAGGGTGGAGGTTTCGCGGATACCCGTGAGCGACATCTCCAGCGTCCTGGGAATCGGTGTGGCACTCATGGCCAGGACGTCCACGTTGGTGCGCATCTTTTTCAGCGCTTCCTTGTGCTCCACGCCGAACCGCTGTTCCTCATCCACGATCACCAGGCCCAGGTCCTTGAACTCGAAGTCCTTGGCCAGCAGCCGGTGCGTGCCGATCACCACGTCCACGGATCCGTTCTTGACACCCTCCGCGGTTTCCTTGGCCTCCTTGGCGCCCTGGAAGCGGGACAGCGGCTTCACCCTCAGCGGGAAGCCGGAGAACCGTTCGGTGAAGGTCTCGTAGTGCTGCTGGGCCAGCAGGGTGGTGGGTACCAGCACCGCCACCTGCTTGCCGTCCTGTACGGCCTTGAATGCTGCCCGCACGGCAATCTCGGTCTTGCCGTAGCCCACGTCGCCGGAGACCAGGCGGTCCATGGGGATCTCCCGCTCCATGTCCGCCTTGACCTCGTTGATGGTGGTCAGCTGGTCCGGCGTCTCCACGTAGGGGAAGGCTTCCTCCAGTTCCCGCTGCCAGGGCGTGTCAGGTCCGAACGCATGCCCGCGCGAGGCCATCCGGGCCGAGTACAGCCGGATCAGTTCCCCGGCGATCTCCTTGACCGCCTTGCGCGCCCTGGACTTGGTGCTGGCCCAGTCGGCGCCGCCCATCTTGCTCAGCACGGGGGTGTCGCCGCCCACGTAACGGGTCACCTGGTCCAGCTGGTCGGTGGGAACGAACAGCCGGTCGCCCGGCGCACCGCGCTTGGACGGTGCGTACTCCAGCACCAGGTATTCGCGAACGCCGTCTCCGCCGCCGGCCACCTTCCGCTGGATCAGTTCGACGAACCGGCCGATGCCGTGCTGTTCGTGCACCACGTGGTCCCCCGCCACCAGCTGCAGCGGGTCCACGGCATTGCGCCGCTTGGACGGCATCCGCCGCATGTCCTTGGTGGAGGCTGCGGAGGTCCGGCCCAGCAGGTCGGCTTCCGTGAGCAGCCCCAGCTTCAGGCCGTCCAGGACGAAACCGCGTCCGACGGCGGCAGTCGTCACCTCGATGATTCCCGCCTGGGGTTCGTGGTCCAGGCTGTCCACGCGGGCGCACGGGATGTCCGCGTCATGGAACAGTTCGGCCAGGCGCTGGGCGGGGCCGGGGCCTTCGGTGGCCACCACGATGCGCCACTGGTCGCGCACATGCGAGCCGATGAAATCCATCATTTCGGCGACGTCGCCCTGGTAGCCGCGCGGCTCGCGGGCATGCAGGTTCAGCACGTCGATCTCCGGCAGGAGTTCGGCATCCTGCGCCAGGGATGTGATGGACCACCAGGACACCTGGTGGTCCAGGGCCGAGCTCCGGGTCTCGGCAAGCGACCGGAAGCTGGCCGAATGGAGGGCAGCGCCCGCCTCGGAGCCGAGGACTGTGTCCAGCGCCAGAGGCGCGGTCCCGCCGTCGGACGCCGTGGACCAGGCCGCTTCGAGGAATTCCTCATTGGTGGCAGCGAGGTCGTGGGCTCGGGTTCGGACCTTTTCCGGTTCGATGACCACGGAAATGGAACCCTCCGGAAGCTGGTCCACGAGCGGCACCATGGCATCCACCAGCACCGGGGCCAGCGACTCCATGCCTTCCACCGCGATGCCGCCTGCGATCTTCTCCAGCATGTCCGCCGCGGCAGGAAGCTGGGACTTGAGCGTTGCGGCGCGCGACATCACCGACGGTGTGATGAGGATTTCGCGGCACGGCGGGGCATGCAGTTCGGTGGGATGGTGGATGCCGGGCGCGGACAGCGAGCGCTGGTCTGCCACGGCGAACCAGCGCATCTGGTCCACCTCGTCGCCAAAGAATTCCACGCGGATGGGATGGTCCTCGGTGGGCGGGAAGACGTCGATGATGCCGCCACGGACTGCGAACTCGCCCCGGTGGGTCACCATGTCCACGCGGGCGTAGGCGGCGTCCGCCAGGCTCCGCACCACGTCGGTGAACGGGATGTCCTGGCCTACCTTGAGGGTGACGGGCACGAGGTCGCCCAGGCCGGACACCACCGGCTGGACTACGGCGCGGACGGGTGCGACGACGACGCGCAGCGGACCCGCCGTCGAGCCTTCCGGGTGTGCCAGCCGACGCAGCACGGACAGGCGCCGCCCCACGGTATCCGACCGCGGCGAAAGCCGCTCGTGCGGCAGGGTTTCCCAGCTGGGGAATTCGGCGACGGTGTCCGCGGGAAGGTACGCGCGCAGGGCGGCTGCGAGGTCCTCCGCTTCGCGACCCGTGGCGGTGACTGCCAGCACAACACCCGGCGCACCGCCGTCGTCCTCCCCTGCCCTCGCAGCCAGCCCGTCCGCCATTTCGGCGAGCAGCACGGGACGCAAACCGGCCGGGGCGCTGATCTGGTAGTCCTGGCCGCGGACCGCGAAGCCGCGGACAGCCTCGGCCTGTACGCGCGCGAACGTCTGGTCCTGGCCGAGGGCACGGCGCAGGCCGGCCAGGGACGGCCCGTGCACGGCGGGGGTAGAAGGGCCGGAAGGGCTCATGGCGGAACTCCTGGTGTTCAGTTCACGGTATTCGTCGGTTCACAGTGTGCATCGGTTCGCGGTGTTGTTCCGTTCGGAGGCAACGCGAAAACCCGAAATTCGCTGCGAATCCCGGGATCGTCCCAGCCTACCGCGCACCGCCGACACCAGTGGGCCTGCTCAGCGTGAAGACCCGGGGCAGGGGGCATAGGCTGGCAGGGGCCGCACCATCTGGCGCGAAGCATTTCCGCCGAAGCAGCCGTCCACCCGCACCGCCGCTCCGAATCCCCGGGGACGAACAGGAGCCAGCATGACCGAAGGTACTGACCGCACAGCGCCGCGCACCGTCCTGGTCACAGGCGCCACCGGATACATCGGCGGCCGGCTGGTGCCCAAGCTCCTGGAGGCCGGCCACAGGGTCAAGGTGCTGGTGCGCTCCCCGGACAAGATCGCGGGCGTGCCCTGGCGTGACCGGGTGGAGGTGGTGGAGAGCAGCCTGGACGACGGCGATGCCCTCCGCGGTGCGCTGGCCGGCGTCGATGTCTTCTACTATCTGGTCCATTCGATGGCTGCCGGGGCCGGGTTCGAGTCGACCGAGCAGGCCATGGCACGGACAGCCGCGCAGGCTGCCGCCGCTGCGGGCGTGGGCCGGATCGTGTACCTGGGCGGACTCCATCCCGAGGGAGTGGAGCTGTCCACGCACATGCGGTCCCGCGAAGCGGTGGGCAGGGTGTTCCTCGATTGCCCCGTGGACGCCGTCGTGTTCCAGGCCGGCGTGGTCATCGGCTCGGGCTCGGCATCCTTCGAGATGATCCGGCACCTGACCGAGACTCTGCCGCTGATGCCTGCACCCAGCTGGGTGCGCAACCGGATCGAGGCCATCGCCGTCCGGGATGTGCTGTACTACCTGGTGTCCGCAGCGGCCGTGGCCGGGCCAGTCAACCGCACGTTCGATATCGGCTGCCGGCAGGTGCTGACCTACGCCGGGATGATGAAGGAGTACGCGGCTGAGGCGGGACTGCCGCACCGGGTGGTACTGGCGCTTCCGATACCCGCGCCCCGGCTCGCCGGCCTGTGGGTGGCCCTGACCACGCCCATTCCGCTGGCCATGGCGGTGCCGCTGGTCCAGTCGCTGCAGCACGATGCCGTGTCCAACGAGCACGACATCGACCAGTACGTTCCAGTGCCGGACGGCGGCCTCACGCCGTACCGGACAGCGGTGGCACTCGCTTTGGGCAAGGAGCGGGACGGGCAGGTGGAGACCACCTGGGCCAACGCCGGCGTAGCGTCCGATCCCCTGCCAAGCGACCCGGACTGGGCCGGACACAAGGTGTACGTGGATGAGCGGACCTTCCACGGTGAGGCGGACCCTGCTCTCGTCTGGACCGTGATCGAAGGGATCGGCGGCAGCAACGGCTGGTACTCCCTGCCGCTGGCGTGGCAGGTGCGCGGTTGGCTGGACAAGCTCACCGGCGGGGCCGGGCTGCTGCGCGGGCGGAGGCATCCGCACACCCTTGCCGTGGGGGAAGTGGTGGACTGGTGGCGCGTGGAACGGATTGACCGCGGCCGGCTGCTGCGGCTCCGGGCCGAGATGAGGGCGCCTGGCCGGGCCTGGCTGGAGCTGTCCGTGGAACCCGACGGGACGGGCAGCCGCTACCGGCAGCGGGCCATCTTCTTCCCGAAGGGGCTCAGCGGCCGGCTGTACTGGCTGGCGGTGCTGCCGTTCCACTCGGTGATTTTTCCGGCGATGGCGCGCAACATCACCGCCGCGGCGCAGGAAATAGCGGATGCGGAGCGGACCGGCCGGAAGCCATAGGATGTACGGAGCCAATTTCGTTCCGAATTTCCCCAGGAGGACCCATGGCCCTGAGCGCCACCACCACGCTTCCCCATTCCGTTGACAGCGTCGCTGCCGTGCTGGTCAACGAGGACTTCCAGCGCCACGTCAGCCAGCTGGTAGGCGGCACGCTGGAATCCTTCACCGTCGACGGCGACGTTGCCGGTGCGTTCTCCGCAACGTCCGTGCGCACGCTGCCCACCACCCGCCTGCCGGAGATTGCCCGCAAGTTCGTGGGCGAAAGCCTGAAGGTGACCCAGGTGGAGAACTGGGACGCTCCGGCAGCGGACGGTTCGCGCCAGAGCAACATCTCACTCAAGGTTGCCGGCGCGCCCGTGGATGTCAGCGCCGTCCAACGCCTCGTTGCCGAAGGCGGCAGCACCCGGGTTGAGCTCGCCGGCAACGTCACCTCCTCGGTGCCGTTCCTGGGCAGCAAGATCGCCGACGCCGCAGAGCCCATGGTGGCCAAGGCGCTGAACCTCCAGGCAGCCCAGGCCCAGGCCTGGCTCGAAAGCCATTAGGACCGTGGAGCTTCCTGTCTTCGCGAGCCTCGTGCTCGTTGTTGCCGGCGTCTGGTCCCTCGTGGTGTGGCCGCAGTTCCTGCGCCGGGTCATGAAGGACCCGCGCGCCCGTGATGCTGCAGGAAAGGCAACGAAGTTCCTGGCCGTGCACGTGGTGCTGGTCAGCATCTCGATGGTCCTGGGCGCGGCTACGGCCGTGATCGGGGTACTGGGGCTCTTGGGCTAGCCGGCAGCTGTGCCGGCCAGCCAGGCCCGACGCCGCCTCCGAGGCATCTGCGGAAGCCCTGTGGAAGCCCGCAGGGTTTTCGCAGTGCCATGGTTATGTCCCCGGGGGTGCGGGATGGTGGAGCTGTGCGGATCTCAGTTATTGGTTGCGGCTACTTGGGTGCTGTCCACGCAGCATGCCTGGCAAAGCTTGGTCATGACGTCGTGGGGATCGACGTCGACCAGCGTAAGGTCGACCGGCTAAGCGAGGGAAAGGCACCATTCTACGAACCTGAACTTGATGCCCTCCTGACAGAGCTGGAAGAGTCCGGACGCCTCAGATTCACCACCGGGATGGCCGCCGCAGCAGGCTGCGAGGTCCACTTCGTCTGCGTAGGAACGCCCCAGAAACGTGGAGAAAACGCAGCCGACCTGCGCTTCGTGGATGCAGCCATTGCCGAACTGGCCGGCTTCTTATCGCCGGGGGACGTAGTGGCCGGTAAATCGACTGTTCCAGTGGGGACCGCGGACAAGCTCGCTGAAGTCATCGCGGCCGTGCAACCGGCGGCCGCCCTCGTGTGGAACCCCGAGTTCCTCCGCGAAGGCCACGCTGTTGACGACACCCTGCGTCCTGACCGCTTTGTCTACGGTGTCCCGGACGGCAACGAGGACCACCCGGCCGTAGCGATCCTCGATGAGGTCTACCGGACGGCGCTTTCCACCGGGACGTTGCGGCTCATTGTGGACTATCCGACTGCGGAACTCGTCAAGACCGCTGCCAACTCGTTCCTCGCCACCAAGATTTCCTTCATCAACGCCATGGCTGAGGTCTGCGAAGCCACCGGGGCTGACGTCACGCGCCTGGCCGACGCCATCGGCATGGATGACAGGATCGGACGCAAATTCCTCAACGCCGGCATCGGATTCGGCGGCGGATGCCTCCCCAAAGACATCCGCGCCTTTATGGCCCGGGCCGGGGAACTCGGCGCGGACCAGGCACTGACCTTCCTGCGCGAAGTCGACGCCATCAATATGCGGCGCAGAACACGGGTGGTCGAGTTGACCCGGGAACTCTGCGGCGGGATACTTCTCGGCCAACGGATCGCGGTCCTCGGCGCTGCCTTTAAGCCGGAGAGCGACGACGTCCGGGATTCACCGGCGCTGAGCGCCGCCGCCCAGCTCCAGCTTCAGGGTGCCGTGGTCACGGTCACTGATCCGCAGGCCCTTGACAACGCAGCGAAGAGGTTCCCGGAGCTCCCGATGGAGCCGGACCTGGACACGGCACTAACCCGGGCGGATGCCGTCTTGCTACTGACCGAGTGGAAGCTCTACCGGGAGCTGGATCCATATTCAACCAAGTCCTTGGTGTCCTCGGCGCGGGTCCTTGACGGCCGCAATGTCCTGGATCCAGCCAAGTGGCGCGCTGCGGGCTGGACATACCGCGGCCTGGGCCGACAGTAGCCCCTGTCACGCCCCGGCGTCGCAGGCGTCCGCTGCCCCGGCGGGCCGGAACGTGACGTTCCGGAATTCGACGGGGGCGCCGCCGTCGTAGTTCTTGACCAGTGAAAACCAGCCGCCGCCATACGCCGCGTCGGCCGAGTCTACGCCCTGCCCGCCCAGGCCTTGCCGCCGGACGCTGATCATGTGCGACGTCACCTCTATCACCAGCTGAATCCACTCGCCAGGCTCGGGCGGGGCTCCCTTTGCTTCGGCAAGCAGGGTGCTACCGGCGGTACCCCTATCCTTGCGCCACAGAGCCAGCCTGCCGTCCGCCCCGAGTTCCAGCTGGTAACCCTGCCCCGCGGTATCCGCGCCCACTTTGAAGGGCCCGTCATCGTCCTGGCCGAAGGCAACGCCCGCGCCGCCGGAGCCTTCGGGCAGGGCCTCCGGCCAACGCAGCTCCAAGGTCAGTTCCCGTTCCGAGGCCGACAGGGCGCCCATGGAGCCCATCAGATAGGAGACACGGTCCGCAGCGGCCATGCGGAGCGATCCCTGATCAAACAGCGGTTGGCCGTCCCAAGTGCCGTCCGAGCGCCCCGGCAGATCCCCGGCACGGCGGAGTCCGCTGTCGAAGCCGTCTTCAGGATGCCGCTCTTCAAGGTGCATTACGTGGACAATATTGGAACAGACGAATCCCTTAACCCCCAGGCCCTTGAGCCGGGCATAATCGCTCCGGCGGCGCACTTCCCAGGCTGCCACCGGCTTCCCGGAGGCCACCAGCTCGCGGACAACGGACTCGGGCGCCGAGCGGTGCACCCCCAAGAGGTCCACCCGGGGAATCAACGCCGGAAGGTTACCGAAGTCCGGTGTGGTCACATAGCCCCACGTGGTATAGCCGTGACTCCTGGCCCGGGCATGCCCCGGTGAAGAGGCGGGCTGCTTCCACACCACCCTTTCCCTTGCTCCGGGATAGGTCTCCAGCAGCTCCAGCAGCTCGGCAGCGTTGGTCCCCTGCTTATCCTCGAGGAAGATCACCCGCGAGGACAGGAACGTCCGAAGGACATCCTCCAGCAACGGAATCGGCTCAAGGGGCGCTCCAGGGCCCAGCCAAGCGCGGGCATCATTCCTCAAAGTCTGCAGCGCAGCATAGCTCGCGCGGCCGATCACGAGGTCTGCCCCCGTTAACCGGAGGGTGTTGAGATCGTGATGGCACACCAGGACACCGTCCGCCGTCGACGAAACTGATACCTCCAACGCCTTGAGGCCGGCAGCAGCCGATTGGGCATAGGCACGCATGGTGTGTTCCGGCCAGTTGTCACCGGACCCCCTGTGTGCCACGAAAAAGCCCGGAGCGGCAAGCATGCCGGCGATGCTGAACGGCCCATCGTCACCGGCGGCGGCCAGCACACCTTCATCAATGAATGCTGCAGACGCTTCCGATGCCGGAACATACTCCGGGGTAGGTCTCGCCGACTGGCCGCCGGAGGGCCGGTTGCAGGGAACCCCGCAGCCACTGCCGGTCAGGACGGAACCGGCAGCAACCAGGGCCAGGAAGCCCCGTCGTCCAATGCCCGGTGCAGGGCCACGACCGGGCCGCCCGATCATCGTGCCGCCAGTTCGGCCGCCGGTCCGGGGCCGCCCTGCTGGCGGTCCGCTCCGTCCGCCACCGGCAGCCGTCGCCGCGCCCTGGCTTCATCGCCCGCAATGACCACCATCGCCATCAGAGTCCACACCGCGATCCCTGCCACGGACCGGGTGGCGAGCGAGCTGTACGTCTGCGGGACCACTACTGCCAGAAGGCCGGCCAGCGTCAGTCCGCGATAACCGTGTCCGGGGGCGTTGCGCAGCACCAGCACCAGCATCAGGCCGAAGTACAGGGCAGCGAAAAGGATACCGAAATCGATGCTGTACATGAGGATGGGATTTTCGAAGCTCGTCTCCAGGCCTGCCTGGACGGCTACGCGGTAGCTCGAGCCGATACCTTGCCCTGCGACAGCATAATCGGCCCAGCGCGTCAGGAAATACTCCAGCGCCAGGCCGCGGGCCTCGGCAGAGCCCGTGTCATCCGCAAGGCGGGCATACAGTCCCTCAACCAGCGGCGAGGAGGTGAGAAGCGCCGCGGCCGTTCCCATCAGCAAGACCATGAGCAGCCTGGTCCACAGCTTCCGCTGGGAAAAGACCGCCACTGCAAGGACGGAGACGGCGACAACCGCGATGCCGACCCGCGACTGGGTGATGAGCACGCCCACCAGCATCAGGACGAGCAGGAGTGCCTGTATCGACGCCCGTTTCAAGCAGGAAACCAGCGGCGCGGCCATGGAAATCACCAATGAGAGTGCCAGCGGCTGGTCAAGGGTCCCCATCCAGCGTTGCGTGTCCGGATTGAACCAGTACTGAGTCTGGAAACCGGAACTGTAAACCAGGGGGGCGCCGCTGAGCCACTGGAACACCGCGATGATACACACGACGGCCACAAGGAGCAGCAAGAGCGAGCGCAGTATCGTGACAAGGCCGGGCTGACGGACGCTGTTCGCAAGGAGCAGCAGGAAATAGAGCACTGGAGCGAGGATCTGATCCACCAGCAGCAGCATGCCGCCTCCCTCCTCAGAGGTTCTGGAAGCCAGGAAGGCCGCGGCCAGCACGAGCGCGAGGATCAGGAACACGAAAAAGTGGCGCGCCAAGGCTTCCGCGATGCTCCACGGATCGTGCAGGAGCTGGGTGGCCAGCACAGCGACAACCAGCCACGATGCGGCGTGGAAACCCAGGGGACCTGCCGGTTCGCCCGTAACGACGGGATTGCCTACTGCCGGAACCAGGAACCACAACGTCAGCACTGCCGCAAGAAGGACCCGGGGACGGGAACGGAGCAGGATGGATCCCACCACGCATAGCCCAATCCAGAGTGCCAGCTGCAATGTCATTACCTCCGGCGGGCCGCATGCCTGACGGGTTGCCCCGCCGGCAGGTCAACGGATACCAAGTGTGGGACCGTCGTACGCAGCCATGGACGCCGCGGGCGCCGCAGCGCGCGCAGGACCCGGGCCCGGACGCCTCGTCGTTCCTCCGCCAGGTATCCGGGCAGTGCATTGATGACAACGCCGGTGGCTTGCTTGTTTACGGACCGGAGGTTCCTCAGAGCAGCCTGCAGGCGCTCAGCCGATACGTGCCCATGCCGAACCACCAGGAGAGTACCGTCAACAGCGGCGCCGATCAGGGCGGCGTCGCTGTAGGGCTGCAATGCCGGCGCATCGACTACCACCCGGGTGTAGCGGGCCCGCAGTTCGTCCAGGAGTTCGTGCAGCATCCCGCCGCGCAGCAACTCGGTTGGATTGACCGGAATCGTGCCCCCCGCGATGGCGTGCAGCCTGTCCACGGTCGTGTGCTGGATGACGTTGGTCAGCGGCATGGTTCCGGCGAGGACATCGGACAAACCAATGCTCTTGCCCAGGCCGATTTCCGCGGCCAGAGTCGGCTGCCGGAGTTGTGCCTCGATCAGGAGGACCTGCTCCCCTGCGTTGGCCCAGGCTTCTGCCAGCATGAGCGAAACAGTGGTTTTCCCCTCCCTGCGCCCTGCCGACGTAACGGCGATGACGTCCATCGAAGGCAGTGAGGGAAGATGGTCCACGTTGGTCCGGAGGCGGCGTGCCGCCTCCTCCAGAAAACGGCCAGCCCGTGCCCCGCGCAGCCCGGAGGCCTGCCCCAGGGCTGCCGGGCTGGAGGGTACGCGCGCGAGCAGCGGCACCCCGGAGGCTGCCTCCACTTCCTCTGGTGTCCGCAGCGATTTATCCAGCAGCCGCCTGGACACAGCGATGACAATGCCGATGGCCAGGCCCAAGAGTGTCCCCAGTCCCAGGTTGAGCGGAACCCTGGGTGATATGGGCGCGGGCAGCACGCTTGGTCCGGACACCACATTCAGGACAGTCTCTCCGCCGGGGAGGGTACGCCCGGCTTCGAGCTCATTGACGGCAGCGCCAAAGTTTTTGGCAACGGCGGTAACTGTGGCCTGGGCTGCATCGAAGCTCGGTTGGGTGACTGTCACGGTGAGCATCAGGGTTTCACTGTCCGCGGATGCACTCACACTCTCGGCGGTCTGCTCGGCCGTCAACCCGTTGCCGCTTACCCGAACCACCCTGTCGATGAACGCATCACTCTTTACGAGACTGGCGTACGAGGCGATTCTTCCCCTCGAGAGTTCCAATGACTGCAAGGGCGACTGTCCGTTGACTGCGGGGCTTACGACGAAGAAGCGGACCATCCCCTGATACATCGGCGTAGCGTTTATGGTCACAAGCACGGCCGCGCCCAGTCCGGCCGCCACGCACAAGAGCACTATCCACCAACCACGGGCTATTGCCCGGGTATACTCCGCGAGCTCCAATGCAACCCCCAGCGCGGTGGCCATGCCCTGCCATGACCGGCAAAGTACGTCATGGACCGCTGTCTATTCGCACCATTATCAAACGCCAGGCACCGCTGTGGAAGCATTTTCGATTGTGGCTTTCCACAGGATTGGCAAACGTCCCGCCGCTTGGGGGCAGGAGTCCTAGCGGAACGTGCACCCCCGCCGTAGTCTGGCTCTATTCCGGGGCAGGCTATGCCCGTACACGAGGGAAGTCGTCCATGGCCGGGAAGTTTGCCGGCTACCTCGGACCGCTCCACTCCGGCCCGTCCACCGACCCGGGAGGCATGATGAATGAGCTGACGCCACCCCTTAAGGTCCTGGTGGCACATCCGAGTGCCGATCTCTACGGCTCTGACAGGGTGCTGTTGGAGACACTGAACGGCCTGGTACGTGCCGGCGCGAATGTGGTTGTAACCATGCCTTCGAAAGGCCCGCTTGTTACCGAGATCCAAAGCCGCGGTGCCGCAGTGATCCTTTGCCCCACTCCTGTGCTGCGGAAATCCCTGCTGTCTCCCAAGGGGCTGGCGAAGATCCCCGCAGCAGCCACCCATGGACTCCTTCGCAGTATCGGCGTCATGCGTGGCGTCCGGCCCGACGTCGTGCTGGCCAACACCATCACCGTTCCCGTGTGGACGGTGGCGGGAAGGCTCTGTCGCGTACCCGTGGTCACGCATGTCCATGAATCCGAAGCCAGCGCGCCCGGTGCAGTGCGTGCCGCCTTGGCACTCCCGTTGGTCTTTTCAACCGCCGTCTTGACGAACAGCCGGTTCAGCACTGAGACCCTTGAACGTTCCCTCCGCATCCTGCGGGGCCGCTCCACTGTGCTCAATAACGGCGTCCCTGGGCCGCCAACGGACCGCCCGCCGAGGGCCAGCCTGACGGGCGGGCTAAGGATCCTGTACGTTGGACGGCTCTCACGCCGCAAAGGGGTGGATGTCGCTGTGGAGGCGCTCCTGCAACTGCTGGCTCAGGGAATCCCGGCGCAACTGTCGATTGTCGGTGCCGCATTTCCCGGCAACGAGGTGTATGAGGAGGGGCTGCACGACAAAGTCCGGGCTGCGGGTGTTTCGAGGAACGTTACGTTCCATGGCTTCCAGCACGATGTGTGGCCGTTCCTCGCCGGTTCCGACGTGGTTGTGGTTCCCTCGCGGCTCGATGAGCCCTTCGGCAACACTGCGGTGGAAGCGATCCTCGCCTCCCGCCCGGTGGTGGTCAGCGATACGTCCGGGCTTCGGGAGGCGGCGGACGGCTACCTGTCTGCGCAGTTTGTTGCCCCGGGAAACCCCACCGAATTGGCGGCAGCGTTGATTTCAGTGTCAAAGGACTGGCCGCGGTTCCGGGCTGCCGCGACCGCCGATGCCGCCCGGGCTGCCTCGAGGCATAGTCCCGAACGGTTCGGCGCGCTGATGGCCTGCCACGTTGCCCAGGCAGCAGGCCGGCCGGTATGAGCGGAATTCCGGAGGCTTGGCCGGCGGGAGCCGAGCGACAAAGTCCACGGGACAAGGAACCTGATGCCGTTGGCCCCAGGACAGCGCGGAGCGTCCGTTGGAGTCTGGGCGCAGTCCTGGCCAAGCAGGGCTTCCAGATTCTCTCTGCAGTCGTCCTTGCCAGGATCCTTGGCCCGCAAAGCTATGGCGTCATTGTCGGTGCCACCGTATACATCAGCCTCGTGATGCTTGTCCTGGACCAAGGCCTGTCCGCAGCGCTGATCCAGCGGCCGGCCGTTACGCGCCGAATGGCCGGCGCCACGGTCACCCTGAACCTGATCCTTGCCACGCTGCTGGCTACCATCACCTGGTTCGCGGCGCCCTGGCTCTCAGGATTTTTCCGGATCAGCGAGCTGGAACCGATCCTGCAAGTCCTCGCGATCGCCGTCCCGATTAAGGCGCTGGCCATCACGCCCCGTGCCATGCTTGCCCGGGAGCTGCGTCTCCACCTAGTGGGCGCGTCAGACATCGCCGCCGCTGTTGCGGGAAGCGCAGCAGCGATCGGCGCCGCAATTGCCGGGGCCGGACCGTGGGCGATGGTTTACCAGGTTGTTGTGACCGACCTCGTTTGCGCGGCGGCGCTGATTGCTGCCGGCAAGGGGCCCCTGCCAAGTCTCAAGCTCCAAGCGGCCATACCCCTGTTGAAGTTTAGTGCCAGCATTTTCGCCACTGACTGTCTCGCCTATTTTTCCCGCAACCTTGGCAACATCCTCGTGGGCAGGTTCCTGGGTGTGGCTGCTCTGTCCCTGTACGGAATGGCCTACCGGATAATGGTGCTGCCGGTTCAGCTTCTCGGCCAGACCGTCAACCGGGTGATGTTCCCTGCGTTCGCGCGGGCCGCCCAGGAGCCGAAATCCGTGGCGGCGAAGTTGGTGGATGCCACCCGTATCCTCGCTGTTTCGGCCATACCCCTGATGGCTTTCGTGGCTTGCGCCGCGCCCGCGCTCGTGAACTTGGTCCTGGGCCCGGCGTGGCTCCCTGCAGCGGCGCTGATCAGCGTCCTCGCCATCGGCGGTGCGCGTGAAACGGTGTTCTATGTCACCCCTTCGCTGATGAAGGGTTTGGGCCGGGGAGGGCTGATCATCCGATATGAAATTCTCGCGGCCGTGGTCCAGGTCAGCGGCATCGTCGTCGGCCTGCAGTTTGGACTGCTGGGCGTTGCCGTGGGCTACGTGGCTTCCGGCTTTGTCCTGACTCCGGTCCTCCTGCATATCCAGAAGTGGCTAACCGGGGTGACGGCCAGATCGCAGCTAGGTACGATCTTTCCCGGTGCCCACGCTGCGGCCTGGGGCGCCGCGGGGTATGGGCTGCTGTCACTGTCACAGTTGGGCGATGCGGCCATGCTGCTGGGCGGCTTTGCTGTCTTCATGGCTGCCGCGGTCAGCAGCCTCTGGCTCTTCCACCGCAGGTTCCTCAAGGACTGCCTTCATGACGCGGCATTACTGATCGGCCGGAGCAGGCCGCACCAATTGGACGGGTTGGAGGACTCCCATGGCTGAGCAGCACCCGATCGCATTGCAAAGACCGGGCAGCATTGTCATCGCGGTCCTGACATACCGCCGTACGGAAGACCTCCGAATGGTACTCCCCCGCCTAGCGGAGCAGGCTCACTCGGTTAGCGACGCTGCCGCCGGTACTGTGCTCCCTCAGATCCTGGTCATTGACAATGATCCGGCTGCAAGCGGCCGCAGCACCGTCGAGGCCGTTGCCGCGGCATTTAAGCCGGGGCTCATCACCTATATCCACGAGCCCAAACCAGGCATTGCGGCGGCCCGCAACCGGGCCCTGGCCCAGTCCGCCTTCGCAGATCTTCTCATCTTCATTGACGACGACGAGATGCCATACGGGCGCTGGCTCGCGCATCTCGTTAATCTCCAACGTGCCACTGGAGCAAGTGCCGTGGTTGGGCCGGTCATCAGCGACTACCAGGACGAACCCGACGCTTGGATCACCGCAGGCAGATTCTTCGAGCGTCGTCGTCTGGCAACAGGAACGCCCTTGACGGTTGCAGCAACCAACAACCTCCTGCTGAGCGTGCCCAAGGTCAGGGAACTAAACCTCGAATTCGACGAAAGATTCGGGCTCAGCGGGGGCTCGGATACCCTGTTTACCCGGCAACTGGTGCGGCGCGGCGGCACTATGCTCTGGTGTGATGAGGCAATCGTCGTGGACAGGGTGCCCACCATGCGGTTGACCAGGGGCTGGGTACTCCGGCGGGCCCTGCGCAGCGGCAACTCAGCCGCCAGGGTCAGCCTGGAACTCGAACGCACGGCAGGCCGCCGTCTGGCCGCGCGCAGCGCGTCGCTGATCTCCGGACTCATTCGGCTAGCGGGCGGCGCGGGCCAGATGGCGCTGGGGCTCCTGGCGGGATCCACCACCCATGAAGCAAGGGGTTTTCGAACCGCCGCCCGGGGTCTGGGAATGGCGTCAGGAGCCTTCGGTTACGTCTACCAGGAGTACAAGCGCACGTGATTTATTTCACGAACTTTGGCAATGCTTGGTCTTATACACGTATTCCGCGTAATTACGCGGATTTTCACCGCGTGTCGCCGTATCCCATAGCCCCGTTCTGCCATCAAAAAATCTAATCCTCCCCCTCCGGGAGGCCGTTACCGTTTTGCAACATTCGCTGAACTCTACTACGGTGAGTGTCCATCAGCCGTGGCTAGGGGATGCCAACGGAAGTCACCGCAGCTGCGCTCGGATCCCACCCGCTAGAGGGTCTTGGGCCCAGCCAGTCTGAGTTGGCGCCGCACAATTGGCACATAATGCTGGCACTACGCCCTGGTGGACCCTGCTCTGCCGTCCCATGAAAACGTTGCCTGTGCGGTTCCCCGCGTCCGGAGAACGAAACGTAGAGGTTGTTGCACCATGGCAAGACAGACAGCAGAGAAAAATGGAAGGATTGCGCTGCCCTTCAGCGCGTCCATCATCACGGCGGCAGCACTCGCCCTGGCTGGCTGCGCCCAGCCTGCCAGCATGGGCACAGCCGGTTTGGTTCCGCCCGATATTCAGTCCTCGCAGGACGCCAGTGATATTGCCGAGAAGCCCGGCACTCCCAAGCCTTCCGCGACCGCGGAGGATGCAGCCGGGGATGCCGATAGTGCATCGAGCCTTGTAACGGAAGAAGCCGCTCCCGCGGAAGCAGCCGTACCGGCACCGACCCTGATGCCGCAGGGCAACATAAAGGCTTCAGCAGCGCCCCAACCTGCCGCCGCTGAACGTACAGCCCTAGTCCCGGGAACATACCAGCCATCGGCTGAGAACACCGGCGTTCCTGCAGGAACTGCACTGGTGCCCTACAACACGTCAGGCGCTGATCTGGTGATCACCCGTGACGGCACCGTACTTGACGGGCTGGAAATTTACGGCGATATCAAAGTCCGTGCCGCGAATGTCACCATCAAGAACAGCCGGCTCCACGGCGGCAGGCACATTCCAGGGAGCAACACCGGCATCATCGACGCCAACAATGCAGCTGTAGCGAACCTGGTTGTCCACGACAACACGATCATTCCGGACAAGCCGTCCTACTACCGCGACGGGATTGTGGGCCACGACTACGCCGCCCTGCGGAACCACATCCAGCGCACCAACGATGGGCTGGGGATCTTCAACCGCCCCGGCGGACCAGCGGCAGCGAATGTGAGGGCTGAAGCCAACTACATCCACTCGCTCACTTATTGGTCCTACGACCCTGCCCACAGCGACGGCACCCACAATGATGGGATCCAGGTCCAAGGCGGCGAGAATATCCGCCTCGCCGGGAACAACGTCGTGGCCAACGCCGTCCTCGGGGAAGGGTCCGGGCCCAACCCCCGCGGCGACCACGCCGGTATCGGCATCATGCTCCAGCAGAACGTAGCCAAGTTGGCCAACGTCGTAGTGGAGAACAACTGGGTGGACGACGGGCAGACATCGATCAACATCGCCCACGGCAAGTACGCGAATATCACGGTGACCGTCCGAAGCAATTACCTGGGCCGGAACCAATACGACTTTGGAAACGGTTCAACATACCCGATCCGAATCATCAGTCGCGCGGCAAGCACCGTATATGGTCTGGACAGCAACCGCTGGGCCGACACCCTGGCGTTGCTCGTTGAAGGCCGCGACGGCGGCATCCGCTACAACAGCTAGTCCACCCCAACGCGGGACAGGGGTCTCAAGCCGACGTGCGCCACCGCGCTGCAGACGCTTAATGCCTGCCCGCGTGTTCTTGAAAAAGGAATAGTCATGAACTCAACGAAAACCCTCACCCGACGCCGTGCCCTGGGGCTCGGCTTTACAGGCGCCCTCGGCACCCTCGTGGCCGGTTATGGCGCAGCCCAGCCCGCCACGGCAGCCACCAGCCGCGACAGCTTGGTCTATGGCGAATACAAGCCGAGCAACGCGACCACCGGCGTTTTGACCGGAACCGTGCTAAAGCCCTACAACACCTCCAGCGCGGACCTGATCATCAGCCGTGACGGTACAGTCCTGGAAAACCTGGACATTTACGGCGACATCAAAGTCCGGGCCCGAAACGTCGTCATCCGCAACTGCCGTCTCCGGGGCGGTAAGCACATCCCGGGCTCCAACACGGGCATCGTGGATGCCAACAGCGCAAACTGCTACAACCTCCTCGTCCAGGACTGCACCATCATCCCCGACCGCCCCAGCTACTACCGCGACGGAATAGTCGGCCACGAATACACGGCCCGTCGAAACCGCATCAAGCGGACCAACGACGGTCTCGGAGTGTTCAACCGCCCGGGCGGTCCTGTGCAGGCCAACGTCACCATCGAGGGCAACTACATCAATGAGCTCACCTACTGGAGCTACGACCCGGCGCACTCCGACGGCACCCATAACGACGGCATCCAGGTGCAGGGCGGCGAAAACATCCGCATTGTGGGCAACACCGTGGTGGCATCCGCGGTGACCGGTGCGGGGAGCGCACCCAATCCCCGGGGATCCCACGGCGGTATCGGCATCATGCTCCAGCAGAACGTGGCCAAGCTCGCCAACGTACTGGTCCGCAGGAACTGGGTGGATGATGGCCAGACCAGCATCAACATCGCAGTGGGAAGCAAATACAGCGACATCGTCGTGACGGTCCAGAGCAACTTCCTGGGACGCAACCAGTACGACTTCGGCAATGGCTCGAAGTACCCTATCCGCATCATCAGCCGCTCCCGAAGCAAAGTGACCGGCCTCCTCTACAACCGCTGGGAAGACAACAACACCTACCTCAGGGAAGGCAGGGACCTGGGCATCCGTTACGACAGCTGAAAGCTGTCCGCTGCTGCGGCACCGCAGGCTGGGATCCCGCAGAACACGCAGGGCACGGGCAATCCGTGTCCTGCGTGCCTTCCGGCGGCCGTGTTATAAGGGCTCTGCCGTGAAATCGTCGAAGCGTGCAACCACGGGTGCATTGGTCGCGGAACCTGACAGGTACGCCAGCAGCCCAACGGAACCGGCCGTCTGCAGTGCCGCCGTGGAGTCAGTCGCCGTCAGCATCCAGCCTCCTGGCTCTGCCTTTCCAGTCTCCCACGCCTTGACTCTGATAGTGGTGGGCGAAGCACCTGTCACCTGGACGCGCACGCTCACAGTCTGCCCAGCGACAATGGAGAACCCTGCCGAAACCTGGCCCAGCGTGGCTTCATTGCCGCCGGCAAACCGCGTAATCTGAACTGTTACGGCGCCGTTGGCGGCCACCTTGAGCTTGCCCCGGTACTCGTTGCTGTTAACTCGTCTGCCGGCCACTCCCATGAATGTTCCGCCGCCGTTGCCGATCCTGTCGAGGGAGAGCGTCACCGCGGTATCGGCGCCCGTCACCGACACTCCTGGAAGGTAGGCTGAGGGTCCGCGGCTCGCCGCCAGGCTAATGGCGCCCACCCCGTTTCCAACAGAGAAGTACGACGACGACCCGTTCAGTGACCACGTCCCTCCAGTGTCAGCAGTCCCCCAGCCTGAGGGCACCGTCCGGCCGAAGGCATCGGAGGCGAACGCCGTTCCCGGCGTCGACGACACCGTTACCGTCCGTGCCGTGCTGGCGGTGGCGCCGTCGTTGTCCGTCACTGTCAACGTGATGGTGTACGTTCCCGCAGCGCCGTAGGTGCGTTCCGCGGTAACACCGGCGGCCTTCCCTCCGTCGCCAAAGTCCCAACTGTATGAACTGATACTGCCGTCCGGATCCGAAGATTCCGAAGCGTTGACGGCCGCGGTGAGTCCGCTTGCTGAAGCAGTGAAGGACGCAGACGGTGCCTGATTGGCGCCGGAACTGACAGTCACAGTCCGGGAGGTACTGCTACTGGCTCCGCTGTTGTCCCGGACCGTCAGGCTGATGGTGAAAGTGCCGGCTGCGGCGTAGGTGTGGCTGGCGGTGGCGCCAGTGGCGGCGGCACCGTCTCCAAACGCCCAGGCGTAGGAACTGATACTGCCGTCCGGATCCGAGGATGCGGAGCCGTTGACATTGACCGTGAGACCGCTGGCCGAGGCGGTAAAGCTGGCCACGGGCGGCTGGTTGCTGGACCCGGCAATGGAAATCGTCCTGCTGTCCCCCGTGACCGTGTTCCCGAGCGGATCGGTAACCCTGATCCGGTAGCTGTGTGTCCCCCCGGCCAGACCGCTGTCATTGAACGTCAGCGTGGGGCGCTGCCAGAAGGTAGAGAGTTGGGAAACCGTATGTGCCGGTGCCCCGTTCCGCAGGACGGTGTAGGTCAGGTTCGAGTTGTCACGGTCCCAGTTGGACTGCCACTGCACACGCACCTGGCCCGCCCCGGGGCTGGTGAGCGTCGGCATAAAGCCGGCCCCTGACACCCTGGGCCCCTGGTCGTTCGGCGCAATTTCCTTGACTGCGAAGCGCGACAGGCCCTGCTGCGGGCTCTGGTTCACGTTGCGGAATTCCCCTACCATCACCACATAACTGTTGTTGCCTGTGACAGCCCACGGGCCTTGGCTTTGTCCGCTGGCAGTCCCGGTATCCATATCCGGGAACCAGTTCAACATGGAGGGTGCAGGCTGTCCGGTGAAAGAGGGATAGCCGTAGGGATCCTTCACCAGGGTGCCCGTGGCGGCTTTACTGAAGGACACCGCGCGGTGCCAGGTGCGGGGGCTTGTCTCGGGGAACCCACCGAAGTTGCCGCAGTAATGGGGATGGCCGGCAACATAGACGGCGGTGTTGCTGGCAAAGGCCCCGTATGAGTCGCCATGGCAGTCCTCCACCCACTTGATCCTGGCATCTGACCAGTTCGCCGCGAATGCGCCCTCCAGGTTGCCGCCGGTTCCATAAATGTAGCCCACACCGTAGAAGGTGGTGCCGTCGGTGGATAGCCCGAGGATGGCAGAATCCGTGCCGGCATTGCGGACCACGTCGTTGGCCTGGATGGCCAAAGTGGCACCCGTGGAAGCGTTGACCATGCCGAGTCCGTAACCGGGCCTGTTGGAGCCGTTCAGCGTTGTAAAGGCGCCGCCGACCACCACCCGGCCGGCTTCGGGCGAGAGCACCAGTGCGTTCACCCTCCCGTTAGCGGCTTGGGGTGCCCACGGGAGCAGTGCGCCCGTGCCTGCGTCCGCGGCTGCGAGGCGCATCCTGGAAACCGACCCGACGGAGGTGAATGTTCCGCCCATCCACACAGTGCTGTTGGTCACTGTAATGGCCCTGACGCTGGCCGCCATCTTCGGCGCAAAGGATGGGATGAGCGCACCCGTTGCGGGGTCCAAGGCTGCTACCCGCCAGCGCTGGACTCCGTTGACGGAGGTGAAATCACCTCCGACATAGATCCGGGATCCATCCGGAGAGGCTGCAATGCTCAGTGCCTGTGCGTTGAGCGAGGGCGCCCAGGGCAGCAGCTGCCCTGTAGCGAGGTTGAAAGCAAGGAGGTTAGCGCGGGAAACGGTGTTGCTGCCCGGGGCGGATCCGTAGGGTCTGGCGGTGCTGAACTTTCCGGCCACGTACACGGTGTTTCCGATGATCGCGGCCTGCCAAGCCACTCCATCGTGCTGTGCGGTGGGCAGGCTGTCGGCCGTCACGGTAACCGGAGTTTTAGGGTCGCTTGGATCGATGGGTGCTGAGTCCGCGTAGCCCGGCGTTCCGAGCAAAACGCTGGAGAGGAGCAGCAGCCAGACGGCGACCGCTGTCACGGCCCGTTTGGCGCTGCTCCTCTGTACTGCATCTGCGGCCGCCTCTGGGTGGAGGGCCATTTCTTTGCTCCTTAGGGTGATTTCACGGTGAAGTCATCAAATCGCGCGACGACCGGGAAGTTGGTCGCCGTCCCCCAGAGATAAGACATGAGGCCGCTGGTTCCAGCCGACTGCAGCGACGCCGTGGTATCACTGGCAGTCAGCAACCAGTCGGACGGTTCCGCCGCACCGTCCCGCCACACTTTCGCCCTGATAGCGGTAGGGCTGGTACCTGAGACCTGCAATCGAAGCTGCAGGTCATCATTGGCCGCCACCGTCAGGCCGGGCACAGAGACAGACTGCAGGGTGGTTTCAGCCCCGCCGGAAACACGCGTTAGATAGAGCGCGGTGCCGCCGTTAGCAAAAATACGCAGTTTGGCCCGGTATTCATCAGCGTTGACCTTGCGTCCCACGACACCCAGGAAGGAACCTCCGCCGTTGGCGATCCGGTCCTGTGACACCTTCACCTGGATTTCCGCGGCCGTCAGAGAGAGGTCAGCGAGGGTTGTCTGGCGCAGGGTCCCTGCTGCACCCAGAACCATGGTGCCGACGCCGCTGCCCACGGTGTAACTGGCCGGTCCGCCGCCACCAATACTCCAGGGCCCTCCGGTATCCGCATTCCCCCAGCCGGAAGCCGAGGTTCGGCCGAACGCGTCGGCAGCCAGAACGCCCACCGGAGCTCCCTCGGACACAGCGACTGGCTGGGTCACCGAACTGGTGGCGCCGTCGTCGTCCGTCACCGTCAGTGTGACGCTGTATGTTCCGGCTGCTGCGTAGGCGTGCGACGCCGTCGATCCCGTTCCGCTGCTTCCGTCCCCGAAGTCCCAGGCATAGCCTGCGATGGTGCCGTCGCTGTCCGTAGAACCGCTGCCGTCCACGGACGTGGAAAGCCCACTGACGGTTGAGGTGAAACTGGCAACAGGTGCAGCGTTAGCCACGGGCGCCCCGCCGGCGGTGACTGACAGGTCATCGAATCGCATTACCACGGGGGCGTTGGTGGCAGACCCGGAAAGATAGGCTACGACACCCATTGCGCCAGCCGCCTGCAAGGCAGCTGTGGAGTCATTGACGGTGAGCTGCCAAGTTGTTGGCTCGGCTCCGGACGCCCGCCAAACCTTGCCGCTGACGGCGGTGGGGCCTGTACCTTCCAGCCTCAGCCGAAGGACCAGGGGATCGCTGGCCGCCATCGTCAGCCCGGAGATGTTCAGTGGTCCGGCTATGGTGGTTTCCGCGTTATTGACCACGCGCGTCAGGTAGAGGGATACCGCGCCGTTGCCGGCGATCTTGACCTTCGCCCGGTAGTCGTTGCTGCTCACGCGCCTTCCAAGCAGCGAGGCGAACATTCCGCCACCGTTGGCCACCTTATCGGCGGACAAGGTGATGCGCCCGTCGAAGGCAGCGGTTGAAACGTCCTCAAGGAACGCACTTCGGCTGGCACCGGCTGCTCCCAACGTGGCCGCCCCCGAACCATTGTTGACGGCGAAGTTCGTGTTACCGCCCGCCACCGTCCAGGCACCGCCAGTGTCCGCGGTACCCCAGCCTCCTGTTGCAGACCGGCCGAAGGCATCTGCTGCCAAGACCGTGCCGGCAGCGGGAGCCGTGACCGTAAGGCTCTTCGTGACGGCGCCCGTGGCGCCATCATCGTCGGTGACGGTGAGCTTCACCGCATACGTGCCCGCCTCCGCGTAGGTGTGGGTGGCAGTGGCTCCGGTCCCGGTCGTGGAGTCCCCAAAATCCCAGGTATAGCCGGCGATGGTGCCGTCCGGATCGGACGAGCCGGACCCGTCCAGGGAGGCTGTCAGGTCTGCTACATCAGCAGTGAACGAAGCGACCGGCACCTTGTTGGCCGGTGGTGCAGTCACGGTGACGGCCTTGGTGGTGCTGTGCTTATTGCCCGTGTTGTCGGTCACGGTCAGCTGGATGGTGTAGGTACCGCCAGCGGCATAGGTGTGGCTGGCCTTGACTCCGGTACCCGTGGCGCCGTCACCGAACTTCCAGTCATAGGCGGCAATAGGCCCGTTGGCATCCGAGGAGGCAGTGCCGTCCACGTTAACAGTCAGGCCGTCGGTCTCCGCCGTGAATGCCGCCGTCGGCGGCGCGGGCGGGGCGTCGACGGTACGGCCTGAGGCAACATAGTGTGCCTGTATCCGGGACAGCGGCAGCACGCCGGGGTAAATGGCGACGTCGTCGATCTGCCCGGTGAGGTAGCGGCTTGTCGGCCGGCTGGGCCAGTTCGAGAGGTTGTCCCCGCCAACGCGCCAGTAGCCGTCGAAGGGCCAGGCCGCCGTGACATCGGTCCTGCCGGCCCTGACTGTCCCGTCCACAACTATCTGCATGCCGTTGGGACCCAACGTTGCCACCACGTGGTGCCACAGGTTGTCGTTAAAGACCAAAGTGGTGTTGACAGTGAGCCGGGTTCCGGTGCTGCCCGCCGGACGGACGCCAAAGAAGATCCGGCCAAGATTGTCCATATAAACATGGCGGTCGTAGTCCGCTGACACTCCGGTCACTGTGTTGCCGTAACCGATGATTCTTCCACCGCTAATGCTGTTGGTCCTGATCCAGGCTTCTGTGGTGAAGCTACCGGGGCGGGAGACCAGGGTGGGACTGCCGGCAACGGCGTCAGCAGTGCCGTTGAACGCCGCAGCGGTGTTCGTTTCTCCGTTCAGGGCACCGGCAGCCCCGAACGTGACACCGGGCCGGACGACGAGATCGTCCCTTCCAGCCAGGTCCACCGCTGTGGCACCGGAGCTTTCCCCGAACCGCCAGTAATTTACCGGGTTGTCAGCCAGCACCTGTCCGGCGTAAGAGCCCGCAGGCGCCACTGACCCCACGGCGTCGATGGTTACAGTGTCACTCCGGGCCTCGTTTCCAAACGGGTCACGGACAAAGATCCGGTAGCCGTAGCTTTCCCCCGGGACCAAGCCAGTATCGGTGAATGTCATGCCAGGGCGCTTCCAGAAGGTCGAAGCTTGGTTGAAGGTGGCGACTACTGCCCCGTTGCGCCTTACGTCATAGGTTAGGTTCGCGTTATCTTGGTCCCAGTTTGCCTGCCACCGCACCCGCACCTCGCCTGCCGCGGGGGTGGAAAGGGTGGGGTTGAAGTTCTGCCCCGTAACCCGTGGCCCCCGGGCGTTCGGGGCAATGCTGCTCTTCGCAAAACGGGTCATCCCTTGCTGGGGCTGGTTGTTCACGATGGTGAATTCCCCTGCCATGACCACGTAGTCGGCGTTTCCTGCAACGGTCCAGGGCCCCTGGTCCTGACCCGTGAATGTGCCGGCGTTCATGATGGGGAACCAGTTCAAGAGTGAGGGGGCCGGGTTGCCCGCGAAGTTTGTGTACCCATGGCTTTCAGGGCTTACAACGCCCGTGGCTGCCCGGCTAAAGGCAATTCCCCTGCTGAATTGCCACGGCTCCTCCTGCGGAAAGCCGCCGACGTTTCCGCAGTAGTGGGCATGGCCGGCGGCGTAGACGACGTCGCCGATGGGCTGGACGGAATAAGTATCCCCATGGCAGTCCTCCAGCCAAGAGGTGGTGTCGTCAGACCATTTCACCGAGAAAATTCCCTCGAGTGTGCTGGAGCGCCCGAAGGTGTAGCCGGAGCCGTACACGTTGGCTCCGTCCGTGGCAAGGCTGGTGATGGAACCGCTGGTGCCGCCGTTACGGACAATATTGTTGATCTGGAAGGGCTGGAGAGCCCCAAGGTTGGTATCCACTTTGCCCAGTCCATACCCGGGGTTGGTCGATCCGTTGAGGGAGGTGAACGCGCCGCCTACCACCATGCTAGCCCCATCCGGAGAAAGTGCCAGAGCATTCACCCGCCCGCCTGACGCAACCGGATTCCACGGCAGCAGTGACGCGTCAGTTGCACTGACGGCGGCCAGACGGTCACGGCTTACGGATCCCACGCCGTTGAACAGTCCCCCCAAAAAGACCGTGTCTGCCGTAGCGACGATGGCCCGCACTGAAGCGGACATCTTGGGCAGGAAACCGAGGTTGAGAGCGCCGGTTACGGGATTGAGTGCTATGGCGCGCCAGACCTTGGCGCCGTTAAACGAAGTGAACGAACCTCCGACGTAGAGCCTGGATCCATCCGGAGACGCTGCGAGCGCCGTCACTTCTCCGTTGAGGGACGGGGCAAAGGGCAGGAGCTCGCCGGTGGTCAGGTTGTACGCGAGTATGTTCTCCCGGACCACCTCGTTGGTGCCCGCCGCCGCGCCCGCTGGCCGGGCACGCGAGAAGTCACCGCCAACAAAGACCGTGTTTCCGATGACGAGCTGCACCCAGGCCACGCCGTTATGTTGGGGTGTGGGCAAGGCGTCGGCCGAGACTGTCACAGGTGTGGACGGGCTGGCGGGATCCAGGGGAGACGAATCGGCGAATGAAGGGAAGGCACCCGTCACCGCCAGGGATATGGCAAGAGCAACCCCGAGCACAGCAGCGACGCTTTTGCGCAAGAGCTCATCGACGGTCCTGAACGCGTGCCTTGGGATTGTGTCTCGTCCAGCCGCGGTGGCCGGAATGGAAGGCGTTGCTTGCGAAACCACGGTAGTCCCCTTTACTTTGGCAACTGGTGGTCGCCGTTCGTGGCGATCGCCAGGATGTCATCGGCCGCGTACAGGCCAGTGATGAGAAAGTCGTTGCGGCGGTTCCCCACGTTCTCTGCCATCAGGGAACTCTCCTGGCTGCCTGGAATAATTGGGAAGTGGCGCGGCGCGGTGCGGACCTGACGGACAGGGATACCCGCCCGCAAAGCCGTCCGGTGCAGCCAGATATCGTCAGCGCCGGGCGCGGCCGCGAGGAAACCGTCCCCCTGACGCCTAAGTTCTTCCAGCATGGCGGGCGGATAGATCACACCCGAAACCCCGAGCGCGAAGTTTCCGCCGGCGGCGCCTGTGTCCCGCGCACGCCGCCAATCGCTGTAAGGGACAACACGTGACGCCCTGACCTGCATGACGTTAACCCAGTGACCGTGAACGGCTTCCGGATCCGCATGATGGGCTTTTATCAAGAGATCCAGCCACGAGCGGGGATAGATGATGTCATCGTCGGCCGTGACGAGGGGAAGAATGTGGTGGTCTGTTCCCGCGACGTATGGGTAGTACTTTGTGTGCGGCCCATAGTTCGATGTAAGCAGCACCTCCAGCCCCCGGCTCTCCAGTCGACGGACAGCTGCTGGCCGGTCAGCCATGAGAGCCTCGGAATCGAGCCACAGGAGAAGCCTTCGCGGCCGGACCCGACCGGACGCTATGGATTCAAGCGCTATTGAGACGGTGTGGATCCGTTCTCCGTGGGTGGTCATCGAAACCACAACGGGAGCTGACCCGGTGACCGGTGCCTGCGACAACAGGTTCAAGGACCGCAGGCAGAGAGCACTGCCGTGGGCCGCCAGACGTTTCCAGCCCTTGCGTCCGCGACGAACTGCAGCACGCAGGCGCAATGGCGGCACCAGGCTGCCGATTCCTCCTGATGCCGTCATTTTCAGTCCGGCGCTTTCCCGGCGAATGCCGCTATGGGTGTTTCGGCGTCCAGGCTGAAGTAGATCCGCACAGCATCACGGGAATCTTCGGGCACCGAGAAGACATAGACTGCCTCGGCGGTACCCCCGGGTGGTACGGAGGCCGGGAATGGGGCGGTACCGGGTCCGCTGAGTTCCCCGGCGGGCAGTTCATCCGCGCCAAAGCTGACGTTCACCAGCACACCGGCCAGGGACAAATCCATTTGCGTCTCGTTCGTGATCGTCACCCTGAACCGCAGTGCGGGGCCGGCAATTTCGCCTACACCTTGGGCTTCCCCTTGTACTGCCTCCAACGCGCCGACGGCAGCGGAGACACCATGCCTCACTGTCTTTTTGGCGTCCAGCGCTACTGCGGACGCCACCGGTTGTGGGATTTCGGCCAGCTGCTTCTCGCTCCGGCCCCTGCGGTCCACCGGTGCCGGCGCCGCGTCCGACGGGACCTCGCTGCCCGTGCTGGCTTGTGTTGATCCAGGTCCCGGCACGGACGGCCGTGTTGACGCGGGAGGTGCAGCGGCTGTTTGTTCCGGCAGCACCGTGGCCGGCGGGTCGGTCGCTGCCGCGGATGTCTCCGGGGTTTGGAGGGCGCCTGCCGCCTCCGGCTGCGGCATCTGGACAAATCCATTTGTTGCCGCCCAGGAAACACCGGCGAAGAGAAGCAATGCCAGGGCACCGGCACTTGCTTTCCAGGCACGCGATCGGCGGCCCGGGCCCGCAGCGCCTGGCTTCCGGGCCGGATCTTGAAAAAGCCTGCTCACGGCGTCACGTCCAATGCCTGGTGTTCCAGCGGTGCATCAACGCTGCGCAAGTGCCGTCCCGTACTGCCGGGGGGTTTACGGGGAACCGACGAGAGTTCCCTGAACCACTTTATGGAGGCAAGGATCAGGAAAGCCGCGGTGGCGGCCGCTATCACGGTATAAACCGTCATGAATACGGGTATGGCTCCGTAGAAAAGGAACGTCAGGCAGAGCACCCCGTAATCCATCGGAACCACCAGAAGTGAACGCAACCACGAGGGTCCTGCCGCGCGTGCTGCGACCGGCCCCGTACCGCTCTGCTTTCGCAGCTGCTCGGTAAGGATCATCGAGAAGAACAGAACAGCGGACACTACCGCGGCGCCGAGCGGAACCAGAAGCCAACCCGGCTGCACGGCGTCGAACCGGTACAGCGCAACCGCGAGCGCCAACGGCAGCATTGAGGTCTTGACTGCATCAACCATGTGATCCAGCCACTCTCCCGCCGGGGAGCCAGTACCACGGAGGCGGGCTACCTGGCCGTCAGCGGAGTCGAGTGCATAGCCCACTACCAGGCATCCGGAAACCACGATGCCCAGGAGCCAGCTTGGCGGAAACATTGTCAAAGCCAGGATGCCGGCGAACGTGAAGAGTGCGCTGACTGCTGTGACGGCGTTGGGTGTCAGCCCGGCGATAAACGCAGCGGCGGCAAACAGCCGGCCCAGCCTCCTGTTGATGAAACGCGAGTAGGCAGGGGCGCTGCGGGCCGCCGCTTTTTGCGCGGCGGCCAAGCGGCGCACGGTGGCGACATACCCTGGGCGGGCCCCTCCGGAACCGGCTTCCCCCGGGAACTTTGAATCCATGACCGTCATTTCCTGGCTCCTGTCACCCATGGAACGCCGCGGTTCGCAACGCGGTGGCGGGGAGCCTTCCTCTTTGCCGCAGCGAGTTCCAGGCAAAGCCGCTCGTAACCGTCCGTAACCACGTCCCAGTCGTAGCGGCGGGCCATCTGCTGGCCAAGGAGGCCCCGCGCGGCGAGTTCCGGGCGCACATTTTCGGCTTCGGAGGCGAGCTGTGCCACGTCCTCCGGGGAGGAAAAATACCGGCCTGCATCGCCCAGGACTTCACGGTTGAAATCGACGTCGAAGGCATTGGTGGGTGCGCCAGCCCCCATGGCGCGCAACAGGGAAGGATTGGTGCCGCCGACGGAATGGCCATGCCAATACACCATCGCATTTGAGTACAGCTGGTCCAGCAGCTCCTGGTCCCAGACGCCACCCACAAAACGCACCCGATGATCGGCCAGCGCATGCACGACCCGGGTATATTCGCCGGAGTACGGTGCAGAGCCCACGACGACGAGAGGGGCTTTCGCGCCGCTCCTTGCGAATCCGTCAACCACCAGGTGGAGGTGGTTTTCCGGTTCAAACCGGGCAACCACCAAGTGGTACCTGCGGCTCTCGAGATCCAGTTCCGCGAGCCTGCTCGATGCCCTGGTCGACAGTATGGGTGCCCCGTACGCGAGGTACACGGTTTCCACGTCAAATTTCCGGCGGTAGTAGTTCTGGATACCGATCGCGTCGGCGATGAGCGCGTCGGACCATTTCACTGCCATTGCCTCCGCCCGCTGATAATACTTCCGCCCGGCAGGGCCCCACTTTGCCCGCTTCCACTCAAGCCCGTCCACGTGCGTGGCGACAGGGATGCCGGCAGCACGGATGAGCGGAAGGTACGGGGCGTTCGCTGCGTTGAACAGAAGGGCCGCGTCCACACGGTGGCGGATCAGATGCGTCACCGACAGCCCTGTGTGGCTCAGCGTCTCAAGGGAGCGCTTGCGAAGCGCCGGCAAGTGCACCAGGTCCATCCCCAGATATGTTTCTTGCGTAGCTTCCCGCTCCAGATCCCGGCAGTAGACTGTCACCCGATGTCCCCGTGCGCACAACCGCTGTCCTATTTCCTCGATGGCGGTCTCGAATCCGCCATAGCGGGCGGGGACCCCCCGCGTGCCGATCATGGCTATCCGCAGCCCGTTCATCGCGGGGCCTCGTGCATGCGTCCCGCCGTACCCACGGGTTGATTGATAAGTTCGAGAGCAGTCCGCAATGCGGAGCTCGACGTGTGCACCGTGTAGGGAAAGTAAACGACCTCGACGCCCACTTCGCTGAACGCTTTCTCCAGTTTCTTCCCCTGAGGGGTTCCACGCCAGTCATCGCCCTTGAAAAAAACAGTGAACCGAAGTTCTTCCCAAACGAGGAGCTTGTCTGAAATCGACTCAGCGTAGGCCATGTCGACATACGTGATGTTTCTCACGATCTCCAGCCGCTCCGCAAAGGGAACCACGGGCAACCGGCCCTTGGCGTGGACCAGGATCTCGTCCGTCACCACACCGGCGATGAGGTAGTCACACTGTGATTTTGCGTGCTTGAGGATGTTGAGGTGACCTATATGGAACAGGTCAAATGCGCCGGCAGCGTAGCCTATTCTGAGTCCCACGTCCGCCTCCTTTCGCCTTTATCGGGCAACAGCCCAGCAGAGAAGGGATGCAGGCGCAGCACTGTGGCAGAAGAAGAGCGGTGGCCCGGCACTCGGCCAGCCAGCCCGCGGTGTACGGGCCTCCCGATGAGGCGGTTATCGCCGCCGCGGGCGTCCACAAAAAAAGGGTATAGCCTGGCCTGACTCATCCTGAGACCCTTTGCTGGGTTCGGTTCCTGGTTAGGACTAGTCAAGCTTGCGAAGGGACCGGTTACACCGGTAATTGCTACCTGTCTTGGGCGTGGAAGAGTTACCTACTTGTACTCGCGCAATCGGGGCATGACTACCTAGGCGGAAAGCTGCCGGAACGGTTCGTTCGGCACGCCGACAGTCGGCACGAAAGTCCTATGCCGCCTGGTTCAGGGCGTCCTCTGCGGCGACCCACGAGATCATGGCGCACTTGACCCGGGCGGCGTAGCGGGCTACCCCTTCGAAGGCTGCTGCATCGCCAAGGAGTTCGGCGTCCGCTGCAACCTTTCCGCGGGAGCGCAGGACTTCCCTGAAGCTGTCAATGACTTCATGCAGTTCCGCCACCGTCATGCCTTCGGCCAGTTCGCTGAGCACCGAGGCGGAGGCCATTGAGATGGAACAGCCTGTCCCGTCCCACGAGACCTGGGCTACTTTGCCGTCCGCCACGGCAAGCCGCAGGGTGACTTCATCGCCGCACACAGGGTTGAGCTGGTGCGACTGCCCGGTGCTGGCGCCTTCCGGCGCAGCCGTTCCGGCCAGGCCGCTGCCGTGGCGGGCTTTGGAATGGTCCAGGATGATCTGCTGGTACAGCTGGTCAAGGCTCATGGATATACCTTCGAATCTGCTCTGCTAGGCACCGAAGTAGCCCCGCACGCCGGACACGGCGTCCAGGAAGCGGTCCACGTCGTCGGTGGTGTTGTACAGGTAAGCACTCGCCCGGGTGGTGGCGGTCAGGCCGAGCCGGCGGTGCAGCGGCTGGGCGCAGTGGTGGCCCACGCGGACGGCGATGCCGCGCGCGTCAAGGAACTGCCCGACGTCGTGCGCGTGGACGCCGTCGACGTCGAAGGCGGCCAGGCCAATCCGCTCCTCCCCCGCCCCAGGACCCAGGACCCGGATGCCTGGCAGGTCCGCGAGACCCGCAACCATGCGCTGGCCCAGTTCGGACTCCCACCGGTGGATGCGGTCCAGGCCGGTCTCGGTGAGGTAGTTCGCGGCCGCGGCGAGTGCCACCGCCTGCGAGATGCGCTGGGTGCCGGCCTCGAAGCGCTGGGGTGCGGGAAGGTATTCGGCCCGATCCATGGTGACCGTGGTGATCATGGACCCGCCGGTGAGGAATGGCGGCAGGATGTCCAGAAGCTCCTGCTTGCCGTAGAGGACGCCGATGCCGGTGGGTGCCAGCATCTTATGGCCAGACAGGACAGCGAAGTCCACGTCGAGTTCCTTGACGTCCAGGGGCATGTGCGGGGCGGACTGGCACGCGTCCATGACCACGAGTGCGCCGGCCTTCCGGCCCAGCTCCACCAGGTCATGGACCGGATTGATGGTGCCCAGGACGTTCGATGCGTGCGTAAAGGCAAGGACCCGGGTACGGGGGTTGATGATCCGGGCGGCCTCATCCATGTGCAACCGGCCGGCGTCGTCGATGGGGATGAAGCGGACCGTGGCGCCGGTCCGGAAGGCGAGCTCCTGCCACGGGATCAGATTGGCGTGGTGCTCCATCTCGGTGACCACGATCTCGTCACCTGGACCGAGTGCCAGATCCTTCAGGCTTGCGTCGCCACGGCCGTGCGCAGCCCACAGCCCGGCATTGGAGAGGGCATAGCTGACCAGGTTCAGGCCCTCGGTGGCATTGGAAGTCCACACCGTCTCGGCGTAGTCCGCACCGATGAACGCGGACATCGTCTCGCGGGCGGCCTCGAATACCTCGGTGGCCTCCACCGCCAAATGGTGTGCGCCCCGGTGGACGGCGGCGTTGCGCTGTTCGTAGAACTCCTGCTCAGCTTCAATGACGCTCAACGGATTCTGCGACGTGGCGCCGGAATCGAGATACACCAGGGGCTGGCCGTTGACCTGCTGGTCAAGGACCGGAAAGTCGTTCCGGATCCGGGCAACTTCACTGTTATCCATCGCCGGCAGGGCAGGCGAGAGGGTGGCTGGCGTTGATACTACGGCCAAAACGGACTCCTTGAACTGCCAATGGATGACATTCAATTGTCCCACAGCACGGCTGTGGCGGCCGCCGGGAGCAGCCGCCACCGCCGCTCCGGGCTTCACCCGCGGAGCGGAGGGCCGGCGACGGCTGGGGGGAGAGTCTCGGTCTCAGAAGACTCTGTCGTCGCCGGCCCCGTCTTGACCGGCCCGGGGGCCGGAAGATCGTTTCCGCTTTAAGTAAAGACCGGGAAGCCGGCCGGCACACGAGTAGGAAGTACTCTAATCATCCGGGTATGCACTACGGGTACGCCAGCCGGTTACCCGCGGCAGCTGCCACGGATCCGCCGCCGCTAGTTGGGCAGCGCGGACTCCAGCTCTTCCCGGCTGCGAACCCCGAGCTTGACATACGTGCGGTACAGGTGGCCCTCCACGGTGCGGACCGACACCATCAGCCGCTGGGCGATCTCGCGGTCCGTCAGGCCCTGCACCGCCAGTTCCACGATGTCCTGCTCCCGGCGCGTCAGGTGGACGCTGGGTGCCGCGGCAATGAAGCGGCCCTCCCGGAACCGTTCTCCGAGCTCGTGGTCGCAGCGTTCCCGCTGGGCCACTGCCTGCCGTGAGCGCCGACGCTCACCCTCCCCGTCGAGCACGGTGCTGGCCCTGGCGTAGGCCTCGCGCGCGAGGTTCAGGAATCCGGCGCTTTCCAGGGCCGCCGCAGTCTCCATCAGGCCATCTCCCGCGGCCTGGTCCCAGTCCTCTGCCAGGGTGTGCAGGGCTCCCGCCCAGCTGCCCTGCACGGTGCCGGCCACGGCGCGCACCTGCGGTATCACCGAGCTGTCCCCTAGGTCCCAGCACATCGCAAGGATCTCCAGCAGGGTACCTGTCCTCCCCGAGGCTTCCGCCGTGGTTGCCACCGTGTGCAGGGAAGCCAGCCCCTTTCCGTCCCTCGCCAGGTATTCGGCAGCGGCGGCCACGTATCCGGCGGCCACAAGATCGTAGGCGGGGCCGCCCGCCGGCGCCTCCTTGTAGTCCTGTTCCAGGCGTCTGGCCTGGGCGGCGTCCCCCAGGCGCGCTGCCGCGTAAAAGCCCAGCGCGGACCCCAGCCGGAACAGCAGGAGCGGATCGTTCAGCCGAAGCGCCTCCACCGCCGGCAGCAGCAGCTGGTACGCGCGCTCCATCCGGCCCTGCCGGAGCATGGCGTAGCCGCGGAGGATCTGCAGGCTGCCGTTGAACGTGGGTGCGCCCGCGGCGTGCGTTGCCGCGTAGCTGCTGATTTCGTGCTCGGCGGAGTCCCACTCACCCATGGCAACGTAGGTGGCGGCCAGCCTGCCCAGGACGAACTCCGGGAAGAAGAAGAGGCTGTCATGAAGCGCCGGAAGCTCAGCTGCCGCCATCAGGGCCGTTTCGAGCCCGTCCACTGCCCGGCCCGCTCCGTCCAGGGTCTGGGCCAGCAGTGCGTTACCAACCGCGAGGACGGCCGCATGGCCGGGGCCCGGCTGCGGAACGCTCCGAAGCTGGTCCATGGCGTCTTCGAGCTCGCGTGGATCCGCCCGGTCCCCTAGCTGCAGCAGCCACGGCAGGGTCTGCGGCCATTGATGCCCGTCCACCCCGCCGGCGTCCGCGAGATGACCCCCTGCGCCCGGTTCCGCCGTGTGCCCTGCTGCCTGGTGGGCGCAGGCACGGAGCAGGATGGCGGCCGGTCCCTCGGGATGGCCGGCCAGGCTGTCGGCGCACCCGTCCAGCAGCGCCGCGGCGTCCGAATAGGCACCCTCGTTGTACAGCGCCCGCGCCTGGATGGCGTGGGCAAGGGGTGCCAAGGCGGGGCTGTGGACCCGGGCGGCAAGGGCTGCCGCGCTGCGGTTGCGGTACCGGTCCACGGCGTCCTTGGCGGCGGCGGCAAGGTCCGGTTCCGGCACCGCCACGCCGGACTCCAGGGCCCACTCAATGTGGCGGAGCCGCCCTTCCCCGTGCAGCGCGGACGTATCACGGCAGGCCGCGGTCTTTTCGAAAAGCTGGAGGCTGCGCGAGACGGAGACTGTATTCCGGAGGGCACGTGCGTATAGGTCATTCCACAGCGAGAGTTCCGACGGAACCCCCTGGGTTTCCACGATCAGCTGCTGGTCCAGGAGGGACCGGACCACCGCCGCGCCGTTGGCCTCTTCAATAGTCTTGCGGCCTATGGGTTCGGCCAGGGCGATCAGCCTGAGCGCCTCCTGTTCCTCCGGCGGACGGCGGAGCTGGTCCTTGGCCACCACGGCCGACAGCCGGGGACCGTGGGCCGGCAGCGGACCCACCAGGATCCAGATGCCGTTCCGTCTGGCCAGCGTCCCGGCCTCGGCGGCGTCGTGGAGCAGGGCATCGAGGATACGGGGATTCCCGCCCGTGCCATTCCAGATGGCATCAACCGTGGCATCCGGAACTGTCCCGTCGAGGATGTGGCCCAGGACCTCTTCGACCTGGTTCCGGTCCAGTGGCCGGAGATCAACCCGTTCCGCCAGCCCGTCGAACCAGAGCTGACTCATCGGCTGCGGCAGCCCCGGGCGGGGCCGTGCAGCCGCGACCACGCTGGCCCAGCCCGCTGCAATCAGGTCGGCCACCACTGCGGCGGACGAGTCATCCAGGTAATGCGCATCGTCCAGCACCAGCAGTACAGGCGCACTGCTACCTGCCCGCAGCTCCTCAAAGTAACTCCAGATGGACCGCAAAACTGCCACCGGAGACACTGATTCCTCAGCGCTCAGGTCTCCGGTGTAGGGGGTAAGGACTCCGAAGGGCACGGAAGATAGCGCTGCACTGCCATGGACCCTGACCACCGTCAGCTCGCCATCCAACCGTTCCGCGACGGCGTCGGCGAGGGCCGACTTCCCAACTCCGGGGCCGGCCATGATGAAAGCGGCATGGCTGGTTCCGTTGCGGATGATGGTGCAGATCCGGTCCAGGGGCTCGTGCCGCCCTACCATGGGGCGGTGCGGGCCTGAGGGCCGGCGGCCGTTAGACGAGTCCAGTCAGATCACCCCTGGAAGTCACGCCCAGCTTGGTGAACACCTGGTACAGGTGTCCCTCCACGGTCCGCACCGAGACACCCATCTCAAGGGCGATGTCGCGGTTGGAGGCTCCTCCTCCGGCCAGCCGGGCTATTTGGCGTTCCCGGCTGGTCAGCAGGGGGCTGCCGCTGGTGGGAACAATGGGAAGGTGGGCCACAGTCGCCGCGAGGATGTCCAGGCGGGCCTGCGCCGTCCGCGCGGTGGCGGCATCGCCGTCGTGGCGGGCGAAGTCCACCGCGAGGGCCATGCAGCGCGCCTCCACGGCGTCCAGCTCAAGGGTGGCGGCAAGCTCACCGCCGGCCAGCAGGGTTTTCGCGTCCTTGCTGCGGCTGCCGGACGCGATGAGGCGGGACACCTCCGCCAGCGGTCCCTGGCGGTGGCCGGCCATGTCCTCCAGGATCCGGAAGTCGGCGTCTCCTCCATTGACGGTGCCGGCCAGCTGATGAATTCCGGCGATGGTGTACCGGCCGGCTGCGGCGTTGAGCCCTGCCTGCTCCTTCAGCTCCTTCACCGCATCCGGATCACCGAGCCAGCGGCGGGCCACCATGGCGCAAAACCCGATGATGGTCTCAGCAATGAAGCTGCTCCTGCCAGGGGCGGACTGCAGTTTGGCGAGGTACTTTCGGGCCTGCGCCGAGTTGCCGGTCTGGGCGTAGGCGAGCGCGGTGGCCGCATAGGCCGTCCGCAGCGGCGTCTGGACGGGCTGGAGTTCCAGTTGCGCAACCGCGGACACCAGCGGGTCCAGGGCCTCCCCGCCGCGGCCGGCGAAGGCGTTGGCTATACCTGCTGCCAGTTCTGCACCGGCAGTACGGGAGGGCAGGTAACTGGGTTCCCGGTTCTCTTCGGCCGGCAGGAGTTCCGCGCAACGCCGCCACTGGCCGGCCAGCAGGAGCACCAGGTAGGATTCCCGGTGATAGCGCTCGCGCAGTCCCACCACCTCCGAAGCGTCGCTGAGCTGGCCTCCGAGCTGACGCATGAGGCTAAGCGCGTCCATCTCCCTTCCGGACACAGCCAGCGCGCCCATCAGCAGGATTCCGGCATGCATCCGGTACGCCGTGTCGGGGTTCCGCACGGGGTCAGCTGCCGCTTCCAGGTCCGGGATCATCGCCGGGTACTCGCCGGTGAAGGCCCGATATTCGAGGCTGCTGAGCTCTATCCGGTTGACTGCCCGGGCCGCTGGTTCGGGCCACCGGGTGTCCGCAGCGGCGCCGATGCGCTGCCGGGCCTGCGCCAGCAGCCCGGGTATTGCGGCCGTTCGCTCGGGCAGCCACAGCATGGTCCGGCATTTGGCCGCGATTACCTCGGCGTACTCCACCACGTCCAGGCCGTCCAGCTCCGGCCGGGACACCTCTTCCAGGGCAGCCATGGCCTGCAGTGGCAGGTCCAATTGCAGGTACGCAGCGGCTTTCCGGCGCTGTCCGGGCACCCATTCAGGGTCCGCCCTGCGGAGCATATCGGCATAGGTGAGGGCAAACCTGGGGTCGAACAGCTGCACAGCGGCATCGGCCGCGGCGAGCGCCAGCGCCGGAGCCAGCTCCGCCTCACACTCATGTGTCCACGCGGCGAATGCCATCAGTTCCTGGACGGTCATGCCGGCGGGGTCCGGCTCCTCGCCCTCCAGCAGTAATGCTCGGAGTTCGCGCCGGCGCGCTATGCCCAGCCAGGTGCGGACCACGTCGCCGATGTATTTTTCCCGCAGCGAGACCCAACGGTGTTCCGAGCAATCGATGTCGAGGAGTCCGGCATCCTCCATGTCCGCCACCACGTCTGCGCCGAAAAGTGCGCTGAGCCTGGTCAGCTCCACCCTTCGCGCGCAGGCGAGCATTTCGATGACGTTGCGGGCCTCCGGCGTTTCCCTGGACCAGCGCGACCGGACGATGTCCTCCAGGCTGGCGGCCCCGTCCAGGACGATTTTGTCCCGGAGCGTCCAGACTGAATCGGAGAGCACCAGGTTGCCCGACAGCTGCTGCTCGGCGACGAGGGCCTTGAGGAGAAGCGGGTTACCGCCCACCATGTGGTGGCAGGTGGTGACCAGTGAGGAAGATACCTTGTGGCCCAGGAGCGAAAGCAGCACCTGCCGGGTCTGCAGTTCGTTGAGGTTGTCCAGCCGGACCTCGCTCAGCCGGCGGTCGGCGAGCAGCCAGTGGAAGTCCACGGGAAGGTCGCTGCTCCTGGGCGCCACGGCCACGATCCTGGCCGTTCCGGTCATGAGTACGTTCAGGAGCACCCCGGCGCTCATGTCGTCAATGGCCCCGCAGGTGTCCAGCGTGATGACGCACTGCCTGCCCCCTGCGTCGGAACGGATCAGGGAGGTGATGCCCCGAAGAATGGCGGTCGGCGATCCCATGTAGGCCTGCGGCAGTCGTGCCAGGAGGAAGGACAGGCAGCCGTAAGGTGTGGCGGCGCCGGCGGGCCCGCAGCGTAACTGGAGCGGCCAGGCATCCTGGCCAAGGTCAGCGACGGCAGCACGCGCCAACGATGATTTCCCCACTCCGCGGGGGCCGGTGATGACGGCGCCGAGCGAGCCTTCGCGCGTGAGTGCCGCCCGGACCGCCTCGAGATTTGCGCTGCGGGCGGGTGCTGACCAGTGTGGAACCTCGGGCGCCGAAAAAGCCCGGCTACGTAACCCGACGCTGTGGAGCGCTAACCCACGTCCCCAACTGAGTGGCTCGTTTGACATGAACTCGTCCCCTACGTCCCCGGTAGCGGAGGTTAGCCCCATTGCTCCCCCGCATAGGAAGTAGAGTACCCCCACCCTGTGACATCAAGACAGGGCCGAACGGCCTAAAGTTTTGGGAACGCGCTACCCGGACTTTGCCGGATGGAACCGCTGCTGGGCTGCGGTCAGCCCTTCCCGGACCAGCGATTCCACGGCGTCCGCGGCTTCATCGAGCAGAAAGGGCAGTTCCTTGAGCTCCGCGGTGCCAAAGTCGCGGAGGACGTAATCGGCAGTGTCCATCCTGCCCGGAGGCCGGCCCACTCCCACCCGCACACGCAGGTAATCCTTCGTTCCAAGGGCCTTGGAGATGTCCCGGAGCCCGTTATGGCCGCCTTCGCCGCCGCCGATTTTCAGCTTCACGGTATTAAAGGGGATGTCGATCTCGTCGTGTACCGCCACCACGCGGTCCGGCTCAATTCCGTAGAAGTTCGCCAGGGCGGACACCGGTCCGCCGGAAACGTTCATGTAACTCATGGGCTTGGCCAGCACCACGCGCGGACCGCCGATGCCCAGCCGTCCTTCGAGGACCTGTGCCCGTGCCTTGTGGGTCTTGAACCCGGCACCCATGCGGCCCGCGAGCTCGTCCAGGACCATCTGCCCTACGTTGTGCCGGTTGCCCTGGTACTGGGGTCCGGGGTTGCCAAGGCCAACGATCAGCCAGGTGTCAGTCATGGATCAATCCTAGGGTGTTGGAGGCGGACGGGGCCGGACACGGCAATGGCCGGACCCCGCGGGGTCCGGCCATTGCAGTACGCCGGGTGATTACTCGGCTGCGGCTTCTTCGGCTGCTTCTTCAGCTGCGGGAGCTTCCTCGGCTGCAGCTTCCTCGCCTTCGGTCTCTTCCTCTGCCACGACCGTGGGCTCCGAGATGTTGACCACGAGCGCGTCGGCGTCCGTCAGCAGGACGGTGCCCTTCGGCAGGACCAGGTCGGAGGCGTGGATGTGCTCGCCGGCACCGCGGCCCTCGATGCTGACCTCGACGGACTCGGGCAGGTGGGTTGCCTCGGCTTCGACGGACACGGAGGTCAGTTCGAGGTTGTGGACGGTGCCCGGAGCGGTTTCGCCTTCAACGTGGACGGGAACGTCAACGGTGACCTTCTCGCCCTTGCGGACGGTCAGGAGGTCGATGTGCTCGATGATCTGCTTGATCGGGTCGCGCTGGACGTCCTTGACCAGGGCCAGGTGGCCTTCGCCGTTGATGTCCAGGGACAGCAGGGCGTTGGGCGTGCGGACGGCCAGGGTGGTGGCCTTGGCGGGCAGGGTAATGTGGATGGGCTCTGCGCCGTGGCCGTAGATGACGGCGGGGATCAGGTTGGCCATCCGGGCGCGGCGGGCGTAGCCCTTGCCGAATTCGGTGCGCAGTTCTGCTGCGAGCTTCTGCTCAGACATGGATATCTCCTTGAAGATGAAACGGTGTTCAGCAAGGGCGGAGGTCTGTTGCGACCTTCAACGCCGGGCGGCCGGAGCCAACCCATCCTCGAAGGGAGATTCAGACCCAGTCGATAACGGAGACCTGCAACGGGTTCCCGCGCATACGGTTACCGGTGCTCTCCCTCGCCAAGGTATCGTTGAACAGTTTAGCAGCGCCGGGACCGTTTACTGAAAACGTACCCGGCGCCGGCCGCGTGGGAACGTCAGGCGTTGCCGTCGAAGAGGCTGGTGACGGAGCCGTCGTCGAACACTTCGCGGATGGCGCGCGCAATCAGCGGTGCGATGGAAAGCACCGTCAGCTGCGGGAAGCGCTGCGAGGAGGACAGCGGCAGCGTGTTGGTGACCACCACTTCCCGGGCACCGGACTCGGACAGGCGCTGCGCAGCCGGTTCGGAGAACACGGCGTGGGTGGCGGCGATGATGACGTCCTTGGCGCCGGCGTTCTTCAGCACCTGCACGGCGCCGGAGATGGTTCCGCCGGTGTCGATCATGTCGTCGATCAGCACGCAGGTGCGTCCCTCGATCTGGCCCACCACGGTCTTGGAAACAGCCTGGTTGGGGACGGTCAGGTCGCGGCTCTTGTGCACGAAGGCCAGCGGGGCGCCGCCCAGGCGCTCGGCCCACTGCTCGGCAACCCGGACGCGGCCGGTATCCGGGGAGACCACGGTGATGTTCTCGGCGTCCACGCGGGTACGGATGTAGTCAGCCAGCAGCGGGATGGCCATGAGGTGGTCCACGGGGCCATCGAAGAAGCCCTGGATCTGCGAGGTGTGCAGGTCGACGCTCATGATGCGGTCAGCGCCGGCGGTCTTGTAGAGGTCGGCCACCAGGCGGGCGGAGATTGGCTCGCGGCCGCGGCCCTTCTTGTCCTGCCGGGCGTATGGGTAGAACGGGGACACCACGGTGATGCGCTTGGCGGAGGCGCGCTTCAGCGAATCGATCATGATCAGCTGTTCCATGAGGTGGTTGTTCAGCGGGGCCGGGTGCGCCTGGATGACGAACGCATCCGTGCCGCGCACGCTCTCGCCGGCACGCACGTAGATCTCGCCGTTGGCGAAGTCGTAGGCGTCCACGGGCAGCAGGTCCGTACCGAGCTCCTTGGCGATCTCCCGCGCCAGCTCCGGATGGGCACGCCCGGAGGCGAGTACCAGCTTCTTCTCGCCGTGCGCCGTAATTTCGCTCATGGTTACTTGCCCTCTTCTGTAGATGCCGGGGTACTTGAGGAATTTGTGGTGGCCGCCTGGGCCAGTTCGGCGGAGCGGGTGCCGGGTCGGTTCGCCGGAACCCAGCCTTCGGTGTTGTGCTGCGCCGCCATGGTGACGGCCAGCGCGCCCGCGGGAACGTCCTTCCGGATCACCGCACCGGCGCCGCTGTAAGCGCCGTCCCCCACGGTGACCGGGGCTACGAACACCGTATTGGAACCCGTGCGGACGCCTGAGCCGATGACCGTGCGGTGCTTCTTCTCGCCGTCGTAGTTGGCGGTGATGTTGCCGCAACCGATGTTGGTGTCCTCGCCGATTTCGGCATCGCCGGCGTAGCCCAGGTGCGACAGCTTGGAACCGCGCCCGATGGTGACGTTCTTGGTCTCGTAGAACGCGCCGATCTTGCCGCTTTCGCCCAGGACAGTGCCCGGCCGGAGGTAGGTGAAGGGGCCGACGGCGGCGTCCGCGCCGATGCGCGCGCCGGAGCCGTGCGTGCGGGTCACCGTGGCACCCTCGCCCACAGTCACGTCGGTCAGGGTGGTGTCCGGGCCGACGACGGCGTCGCGCGCCACGGCAGTGGTGCCGTGCAGCTGCGTATTGGGCAGGATCCGGACGTCCTCGTCCAAGGTGACGGAGGAGTCGATCCAGGTGGTTGCCGGGTCCACCACGGTGACACCGGCGCGCATCCACGCCTCCACGGTGCGGCGGTTCAGTTCGGCACCGAGTGCCGAGAGCTGGACACGGTCGTTCGCGCCTTCGACCTGCCAGCGGTCGGTGGTGACGACGGCGGCCACACGTCCGCCCGCGTCCCGCGCCAGTCCCAGGACATCCGTCAGGTACTTCTCGCCCTGGGCATTGTCGGTGGTCACCTTGGCGAGGGCGCTGCGGAGCACGGCTGCGTCAAAGGCATAGATGCCTGAGTTAACCTCGCGGACCTGGCGTTCGGCTTCCGTGGCGTCCTTGTGCTCTCGGATGCCGGTCACGGTGCCGTCAGCCGCGCGCAGGATCCGGCCGTAACCGGTGGCGTCGTCCAGGACGGCGGTGAGTACGGTGACGGCGTTGGCGTCGCGTTCGTGGGTGGAGACCAGCTCTGCCAAGAGGTCGGCGGTGAGCAGCGGAACGTCGCCGTACGTGACCACCACGGTGCCCTCCAGCAGTCCCCGCGAGTCCAGGGCTTCCAGCGCCACCTCGACGGCCCGGCCGGTACCGGGAATCTCGTCCTGGTCGACCACGACGGCGGCGGGGTCCAGGTCGCTGACGTGGCGGGCCACCAGGTCGCGTTCGTGGCGCACCACGATGGCCAGCTGCCTGGGGTTGATGCTGCGGGCGGCCAGGAGGGCGTGCCCCACCATGGACCGGCCGCCGATTTCATGCAGGATCTTGGGGAGCCGCGATTTCATCCGGGTACCGGCGCCTGCTGCCAGAACGATTACGGCGGCGGGGCCGGCATTCTCGGGGATCACTTACGGGCTCTCCTTGCTTCGGTTCGCTGGCCGGCCGTGTCCGCCGGATTCCGGCCGGGCACCGCATGCCATCCTGCGGGACGCTGCTCGCCCCGGCAGTTCCGCCCATAGGATTCGAACCTATACTCCACGGCTCCAAAGGCCGGGGTGCTGCCGTTACACCAGAGCGGACCATGCCCCAGGGCACGAGGCCCGGGCACAAGTCCCTATTTTGCCACGGCTTCGGTCCGGCGCGCGACATGGCCGGGCCCTCCACTGCCCCTTCTGCGGCTCCGCTGCCTGCAATTCCGCGGGGAAGCGGTAGGGCATGATGGAAATGTGAGCAACAACCCCCTCCCCCGGACGCGCATGACCGGGCTCCAGCGCAGGAGCCAACTGATCGACGTCGGACGCGGCCTCTTCGCCGCGCGGGGACTGGACGGGACCACCATCGAGGAAATCGCCATGTGCGCCGGAGTGTCCAAGCCGGTGATCTACGAGCACTTCGGGTCCAAGGAAGGCCTCTACACCCAGGTAGTGGATTTCGAGTTCCGCATCCTCCTGGACGCCATCAATGCCGCACTCGGCGACGAGGCGAAGCCGCGCGTCCTCGTCGAGCGCGCCGCCCTGGCCCTGCTGACCTACATCGAGGAGCGCACGGACGGCTTCCGCATCCTCATGCGGGACGCGCCGCCGTCCCAGCCCGAAGGCGCCTTCTCCACCCTGCTCTCACACGTCACCGCCCGCGTGGAACACATGCTGGCCGACGAATTCTCCCGCCGCGGCCTCAGCGGCGAGGACGGCGCCATGTACGCGCAGATGCTGGTGGGCATGGTGGCCATGACCGGCCAGTGGTGGCAGGATGCCCGCCAGCCCGACAAGCACACCGTCGCCGCGCACCTGGTCAACCTCGCCTGGAACGGACTCACCGGGCTGAAGAAGGAACCGGAGCTGCAGTCTGAGGGGTGAGTGCCGGTACCGGCCGCGGCGCAGTGGCCCTTGGGTATCAGTCGCCCAGGAGCTCTGAGGCTTCCAGCCACTCCATTTCCAGGGCGTCCTTTTCGTCCCTGAGGTCTTTGAGCTGGCTGTTTTGTTGGGCGAGTGCGTCGAAGTCGGACTTCTCCGTGCTCTTGACCATGTCGTCGTGAAGCTTCTTTTCCTGCTGGTCGAGTTTCTTCAGCTGGCGTTCGATCCTATTAAGGGCCTTGCGGGCGTCGCGCTTCTCGGCCTCGGAGGGGCCTGACGCTGCGGCCCCCGGCTGGGCCTGTCCGGCGCTGGTGACCGGATTTCCCCCGCCGGTGACCGTGGAGCCGGCGAGGGCTGATTCGCGGAGCTCCAGATACTGGTCAACGCCGCCGGGCAGGCCGCGGAGCTTGCCGTCGCCGAGCAGGGCCATCTGGTGGTCGGTGACGCGTTCCAGCAGGTACCGGTCGTGGCTGACCACCACGAGCGTGCCGGGCCAGCCGTCCAGAACGTCCTCCACTGCGGCGAGGGTGTCGGTGTCGAGGTCGTTCGTGGGTTCGTCCAGCATGAGGACATTAGGCTCTCCCACCAGCAGGCGCAGGAGCTGGAGTCGGCGGCGTTCGCCACCGGAGAGGTCGCGGACCGGGGTCCACTGTTTCTGGTTGGTGAACCCGAGCTGCTCCACCAACTGGCCGGCGGTGAATTCCTTGCCGCCCACGTTGAAGGACCGCTTTTCGCGCTCGATGACCTCGATGACACGCAGGTCCGCGACGTCGTCGAGTTCCTTGACCTCCTGGGTGAGGACGGCCGTCACCACGGTCTTGCCCCGCTTCAGCTTGCCCGCATCCGGGGTGATCTCCCCGTTGAGGAGCTTCAGCAGGGTGGTCTTTCCGGCACCGTTCACGCCCACCAGGCCCAGGCGCTCGCCCGGAGCCAAACGAAGGGTGATGTTGTCGAAAAGCTTCCGGCCGGCGTCGTCATCCCGGAAGTTCAGCGACACATTCTCCAGGTCCAGGACATCCTTGCCCAGCCGCGCCGTAGCCATCTTGCTCAGTGCCATCGAGTCGCGGGGCGCCGGGACGTCCTCGATCAGGGCGTTGGCCGCCTCGATCCGGAACTTGGGCTTGGAAGTGCGGGCCGGGGCGCCGCGGCGGAGCCATGCCAGTTCTTTTTTCACCAGCTGCTGGCGCTTGCTTTCGACGACGGAGGCCATGCGGTCGCGCTCGGCGCGGGCCAGGACGTAGGCCGCGTAACCGCCTTCGAAGGGATCGACGATGCCGTCGTGGACCTCCCACGTCTTCGTGCAGATTTCGTCGAGGAACCAGCGGTCGTGGGTGACCACCAGGAACGCACCCTGGTTGGCCCGCCAGCGGCTCTTCAGGTGTCGCGCCAGCCACGCGACTCCTTCGACGTCGAGGTGGTTGGTTGGCTCGTCCAGCATGATGACGTCGTGGTCCTCGATGAGGAGCTTGGCCAGGGCCACCCGGCGCTTCTGGCCGCCGGAGAGGGCGTGCACGTTGGCATGCCAGTCGACGTCGGACACCAGCCCGCCCATGATTTCCCGGATCCGCGGGTTGCGCGCCCATTCGTAGTCCGCCTGGTCCCCCACGATCGCGGCACCCACGGTGAGGTCGCCGTCGAGCACGTCGCTCTGGTCCAGGTAGCCGATGTTGACGTCGCCACGCTTGGTGACCCGTCCCGAGTCAGGGGTGGAGCGCAGGGCCAGCAGCCGCATCAGCGTGGACTTTCCGTCGCCGTTGCGGCCCACCATACCAATCCGGTCGCCCTCTTCCAGCCCCAGGGTGACGCCGTCCAGGACAGTGCGGGTTGCGAACGAAACGGTGAGGTTCTCGCCGCCAAGAAGGTGTGCCAAAGGGAACTGCTTTCTGCTGCGGGTAAGGGAAAATCTAGAGGAGGGTGTCGGACACGATGCGCGCACCGGGTACCGGGCCGTGGACCGGCAGGGCGTTTAGGCCAAAGCGGCGCAGGTCCTGCGCCAGGCCTTCGGCTGCGATGGAGTCCTCGGCGAGGAGGGCCACCGTGGGTCCGGAGCCGGAAACCATGCCTGCCACCGCGCCGTGGGATTCGCCGATTCCGAGCGTATCCCGCAGCGAAGGTGCCAGCTCGATGGCGGCGCGCTGCAGGTCGTTGACCAGCACCGTGCCCAGGGCTTCGGCGTCGCCGCCGCGAAGGGCGGTGAGTATCCGCGGGTCTACCCCGTCGGGCTCGGGCGCCTCCACGCCTTCGGCCGCACGGAGCCGATCCAGGGTGCGGTAAACCTCTGGAGTGGAGAGGCCGAAGTCGGCGGCCACCAGCACCCAATGCGTCTGCGCTTTTGCCAGCGCCGGGGACAGGTCATCGCCCAGGCCGAGGCCGACGGCGGTACCTCCCAGCAGCGAAAAGGGCACGTCAGCGCCCAGCTCGGCTGCGAGGTGGGCCAGCTCTTCGCGGGACAGCCCGCTGTTCCAGAGGGCGTCGCAGGCCAGCAGGGTTGCGGCGGCATCGGCCGATCCGCCGCCCATGCCGCCGGCAACGGGAACCCGCTTGGTGATTTCGAGGTGTACGCCGGTGGCGTGTTCGGAAACATCGGCCATGATGGCGGCCGCCCTGTAGGCCAGGTTCCGGTTGTCCAGCGGGATGTCCATGCCGTCCAGATCCAGGGTGCTGTCAGGGCTGATGGACACCGTGATGCCCGGCGTTTCCACGCTCGTGGCTGCTACTTCCTCGTAAAGGGAGACGGCCAGGTAGACGCTGGCCACGGAGTGGTAGCCGTCAGGGCGGAGCGGCCCCACGTCCAGGGCGACGTTGACCTTGCCGGGCGCCCTGACGCGGACCGTCCTGGCCGCGAACCGCCCGGAAAGTGCGTTCACCGGCCGGCCTCCTTGGCCTCGGCGATCCGCGCGAACGCGGCAATGTCGATCACTTCGCCGCGGGCGGTGGGGTCGACGCCGGCAGCTACCAGGCAGCGTTCGGCCTCCGGTGCGCTGCCTGCCCAGCCGGCCAGTGCCGCGCGGAGCGTCTTCCGGCGCTGGGCGAACGCGGCGTCAACCACGGCAAACACCTGCTCCCGCGTAGCGGTGGTTGCCGGCGGCTCGCGGCGGGTGAAGGCCACCAGCCCGGAGTGGATCTTCGGTGCCGGCCAGAACACGTTCATGCCGATCACCCCGGCCTTGCGCATATCGCTGTACCAGGCGGCCTTCACCGAGGGGACACCATAGGTCTTGGAGCCCGGGCCGGCGGCCAGCCTGTCGGCCACCTCGTCCTGCACCATGACAAGCCCGTGCCGGAGGGTGGGAAAGTGCTGCAGCAGGTGCAGCACCACCGGCACAGCCACGTTGTACGGGAGGTTTGCCACGAGGGCGGTGGGTTCCAAGGGCAGTTCGGTGACTTTCATGGCGTCCGCGTGGACCAGGTGGAAGGCATCAACCGTCCCGGGGCGCCACTGCGACACCGTTGCGGGAAGCTTGGCGGCCAGTACCGGATCGATTTCCACGGCGACCACAGCTTTGGCCGCGTCCAGGAGTCCCAGCGTCAGCGAGCCCAGGCCCGGACCGACTTCCAGGACCGTCTCGCCGGGGCCGATGTCAGCGGCGGCCACAATCCTGCGGATGGTGTTGCCGTCGATCACGAAGTTCTGGCCAAGGGTCTTGGTGGGCCTGACGCCGATTTCTTCCGCCAGCCTGCGGATGTCGGAGGCACCGAAGAGCGGTGCGGGCGCGGCAGGGGTCGGTTCAGTCACCTAGGTATCCTATCCCGCGGCCCGGACCGGCCGCCGTCGTCCTTAACGCCAGCGGCCGGGCCCGGAAATCCGGGTCCGGCCATTGAAGCCCCCAGCGGGGCAGGCGGTGGGGGTTAGGCGCCGGCGGCCCAACCGCAGCCCCAGGGCTGCAGGCCGCGCTCGGCGTAGACGCGGTTGGCGATGTCGATCTGCTGGGCCTTGGTGGCCAGGCTGGCGTTGGGGGCGTACGCACCGCCACCGGCACCGATCCAGGTCTGGATGTCGAACTGCAGGCCGCCGTAGTAGCCGTTTCCGGTGTTGATGCTCCAGTTGCCGCCGGACTCGCACTGGGCGATCGCGTCCCACATGGCTTCGTTCATCATGGCCGGAGCCGCTGCGCCGGTGTTGCTGGCGGTGGCCGCGGGCTTCGGGGCTTCCTTGGTTCCTACCGTGACCTTGCGGGCCACGGGCTTGGCCAGCACGGTTTCAGCCACCAGGGACCGGGAGGCTTCGCGGCCGTCGACCAGAACCACCTTGAACGTCTTTTGCAGCGTGCCGGGCGTGCCCTCGCGGGTTACTTCCTCTTCCCCCTTGGGCAGGTCCGCGCTTTCGGTGGTGAGGGTCTCGAAGGGGACTTCCTCGGTGGCCACGACAGTCTTGCCCTTCTGGACACGGGAAACCTTGATGACCATGTTGTCCACCACGTGCGCGCTGTCCGGCTGGGAGGAACGGTCGTTGGCGCCGAGGCTTACGCCCGCTTCCTCGAGGACCTCGCCCACGGTGGCTGCGGTGGTGGTGGCGGTGTCCACCTTGCCGTCGGCAACAATGCTGACGTTCTTGGGCGTGGAGATCGATACGAAGGACCCTTCCACGGCGAGCCGCGAGTCCTTGGGCACCGAGACGGAGGATGCGCTGGCGACGCCGAGTTCGGTCACCAGTCCTGCCACGTCGGGTGCGGTGGTGTTCACCGTCTGTTCGGAACCGTCCAGGCTGACCTGGACCTCCTTGGCCTTGTTGACGTTGATCACGGTGCCATTGCGGACCGATTCGTCGATGGACGGGGACACCCGGTCTTCGGGTGACAGATCCAGGCTGGCACTCTTGACCACCTGGCCCACGGTTCCACCGAACGTCTGGACGGAAGAAACTTTGCCATCAACATTGAGCGTGATGGTTTTGTTATTGCCGACGAAGGCCACCAGGCCTGCCACCAGGCCGCACAGCACCAGGAGCTGCACACCAACCTTCAAGAAGCTGAACTTGCCGTCCGACGTAAAAAACTTGACCACGATCGCCCGTAACTTTTGGTCCATCCGGGCACGGGGATAGCGCAGTAAAAATGCCCGGGACCACCATTCACAGGGTTGTCCGGGCACCCTTGCGCCGCCACACTCCAGCCCGGCGGACAGGTCGGGCCAAGGCCCGGCACCATCCGGCGCGAAAAGGAGTGAAATTACCCGCTGGCCTTCCCCGACCCCGGCTAATAGTCATCCACTGTAACCGTAGCGTTATAAACGAGCCAAGAATTGTGCATACCGGGTATGTATCAAGCCCTGCCCGCTCCGGACCGTTCAGTCCCAGGATCCGTAGGCGCGCACGGTGTTTTCACTGATGGCCGAGCACAGTCCGGCGAGGTCTGAGCCTGTCAATTCCGCCATGGCCCGCACGGTGTACGGAACCATGTAGCTCGCGTTCGGCCTGCCCCGGTGCGGGTGCGGAGTCAGGAACGGCGCGTCCGTTTCCACCAGCAGCAGGCCAGGGTCCGCCACCGCGAGCGCCTCGCGGAGGTTGTCTGCGTTCTTGAAGGTCAATGTGCCGGCGAAGGACATCCACCAGCCCTCCTCGTTGCAGATCCGGGCCAGGTCCGGATCGCCGGAGAAGCAGTGGAACACCACGCGTTCGGGAGCGCCTTCGTCGCGGAGGACCTGCACGACGTCGCTATGGGCATCTCGGTCATGGATCTGGAGGGTCAGGTCCAGCCGCTTGGCGATGTCGATGTGGCGGCGGAAGGAGTAGCGCTGATGCGCCAGGCCCTCGCCGGATGTACGGAAGAAGTCGAGCCCGGTTTCACCGATGGCCCGGATGCGCGGGTGTCCGGCGAGCTGTTCAATTTCCGCGAGGGCCTCTTCCAGTTCACCCCGTGCGGCGTAACGGGGCGCGTCGTTCGGGTGCAGGGCCACAGCGCCGAGGAGCCGCGGGTCCAGGTCCACGGCAGCGGCGGTAAACCGCGAGGATTCCAGGTCGCAGCCGACCTGCACGGCGCCCTGCACCCCGACGGCCGCGGCGGCGTCCAGGGCTGCCGTTATTCCCACGGGGGCGTTTCCGTCCGGGAAGTCCAGATGGGTGTGGTTGTCCATCACCGGAACGGGGAGCGGCTCCGGGGCTGGCGGAAACATGCGTACCTTGGAAGTCCCGGATGAACCGGCAGACTCTTCAGCATCTGCACTCTGGTAGGCGGCGGGAACAGCGTCATCACACATCCGTCCAGCCTAACGCCGGGAAGGCCGTCCGGATTTACCGGAACTCCCTGCCGCCCGGAGCAGTTGTGTTAGTAATCTGGGAGATACGGATGCGAGCGCCCACGGCTGGTTAAAGGCAGGCTTGCTGACCCGGCCAGGCCGTACCCGCTGAAAGGTTGCCGATGGAGTCTTACCGACGCACTGCTGACGCCCCAGGCGCCGGAAGCCGCGCCACGGCGGTCCCCGCCGGTGCAGCCGGCCGCCTCAACGGACACCGGCCGGTCCCCATGGAGGCCGGCGCATTCCATGACGCCACCCGCCGCATCCTGGACACGGTCAACACCGTCATCGACGGCAAACCGGACGCCGCCCAGCTTGCCCTGACGGTCCTGCTGGCTCAGGGCCACCTGCTGGTGGAGGACGTCCCCGGCGTGGGCAAGACCCTTCTGGCCAAGGCGCTGGCGCGCACGGTGGACTGCACCGTGAACCGGATCCAGTTCACCCCGGACCTGCTGCCGTCTGACGTAACGGGGGTATCCGTCTACAACCAGGCGTCACGGCACTTCGAGTTCCGGCCCGGCGCTGTCTTCGCCAACATCGTCATTGGGGACGAGATCAACCGGGCGTCGGCCAAGACCCAGTCCGCCCTCCTTGAGTGCATGGAGGAACATCAGGTCACGGTGGACGGCACCTCCTACCACCTCGACGAGCCGTTCATGGTGGTGGCTACGCAGAATCCGATCGAGATGGAAGGCACCTATCCCCTGCCGGAGGCCCAGCGGGACCGCTTCATGGCCAGGATCTCCATGGGATATCCGGACCGGGATGCGGAGATCGACATGCTCGAGACCCACCAGGCAATGTCGCCCCTCGGCGGCGTCACCGCCGTGGTCACCGCCGCCGAGGTGGCGTCCATGATCGCCACCGTGCAGCAGGTGTACGTCTCCCAGGCGATCAAGGAGTACACGGTGACGGTGGGCCGGGCCACCCGGGACAGCCCGCTCCTGCGTCTGGGCGCAAGCCCGCGTTCCCTGCTCCAACTGCTCCGCGCCGCCAAGGCCACAGCAGCTCTGGACGGCAGGGACTTCGTACTTCCGGACGACGTCGGCCAGGTGGCCGAGTCCGTCCTGGCGCACCGGATCATCCTTGACCGGAAGGCCTCGGCCGGCGGCGAAACCCCACAGAGTGTCCTGCGGAGCATCCTGTCCCGCCTGCCGGTTTCCGCGGATGCCGGCAGCAGCTCCGGCGCCGCTCCCGCCAGGAACCGCTAGGGGCGCCCATGGCGCTGCGGGGCTGGCTGCCCGGACACCTTTTCACCCCGCGCGGCTGGGGCATGCTGGCGGCGGGCGCTGCCTCCCTCGCCGCGGCACACATCATGGGCCGCCGCGATCTGCTGGCCCTGGCCATTCTGCTGGTCGTGCTGCCACTGGCGTCGCTGGCCGGCCTCCGGCTGGTCCATCCCCGGTTCCGCGTGGCCCGGACTTTCACCCCTTCCCCGGTGGAGACATCAGCCCCGGTCACGGTGCATCTTCGGGTGGCACGGACCGGTCCGGGGTCCGGGCGCGCCGTCATGGAAGAACGTTTGCCTGCCCGTTTTGGCGAGTCACCGTCCTTCCGGTTTCCGTCCCGGGCGGCCACCGGCGGCACCAGCCGGTATGAGTACCGGCTACGCCCGGCGCAGCGCGGCCAGTTCCGGATCGGACCGGTCACCGCGGAATTCACGGACCCCTTTGGGCTGTCCCTGCACAGGCAGGCAATCGACGACGGTGAGACGCTCACCGTGACGCCCGCCGCCGTCGTGCTTCCCCGGACTGTACTGGCAGGGGCGCGCGGCCACGACGGTGCCACCGCCACGCGCAGCCGCGCCAATCCCAGCGACGACGACGTCATGACCAGGGAATACCGCCACGGCGACCCTATGCGGCGAGTCCATTGGGCAGCAACGGCCCGCCACGGCGAACTGATGGTGCGGCAGGAGGAGTCGGTCACCACACCCGAAGCCACCATCCTTCTGGACCTGCGGGCAGCCGCCTTCCCCGGCGGAAACCATGACGGGGGCATGGCGGCGGGCAGCCCGGCGTTCGAATGGGCAGTGGTGGCCGCCATGTCCGTCAGCTCCCACCTTGCCGGACGAAGCCATGCCCTCCGCGTGCTGGACCAGCACGGCGCTCCGGCATTCCGGCATTCACCCTCGGCCCCTGAGCCTGAAGCGGAGGAATACGCGGGGCCCTCCGGCTTACAGTCCATCGCCGAGAGCCTGGCCGCGATCCAGCCCGCCGTTGCCCACCGGGAAGTCCGGGGACAGAGGGTGCCGCGGCACGCCGACCCGGATTCACAGCCCGCGCCGTTCGACGACGGCCTGATGGACAAGCTGTCCGCCCACCGCATGCGCGGCCCGCTGGTAGCGGTACTGGGTCGGATTACCGTTGCCGAGGCACGCGCCCTCGCCCCCGCCGCCGCCTATGCCACCACCGCCATGGTGGTCGTCGCCACGGACGCGCCGGCGGAAGTGTCTGACGCGCTGGAACTCCTGCGCAGTGCCGGCTGGCATGCTGTGGCGGCAGCGCCCGGGGTGTCCCCCGCTGACGCCTGGGGGCGGCTGGACGCCGGCCGGGCAAGCCAGGCGGCAACGGGAGCCGGTGCCCGCCGGAGCGCCGGAGCAGTGCAATGACTATGGCGCGCGCCAAGAACAGCGGCGCCCGGACGCCGTCCGGTGTTTCCGGACACGGGCCCGCCGCAGGATCCCCCGCTGCATCCCGGCCCCGTGTGGGAGCGTTCCCCTGGGCCATGGCCGCCGCGGTGGCGCTGGCAGTCTGCGGCGCCGCCCTATCCCTGAACGGCGTACTGCGCGGGTGGGGTTGGTACCTGGCGGTCTTCACCACCGTGCTGGCTGTGAGCCTCACCCTGGCCGCGTTGCGCGCCGTGCGGGCTCAACCGCTGCTGGTCACCGCAGGCGGATTCCTTTCCCTGGGAGCCGTCCTCACCCTCACGTTCTTCCGCGGAAGCAGCATCGCCGGATTCATCCCAACCGGAGGCACGTTGGGCGAACTGGACCGCCTGCTGCGCCGGGCCAGCGAGACGGTCCTTGCCGAGACTGCTCCTGTTGCCCCGAACACGGGCATCGTGATGGTCTGCTGCGCAATTCTGGGCCTGGCCGTGATCCTGGTGGATGCCTTGGCGGTCCCCCTGCGCATGCCCGCCGCCACGGGGGTAGGGCTTCTCGCCCTGCTGGTGGTGCCGGCCGTCATCAAGCCGCAGAGCGTGGGACCATGGGCTTTCACGGTGACCGCGGCCGGATACCTGATGATCCTCGCGTTCAGCCAGTGGTTCGTCCCGCAGCCGCTGGCGGGCGAGGGCATGGCACGCACCCCGGGCCAGGCCCGACGCGCTGCGCTCACCGGTGCCGCTGCCTTGGCTGCGACACTTGCACTTTCGTCCGTAGTGCCCGGATTCGACCAGGGCACCTTCCCGCAGGGCTCGCGGCTCAACCCGTGGGGTGCATCCAACGGCCTGAACCCGATGATCACCCTGGGCAGCAGCCTCCGCACGCCCGAGGGAAGCGGCAGGATCACGTACGCCACCAGCGCCACGGCACCGCTGTACCTCAGGTCGGTCACCGTGGATAATTTCGACGGCGAATCGTGGGGCCCGGACGACCGCGCCGCTTCACGCGTGCCATTGGCAGGGCCCATCGACCCAGGGTACGACGTCACAGCAGCCGTGCAGCAGCGAGTAGTCACCGCCGTTGATGCCGGGACCTTCACCAGCCCCTACCTGCCGGCGCCATATGCACCCGAGACTGTGCTGGGACTCAGCGGTCGCTGGACCTGGGATCCGGCCACGCTGACGATCAAGGGGACGGACACCACCTCCCGCCGGCAGGAGTACGTGGTGGTGTCCACCGCCCCGGCCATCACGGCAGACCTACTGGCCGGCTCGCCGCGGCGGGTCGAAGGCATCGCCGACGACTTCACCCGGGTTCCGGGCAACATCCCGGACATTGTGCGGTCCACCGCTACCGAAATCGCAGGGAGTGCGGAAAGTCCGTACGAAAAGGCCCTTGCCATCCAGCGGTATCTCCGCTCAGCGGCGTTCACCTACTCACTCGAGTCCCCGGTCCAGGGCGGCTACGACGGGAACGGGTTATCGGTCCTGGCCGACTTCCTGGACCGGAAGAGCGGCTATTGCGTCCACTATGCGTCGACCATGGCGGTCATGGCACGGCTGGAAGGCATCCCCAGCCGCATCGCGGTGGGCTACGCACCCGGCAGGCTTACGGGTGCCACCGTGACAGTTGCGGGCCAGGCGGGCCTGGCTGAATACGAGGTGGATGCCCGGGATGCCCATGCCTGGCCGGAACTGTATTTCCAAGGCCTCGGCTGGATTCCGTTCGAGCCGACTCCCTCGCGCGGAGTCGTCCCGTCCTACACGACGGGGGCATCCTTCCCGACCGCGCCGGGCAACCTGGACAACGGCCCGGATCTGGTGCCGGGGACAACCGCCTCGCCGGCAGCCCCGGCTACCGAGAGCGCTGAACCGGTCCCGGGCATCGATGCAGGACCCGGGGCCTCCGGTAAGGGCGGGCCGGGTCCGTGGCTCGCGGGAATCGGCGGAGTGCTCGCCGCTCTCCTGCTGGCAGCTGCTCCCCGAACGGTCAGGCTGGCCCTCCGCGGGCACCGGCTCCGCCAGGCTGCCTCAGGTTCGGCCGGTTCGGGCTGGCGCGAACTGGTGGACCTCGGCCGGGACTATGGCCTGCCGCCGCTGGCCAGCGAGACGCCCCGGGCGTACTCGGCCCGCTTCCGCGGATCGCTGCTCGGAGGAGCGGACGGACCGGACCGTTCGGCCCACCTGGCGGTCCAGGCCCTGACAGCGGAGTTCGAACGCCACAAGTACGGCCGTCCCGCTCCGCCGCCGGCTTCCGGGTCCGCCCCGGACCCGCAAACGGGTGTGCCGGACGAACGTGCCCTTGCGGTGTACACGGACCGTATTGAGGGCCTGGCGGCGGCACTCCGTGCCAAAACCGCCCTGGGCCGGCGGCTTCGGGCGGAATGGCTGCCGCCGTCGGTGACCGCCCGGGTGGGTCGCTGGCTCAGCGCCCCGTTCCGGGCGGCCGGACGGGTTGCGGGGTTCCTACTGGGCAGGCCGCGCTATCCCGCGTAGGGATCGGCGATGCCGATGTACTGCGTGTAGAGGTATTCCTCGATGCCTTCCAGGCCGCCTTCGCGGCCCAGGCCGGACTGCTTGACGCCGCCGAACGGGGCGGCGGCGTTGGAGATCACGCCGGCATTCAGGCCGAGCATGCCGGTTTCCAGCCGCTCCCCCATCCGGAGGCCGCGGTTCAGGTCCTTGGTGAAGACGTAGGCCACGAGTCCGTATTCGGTGTTGTTGGCCAGCCGGACGGCGTCGTCTTCGCTCTTGAAGGTGACAATGGGCGCAACGGGGCCGAAAATCTCCTCGGACAGGATCCGGGTTCCTTCACTGACGCCGGAGAGGATGGTGGGCTGGTAGAAGTAACCCGGGCCCTCCACGGGTCCGCCGCCCAGGACGGCCGTGGCGCCGGAGGAGACGGCGTCGGACACCAGCTCGTGGACCTTGTCCCGGCTCTTGGCGTCGATCAACGGGCCAACCTTGGAATCCGGCTCCGTACCCCGGGCTGTGGTCATGTCCTTCATCTTCGCCGCGAACTTTTCGGCGAACTCCGCTGCCACCGATTCGTGCACGATGAAGCGGTTCGCGGCCGTGCAGGCCTCACCCATGTTGCGGAGCTTGGCAAGCATCGCGCCGGCCACCGCGGCGTCGAGGTCGGCGTCTTCAAATACCAGGAACGGTGCGTTGCCGCCCAGTTCCATGGACGTGCGGAGCACGGTGCCGGAAGCATCGGCCAGCAGGCGGCGGCCCACTTCGGTGGAACCGGTGAAGGACAACTTCCGGAGGCGGGAATCCTTAATCAGCGGGCCTGTGGTGGCGCCGGCAGTGGACGTGGGAATAACGTTCAGGACGCCAGCGGGCAGGCCGGCCTCCATCATGACGGCGGCAAAGAGCTGGGAGGTCAGCGGCGTGAGGTTGGCGGACTTGAGCACCATGGTGCAGCCGGCCGCCACAGCGGGGGCGATCTTCCGGGTGGCCATGGCCAGCGGGAAGTTCCAGGGCGTGATCAGCAGGCAGGGCCCTACCGGTTTCTTGGTGACCAGCAGGCGGGACTTGCCGTCAGGTGACATGGAGTAGCGGCCGAAGGCGCGGACTGCTTCCTCGGAGAACCAGCGCAGGAACTCGGCACCGTAGGTGACCTCTCCGCGCGCCTCAGCGAGGGGCTTTCCCATTTCCAGGGTCATCAGCAGCGCGAAATCTTCGGCCCGTTCGGTGACCAGCTCGAAAGCCCGGCGCAGGATTTCGCCGCGCTCGCGGGGCGGTACCTTGGCCCAGGACTCCTGTGCGGCTGCGGCAGCATCCAGCGCGGCTGCGCCGTCCTCAGCGCCCGCGTCGGCAATGCTAAGCAGGGCTTTCCCGGTGGCAGGATCCTCGACGTCGAACGTTTTCCCTGACGCCGCGTCGCGCCATTCCCCATTGATAAGCAGTCCGGTAGGGACAGAGGCCAGAAGGCGGCTTTCGCGGTCGGCGGTAACGGCCTGGGATGCGGTGACAGTCACGGTGACTCCCTCGTCAGTATGGTGGCGCCCGCGTTGGGAGAAGCCTGAGGCTCCGGCGGGCGGCTGATTTACTGCCAGACTACTGCCGCCACGGAAGCCGGTCTACGCCGTCGCGCACTGCGGACGGCCGCGCCTGCTGTGCACCTGCACAGTCACGACCCCGGCCGCGCTGGTCTCCAGCGGTCAGCGCGCGGCCAGGACCGCCGCGTACAGCTCCCGCTTGCTGACACGGGCGTCCTCGGCAACCGCGGCCACCGCTTCCTTGAGCCGGATCCCTTGGGCGACGAGGCCGTTCACCGCCGCGACGTGGTCTTCCGGCGTGCCTGGCGCCTTGTCCGGAGCGCCACCCAGGACCACGGCGATCTCGCCGCGGACCTCGTTGGCCTCCGCCCACTGGAGCAGGTCGGCGAGCGTGCCGCGGAGAACTTCCTCGTACGTTTTGGTCAGTTCCCGGCAGACGGCCACTGGCCGGTCCGGGCCGAACCGCTCCCGCAGTGCGCGCAGCATGGCTTCAAGCCGGTGCGGGGCCTCAAAAAACACCATGGTGCGCCGTTCGTCCGCCAGGTCCGCCAGGCGGGAAGCGCGTTCCCCCGCTTTCCGCGGCAGGAACCCCTCGAAGCAGAACCTGTCGGTAGGCAGGCCGGAGAGCGCCAGGGCGGTCAGCACGGCGGATGGTCCCGGGACGGCGGTCACCGTCAGCCCGGCAGCGACGGCGCCTTCCACCAGCCGGAAACCGGGGTCCGAAACGGACGGCATGCCGGCGTCGGTCACCATCACCAGCGTGCTGCCGGAGCGCACCTGCTCCAGCAGTTCGGCCGTCTTCGCTGCCTCGTTGTGCTCGTGGTAGCTGACGACCCGCCCGGCTACGGTGATGCCGAGGCTCTGCACCAGGCGGTGCAACCGGCGGGTGTCCTCCGCCGCCACGATGTCTGCCGTGCCCAGTAGTTCCACAAGCCTGGCCGAGGCGTCACCCGTGTTCCCGATGGGGGTGGCGGCGAGGACGATGCGCCCAGCGGCGGCCGGACCGGTGACAGGAAGAGGGTGAGGGTTAGGATCCACGCCCTCCAGCCTACTGCCGCACACGGGCCGCGGTGCCAAAAGGTAGCATGGGGCTCGTGACGCAGACCTCGACCCGGCCGGCCGGGGCCGGACAAAACTGGCTGAACCGACCCGACGAGGCCTTCACGCCTGAAGCCCTCCGGGCCCGCCTCCTGGGCACCGCGCAGACCTGGCGGGACTACCCGCCGTCGTTGCGCCTGTGGTTCTTCCTGGTGCCGCTGCTGGCTGCCGCCGTCGGGGGTATCCTCCGGTTCGTCCGGCTGGGCACTCCCGGCACCCTGGTCTTCGACGAGACGTACTACGTCAAGGACGCCTACTCCTACCTGACCAGCGGCTACGAGCGAAGCTGGGCGGACAAGGCCAACGACTCGTTCAACGCCGGCAACCCCACCGGACTCCTCGACTCCCCCGAGTACGTGGTCCACCCGCCGGTGGGCAAGTGGATGATCGCGGCCGGGATGTGGCTGTTCGGCCCGGACAATGCTTTCGGCTGGCGGTTTTCCGCTGCATTGATTGGCACGCTGTCCATCCTCCTGCTGAGCCTGATCGCGCTGAAGCTCTTCGGATCCCTGCCCCTGGCCGGTGCGGCAGGACTGCTGCTGGCCGTAGACGGCCACCATCTGGTGATGTCCCGGACGGCGCTGCTGGACATCTTCCTGATGTTTTGGATCCTGGCCGCGTTCGGTGCGCTGTTGCTGGACCGCGATGACGGACGGTGCCGGCTCGCGTCCCGGCTGGCAGCCGCAGCCGGGAACGGCGGCCGCCCGCCCGCCATGGTGCTGGCTGCCGGCCCGTTCACCGGCGTCCGCTGGTGGCGCATTGTTGCCGGAATGTGCCTGGGCCTGGCCATCGGCACTAAATGGTCCGGGCTTTTCTTCCTGGCAGCCTTTGGCATCCTGACCGTGCTCTGGGACCTGAACGCCCGGCGGGTTGCAGGGGTGCGTGGCTGGATCAGCGGGGGCATCATCAAGGATGGCGTGCCCGCGTTCCTTTCCATGGTCCCCGCGGCCGCTGCCGTCTACGCCGTCACCTGGACCGGCTGGTTCCGTTCCACGGACGCCTATTTCCGGCGCTGGGCCGAATCGAACCCCTCGCCGGAATGGGGCTGGCTTCCCGACTCCATCCGTTCCCTGGCGCACTATCATCTGGAGGCGTACAACTTCCATCAGGGCCTGGGATCGGACCACCCCTATGAAGCGCGCGCCTGGAGTTGGCTGGTACTGGGACGGCCGACGTCGTTCTTCTATGAGGACCCCGCGCGCGGGGTCCCCGGCTGCGACGTCGAAAAGTGCTCCTCAGCCATCCTGTCAGTGGGCAACCCGCTGATCTGGTGGGCGGCCGCGGTATCCCTGGTGGTGCTGCTTTTCTGGTGGGCCGGGCGGCGCGACTGGCGCGCCGGCGCCATCCTCGCCGGCGTTGGCGCGGGCTACCTCCCGTGGTTCATGTACCCCGAACGCACCATGTTCTACTTCTACTCGGTAGCGTTTGAACCGTATCTGGTCCTCGCCCTCGTGTTCTGCCTGGGGCTCGTGCTGGGACGGGCCACGGATCCGTTGTGGCGCCGCAGGTCCGGGCTCTACGTGGCCGTCCTGTTCGTGGCGGCCGCCATCCTGCTGTCAGCCTTCTTCTACCCGGTCTGGGCCGCTGAGGTGATCCCCTATTCCGACTGGAAAGCCCGAATGTGGATGCCCTCCTGGATCTAGGGAAAGATGGCTGGAGACCCCCTGAAGGAGCCGCTGCCGCGGCAGCGGAACGGAGAACCGCGTGAGAGAAGCAAGCACCGGGCTGCTCGTGGAGCTCGACCCGGACAGCAACGTCACGGACCTGCTCATCGAACAGGAGGCGGCGAACGCCGCGCATCCCCTCTACCGCCGGAGGGGCCCCAACGGCTGGGTGGATGTTCCGGCGCTGAAGTTCCGCGAAGAGGTCAGCGCGCTGGCCAAAGGCCTGATCGCCGGCGGGCTTGAACCAGGCGACGCCGTGGCGGTCATGTCCGGAACCTCGTACGAGTGGACCCTGGTGGACTTCGCCATCTGGTTCGCCGGCGGCGTCACGGTCCCCATCTACGAAACGTCCTCGCCACACCAGGTGGAATGGATCCTCCGCGACGCCAACGTCCGGCGCGTCTTCGCCGAAAACGCCGCCAAGGCTGAACTGATAGCGGGCGTCCTCGCCGGTGCCGAAGGCCTGCGGGAGCGGCTGATCAGCGTGGTGCGGATGGAGCACGACGGCGGCGCCCCCAACCTTGCAAGCCTCGCCGCGGCAGGGGCCGGGGTGGGTGACGCCGAGCTGGAGCGGCACAGGACGCGGGCGGGCCTGGCCGACGTCGCATCGCTCGTATACACCTCGGGCACCACCGGCAATCCCAAGGGCTGCGAAATTACGCACGGAAATTTTGCCCTGGTGGCGAAGAACATTGTGGCGTTTCTGCCCGAGATCCTTCAGGAGGAGCAGGCCAGGACACTGATGTTCCTGCCCTTGGCCCACGTCCTTGCCCGGGCCGTGCAGGTCGTCTGCCTCACCGCAGGGGCAACTCTGGGGCATACTCCGGGGGCCGCCCGCCTCTTGGAGGACCTGGGCACGTTCCGTCCCACTTTCCTCCTGGTCGTGCCGCGGATTTTCGAAAAGGTCCGCGCCACGGCAGGGCACAAGGCCGCGCTGGCCGGAAAGTCGCGGCTGTTCAGGGCGGCCTCAGCCACCGCCATCGAATATTCGCAGGAACAGGACCGCAAGAGCCGGGGCGAAGGCACCGGACCGGGGTGGCTGTGCCGGACCCGGCACGCAGTTTTCGACCGGCTCGTTTACCCCCGTCTGCGCCAGGCCCTGGGCGGCAGCATCGGGTACACCGTATCCGGCGCGAGCCACCTGGCCGCCGACGATGCCCATTTCTTCCGCGGTGCAGGTATCCCGGTCCTGGAAGGCTACGGCCTCACCGAGACCACTGCCCCGTGCACGGTCAATACGCCCTCGCGCACCCGCGTAGGCTCGGTCGGCATCCCCATTCCCGGCACCACTGTCCGGGTGGCCGCTGACGGGGAGGTGCTGGTCAAAGGCATCGGCGTTTTCCGTGGCTACCACGGGAACCCGGCCGCGAACGCTGAGGCCTTCGTGGACGGTTTCTTCCGCACGGGAGACCTGGGCGAGCTGGACGCCGACGGCTTCCTGACCATCACAGGCCGGAAGAAGGACCTCCTGGTGACCGCCGGCGGCAAGAACGTGGCCCCAGGGCCGCTGGAGGACGCCATTCGCGCCCATCAGCTAGTGGCCCACGCCGTGGTGGCGGGCGACGGCCGGCCCTTCATATCCGCACTGGTCACCCTGGATCCGGAGGGCCTGGCCGACTGGCGCTCCGAACGCGGCCTGCCCGGGCTCCCGGTCGCTGACGCCGTGACCGATCCTGAGGTTCGGGCGGCTGTCCAGGACGCCGTGGACTCGGCCAACCGGCTGGTCTCCAAAGCAGAGTCCGTCCGGAGCTTCACGATACTGGACACCGAATTCACGGAGGAATCGGGCCACCTGACCCCATCCCTGAAACTCAAGCGCGCAGACGTGCTCCGGGACTTCGATGCGGAGGTCAGCCGGCTCTACGCCTAGGCTTTACCGGCCCTGGATTCCTTTGTCGGCTTGGATTCCCTCGGGGCTTTGGGCTCCTTGGCCGGTTTGGATTCCTTCAGGGCTTTGGGCTCCTTGTCCGCTTTCGGTTCCTTCTCCGGTTTCGGTTCGCGGGGCGGCAGGCCACGGCGGCGGCGGGTTGGCCAGGTCAACACCAGGGTCACAAGCGAGGCGATGAATACCAATGCGGCAATAACGATCCCTGCGTCCACCCAGAACTGCCCGGGGAACAGCCGGATGAGGGTATCCTCCAGGCTGAAGGTCCAGGTGCCGTCAGCGAAGAAGATCCGGTGGAACTCGGTGAAAAACTGCTGCCAGCCCAGCACGCCCAGCGTACCGAGGCCCAGGATGGCCACAAGACTGATGATGGAGCCGGCGAAGAGTCCCCGGCGGACTCCGCCGGTGCTGCGCTTCCGCAGGTACAGGATTCCGATGATGGTGACGATCACCAGCAGGGCCCCCGCGCCGAAGGAGGACAGGATGACTGCCTTGACGTCAGCCATGTGGCTGACTTCGCCGTCTTTGAACAGCCGGTCGCCGCTGCGGTTCACGAGGTCGCCCAAATACCGCGGACCCGCCCAGTTGCTCAGGTAGTCCACGGTGTAGGAACCATAGGTCATCCGGTCGTCGGTGCTGAAGCCGTAACCGTCGCCGGGGAAGCCCGGCCGGTTGTACTCCACCCACAGGAACAAGGGGCTGGTCACGGCGCGGACGGCCAGGACCAGGAGGATGATGGGAAAGAACAGCGCCAGCAGGACCTGCATCAGCCGCGGTCCGGCGGGCTTGGCATTGGCGGCGCTGTCCCGCTGGGCGTAGCGGCGCGCCACCTCGTCCTCCGGCGGACGGACCTGAAGGGCTGACGTGGCCAGGGGCTCCTCGAAAACAGCGCGGCTTCCGTGTCCTCCCGCCGCTCCGGTGGCGGGCGCTCCGGTGGTGGGCATAGCCGCAGCGTGCCCGCCTTTGGCGGGAACAGAGGGGTCGACGGCGGCGTCCGCCGCCTTGCGTTCGGCGCGGGTTTCGGGCTGGGCCGGGCCGTCAGCTGCCGCGGCAGTGCGTGGCGCCGTCGGGGCCATCCACGAGAACGCCGGCTCGTCGGAGTCGGCCGGGGTGTCCATCAGCGGTTCCGGAGCCGGTCCCGCGCTCTTGTCGGGGCCCGGTTTATCGTCTTTCACAGCAGCGTCACTTCCGTTGGTTTTGGTGCGGGGCGGTGTTCCGCAGCCGCCCATTTTCTGTAGACGAGCCTATCGTTCGGCGGCATGGCCCCGGCCTCGGCCACCCCGTACCGTTTACAACGATTCAGGCACTGGCCCGGCGGGCCAAAGATCAGTTGTCGTATTCGCTCCATGGAATATTCCAGTCGCCGTACCCGTCGTCGTGGGCGGCATAGTCGCCCTTGGTGTTAATGATGTTCACCACGTCCCCGGTGCCCATGTTCTCGAAAACCCAGGCGGCGCCGGCAGGGGCGAACCCGATGCAGCCGTGCGAGACATTCTTGTTGCCGATGTAGGGATAGGCCGATTTAAGTGCCTGGTGGATGTAGGCGCCGCTGAGTGTCAGCCGGATGGTGTATTCGACGTCAACGTTGCCGTAGTAGGCGGGGTCGCCGGGCTTCAGGCCGATGCTCGAGGCCCGGAAGTGGTCGTACCGTTTCTTTTCCATGAGCACGCCGTAGCCTCGGGCGGATGGGAACCGCGCGTCGCCCATGCTGACCGGGAGCGTCTTGACCGGCTTGTCGTTGATGCTGAGGGTGAAGGTGTGCGCGGCTGCGTCCGCAATAGCCACCTTCTTGTCGCCGATGGCGATGTTGACCTTCTTGTTGAAGTTGGCGATCTGCCCGCCGCCCAGGTCAACACCGAACAGCTTCATGTCCATGGTGATCTTAGAATTCGCCGTCCAGAAATTCTGCGGCCGGTAACGGACCATGGTGTCGCTGTGCCAGTGGAAAGCGCCCTTCTGGCCGGCGCTGCTGGTGATGGTGATGGCCTTTTCCACCGCGTCCCGGTTGGTGACCGGTTCACTGAAGATGATCTGAAGGGGCTGCCCCACGCCCACTTTCATGCCGTCCAGCGGGTAGATCGCAGCGTCCGCTTCATGGGAGCTGGAGACGGTGCTGAAGGTCCGCGTGGTGCTGGTTTCGCGCCCGGCGGCGTCCTTGACCACATACGTGTAGCTGTAGTCGGTATTGAATGCCAGCGGCGCGGTGGCCTTCCAGCCGGTGGCCGCGGCGTCGATGCTTCCCGGGACCGATTCACCGGAGGTGCTGGTCAGGGTCACCCGCTCGATGGTGCCGTTGTCCACCTGGAGGGACACCGGCACGGCCGGGTTCACCTGCTTGGCACCGTCTGCGGGCTTGGCTTCGGCGGCCACCGGCGGAATTACCGGGGTGGCAATGCCAGGCGAGGTCCGTACGGCGGACACTGATTCGGATTCGAGCGACGGACCGGCCAGCCCGGGCGCGACCGCGGCGAACACGCCGCCCGCGGCGGCGAGGATGCACACTGCGGCGATGATCAGGATCTTTTTCAAGGTTGCCGTGCGTCGGCCGGGCTGGGACTGCATCTTTTGATCCTAGGCGCTGAAAGTAACAACCCGGGTGCACATTGCACCCGGGTCACTCACTTCTTAGTAACGATAATGTTCGGGCTTGTAAGGGCCGGCAACGTCGATGTCCAGGTACTCTGCCTGGTCCTTGCTAAGTTCAGTCAGTTCCACGCCCAGGGCGTCCAGGTGCAGCCGGGCCACCTTCTCGTCCAGGACCTTGGGCAGGACGTAGACCTCGTGGCGGTACTCGCCCTGGTCCTTCTTGGTCCACAGCTCGATCTGGGCGATGGTCTGGTTCGCGAAGGAGTTGCTCATCACGAACGACGGGTGCCCGGTGGCGTTGCCCAGGTTCAGGAGGCGGCCTTCGGAAAGGACGATGATGGACCTTTCGGCGTCCGTGCCTTCCTCGAACACCCATTCGTGGACCTGGGGCTTGATCTCCACCTTCTTGACACCAGGGATCCGGGCCAGGCCGGCCATGTCGATCTCGTTGTCGAAGTGACCGATGTTGCCGACGATGGCCTTGTTCTTCATCCCGGCCATGTGTTCGGCCATGATGACATCCTTGTTACCGGTGGTGGTGATGAAGATGTCGCCCTGGGCCAGCACGGATTCGAGACGGGCAACCTGGTAGCCGTCCATGGCGGCCTGGAGCGCGCAGATGGGGTCGATTTCGGTGACGATGACCCGCGAGCCCTGGCCGCGCAGCGCCTCGGCGGCGCCCTTACCCACGTCGCCGTAACCGCAGACGACGGCGACCTTGCCGCCCATGAGGACGTCGGTGGCGCGGTTGATGCCGTCCGGCAGCGAGTGGCGGATGCCGTACTTGTTGTCGAACTTGCTCTTGGTGACGGAGTCGTTGACGTTGATGGCCGGGAACAGCAGCTTGCCCTGTTCCGCCAGCTGGTACAGGCGGTGTACGCCTGTGGTGGTCTCTTCCGTGACGCCCTTGATCGTGGCGGCCGTCCGGGTCCACTTCTGCGGGTCCGTTGCCAGCGAGCGGCGGATGACGTCAAGGAAGACGGCGTATTCGGCAGAGTCCTCAGGGGCGGCTGCCGGCACATTTCCGGCCGCCTCGAACTCCACGCCCTTGTGCACCAGCATGGTGGCGTCGCCGCCGTCGTCCAGGATCATGTTCGGTCCCAGTTCGGGGTTGGTGTCGGCGCCCGGCCAGGTCAGGATCTGCTCGGCAGTCCACCAGTACTCCTCCAGTGTCTCGCCCTTCCAGGCGAAAACAGGAACACCCTGCGGGTCCTCAGGCGTTCCCTTGCCCACCACGACGGCGGCCGCGGCCTCATCCTGAGTGGAAAAAATGTTGCAGGAGGCCCAGCGGACCTCGGCCCCCAGTGCCGTGAGTGTTTCGATCAGCACAGCGGTCTGCACGGTCATGTGCAGTGAGCCGGCAATCCGGGCACCCTGGAGCGGCTGGGTGGGGCCGAACTCTTCGCGCAGGGACATCAGGCCGGGCATCTCGTGCTCAGCCAGGCGGATTTGGTGCCGGCCGGCCTCGGCCAGGGAGATGTCGGCAACTTTGTAGTCAAAAGCCATGGGTGGGTCCTTTGTTCGGCCCGGCGCGTGCTCCGGCCGGGGTTTTGATGCCGACGGCGGCACCTGGGTGTGCGGGAAGGCTGGCTGGGCGCGGGTTGGGCCTGGCCGTCCAGACCGGGATCGCGGCTAGGCCGTGCCGGCGGCCGGGTCCGTGCCGGAGATGCCTGTGGAGACAGCGTCGTGCTGGTCAGAGCCGGCGGTACTCGCCGCTGCCATGAGTTCGGGCGGCAGGAGCAGCGGAATGCCGTCCTCGATGGCATAGCGGGGCTTGTTGCCTGAGGAGTCGGCCGCCGTGGCTACCAGCTCTTCTCCCTCCTGGACCAGCGCTGAGCCGGTCACGGGGCATCGCAGGACGGAGAGGAGTGCAGGCATGATCTTTGGCATTTCTTCGTGCTCCCAGACGGGCGCGCTCGCGCCGGTAGCGGAATGGTGTTCACCTTCCAGCCTACCGTCACGAGGGCATCAGGAAGGTTCGCGCAATACCCGGAGGTGGCCGCGCCGGGCGCCATCCTGGGCGGCGGGGCCGTCGATGGTCGCCTGACCTCCGCGCTGCACCTGGGGTTCCGGGGCCCGGGCAGGGCGGGCGGCCGCGTCGCGCACCGCGTTGGCGAGGGCCAAGAGGTCGTCCGGGCCTGGCTGCTGCGGGGTGGTGGGCATGGCCAGGCGCATCACTTCCCAGCCACGTGGCACGGTCAATGAGTCGGCGTGCTGGGCGCACAAATCGTAACAATGCGGTTCGGCGTAGGTGGCGAGCGGTCCCAGGACGGCGGTGGAGTCTGCGTAGACATACGTCAGAGTGGCCACCGCTGACTGGCGGCAGGCAGATCTTGAACACTGACGGATAGCTCCCACGACATCCCAGCGTACTGCCTGCAGCCGGCAATGGCGTGCATTGCCGCTCCGGAACCGCCCGGTGTGGTTGCGGGCCCGTATATCGCGCAAAGCTGCGGCCGGGTTTACAGTCAATGTATGCAGTCATCGAACCATGAATCACGCTTTACGGTCCGGTTGGCTGACCCGGATGCCGGCAAGGATCCGGGAGCTGCCGGCCAGGTCCGGAGCTTTGCCCGGCGGAGGCGCAACCGCCACGGCCGCGGCCTGCGCGGCGAAATCATGCTTCCCACCCACCCCGGTTACCGGACTCGCTCGGACCGGTTTGACGACTTGGTCCTCGATTCAGCCCAGCGCCTCCACGACATCTGGGGCAGGACGCTGGACGGCGTGCGGTTTGGCGTGGACGAAATCCCCCCGGACCTGGAACGGCTGGCGGCGGATTCCGCCACGGCGCCGATGGGCGCCTACACCCCGGCTTCGGCCGGCGACGGTCCCATGATCACGGTGTACCGCCGGGTGGTGGAACAGGCGTGCTCCAGCGTGGAGGAACTCCAGGACCTGGTGCATGACGTGGTGGTCGAGTACACCGCCGAAATGCTCGGCGTCGCCCCTGAAACCCTGGACCCTGTGTACCGTCGCCGCTACTGAAGGCGGCGGACGACAGCCGGCTCACGGACCACTCAGTAGCCCACGGTCACTGGTACGGTTTCCTGGCCCGCCGCGGCCGGGAGCAAGCCCAGCGCGGATATATCATTGCGACCGTCCGCGCCGTACATCAGCACGGCCCCGTAGGCGGCGTCGCCCGATGCCGAGACCACGTAGCCCAGCACTCCGGAGCCGCCAACCTTCTCCGGCACGGTGACCGCCGCCGTCGTCCCGCCGGCAATGTCAGCCGATGCGGGCGCATGCACTTTGCCGTCCGCAGTGATAGCCGCGTAAGTGATGGTAGCCCGCGTGTCCAGGACCCCGAACACCAGGCGCCGCGTGCCGCCGGCCGGAACGGAGACCACATGCTGGCTCCCCAGCCGCAGCCCCGACGGGGCCCATGCCATGTCCGAGGCGCTGCCCGCCTTCAGCCCGCGCGCCATCCGGGCGGTGGCCACGAAGGACACGTCGGAAGACGCGGAAACGGTGTACTGGCCGGCCGGGACACCGGCGAGCGAAACCTCGGTGACTGCTCCGGCTTTGGCCGTTACGACTCCCCCTGAGGGCAGCGCCTTCTCCCCGTCCGGCCCCAGCAGTTTGACCTCCACGACGGCGTCGGACGGGCCAGGGACGGTCAACTGCAGGACAGGACCCGCGTCTTCATATCCGGCGTTCCCCAGCAGCGAGTCCACTGCTGCCGGGTCCTGGATATCCACGCCCGGCATGACCTGGCGCACTGCGGGCGCTGCGCCCGGCGCGATGAAGTCGAGGCCACCAGGAGTGAGTCCGCGCAGGGTGCTCTGCTGGATGAGGGCTGCCACAGGGCCGCCAGTGCTGCGCACGTGCACGGCAAGCTGGGCTTCGGCGGGCGCCAAGCCTGCCAGGACTACGGACCGTGTCGTGTTGGGGGCCACCAGCAGGCCGCGGCTGCCGGGGGCCTGGATACGGCCTGCTTTACCGAAGAGTTCCAGGTTGACCGTTGCCGGGGTTGAGGAGGCGTTCGTCAGGACCAGCACGGAGGTGCGGCCGATGGTGGTGCTGGCCCCTGCGAGCCATTGGTCGTTCGACGGCCTGAGGCAGTTCGCCGCAGCGGTGCCCTGGAGGTCGCCGTCCGTGGCGGAAAACTTCATGGCTCCGGCCGCCGACGCCTGTTGGTTGGCCAGCGGATCAGCGCTCAGCACTGTGGGACCGGTGACCGGGCGGGCGGCCACCACGCCGGCCAGGAGTTTCTGCGCGCCTTCTTCCGGGGCCTTCTCACCAGACTTGGCCAGTTCCACGGCGGTCTTCCCGTCGAGCCCCGCCAGGCGGCTGGGCGGCACCGCCCCCGCAGAGCTCAGCACGGCGCCGGTCACGGACGTGGCGGCAGTGGCCGATTCGGGACTGAACTGTGGGTCCGTACCTGCTTCGGTGCCTTCAAGCAGGCGCGCGGGGCCGGCGCAGACCCCCTGGGTTGCCCCGGCCGGGACGGCCGCTGCAGCGGGGGGCACGGTTCGGCTGGATGCCGTCGGAGGCAGGACCGAGCCAGCGGCCACCACAGCCCCGGCACCGGCGAGGACCAGCAGGGCCGAGGCCACGCTTCCGACGACGGCCTTCCGCCCCCGCTGTTCGCCCCTTGCCTTTTCTTTAGGCTTGGCCGGCGTTTCGACGGGCTCCGGGCTGTTCTGCGCTGCCACGTGGGCGTCGGTCTGCTCATGCATTCTGGTGTTCCTTACGCAGGGAGCCCTCATCCCGGGACAGCCCGGTCCTGACGCGCCGGGCAGGCATGGGGATGGCGAGCAGCACGGTCAGGCCGATCACGACGCCCTGGCCTATGGCGGACCACACGGCCCACGGGTTCTGGTAGCTGATGGTGAGCTGACCGCCGGACGGCGGCAGGGTAAAGGCCTGGGACCAGCCCGAGGTGGTGGCGGTCAGCCTTCGACCGTCCAGCCAGGCGCTCCAGCCGGGGTCGGCACGCTCGGCCAGCACCACCAGGCGCCCTTCCGGACCCTTCGCTACCGGTGCGTCCACCCCCTGTGTACCTGACGCCACCAGGGCCACCGCAGCGCCTTCGGCGTCCACGATCCGGACCCGGTGGGTGATGTCCGCCGGTTGCAGGGCCGGCTGGTTCAGCGGCGTGACCCGCCACAACCAGCCCACGTCCGTCTGGCCTACGGCGGCGAGGCCGGGAACCGCATCCAGGCGGCTCGCCGTCAACTGTGCGGCGGTATCCGCCGACCGCAGCACCACGAAACCGGCGCCAAGCTGTTCCAGGTCCTTGCGCGGATCCACGCCCTGCCCCGCCACAAGGGTGGCCACCACCCTTCGAAGGGCAGCAGTGGCGGCGTCGTCCTCGCGCACCGTTTCCGAACCCGGGGCACCGATGATGCTCCGTGCCGCCGCGACGGTGGAAAGGCTGTCCAGGCGGGTTCCGGCTCCATTGGCCAGGCTGGCTTCAAACCCGCCGTCCTGCCGGGACCTGATCAGCAGGGTCCGTGTCTGTTCCCTGCCGGCGCCCCTGTCGATAGCCGTGGCCGGAAGCGTCCTGGTACCGGAAGCCTCCACCAGGGGCGCGGCTCCCAGCGGACCTGGACCCGAGTCCGCCGGCGTGGCCTCGGGCTGCTGGACGGCAGTCTCTGGAGCCGCGGGATCCGGCACTGCGGCGGCGCTCTGCGGACGGAGGAGACTTTGGGCGGACCACGCCGCCATGCCGGCCAGCGGACCTGCCACGAGGGCAATCGTCGCCAGTGCCACTGCGGATTTGGCCGCGAGCCGGCGCCGGCCAGGCTGGTCGAACCTGTGTGCCCTGGCCAGCAGGTGCTCCGCTCCGATCAGGGCAGCACCGAGCAGCGCCGCCGCCGTGGCAGAAACAGCCGGGCCGGTAAAAGGCACCACCAGCGCGTCGGCGTTAAGCCCGGTGGCGACGTGGCCGGCCAGCCATCCGCCAGCCAGGAAGACGGCCCCGGCCACCCAGAGTGCCCGGGCCAGGAGCGATCGCCGGCTGGGAACGAAAAGTCCCGCCACGGCAAAGACCAGCATGGGCAGGCCCACCAGGAGTGCCAGGATGAGCGCCCACGGCGTCCCGCCGTCCGGGAACAGCGGGAGCCCGCGCAGCCCGGCCGCGGGATTGAACTCCAGCGGCTGTCCCAGCATCTGCTGCCAGAGTGGTGCCGCTGCGAAGTCCAGGGGCAGTCCGGGATCGGCCAGGAGCGCGCGCGGCCGGTCCAGCACGGACAGTCCGAATGGAATGAACAAAGCTGCAGCGGGCAGCAGCGCCCACCACAGGGTCCGACCGCGGCGGCGGAGTGCGGCGCCGCACAAGGCGATCACCGCCACCGAGGGCAGCAGGAGCGATGGCGCCGACGCCGTAACGACGGCGAGGACCAGGCCGGCAGCGGCCGCGGCCGTCCAGGACGGAGTGCCGTTGACCCCGGGCTTAACTGGAGGCGGCTCGGCCGCGGACAGCGCAAACCGGCCGTGCCCGGCGACTGATCCCGTCGCCCGGAGGAGCGCCAGGACAAGTAGCGGAAGCAGCACGTGGGCAATCAGGGCCCCGACACGTCCTTGGTTCAGTGCCACCTGCAGCGCCGGGGCAGCCGCCCAAAACAGCGCGGCCACCAAGCGGAGCCGGCGGCGCCGGGTGAGCGCTCCGGCGGCGAACCAGGCTGTCAGAGCGGACAGTGGCGCGCCCAGGAGCAACAGCCACACGAGCGCCGCGTTGGCGTCCCCGCCGCCCAGCACCCCCAGCAGCCACAGCACGTAACCGAACGGATCCCCGTGGCCCGGCAGCCCGGACCCGAGGCTGACCCACCAGCTTGAGGCGTGGTGCCAGATCTCCCCAAGGCCCGCGGACGCGGGAATCAGGGCGCCGCCGGAGGCCGCCTCGGCGCGGAAAAGGCCGCCCAAGGCCAGCGCCGACGCCACTGCAGCGATGCCGGCGGCTGCGATGGCGCCGTTTCCCACCCAGCCCCGCCGGGTGGTGGCCAGAGCCGCGAAGTCATCAGAGGAGTCACCGCTGGGCTGCAGCGCCAGGGGATCCTGTTCGAGGTCGTCGCCCGCCGTGTCCGAGCCGAAGGCTTCCACCAGCGAGCGCCTGTGGCTCCATACCTCGCGGCGGGGCGTCTGCAGTTTGCGGATCACCGAGCGCCGGATCCGCCGCGTCCTGCGTGCGGCAGCGCGGGCCCTGACGATGGCGCGGGGACGGCCCAGCGCAGCCCAGGTGGCGAGCATCTGGCCAAACCCGTGTCCGGGCTCCTTGACCAGCACGCCAAAGACCAGGCGGACCAGGCTGCCGATGAATGCGCCCGCGGCATGCACGGGAACCATCCACAGCGGCGCATGCTTGAGCCGCAGGTGGATTTGGGCCTTCCTTGCAGCCGCGGGATTGCCCAGGCCGTGGGGGCGATGGGCCACGTGGTACATCCGGGCGCTGGGCACCACCACCACCCGGTGCCCGGCGAGGCGGTTGCGCCAGCAGAAATCGACGTCGTCGCCGCTGCCCGGCAGCGCAGGGTCGAAGCCTCCGAGCTGTTCCCAGACGTCGCGGCGCACCAGCATGCCCGCCGAGTTCACGGCAAAGGTGTCGCTCCGGCCGTCGTACTGGCCCTGGTCCATTTCCTCGGCATCGATGAGGGTCAGGCGTTCCGCCCAGCGGCTGGTGGAGAGTCCGACGTCGACCAGGCGGCGCGCCACATGCCAGTCAAGCTGCTTGCAGCCGGCTACCGTAACCGACGGTGCACGTTCGACGGCGCCCAGCAGCTCTGCAAGGGCGTCAGGGTGCGGCGCGGCGTCGTCGTGGAGCAGCCAGATCCATTCGGCGCGCGCCTCAGGCGTGCCGGACCAGGGGGCGAGGGCAGAGAGCCCGGCGGAAACGGCCGCGCCCATGCCGCCCTTGGCGCGGGAAGTGCTGATGACGTTCGGCCGCCCGAGCGACTGTTCCAGGAGGAGCAGCGAATCATCCGAGGACGCGGCGTCCACGCCGATGGCACGGTCCACCGAACGCGTCTGGTCCGCCAGGGCTGCCAGTGTTCTGGGGAGATAGTCACTGCCGTTGTGTGCGACCACAACGGCGGTAACGTGTACTTCCTGGTGAATTAGAGTGCTCGCTTCCTCAGCCGCCGGCGTTCACGCTCGGACAGGCCTCCCCAAATGCCGAACCGCTCGTCGTTGGCCAGGGCGTATTCCAGGCACTGCGAGCGGACGTTGCATGCGCCGCAAACCTTCTTGGCGTCGCGGGTAGACCCTCCCTTTTCGGGGAAGAACGCCTCCGGGTCCGTCTGGGCGCACAGTGCGTCGGTCTGCCAGCCAAGTTCGCCTTCATCGTCGAAATCCTGTTGGAGCGGCAGCCCGATCCACACGGGCTGGCCCGCGCCTGAGGCAAGCTCCATGGGCGGATCCAGATGGTCCTCCGGTTCATCGCCTCCGTCCAGGAAGGCCTCGTGGGCGGCCAGGAACGCTGTGGCCTGGTCTTCCAGGGCCCCTCCCGCGCTCCTGTTGAACCGCTCGGCAGCGTGGGGGTCGGCGGGATCGATATACCAATCCCCCGGCACCCCCCGCGCCCGGTATTTTGCCGTGGCCTGACCGGCTACTGCGGCATCTTCCTGGATAAGCTCTGCCTGCCCCATGTGGCGACCCTCCTGTGTTGCGGCGCTTGCCCTTCTGCGTGGACACTCGGTTGTGTGCCGGCAATTAGGCAGTTGCCTTAGATCTCTAATTACACGTGTGTAACTAGGGCGAGTCAAGCCGTCCCGGGATAATAATCAATGCCTCCCCATTTACGGATGCACGCCACGCCCGGACTTTGTCGGCGCGTCGACCGGCTGGCCCGGCCCGTCAGCGGATGAGACCAAGATCACACCCCGCGGGATGCGCAAATTCCCCGCTCCCGTGCCGTGACCCCGCCCGGGACGGGTGGCAGGATGGAACCATGACTATTCCCGCGAGAGACCTCATGGCCCGGCTCCGTTCGGGCAACGCCACCGCACCACGGCTGACCTGGTACGGGCCGGACTCCGAGCGGGTGGAGCTCTCCGGGCGGGTGCTGGACAACTGGGTGGCCAAGACCGCCAACCTCCTGCAGGACGAACTGGATGCAGAACCCGGGATGCGCCTCCGGCTGGACCTGCCCGCGCATTGGAAGGCCCTGGTGTGGGCCTTGGCCGGCTGGCAGGTTGGGCTGGAAACCGTGCTCGGTGGCGGAGAAGCCGAGTTCCTGGCCACCAGCCGCCCCGAGGCAGCAGACGGGACGCACGAGGCCATTATCGCCGTCGCGCTTCCCGCGCTTGCCATGCGCTGGCCGGGTGAGCTGGCGGCCGGGTGCCTTGATTACGCCGCGGAAGTGCGCTCCCACGGGGACGTATTCATGGCGCATTCGGACCCGGACCCCGATTCGCGGGCGCTGATGGGCGCGGACGGCACCGAGTACCGGCACCGGGACCTGCTGGCCGGTTTCGCTGCCGGGCACGAAGACGGCGCGAGGCTCCATGTAGCGGCCGCGGACGGCCTGGAACCGGCGCTGGCCAATGCCCTTGGCGCCTGGGAGCGCGAGGGTTCAGTGGTGCTCACCCATGCAGACGTGGCATTGACGGACAAGCTGCTGACTGCCGAACGCATCCACGGTAGCTAAGGCCATATCCCGCAAGTCAGCGGGTCTCCTCCACACCGGTCTGGGATTCGGCGGCCGCTGCGTGCTCGCGGTGCGGGTGCAGTTCAATGAGTTCGTGGTCGTGGGAGAACTCGGGCTCGGCGTCCAGTTCGTTGTTAAACACCAGGAAGCGGTACGCGAAGAACCGCACCACGGTGGCCACCAGGATGCCTGCCACTCCGGCGAAGAACAGCATGTTCTTGTCCGTAATTCCCATGCCGTACTTGGCCAGCGCGGTAAAGCCGGTGGAAATGCCGATTCCGATGCCGTTAATCAGCACGAACATGAGGAACTCGCGCGCCACGTTGGCCTGGCGGCGGTGCCGGAAGGTCCACAGCCTGTTGGCGATCCAGGAAAAGATGGTGGCCACGGACGCGCCGACAAAGCGCGCCTTGGCTTCACTGTCCGACATCGGCCCGTGCATCAGGTAGTAGGTCAGGCCGTTATCAATGACGAACGCCACACCGCCGACGGCACCGAACTTGGCCACCTCGCGCCAAAAAAGCGAGGCAAGGCCCCGGACCCGATCTGCAAGTGAGCTAAACATGACCCTCCATGGCCGTACGAACTAAAGGGCCACTAGGCCGAAGGCCCATTTTAGCCCCCAAACCCGGGGACAGCCCCGACAAAGCAGCGCTGCAGGAGCGCCCTGCGGAAATTCCGCGGCATTGCTGTTCCCGGAAGGCGGGAAACCGGCACTCTTGGGTAGGCTGGCCCATGTGACTTTTCCAGTGATAGGTGTGGTTGGCGGCGGACAGCTCGCCCGAATGATGGCCCCGGCAGCTACGGCTCTTGGCTTCGAGCTGCGTGTCCTTGCCGAAGGCGACGATGTTTCCGCGGTCTCCGCAGTGTCCTCCTCGCCCGTGGGCGACTACAAGGACCTGCAGACCCTCCTTGAGTTTTCGCAGGGCTTGGACGTCATGACGTTCGACCACGAACATGTTCCCACCGCGCACCTGCGGGCGCTGCAGGAAGCCGGCGTCAACATCCAGCCCGGCCCCGACGCCCTGGTGCACGCCCAGGACAAGCTGGTCATGCGGGCAGCGATCGACCGGCTGGAACTGCCGAACCCCGAGTGGGCCTCGGTGGCCGATGTCGCCGCCCTGGTCGCCTTCGGCGAGGCCATCGGCTGGCCCGTGGTGCTGAAGACGCCCCGCGGCGGCTACGACGGCAAGGGTGTCCGCATTGTCTCCTCCGCAGAGGACGCAGCGGACACCGTGGACTGGTTTGAGGCCATGAGCCCGCTGCTGGCCGAGGCCAAGGTGGAGTTCGCCCGGGAACTGTCCGCGTTGGTGGCCCGCACCCCGGACGGCGAGGCCCGGGCCTGGCCCGTGGTCCACACCATCCAGGTGGACGGCGTGTGCGACGAGGTCATCGCCCCCGCCCTGGACATTCCGGTGGAAGTTGCCGCGGCCGCAGAGGACGCCGCCCTGCGCATTGCCGCGGAGCTGGGCGTGACCGGTGTGCTGGCCGTGGAGCTGTTCGAAACCCCTGGCTCCGGCGCCGGCTTCCTCGTCAACGAGCTCGCCATGCGGCCGCACAACACCGGCCACTGGACCCAGGACGGCTCGGTCACCAGCCAGTTCGAACAACACCTGCGCGCAGTCCTGAACCTTCCGCTGGGGGCCACGGACATCCTGGCCCCCGTCGTCGTCATGAAGAACTTCCTGGGCGGCGGCAACCAGGACCTGTTTGCCGCCTACCCCGCTGCCTTGGCCGCGGAGCCCGCGGCCAAGGTGCACTGCTACGGCAAGTCCGTCCGTCCGGGCCGGAAAATCGGCCACGTCAACCTGGCCGGGCCGTCGACGGCGGACGTCGACGCGGTCCGCCACCGCGCCGCCATGGTGGCGGGCATCATCCGGGACGGCCGGGTCCCGGCAGAAGAACCGGCAGCAACTTTCGAGGAGAACGCATGAACCCCCAGGCCGCCGGAAACTCCGCAGCCGCTCCGCTGGTAGGACTCGTCATGGGGTCCGACTCCGACTGGCCTGTCATGGAAGCCGCAGCCGAAGCACTGGCTGAGTTCGGCGTTCCCTTCGAAGCAGATGTGGTCTCTGCCCACCGGATGCCCACCGAGATGATCCGTTACGGCCAGACCGCCCACGAGCGCGGCCTGCGCGTCATCATCGCGGGGGCCGGCGGCGCCGCCCACCTGCCTGGCATGCTGGCCAGTGTCACCCCGTTGCCCGTGATCGGCGTTCCTGTTCCCCTCAAGACCCTGGACGGCATGGACTCCCTGCTGTCCATCGTGCAGATGCCTGCGGGGGTGCCGGTGGCTACGGTCTCCATCGGGGGCGCGCGCAATGCGGGCCTGCTCGCCGTCCGGATGCTGGCTTCGGGCACTGATGAACTCGCGGGCTCCCTGCGCGCTGACCTGCAGGAGTTCGCCGCCGACCTCAACGCCGTGGCCGGCCGCAAGGGTGCAAGCCTCCGCCAGAAAGTCAGCGAGGTCTTCGCCGAAGGCAACGGCCTCCGGGGCAGCCATTAGGACCCCGCCCATGTCCAGCAGCAAGGTCCCGCACTCCGCGTCCGATACCGGCATGACGGATCCGGTCCGCTACCCGGTCAGCGCCTCGGCGCCCGTCCGCACCAAGCGGGCCTTCCTCCTGGTCCTCATGACGCTCCTGGTACCCGGCAGCGCACAGCTGGTGGCCGGTGACCGCCGGCTGGGGCGGGCCGCGCTGCGCGTAACGCTCGCCGCCTGGGCCGTGCTCATCCTGGCCTTGTTGCTCCTCCTGGTCAACCGTTCGCTGTTCATCAACATCCTGAGCAACCCGGTGGCATCACTGGCGATCATCGTGGTCCTCGCGGCCTTGGCCGCCGGCTGGACAGTGCTGTTCATCAACACGCTGCGGATCATCCGCCCTGTGCTGCTCAGGCCGCCGATGCGTCCCGCCGTCGTGGTTTCCCTGGTTTTAGCCATGGTCCTGGGCAGCGGATCGCTCGGCTACGCTGCCTACCTGCTCAACGTCAGCCGGAACGCCATCGGCAGCATCTTCTCGTCCGGACCGGCCATCGATCCGGTGGATGGCCGCTACAACTTCCTGATGATGGGCGGCGACGCCGGCGAGGACCGCACCGGCCGCCGGCCGGACAGCCTCTCGGTGCTCAGCGTTGATGCCGAGACCGGCCAGACCGCCATCATCTCCGTCCCCCGCAACCTGCAGAACGCCCAGTTCGCCGAGGGATCGCCCATGCGCGAAATCTACCCGGAGGGGTACAACTGCGGCGACGAATGCCTGATCAACGCGATCAACACCGAGGTCACCAACGAACACACGGACCTCTACCCCGGTGTAGCCGACCCCGGCGCGCAGGCCACGCTGGAGGCGGTCTCCGGAACTCTGGGCCTGACCGTGCAGGCCTTCGTGCTGGTGGACATGGAAGGGTTCTCCTCCCTCATCGACGCCATGGGCGGAATCCGCATCAAAGCCGGTGGCTGGGTACCCATGAGCGGCTACTTTGACGACTACACCCAGACGCACGGCAAACCGCTGGGCTGGATCCCCGCGGGCGAGCAGACCCTCAACGGCGAGCAGGCACTCTGGTACGGACGGTCCCGCGAATACGTGGACGACTACGCGCGGATCCAGCGGCAGCAGTGTGTCCAGCAGGCCATGCTGCGCCAGCTGGACCCGACCACGCTGCTGGCCAAATTCGAGGACATCGCCAACGCCGGAACCAAGGTGGTGGAGTCCAACATCTCCTCGTCGCAGCTGGGCAGCTTCGTGAACCTTGCCATCAAGGCGAAGGGACAGGACGTGAAGCGGCTTACCATCGGCCCGCCGGACTTTGACGCGTCCTTCTCCACCACACCGGACTTCGGCGAGATCCACCGCCGCGTGGATGAGCTGCTGGCCTCGGCCTCGGCCGGGGCGGAGCCCGCCGCGGCGCCGCGGGACGGAATCGTGGCGCCTGCGGCCCCCGGCGGCCGGCTGCAGGCGGCCGCGTTCCGCGCGTCCGGCCTTGGACCGGCTGCCGGAAGCCCCGCCCACGTGGCCACCGCGCAGCCGTCTCCCCCGCCGTCGGACTTCACGCCGGTGACCACCACGCCGGACGGCGAACCCATTACCGAGGCGATGCTGGACCAGCTCAAGAGCGAAGGCAACGAAGAAGCCATCCGCCAGCTCGTTGCCACCAACGGCCAGTGCGCGCCGCTCTAGCCGGCCCTCCCACCTAGCGAACGGAACAGAACTTGTACCAGCTCGAGAACGTCCTCCGGGACTACGCATGGGGATCGACGACGGCGATTGCCGCCTTGCTGGGGCGGCCAGAGTCAGGGCGGCCGGAGGCTGAGCTCTGGATCGGCGCGCATTCCGGCTCGCCCTCCGTGGCTCACGTTCCGGAGGACGGCACCGACACCCCGTTGGACGCCCTGATCAGCAGGGACCCCGAGCACTTCCTGGGGGCTGACTCCGTGGCGCGCTTCGGTCCCCGCCTGCCGTTCCTGGCCAAGGTGCTGGCAGCCGCGGAACCGCTGTCCCTGCAGGTCCACCCCAGCCTGGAGCAGGCCCGCGCCGGTTTCGCCCGGGAGAACGACGCCGGCCTGCCCGCCGACGCCGCCAACCGCAACTACCGCGACGACAACCACAAGCCGGAAATGATCTTCGCTCTCACCCCGTTCGAGGCGCTGTGCGGGTTCCGGCCCGCGGCAGCCACGCGGGGCATCCTTGAGCACCTGGTCCAGTCCTTCGGCACCGCCCGGATTCCGGTTCCCGTCGTGCTGTCCGGGCTGCTTGAAGACCTGTCCGGCGGCGGTGACGGCGAGGGTGGCGACAGCGAGGCGCTGCAGCGTGCCTTCCGGCGGCTGATCACGGGCGGGGAAGACGTTGCGGAAGCTACCTCACACGTGGTGTCCCTGCTGAAGTCCGGCGCACCGCTGGCTTCCTACCAGGCCGAACTGTCCACCGTGGTGAACCTGGACAGCAAGTACCCGGGCGATCCCGGCGTCCTGATCTCCCTGCTGCTCAACCGCATCTCACTGCAGCCGGGCGAGGCCGTCTACCTGCCCGCCGGGAACGTGCACGCATACCTGCACGGGCTGGGCGTGGAGGTCATGGCGTCCTCGGACAACGTGCTGCGCGGCGGTTTGACGCCCAAGTTCGTTGACGTGCCCGAACTGCTCCGGACCATCGATTTCAAACCTGTCGCCGTACCCATGCTCGACGCCGAACGCACCGTCCTGGACCAGGAGCTCTTCCGGCCGCCGTTCGAGGAGTTCCAGCTCCAGCGGATTGAGCTCAGCCCGGAGGACGGACCCGTGCCGCTCGCCCAGTCCGGAGCTGCCGTGGTGATCGTGGTGTCCGGTGCTGTCTACCTGGATTCCCCCAAGGGCGACCTGGAACTCGGGCGGGGCGGCAGCGCGTTCCTGCCTGCGGCCGAGGCGCCGGTCAACGTCCACCTCGCGGCCGGCAGCACGGAACCCGCGCTGGCCTTCGCCGTGACCACCGGCCTGTAGGTACCGGGGCGATTTACCGGCCGGGACGGATCCGGGCGGTGGCGGCTTTGAGCAGCCGGCGTGCCCCCTGCAGTCCCTTGCGCGCCAGTGGCATCGCCGTGGAGTACGCCGGGTAGAACGGGGACAGCGGCTTGTCCCAGGTGCCCATCAGCATGTTTTCATGCTTGGCGAACTGCTTCTTGAAGTCGCTGATGCCGTCGTTGAGCAGCCCGTTGAAGTCATAGCGTTTGCAGCCGTCTTCCCGCATGGCCTGCAGCGCAGCCCACTTGACGCCGTAGTTGACGCGCTGCTTCTGGCCCTCGGCCGAGACGCCGCCGTACAGTTCAAACGCTGTTGCCGCGCTCCTGGCGAGCCAGACGAAGGCAAGGAGGCGGCCGCCGTCGAACGCTCCGATGATCGGTGACCCATCCCCCATGTTCCGGAAGATGTCGCGGTAGTACTGATCCTCGTGGATGCCGAAACCGGCCCGGTCCGCGGTCTCGTGGTAGACGGCGAGGACCTGCTCAAGCTCGGCATCGCCCTGGACCTTGCGGAACTCCACGTCGCTGCGCATGGCCTTGCGGATGTTGGCCCGGGTGGATTTGGACATGTCCGCCATCAGTTCATCGTCCGTGCGGGTCAGGTCCAGGATGAGGGTGCGGGGAATCAGTACCGTGTTAGCCGTCCCGCGGAACCCTGCCGAGGAAACGGCCGCAGCAAAATCGGAGTCCCGGTCCCAGTCAGGCTCGATGCTCAGGGCCACCGCACGGTGCCGGACAGCGGCGTGCTCTGCCAGCCGGTCCAGGACTGTCCCGGTGTGCTCGGGCGCGCACAGGGGCCCACGCGGGATGTAGGCCAGGGCGCGGAACGGAACGGGCAGCCGGCGGATGAGCAGCTGGGCGGCGCCGATGGTGGTGCCCCCGTCTTCGACCAGCACACGGTCCACGGACCAGCCGTGCATGGCCTTCGTTTCGCCCCAGCCCCATAGCTGCTGCGGGTGCCCCTCGAACTTGTCGACGTAGCCATCCCAGAGGGCGCGTTCAGTACAGGGGACAACAGCAGGATTCATGAATTAAACCCTATACCAGGCATTAACGCGCCAGTCCCCGGACAACGCCGTTGCGCGTCCGGGGACTGGCTGCCGTACCGTGTGGAACGAGCAACCGGGATCAGGCCTTGCGGGCGTAGCCTTCCCACTTGTCCGCGCGGTGCTCGCCGTCCACGAACCGGATGGTGCCGGACTTGGAGCGCATCACGATGGACTGGGTCAGGACCTTGTCCTTGGGGTAGCGGACACCCTTGAGCAGGTCTCCGTCGGTGATTCCCGTGGCGGCGAAGTAGCAATTGTCGCTGGAGACCAGGTCGTTGGTGGACAGTACGCGGTCCAGGTCGTGGCCGGCGTCGATGGCCTTCTGCTTCTCGTCGTCGCTGGTGGGCCACAGGCGGCCCTGGATGACGCCGCCCAGCGACTTGATGGCGCAGGCGGCGACAATGCCCTCCGGAGTGCCGCCGATGCCCATCAGGGCATCCACGCCGGTGCCGGAACGGACCGCGGCAATGGCGCCGGCCACGTCACCGTCCATGATGAACTTGGTGCGCGCGCCTGCCTCGCGGATCTCCTCCACCAGCGGGCGGTGCCGGTCGCGGTCCAGGATCATGACGTTGAGCTGGTTGACCTTGACCCCCTTGGCCTTGGCAATCAGGTGCAGGTTCTGCTTCACGGGCAAGCGGAGGTCCACCATGTCCGCGGCTTCAGGACCGGTGACCAGTTTCTCCATGTAGAACACCGCCGAGGGATCGAACATGGAACCGCGCTCTGCCACCGCCAGGACGGCAAGCGCGTTATTGATGCCCAGCGCGGTCAGGCGGGTGCCATCGATGGGGTCCACGGCCACGTCCACCTCGGGGCCCGTGCCGTCGCCCACGCGCTCACCGTTGAACAGCATGGGAGCCTCGTCTTTTTCGCCTTCGCCGATAACCACGACGCCGTTGAAGTGGACGGTCTGCAGGAAAGAGCGCATGGCGTCCACTGCTGCGCCGTCGGCGGTGTTCTTGTCGCCGAAGCCCACCCAGTGGCCGCCTGCAATGGCCGCGGCCTCGGTGACGCGGACGAGCTCGAGGGCAAGGTTGCGGTCCGGCTCGTCATTGCCCACCGCAAGGGATGGTGAGATCGTGGAGTACTTCTGGGTCATGGACGCTGGTGACACGTGAACCTCTTCTTCGAGTGGCGATCATTGAACCCGCCCGCCGGTGCAGCAGCGCGGTGATTCCTCTGGTATCGATCATAGTCGGGGCGCCCGCCGCCGTTCCCCGGATGACGCTGCGGCGCAATGTGCGGGGCTGCGGCCCTCCCCCGCGTTCCGGGTTGGCCAGGCGGCCGGTGCCGGCCACCCCGAATATGAGTTGGGCGGAGGCATGGGCGACTATAGAAGGGTGAACGATATGCAGGAAAAGGCTCCCACCGGTCCCGACGCCGCCCGACCGGCCGCACCCGTCAAGCCCGTCATCGCCGCCGCGGCGGCCAAGCGCGCCAACGCCTCCGTGATCGGCATGGGCATTGCCCTCCTGCTGAGCATCGCAGCCTTCCTGCCCATCGTGCTCATGAACCCCGCACCCAAGTCCGACGGCTACCGCCCGGACGTCGATGTGGCCGCCACCGCCCGGAACGCCGCCGACGTGGCGGGGTTCGCACCCGTCGCGCCGGAGGCCGGCGACGGGTACCGGCCCAACTACGCCCGCTGGGAAGCCGGGACCGCCAGCGGGGTACCCACCTGGGAGGTGGGCTTCCTCACCCCCAAGGAGTCCTTCATCGGCCTCGTGCAGACTGCCAAAGCCAACCCCACCTGGCTCCTGCAGCAGACCCGCAACGCCCCCGTTACCGGAACCCGGGCAGCGGGAGGCCAGGACTGGGAACTCCGGGACACCGGAAAAGGCGCGAAGTCCATGGTCCTCGACTACCGCGGAACCACCGTCATCCTCTCCGGCGAGGCCAAACTTGACGAATTCGCGGTGCTGGCCGACGCCGTCGTGGAATCCATGGACAGCAACCCGCCCGTCATAAGTTCCCCTGGGGCCAGCCCCACGCCCTAAAATAAGCAGGGTGACTACCTACCTGACTCCGGCACTCGCCTGGCGCCGCCTGCGCGAAGGCAACGAACGCTTTGTCAACGGCGAATCCTCGCATCCGAACCAGAACGCCTCCCGCCGCTCATCGCTGGTGGAAACCCAGAACCCGTTTGCGGTGATCTTCGGCTGCTCGGACTCCCGGCTTGCCGCTGAAATCATCTTCGACGTCGGCCTGGGCGACGTCTTCGTCGTTCGCACCGCCGGCCAGGTGATCGACGACGCCGTCCTCGGCTCCCTGGAGTACAGCGTCGGCGTCCTGAACGTCCCACTGATCGTGGTCCTGGGGCACGACAGCTGCGGTGCCGTGACGGCCACAAAGACTGCCGTGGAAACCGGCGAGATGCCGGTCGGCTTCATCCGGGACCTGGTGGAGCGGATCACGCCCTCCGTGCTGACTTCCCTGCGCAACGACGAAACCGACGTCAACGACATGGTGGTGGAACACGTCAAGCAGACCTCCCAGCGCATGGCGGACAGCTCTCGTGTGATTTCCGACGCAATCGGGGAGGGGCGCACCGCGGTGATCGGCCTTTCCTACAGCCTGGCCGACGGCCGGGCGCACCTCGTTTCCGGAATCGGCGAGCTCTAGGCAGTCCTGCGGGCGGTCCGTCGGGCCGCCCGCAGCACCTGCTTCACGGTTTTCGATGCGGCCCGGGTGCGTCCTAAGCTAGCCCCATGACTTCCACTGAAGAGTTCCGCATTGAACATGACACGATGGGCGAAGTCCGCGTCCCCGTGAACGCACTGTACCGCGCGCAGACGCAGCGGGCAGTGGAGAACTTCCCGATTTCCGGCAAGACCCTGGAACGTGCCCACATTGAGGCGCTGGCCCGGGTCAAGAAGGCTGCCGCCCTGGCCAACGCTGAACTGGGCGTGCTCGATGGCGAGCTGGCCAAGGCAATCGCAGAAGCAGCCGACGAGGTTGCCGGGGGCAAGTACGACGGCGATTTCCCCATCGATGTTTTCCAGACCGGTTCGGGCACGTCCTCGAACATGAACACCAACGAGGTCCTCGCCGAGCTGGCCACCCGCTCGCTCAAGGCCGCCGGCAGCGACAAGGTGGTCCACCCGAACGACCACGTCAACGCCTCACAGTCCTCCAACGACGTGTTCCCCACGTCCGTGCACGTTGCCGCTACCTCGGCACTGATCAACGACCTCATTCCCGCCCTGGGCTACCTGGCCGAGTCGCTGGAACGCAAGGCCCTTGAGTTCAAGGACGTCGTCAAGTCCGGCCGTACCCACCTTATGGACGCCACCCCGGTGACGCTCGGCCAGGAATTCGGCGGCTACGCGGCACAGGTCCGCTACGGCATCGAGCGCATCAACGCCTCCCTCCCCCGGGTCGCCGAGGTTCCCCTGGGCGGCACCGCCGTGGGCACGGGCATCAACACCCCGGCCGGCTTCCCCGAGCGCGTCATCGAACTGCTCGCCACGGACACCGGCCTGCCGCTGACCGAGGCCCGCGACCACTTTGAGGCCCAGGCCAACCGCGATGGCCTGATCGAGGCTTCCAGCCAGCTGCGCAACATCGCGATCTCCTTCATGAAGATCAACAACGACCTCCGCTGGATGGGCTCCGGCCCCAACACCGGCCTCGGCGAGATCGCCATCCCTGACCTGCAGCCCGGTTCCTCGATCATGCCCGGCAAGGTCAACCCGGTGATCTGCGAGGCCTCCATCATGGTCTGCGCCCAGGTCATCGGCAACGACACAGCCATCGCCTGGTCCGGCACCAACGGCGCGTTCGAGCTCAACGTCGGCATCCCCGTCATGGCCGCCAACCTGCTGGAATCCGTCCGCCTGCTGGCCAACACCAGCCGCGTCATGGCGGACAAGATGATCGACGGCATCACGGCGAACGTGGAGCGCGCGCGCTTCCTCGCCGAGGCATCTCCGTCCATCGTCACGCCGCTGAACAAGTTCATCGGCTACGAGAACGCCGCCAAGATCGCCAAGACCGCAGTGGCGGAGGGCCTCACGGTCCGCCAGGCCACCGAGAAGCTCGGCTTCGTCGGCGACGGCGAGGGCCAGGTCTCCGAGGCCGACCTCGACAAGGCACTGGACGTCACCACCATGACCTCCCCGGCCCACAAGGCCTAGCCCCTTTTCTCCCCGGAGGACACACAAAGTACGACGGCGGCCGCCCACCTTCCCCGGCGAAGGCGGGCGGCCGCCGTCGTTCGCTGGAGTTGCGGAGGCTAGGCGGGGAGGAGCATAGCCGCCGCGGCGCCGGCAAGCATGAACGGCCCGAAGGGGATGTCGGACTTGAGGCTGCCGCGCCGGCTGGCCAGGAGTGCCAGCGACCAGAGCCCGCCCAGGAGAAAGGCCAGGAACGTCCCGGCAAAAAGGTGCGACCAGCCAAGATAGCCCAGGTACATGCCCAGCACGCCTGCCAGCTTGACATCGCCAAAACCCATTCCTGGCGGGTAAACCAGCCGGAGCACGAAGTAGAACAGCCACAACACTGCAGCGCCGGCCACCACACGGACGGCCGGTGCTCCGAGGAACCCGTCTGCGGGTCCTGCCAGCAGCGCTGCGGCCAGCAGCAGGACCCCGGCCACCGCGTAGGACGGGAACACGATCCTGTTGGGCAACAGGTGGTGCCGGATGTCGATGACCGTGAGCCGCACCGCCATCACCGCGAAATAGGCGCAGGCGGCAAGCACCAGCCAAAAGGCCACAGGAGTGTGCCGCCACAGGTCGCCGAGTTCTCCGATCACCCCTCGGATGCTACTGGAACCGGTGCGCCTCCCGCAGCACTGGCACCGCAAGTGTGGATATGTTGCCTGCGCCCGGACGTGACAACTCCGGTGGGGGAACATCGGCTAGGCTTCGCGGATGAGCGACCTATCCACCATTTGGCCCCTCTTCGGCCTTCAGCTCGCCACTCCCCGGCTGGAGCTGCGCCCGATCCGTGACCAGGACATTCCCGCGGCCGTGGCGGCAGCTGCCAGCGGCATCCACGACCCTGCACGGAATCCGTTCAGCAACCCCTGGACTGCGCTGCCGCCAGACCAGCTGGGGCCGAACATGGCCCGCTGGTACTGGCGCTGCCGCGCCGAAGCGGCCCCGGGAAACTGGACGCTGCTGTTGGGCGCCTGGCACGAGGGCAGCTTCGTTGGCTGCCAGGACCTGGCGGCGAAGGACTTCGGCACCCTCCGTACTGTCACCACCGGCTCTTGGCTCAGGCAGTCCGTGCAGGGCCGCGGCCTGGGCAAGGAGATGCGCGCCGCCGTCGTGCTTTATGCCTTCGACTGGCTGGGCGCGGAGGTGGCCGAGTCGGACGCGGCGGAGTGGAACGGGTCCTCCCTGGGTGTCTCGCGCGCGCTGGGGTATGAACCCAACGGCGTCTCCCGAAGGGAGTGGGGCGGCGTGGTGGAAACCCTCCAGCATGTCCGGGTGACCCCGGAATCGTTCCGCCGGCCGGACTGGCCGCTGCACGTCCAGGGGCACGATGCAGCGGCCAGTTTCCTGAAGTCGTCCTAGCCCTCCAGGAGCTCGGTCACCAGGGCAGCGATGGGCGAGCGCTCGGACCGTGTGAGGGTCACGTGGCCGAAGAGCGGGTGGCCCTTCAGGGTTTCGACGACGGCGGCGATTCCGTCGTGGCGGCCGACACGGAGGTTGTCGCGCTGGGCGACGTCGTGGGTGAGGACGATCTTGGAGTTCTGCCCCATGCGGCTCATGACTGTGAGGAGGACGTTCTTTTCCAGGGACTGCGCCTCATCAACGATAACGAACGCATCGTGCAGCGAGCGGCCGCGGATATGGGTCAGCGGCATGACCTCCAGCATTCCCCGGTCCATGACCTCCTCCACAACCTCCTGGCTGACCAGGGCGCCCAGTGTGTCGAACACCGCCTGCGCCCAGGGATTCATCTTTTCGGATTCGGAGCCGGGCAGGTAGCCAAGCTCCTGGCCGCCCACGGCGTAGAGCGGCCGGAACACGATGACCTTGCGGTGCTCGCGACGCTCCAGGACTGCCTCCAAGCCGGCGCAGAGGGCCAGTGCGGACTTGCCAGTGCCGGCGCGCCCGCCGATGGACACGATGCCCACGGCGGGGTCCATCAGCATGTCGATGGCCAGCCGCTGTTCTGCGGAGCGCCCGTGGAGGCCGAACACGTCGCGGTCGCCCTTGACCAGGCGGACCTGCTTGTCCGCGCCTACCCGGCCCAGGGCCGAGCCCCGGTTTGAGAGGAGCACCAGGCCGGTGTTGACCGGCATTTCGGCTGCCGCAGGAATGAAGACGGGTTCGTGGCCGTACAGGGTGGAGATTTCCTCTTCCGTTGCTTCGATTTCGGCCACCCCGGTCCAGCCGGAATCCTTGACCAGTTCATTGCGGTACTCGTCCGCGGCCAGGCCCATGGCGGAAGCTTTCACGCGCATGGGCAGGTCCTTGGAGACCACGGTGACATTCCTGCCCTCGTTGGCGAGGTTCTTGGCGACGGCGAGGATGCGGCTGTCGTTGTCCCCGCTGCGGAACCCCAGCGGAAGCACCTCTGCGGAAATGTGGTTCAGCTCCACCATGAGGGAACCGCCGTCGCCGATGGGAATGGGCTGGTTGAGGCCGCCGTGCTTGACGCGCAGGTCATCCAGGAGACGGAGGGCCTTGCGGGCGAAGAAGCCGAGTTCGGGGTCATGCCGTTTGGCTTCGAGCTCGGTGATGACCACCACCGGGACGATGACCTCGTGTTCTGCGAAGCGCAGCAGGGCGTGGGGGTCGGACAGGAGGACAGAGGTGTCGATCACGAACGTATGGATGACGGCGTCCCCTCCGGAAACAACAAAACCGGCCGCAGCGTCTGGTGCCGCGCCGGATTCAGAAGTGGCTCGCATGGCGCGAGAGGTAGCTTTTCCTGCCTGGTCGGAAAGGACCGTGGACAGTGCTTCAGAAGTAGCCACATCGACTCCAGCCCCGGGCTTCAGCCCGGATTTGTTATGGGTGAGGCGGTTCGGCCACGAGGCCGGATCCGGCCTCCCATACAACCGGTGCGATGATTCGCTCCATGTACTGGCCTCCCCGATCAGCCGGCGGTTTGCCTGCTGATGGATACAACGTAAATCCAGGCTCCGGAATTTCCGCATACATCCGACGGCGATTCTTCTGTCCTTCGTGTGAACTCAGGATGAACCCGGGACGCCTCGCCCGGGGACGGTCAAGACCCGAAGCGGCGTTGCCGGCCGGCGTAGTCCCGGAGGGCGCGCAGGAAATCGACTTTGCGGAATGCCGGCCAGAGGGCCTCGCAGAAGTAGAACTCGCTGTAGGCGCTTTGCCACATCAGGAAGCCGGAGAGCCGCTGCTCACCGGAGGTCCGGATGACCAGGTCCGGGTCCGGCTGGCCGCGCGTATAAAGGAAGCGTGAAATGTCCTCGACGGACAGGCTGTCCGCCAGTTCCGAGATATCCGCACCCCGCGCCACGGCGTCGTGAAGCAGTTCGCGGACGGCATCCACGATCTCCCGGCGCCCGCCGTAGCCCACGGCTACGTTGACGTGGATCTTTTCCTTCACCGGGGTCCGGGCGGTCAACTTGTTCAGGCGCTCGGCCAGGTAGCCGGGAAGAAGTTCCGGAGCACCCATGGCGTGGACGGAAAGATCCGCGTCCTCATCCAGGCGGTCCAGGGTGTTGGCGATGATGCCCATCAGCAGGTCCAGCTCTTCGCTGGAGCGGTTCATGTTGTCCGTGGACAGCATGTAGAGCGTGACTACCTTGACACCCAGCTCCTGGCACCAGCCAAGGAACTCGTGGATCTTGTCCGCTCCGGCCTGGTGGCCCTGGCTGGTGGGTGCGTTGAACTGCTTGGCCCAGCGGCGGTTGCCGTCCACCATGACCCCGATGTGCCGCGGAATGCGGTCACGCGGCAAGTCCTTCAGGAGCCGCCGCTCGTAGAAGCCGTAGAGGAACCCGGGCAACTCCACGCGTCCACTCACCTGACTTCCTTGCTGACGGCACTTTGCACATCCTAGGCTACCGTCCGCGGCAGCCGCCGCCATCCACCTGTCGAGGCCCGCAGCCCGAAACTCTTGTTACCGCTGGGTAACTTACTCGAACGTAGGTTATTCTGGGACCATGACCAGCGATCCCTCGGACGCCCCGCGGAGGGGCCCTGCCCGCGGCGCGGACCGCCCTCGCCGGCCGGAGCCCAACACCATGGACGACGCCGGCGTCCGCATCGCCGAGCTGCTCATGATCAAGCCCAAGTGGCGCGGCTGGATCCACACCGCCACCGCTCCCCTGGCGCTGGCTGCCGGCATCGTCCTTATCGCCCTGGCGCCCACAGCGGACCGCAAGGTGACCTCGGCCATCTACGCCGCGACCGGCGTGCTGCTCTTTGGCGTCAGTGCCGTCTACCACCGAGGCAACTGGTCACCCGGGGTGAAAATGGTCCTCAAGCGCCTGGACCACACCAACATCATGCTGGTGATCGCCGGAACCTACACCCCGCTCGCCTGGACCCTGCTGGAACGGTCACAGGCTGTCCTGCTCCTCTGGGTCATCTGGGCCGGCGCGATCCTGGGCGTACTGTTCCGCGTGCTGTGGACGGACGCGCCGCGCTGGCTTTACGTGCCGATCTATATCGCGCTGGGCTGCGGAGCGCTGCTCTACCTGCCGCAGTTCTTCCAGGCAAGCGTCGCGGCCGCGGTGCTGATCTGCGTGGGCGGCGCGCTCTACATCACCGGCGCGGTGTTCTACGCCCTCAAGAAGCCGAACTTCAGCTACCACCACTTCGGGTTCCACGAGCTGTTCCATGCCTTCACGGTCTTCGCGTTCACGGCGCACTATATTGCGATCGCCCTGGCCGTGCTCCGCTGACGACGGCGGCAGCCGGCACCGTCGTTGGCTACTCCGCCGGACGGGAGGGGCCGGCACCGCCCCGACCGTCAACCCCGGGCGCTCCGGGAGCGGCGGGGCCGTCCGTGGCGTCCAGGCCGTCCTGGGCGTCAGCGGCTGCGATATCGGCGGCCGCGGCGGCTTCCATGCGCTCCTGCTCGACCTGCGCCCGGTAACGGACCCTGCGGATGCGGCGGACCATATCCACGATCAGCAAAGTGGTGGCCACCACGAAGAACGCCGTCATGATGAATCCCCACAGGCCCGGGGTGATCTGGTCCTCGGAAATCCCCTCCCGCAGCGTCGGCGTCGGCATCGGCGTCGGGGTGGTGGCCAGGCTAAGGAGCAGAGAATGCACGGTGAAAACCTTCTGTGGAGCGAAAGAGCGGCAGGGAATGGACTGCACCGCCTCGCGGCCGTCTTCTACACCAGATAGAAAGTCCCTGCAGTGTCTATCTTAGCCCGGCGAAAAGGTCCTTCTCCGGGAGTTCGGACTCGACCTTGGACTTGATCAGCGAGTAGTCCTCCCAGGGCCAAGCCCGGCGCTGCATCTCCGGCGAGACGGCGAAGAAGAAGCCCAGCGGGTCAACCTGCGTCCGGTGGGCACGCAGGGCGTCGTCCCGCACTTCGAAGAAATCGCCGCAATCGATCTGCGTGGTGGTGGGGTGGCGGGCCGGCGGCGGTGTATGTCCTTCGGCGTCGGATTCGAGCCAGGCGGCCAGCCGCTCCGCATAGGGCGACTGCAGCCCGGCTTCTTCCAGCGCATAGTGCAGGGCCCGGAATCGTTCGGGGCTGAAGGCACGGTCATAGTAAAGCTTGCTGGGTTCCCACGGCTCCCCTGCCTCCGGGTAGCGCGCCGGGTCCCCGGCCGCGTCAAAGGCTTCCACCGCCACGCGGTGCGCCATGATGTGGTCAGGGTGCGGGTAGCCGCCGTTCTCGTCATAACTGAGAATGACGTGGGGCTTGAAGGAGCGGACCAGGCGCACCAGCGGGGATGCGGCCTGGTGCAGCGGCAGCGTGGCAAAGGAACCCGCGGGCAGCGGCGGCAGCGGGTCGCCTTCCGGCAGACCCGAGTCCACGAACCCGAGCCACTGTTGCCGGATCCCCAGGATTTTCGCGGCGGCTTCCATTTCCAGGCGCCTTGCACCGGCCATGTCCCGTTTAGGGTGGGGTTCTCCCTCCACCGCGGGGTTCTGGATGTCTCCGCGGGAGCCGTCGGTGCAGGTGGCCACCATGACGTCCACCCCGGCGGCGGCGTACATCGCCATCGTGGCGGCGCCCTTGCTGGACTCGTCGTCCGGGTGGGCGTGGACTGCGAGCAGCCGAAGCGGGGCCGGGGCGGTGCTGGACGCTGTCATGGGAGGACGGCTCCTTAAGTCTCTGCCGCGGCGGGTGGCTGCTGGCTCGTCGGGTGGTGCGGCGGGGCGGTCCGTGCGGGCGCCATCCGCCGGAATGGGCACTAAACTGGACTGGTGACTTCCCCGGACCAGCAGGACTCTTCCGCGCCCGCAGACACTAGCCTAGCCAATCGCTACGGCACCCAAAAGCGCAGCCTTCCGCCGCGCACCAAGCGCATCGTTGCCGGCGCGGCACTGGCAGCCGGCATCGGTTTCATGGCCTGGGTCTCCACGTCCTCGGCGGTCAACGGGGTCACGTTCAAGGACATCGGCTACAGCACGGTGGACGCCACTCTTGCAGAGGTGGATTTCCAAGTCACCCGGGATCCCGGCACCCGGGTCAAGTGTGCCGTCAAGGCCCTCGATTCCAAGTACGCCGTGGTGGGGTGGAAGGTGGTGGAGGTTCCGGCCACCGCAGCGGAGGGAGCGCCCGACGGCGGCCGGACAGTCGCCCAGCGCGTCACCGTCCGCACGGAGTCGCTTTCCGTATCCGGAGTAGTGGACAGCTGCTGGGAGGCGGACGACAAGGGACACAGCATGTGACGTGCACCGCTTGCTTATTGGGTTTCATCCAAGGGATTGACTACAATGGATCAATACCTTTACCCCGCTGAGCTGGTTGCTGTTCCACAAGTGGCCACCGTGGCGGGGTCTTTTGCATGTAGGACCATTAGAGGAGAAGTCCGTGTCTACCACCAACAGCGCAGCTGCAGCCTGGCTCACCCAGGAAGCTTTTGACCGCCTGAAGGCAGAGCTGGACCACCTTTCCGGCGCCGGCCGCGCAGAGATCGTCCAGAAGATCGAAGCAGCCCGGCAAGAGGGCGACCTCAAGGAAAATGGCGGATACCACGCAGCCAAGGAAGAACAGGGCAAGATCGAGGCCCGCATCCGGCAGCTGACGGTCCTGCTCCGCGACGCACATGTCGGCGAGTCCCCCGCCGATGACGGAATCGTGGAGCCCGGCATGATCGTCGTGGCCAGGATTGCCGGCGATGAGGAAACCTTCCTCCTGGGATCCCGCGAAATTGCCGGCGACTCGGACCTGGACGTCTTCAGTGAAAAGTCGCCGTTGGGCGCAGCCATCCTGGGCCACAAGGAAGGCGACACCCTGAGTTACACCGCGCCGAACGGCAAGGACATCAAGGTGGAGATCCTGTCCGCCAAGCCGTACACGGCATAGCCACAGCCAGCAAACGCCAGGTGCCGGCCGCCCACGGGGTGGCCGGCACCTGGCGTTTTAAGGCGCTCCATCCCGTCTCAGGAAGCCGGCAGCGGGGTACCAGATACGTTCCGGGCCGAAGCGCCGGCGCAGGAGTACAGCGGCCACCACACCGCCCGCTGCGCCGCCCAAGTGCGCCTGCCAGGAGATCTGGCCACCCATGAGGGGAAGCACCCCCAGCAGGATGCCGCCGTAGCCCATGAAGAGGACCACTGCCAGCAGGATCTGCCGCCAGCTGCGGTTGACGAACCCGCGGACCAGCAGGAAGGCGAACAGGCCGAAGACCAGCCCCGAGGAACCGACGGTAATGCCGCTGTTGCCGATCAGCCATACCGTCAGCCCGGACCCGAGCCAGCTGGCGGCCAGGGCCGTCAGGAATACGCGCAGTCCCGACAGAAACACCAGGAACCCAAACACCACCAGCGGCAGGCTGTTGGAGAGGAGGTGGTTCAGGTTTGCGTGCAGGAGCGGAAAGGTGAAGATGTCCAGCAGCCCGTCTGCGCTGCGGGGCCGGAGCCCGAAGGTCCGGTTCAGTGGCCGCAGCATCAGCAGGTTGACGGCTTCGATGGCGAACAGCAGGGCAACGAAACCGCCCAGGACCAGCAGCCCGCCCTTAGCCCGTGCGGCCAGCACCTGCCGCTGGCCGGGCCGCCTGTTTCCTGCCGGCAGGACCATGGCGTCTTAGTGGACCACGATGGGCTGGAAGCCTTCAGCGCGCAACGCACTGAGGACCTGCTCGCCGTGCTGGTGGCCCTTCGTCTCCAGGTTCACAGTGATGGACACGTCGCCCATGCTGATGGAACCGCCTACCCGCGTGTGGTCCAGGCCGGTGACGTTGGCGTCGTTTTCGGCAATGATCCGGGCGATGGTGGCCAGCGAACCCGGCCGGTCGTCGAGCATCATCCGCACGGTCATGTACCGGCCGGCAGCGGACAGGCCCCGCTGGATCACCTTGAGCATCAGCATGGGGTCGATGTTTCCGCCGGAGAGCACTACCACGGTGGTCCCGGGATTTTCGATCTTGCCGTCCATGAGGGCGGCGACGCCCACGGCACCTGCAGGTTCCACCACCATCTTGGCCCGCTCCAGCAGGAAGATCAGGGCCCGCGCCAGGGAGTCCTCGCTGACGGTGACCACGTCATCCACGAGTTCGCGGATGATACTGAAGGGGAGTTGTCCCGGGCGCCCTACGGCGATGCCGTCCGCCATGGTGGACACCTTTTTCAACGGCACCAGGGCATCCGCAGCGAGCGACGGCGGATAGGCGGCTGCGTTTTCAGCCTGGACTCCGATGATCCTGATCTCCCGGCCCAGTTCCTTGGCGCGCGCCTTGACCGCCACGGCGACGCCGGCGAGGAGGCCTCCGCCGCCAACGCCCATCAGGATGGTGTCGACGTTGGGTACCTGCTCCAGGATTTCCAGGCCGAGCGTCCCTTGGCCGGCCACCACGTCAACATTGTCGAAGGGGTGGACGAACACCATGCCGGTTTCGTTGCTGTAGCGCTGCGCCTCGGCGAGCGCCTCGTCCACGTTGTGCCCGTGCAGGATGACCTCGGCGCCGTGGCTTCGGGTCGCCGCGAGCTTGGGCAGGGCAACGCCCAGGGGCATGTAGATGCGGGCCTTGATACCGAGCGCCTTGGCCGCCACCGCGACGCCCTGGGCGTGGTTTCCCGCAGACGCAGCCACCACGCCGCGCTTCTTCTCTTCGTCCGAGAGCCGCGCCATCCGGACATAGGCGCCACGGACCTTGAAGGAGCCGGCGCGCTGCAGGTTCTCGCACTTGAAGAAGACCTCTCCGCCAGCTACCGATCCCAGCGCGCGGGACGATTCCACGGGGGTCCGCGCAATAATCCCGTCAAGCAGCTTCTGCGCCGCAAGGACATCGTCCAGGGTGACGGGAAGGGTTTCCAGGATGTTCACGGACTTATTCTCCTCTGGTTCGGCCCCGGCGCCCGCATCCCCTGGGGCGGCGGGCAGCAAGGATTGTTCGCTGCTGTGCCGGCTGCCTGGGCGGGCTGTCCTGCCGCGGCGGTATCCCTGCGGCTGGCAGCACGCTAGGGGCGGCCCGGCGGTTCGACGTCGCTGACGGTGTTGTCCCCGCCGGCTGCGGCCGGCACTGGCGCCCCGGGCAAAGCCGGCACGTGTTCATGTTCCCACGTTCTGGCTGCGATGTAGCGAACGGCCGAGTTTGCTACGGCGAGCACGGGGACCGAGAAGAGCGCACCGGGAATGCCGGCCAGGTACGAACCCGCGGCCACGGAGAGGATCACGGCCACCGGATGCAGGGAGACTGCTTTGCCCATGATCAACGGCTGGAGAATGTGGCTTTCCAGTTGCTGGACCAACAGGACGATGCCCAGCATGATCAGGGCGTTGACCAGTCCGTTGGCAACCAGGGCCAGCAGCACGGCAATCGCGCCGGTTACGAGAGCACCCACGATCGGGATGAACGAACCGATGAACACCAGCACGCTCAGCGGCAGTGCCAGGGGTACGCCGATAATCGCCGCGCCCACTCCGATGCCCACGGCGTCGACGAAGGCCACGAACATCTGGATGCGCGCGTAGCTCACCATGGACGCCCAGCCCTTACGGCCGGCGCCGAACGCAGCCGGCCGTGCCTTTTTGGGCAGCAGCCGCACGATAAAGCCCCAGATCCGCTCGCCCTCCAGCAGGAAGAAGATCAGGATGAACAGGGCAAGGATCAGCCCGGCGGCAAAGTGTCCTGCGCTGCTGCCGAACGAGAGCGCTCCGCTGAGGATGCTGCTGGTGTTGTCCTGGAGGGCTGTGCTGGCTTCCTTGAAGTACTGGTCCATCTGGTCCGCGGTCAGGTGCAGCGGACCCTCGGAAAGCCAGTCCTGAATCTGTTTCACGCCAGTCAGCGCCTCGGACCAGAGCGCACTGAAGCCCGAGTAGAGCTGGCGGCCAACCAGCGCCAACGCCCCGCCGATGAGCCCCAGGAAGCCGAGGGCCGTGACAGCCACAGCCAGCCCGGCGGGAAACCGGTTCCGTTTGAGCCAGCCGACGACTGGGTTGAGCAGGCCTGCCAGCAAGGCCGCCACCATCACCGGGATGATGAGGAAACTGATGCGGCTCAGCAGCCACACCAGTCCGCCGCCCACCAGCAGGATCAGGCCCAGGCGCCACGACCACGCAGCCGCGATGCGAATGCCGTAGGGGATGTCAGCCTCGAGGTCGCGCTCGCGCCGCCGGTGAGCCTGGGCCTCGGGCGCGGGATGGTCTGGCGCGGGCGTTGCGGCGTCGTCAGGGGGCGTCATAGCCCAATACTTCCCCAGCTCCCGCCGAATGTGAAACCGTCATCCGGCGGTGTAGTCGATGCCCCATTCCATGGTGAATGACTCGCCGGGCTGGAGCCAGCGAAGGCCCTCGCCGGAGTTAAAGGCGTTCGCCGGGCCCGTCATTGGCTCGAGGGCCACGGCGCGGGTCCGGCCGGGGTAGGTGGGCGTGATGAAGACGTGGACGTACCCGCAGGAGGTATCCTGCCAGAGAGTGACCGCCCGCCCCTGCGGGTCCGCGAGTACATGACGGGCCCGCCCGTCCCGGAAATCCAGTCCGGTCAGCGCGACATCCACGTCCAGCGTGCCCACTGTCCTCCCGTCCCGGAAATCCACGTCCCCGGACACCGGGGCATGGCTGCGTGGAATCTTGCGTTCGTCCGCCACCAGCTGGGTATCGGCCCCGACGGTGAGGACCAGGTCTTCGGCCGGAGTATCACCGACGCGCAGGTACGGGTGGGCACCAAGGACGAACGGCGCCGGCGCCCCGCCGTCGTTCAGCAGCGTCTGCCGGACCTCGAGTCCGAGCCCTTCATTGATTCCATACCGGACCTGGTGCCGGACCAGGAATGGGTAGCCGTGCTGGGGGAAGATTGCAGCCTCGAGCGTAACGGAGTGTTCAGATTCATCGACAAGCGCATAGCCGGCGTTACGCAGCAGGCCGTGGCTGGCATTGTTCCGGGACACTTCGGTGATATCCAGCTGCTGTTCTTTGCCGTCCAGCTGCCACGTGCCGCCTTCGATCCGGTTGGCCCACGGCGCCAAGGTGATACCGGCCGCGCCCGGCGGAATCTCGTGGTCGGCATACGTTTCCGTCAGCAGCACCGCGCCGCGCCGGAATTCTCGCAGGCCCGCGGCCAGCTCGGTCACCACAGCCACGGCATCGCCGCGCCGGAGCTCATACTGGCATCCGGTGGCGTAGGACTGGACGCCGCGGTCCGAAGGAGCCGGCGTATTGGAAGTGATCTTCATGGGCACCACGGTACCCGCACCAGAGGCCTGCGATCGACCGAAATGTTAGTTTTTGTTAAAAACTATTCTTTTTTGATAGACCGTGGGACACTCGATGCATGACCGCGATTACCGCCACCACGCTCTCGGACGGCCGGGAGCTTTTCTACTTCGACGACGCCGGAACCACAGGTCCCGGAGAAGGCTCAAGTGGGATTTCCACCGCCGGCGCCGCACGCACCAAAGCTGCCAGCCGGACGCCCGCTGCGGACCAGCGGGCCCTGCCGCCCCGCGGCGAGCCGGGTGAGGTACGCTTCGACGCGCTTACGGACGAATGGGTCGCCGTAGCTGCGCACCGCCAGACGCGCACGCACCTGCCCCCTGCAGACCAGTGCCCCATCTGCCCCACCACACCGGCGAATGCGTCGGAGATCCCGGCAGCCGACTACGACGTCGTCGTCTTCGAAAACCGTTTCCCGTCGCTGGGACCGGCGCTTGGCCCGGTACCCGGCCAGGCTGCTTGGGGAACCGCGCTGCCTGCTTACGGGCGGTGCGAGGTAGTTTCCTTTACCCCGGAACACACCGGCTCGTTTTCCGGACTGGGCCAGACGAGGGCACGCACCGTCGTTGAGGCGTGGGCACAGCGCACGGCGGCACTCAGCGCGCTTCCCGGAATAAAGCAGGTGTTCCCGTTCGAAAACCGCGGAGCGGACATCGGCGTGACGCTGCACCATCCGCATGGCCAGATCTACGCATACTCCTACGTGACCCCGCGCGCTGCCGCCATCGGGGCAGCTGCACGCCGCTACTACGAGGCCCATGACGGACGCGGCACCCTGACCGGTTCCCTCCTGCGCTCTGAGCGTGAAGACGGCAGCCGGATGATCCTGGAAGGCAATCACTTCAGCGCCTACGTGCCCTTCGCCGCGCGCTGGCCCCTGGAGATCCATCTGGTACCGCACCGCCAGGTTCCCGACCTGGCCGCTCTGGACGGGAAAGAGAAGGACGAACTGTCCCAAGTGTACCTGGAACTGCTGCAGCGGGTGGATGCGCTGTACCCCACGCCCACCCCCTACATTTCCGCGTGGCACCAGGCTCCGCTGGAGGCGGCGCACCGCGAGTCGGGCTACCTCCACCTGCAGCTCACCTCACCTCGGCGGGCCGCCGACAAACTCAAGTATTTGGCGGGTTCGGAAGCGGCCATGGGAGCGTTCATCAACGACACCACCCCGGAAGCTGTCGCCGAGCGCCTCCGTGCCGTTAGGGTGCAAGCGCCCTGCGGCGCCGCCACGGCAGCAGGAACCACGGCACCCGCGGTGCCCGGACCAGCAGAACCCCAAGGAGCCCCCGCGTGAACACCACCCATTTCCGCAGCGAAGACCTGGCGGCACGGTTCGAGCGTGAGTATGGCGCCGCGCCGGACGGGATCTGGCAGGCCCCCGGTCGTGTGAACCTGATCGGCGAACACACCGACTACAACGAAGGGTTCGTCCTGCCCTTCGCCATTGACCGGGCCGCGCGGGTCGCCGTGCGGGTCCGGGATGATACGACGGTCCGGCTCCTGTCAACGTACGGCGATCACAGGCTGGCCACCGTTGGCCTTGAGCGCCTGGAACCCGAATCCGCCAAAGGCTGGACCAAATATCCCCTCGGAGTACTGTGGGCGCTGCGCGAGGCAGGCATCACGGTGCCGGGCATCGATCTGCTGCTGGATTCGGACGTTCCGCTGGGCGCCGGGCTCTCCTCCTCCCACGCCATAGAGTGCGCCGTGATCACCGCACTGAATGACCTCACCGGCGCGGGCATGACGGCGCAGGACATGGTGCTGGCCACGCAACGGGCGGAAAACGGCTTCGTGGGGGCCCCCACCGGCATCATGGACCAGTCGGCCTCGCTCCGGGGCACCGAAGGCCATGCCGTCTTCCTCGATTGCCGCGACCAGAACGCCACGCTGGTTCCCTTCGAGACCGCCCCGGCCGGCCTGGTGCTGCTGGTGATCGACACCAAGGTCTCGCACTCACATGCCGACGGCGGCTACGCGTCCCGGCGGGCGGCGTGCCAGCTGGGTGCGGAGGTGCTGGGAGTCAAGGCATTGCGGGATGTGCAGATAGGCGACCTCCCCGAAGCGGCCGGACTGCTGGACGAAACGACGTTCCGCCGTGTCCGGCACGTGGTCACCGAGAATGACCGGGTCCTGCAGACTGTGGAACGGCTGAAGGCGGAGGGCCCGTCATCCATCGGGGCGCTGCTGGACGCCAGCCACGCCTCCATGCGGGACGACTTCGAGATCTCCTGCCCCGAGCTGGATCTCGCCGTCGAGACTGCCCGGGCCCACGGAGCCATCGGCGCCCGGATGACCGGGGGCGGATTCGGCGGCGCGGCCATCGCGCTGACACCGGTGGGCGCCGAACCGGAGGTGCGCGCCGCCGTCGTACGCGCGTTTGCGGAGGCTGGTTACGCGGAACCGGACGTCTTCACGGTGTCCCCCGCCCCGGGCGCCCGGCGGATCGCCTAGCCCCGGACGCAAGCAGGGCCCCGCCGCACTGGCGGGGCCCTGCTCATGTGTCAAGAACGACGGCGTTACCCGCCCGGCGCCTAATCGTCGCCGCGGAGGATGGACAGCAGGCGGATGATCTCGACGTAGAGCCAGACGAGCGTCACTGTCAGGCCGAACGCGGCCGTCCAGGAGAAGCGCTGCGGGGCGCCGTTACGGACACCGGCCTCGATGCTGGTGAAGTCCATGATCAGGGAGAACGCGGCCAGGCCGATGGCGAGCAGGCCAATGAAGACGCCAAGGGGGATACCGAAGATTTCCACGCTGGTGCGCAAACCGAAGGGCTCCTGGACAGCACCGGTGAGCATCATGACCATGTTGATTAGCGCGAATACCGCGTAGCCAATGATGGCGATCATGAAGAAGCGCATTGCCTTGGGCGTGGCGCGGACCTTGCCGCTCTTGAACAGCACGAGGGTTACGGCGAACACGGACAGGGTGCCGATGACAGCCTGCAGCCCCACTCCCGGGTACATGGTGTCCAAAACCCGGGTGAGACCACCAAGGAAGAGGCCTTCCAGCCCTGCGTAAGCAAGGATCAGTGCCGGCGAAGGCTGCTTCTTGAACGTATTGACCAGTGCCAGGACGAAGCCGCCGAGCGCGCCGACGATCATCAGGAGTGAAGCGAGGCCCATGCTGACGACCATCGTCACCGCGGCACCGACGAGCAGCACTCCGAGGCAGGAAGCCGTCTTAACGATGACATCGTCGAAAGTCATCCGGCCCGTGTCCGCGGGTCCGGCAGCGGGCTGGTTGTACATGTCCTGCAACTGCTGGTCGGTCATGTTTGGCTGTGTGTTCCAGCCCTGCTGCCCGTAGGGAGCCTGGCCATACGGCTGCTGCCCGTACGGCTGCTGCCCAAAGGGGGCCTGGCCGTAACCGGGCTGGCCATACGGCGAGTGGCCGTACGGTGCAGGCGGTGCCTGGGTCGCTCCACGGAAATTCTTTCCGTTGAAGATCGGGTTGCCGCCAAGTGCCATTGCGGAATTCCTCCATAGGGATGTCAGTGAAACCTTAAGGTTTACGGTACCAATTACCACGCCGGGTTGGCGCATAAAGTTCCCGCCGGCCCAAGGCGCAACCCAACCGTAACCATGAACTGTTTAGAAATACCGTGGCACAACATTTGTTTCTTTAGCTCTTCTATACAAACGGCATACGCGGGCTTCACAGTTGTTATCCGATCGCTACCTGCAGGGCGCCGATCACGGCGTTTGAGCCCGTCAGACGGCTGTAGCATAAACCCAACAGGGTGACGCAACTCACAACCGTGGGTGGCGCGTGACTTTTTGGCGCCTGCCAGCCCTGGATCCGTTCGCAACGGCTGCAATGGAGCAGCCTGGACCGCCCCCAAGTGGAGGTTTTTCAATTTGAGAAGTACACCCCAAGGCCCACCGGCCGCAGGACGCCTCGGTTTGCTCAGATTATGGGGAGCCGTGAGCGCTGCCATCCTGGCACTCCTTCTGGTGGCAGCGCCGGCCTCACAGGCCACTTCCCCATCACCGACACCATCCCCGTCGAACCAGACCTTCCAGAACAACATCAGCGGGTTCCTCCGCGATGATGCCCGCGCACCACTGGCGGACGTGACCGTCACCGCGAAGAATGGCGACTTCACCGGCACGGCCAAGTCCTCCGCCAACGGTTCGTGGAGCATCGGAGTCCCCGAGCAGGGTACCTACACCGTGGAGTTGGACGAGTCAACGCTCCCGGAGGGAATCAAGCTCGCGGACGGCCAGGAAAACCCGCGCGAAGTGACATTTAGCCAGACCTCCAACCTGTCCGTGATCTTCGCCTTCGGCAAAGGCATCGTGGTCCAGGAACAGGACTTCGGCCAGAACCTCCTCAACCGTCTGGTGGCCGGCCTCAGCTTCGGCCTGCTGCTGGCCCTTGCTGCCGTCGGGTTGTCGCTGATTTTCGGCACCACGGGCCTGACCAACTTTGCCCATGGTGAAATGGTCACCCTGGGCGCGGTGCTGGTCTTCGCGTTCAATGCCCTGGGCCTCCCGTTCTGGCTGGCGGTCATACTCGCACTGGTCGGCGGCGGGCTCTTCGGCTATGCACAGGACCGCGGCCTTTGGCGGCCCCTGCGCCGCCGCGGCACCGGACTGGTTCCCATGATGATCGTCAGCATCGGCCTCGCCCTTGCTGTCCGCTACGTCATCCAGTTCTACTTCGGGGGCGCCACCCAGCAGCTTCCATACGCCCAGAGCCCCGAGATCCAGATCGGCCCGGTATCCATCTCCCCGAACAACCTGTGGTCACTGGTCATCAGTGCCGTGGTGATCAGCCTGCTGGGCATCGTGCTGCTCAAGACCCGTCTGGGCAAGGCAACCCGCGCCGTGGCGGACAACCCGGCACTCGCCGCCGCTTCAGGCATCGACGTGGACTCGGTAATCCGGCTTGTATGGATCACCGGCGGCATGCTCGCCTCCCTCGGCGGTATCCTCTGGGCCTACTACCGGCCCGGCGTCACCTTCGACATGGGCTCGGCCATCCTGCTGCTGATCTTCGCCGGCGTCACCCTCGGCGGCCTGGGCACCGTGTTCGGCGCCTTGGTCGGCTCCATCATCGTGGGCATCTTCGTTGAGCTGACCACCGTGTTCGGCCTCGCCGCAGACCTTAAATACGTGGGAGCACTTTTCATCATGATCGTTGTCCTCTTGTTCCGGCCCCAGGGCATCCTGGGCCGCCGCGAGCGCGTGGGTTAGGAGAGAACCATGGACTTTGGATTCATTCTTGCCAGCGCCGCCGGCGAAATTTTCAGCCCCACGACGGCCGCCTACGCACTTGCCGCCCTGGGCCTCGCCGTCCACTTCGGCTACTCCGGCCTGTTGAACTTCGGCCAGGCCGGCTTCATGGCGATGGGAGCCTACGCGTTCGCCATCTCCACCTTGACCTTCGGCGTCCCCTTCTTCGTGGGACTGCTGATCGCCATCGTCGCCGCCGCGATCTTCGCGCTCCTGTTGGGTATTCCCACCCTGCGCCTGCGCGCTGACTACCTCGCCATCGTCACCATCGCCGCTGCGGAAATCGTGCGGTACATCGTCACTACCAACCAGCTGACGTCCGTAACCGGTTCGGCCAACGGCCTCGCCGCGTTCGAAGGCGGGTTCTACGCGATGAACCCGTTCCCGGACGGCGACTACTTCGGTATGAACAACCGGGACTTCTTCATCCGCGTGGTGGGCTGGGTCCTCGTTGCCGTGTGTTGCCTGCTCGTGTGGCTCCTGATGCGCAGCCCGTGGGGCCGCGTCCTCAAGGGCATCCGTGAGGACGAAAACGCGGTCCGCTCCCTGGGCAAGAACGTCTACGCCTACAAGATGCAGGCCCTGATCATCGGCGGTGTGCTCGGCGCACTGGCCGGCATGATCTTCACCCTCCCCCGCGGAGCGGTGCAGCCGGCCAACTACGGGACCGAACTGACGTTCTTCCTCTACACCTGCCTGCTTCTGGGCGGGCTGGGCACCGTGCTGGGACCCGTCATCGGCGCCATGATCTTCTGGGTGGTCCTGTCGCTGACCCAGGGCGTCCTCTACGGGCTGATCGAATCAGGTGCCATCACCTGGCTGAACACCGTCCAGGCCGGTCAGCTGCGTTACATCCTGGTGGGTGTGGCACTGATGCTGCTGATGATCTTCCGGCCACAGGGTGTTTTTGGAAACAAGAAGGAGCTGGCGTTCGCATGAGCATGCACAGCGAAGAACCCACAACCCCGTCCGGCGCAGAGCCGGACTACATGACGGATACCCGGCCCATTGCGGCCGGCGAGACCGCCCCGGGCTGCAAGAAACGCGATCCGATCGTGGTTGCGGAAAACGTGACCCGCAGCTTCGGCGGTATTAACGCGGTGGACGTCGAATACCTGGAGATCCCCCGCCACAAGATCACTGCGCTGATCGGACCCAACGGTGCCGGAAAGACCACCCTGTTCAACCTGCTGACGGGCTTTGACACGCCCAATACCGGAAAGTGGCAGTTCGAAGGCAAGAGCCTGGCCGGCGTTTCGCCCTACAAGGTGGCACGCATGGGCATGGTCCGCACCTTCCAGCTGACCAAGGTGATGGGCAAGCTGACGGTGATGGAAAACATGCGGCTCGGAGCCTCGAACCAGCCCGGCGAGAGGCTGTCCAAAGCCCTGTTCAAGGGCATCTGGGGCGGCCGGGAGAAGCAGATCACGGAAGAAGCCAATGTCCTGCTGGAGAAGTTCAAACTGGATGCCAAGAAGGACGACTACGCGGCGTCCCTCTCCGGCGGCCAGCGAAAGCTTCTCGAAATGGCCCGCTCCCTGATGGTCCGGCCCAAGCTGGTCATGCTGGACGAGCCGATGGCTGGCGTGAACCCGGCACTGACCCAGTCCCTGCTGGACCACATCAAGAACCTGAAGGCCGAGGGCATGACGGTCCTGTTCGTCGAGCACGACATGCACATGGTGCGGCACATCGCCGACTGGGTAGTGGTCATGGCCGAAGGCAAGGTGGTGGCCGAGGGCCCTCCGGGCGAGGTCATGAAGAACCCGGCCGTTATCGACGCGTACCTTGGCGCGCACCACGACGTGGACCTTGGCGATACCGAAGGCATCAAGGAACTTGCCGCCGAATTGGTGGCCGACGAGGAATCCATTGTGGGGACCGAGAACGCTGGCATCATCTCCGTTGACGTCGTTGAGGCGGAGACCGACGAGGCGCCGGAGGAACGCGGCACGCACGACCCGCGCCGCGGACGGCACGGAAGCACGGAAACGGGCCCGACAGAGAAGGACAGCCAATGAGCAGCACCAGCGCGGCACCGGCCGCACATCCCGTCAGCGATGGCGACTCGGTGGTCAAGGTCACTGACTTGGTGGCCGGCTACCTGCCCGGCGTAAACATCCTGAACGGCTGCAGCATCGAAGCCCGGAAGGGCGAGCTGATCGGCATCATCGGACCCAACGGCGCGGGCAAGTCCACGCTGTTGAAAGCCATGTTCGGACTGGTCAAGGTCCACTCCGGCACCGTGGTGGTGCGGGGCCAGGACATCACGGGGCTGAAGGCCAACAAGCTCGTGACCCGCGGAGTGGGTTTCGTTCCGCAGACCAACAACGTGTTCGCCACCCTGTCCATCGAGGAAAACCTGCAGATGGGGATGTTCCAGCGGCCCAAGGACTTCGCCGAGCGGTTCGACTTCGTCACGGGTCTCTTCCCGGAGTTGGGCAAGCGCCGTGCACAGCGCGCTGGCTCGCTCTCCGGCGGTGAACGACAGATGGTTGCCATGGGGCGGGCTCTGATGATGGATCCGGCGGTGCTGCTGCTGGACGAGCCCTCCGCCGGCCTCTCCCCCGTCAAGCAGGACGAGACGTTCCTTAGGGTCCACGAGATCAACCGGGCCGGCGTGTCGGTGATCATGGTGGAGCAGAACGCCCGCCGCTGCCTGCAGATCTGCGACCGCGCCTACGTCCTGGACCAGGGCAAGGACGCGTACACGGGAACCGGCCGGGAGCTCATGAAGGACCCCAAGGTCATCCAGCTCTACCTGGGGACGCTGGCCGACACCGTCGACTAGCCCTCCCCCGGAGCCGGGAAACCGCATCAGGGGCCGTCACCGCGAGGTGGCGGCCCCTTTTTCGTGGCCGGGCCCAACAAGCCCAGCAGGTTTTCGCGCCGGTTTTGGACATGCGCACCGCGGACCCGCGCAGCCTATTACCGAAACCACGGCGGATGTCCGAAACCGCCGCCCGAGAAGGGAAGCAAGAGGCCCCCGTCCGGCTGGACGGGGGCCTCTTGATCGTTCAGGAAGGGGCTTTACAGCTTGCCGAATTCTTCCTTGACTGCCTTGTACGTGTTGTCATCCTGGTACTCGTAGATGCCAATGTACGCCTCGGTGGGGTCACCGGCGTCGGAGAACGTCACGGGGCCGGACTGGCCGTCGTAGTCGATGTCCTTGCCGTCGCGGAGGAGGGTGACACAGCCTGCGTAGGAGGTGCACTTCTCGCCGCCTTCGGAAACTTCCTTGAGCTTCGCGGCGATGTCCACGCCCTTGGTGCTCTTGGCGGCTTCCGAAGCCAGTGAGATCAGGTTGACGGCGTCGTAGGACTCACCGGCGTAGCTGTAGTCCTTCAGGGCCGGATCGATCGCCAGCAGCTTCTTCTTGAAGTCCTCCTTGGCGAACGTGCCCGGGATGGTGCCCTGCGCGCCCTTCAGCGTGCCGGCCTTGAAGTCCTTGCTGTAGTCGGACGTGTTGCCGTCCACCATGAACAGCTGCGTGGGCTTGACGCCCTTGCCGGTCATCAGCGGAACGATGCTCTTGGCCTGGTCGAAGGTGATCAGGGCAATGGCGTCCGGCTTGGCAGCAATGACCTTGTCTACCTGGCTGCTGAACTGGGTGTCACCCTCATTGAAGAGCTCCTCGGCGACGACCTTGCCGCCGGCGGATTCGAAGGCCGACTTGATGTTCTTGGCCAGGCCCGTGCCGTAGGCATCGTTGAGGACGATCAGCCCCACGGTCTGGGCGCCACAGGTGGCCATGTAGTTGCCCAGGACCTTGCCCTGCAGCACGTCGGACGGGGCAGTACGCCAGTACAGGCCCTTGTCATCCCAGGTGGTGAAGTCCGGGGATGTGTTCGCCGGGGAGAACTGGATCACGCCTGCGCCGGTGATCTGATTGATGACCGTCTTGGACACACCGGACGATGCGGCACCGATGATGGCGCTGACGCCCTGACCCAGGAGCGCAGAAGTGGACTGGGTGGCGATGTCCGTCTTGGTGTCGCCCGAGTCGCGGTGGATTACCTGGATGGGCTTGCCCAGAACGCCGCCAGCCTTGTTGACTTCATCGACACCAAGGTTGACGCCTGCGATTTCGGGCGGGCCAAGGAAGGCCAGGGAGCCCGTGGTGGGCAGCAGTGAACCGATCTTCAAAGGCTTATCGGTGGTGGTGCTTGAGGGCGGAACCGATGCCGGCGCCGGTGCCTGGCTGGCCGCTGCGCCGCCGCCGTTGCCTTCAGGTGCGGGGCACGCAATGCCTGCCGCAGCTTCGGAGGCGGTCTCGGACGCCGTGGGTGTGGACGAACCGCCGCATGCCGTTGCCATAAAGGCAACGCCGATGCCAAGCGCTGTCAGCTTGGCAACGCGGGTTCCCGCCTGGGGAAATAATGTCATGAACTAGCTCCTCGATCTAAAGGTGCGAACGGCCTTTGACGCGAAAAATCAGGTATTCCTGATCAGGTTCAAGCTAATGTAATTTGCCGCCGAAAATAAGTGATTGAGGTCACATCCTTATAACAGTCGTTGCCTATGCGGAATTAAACGCCGAAAGCCGCCCGCACAGCGGACGGCTTCCTCTTCGGGGCGCGATTTCCCGGGCCGTTTCGTTTGTACCCCAGGTGGGACTCGAACCCACAACACGCGGATTTTAAGTCCGATGCCTCTGCCAATTGGGCTACTGGGGCGCCGCAACAATGGTATCCCGACAGGGCCAGGTGATTGGTTCAGCGGGCCGGACCCTCCGGGCCGCGGTTCCGGTCGGAGAGCGCGGCCAGCTCCTGCAGGGCGCGGGGAGCGTCCGCGACGGGCACCAGCAGGTGGTCGTGGTGGAACCCGGCCAGCACATTGCAGCTGATGCCGGCCTGCGTCAGCGCCCTGCTGACCGCGGCGGTGAGGCCCACAGCCTCCAGCGCAGAATGGACCTCCAGGGTGATCCAGGCGGCCACAAAGTCGTAGCTGAGTCCTTCGGCGTCCGCGACGGACCGCGGGAGGACAACCGTCAGGCCTTCGGCTTCGCGGACGGCCGCCTCGATGCCGGGCATCAGCGGCCGGCCGTGCGGCCACAGGACGTACACGTACTCACCGTCGCGCTGCACCGGCCGCATGCCGCCCAGCAAGGCCCGGAGATTCATTTCGCCGCTCATGGGGACAGTCTAGGACGCACGCGCCGCGGCAGCGGACTCCCCCGGTAAAGCGCGACGGCGGCCGTCCCGCAGTGGGGACGGCCGCCGTCGGGCGCTCAAAAAGGGAGCCGGGCTACTTGGCGTTGGCCGGCACCGATTCCTTGGCCCCGGCGGGAGCCGCCGCTGCGGGCTCGGGGGCAGCAGCCGGCTTGGGGGCCGGGGTGGCCGCGGCCACGAAAGCGCCGCGCGGGTTGTCCAGGTCCATCAGCTGCGTCGTGTCGCGGCCGGCGAAGAATGCGATGATCCAGTTCAGGACCACGCGGAACTTGCGCTCGAACGTGGGCATGGCCATGCCGTGGTAGCCACGGTGGGCCAGCCAGGCCAGGGGTCCCTTGAGGCCGATGCGGCCCAGCAGGTTGATGTTGGCAACGCCCTTCCACTCGCCGAAACCAGCCACGGCACCCAGGTTCTTGTGCTTGTAGTCCTTCATCGGCTTGTCCCAGCGGGATGCCCACAGGTTCTTGGCCAGGCGCTTGGCCTGGCGCAGCGCGTGCTGCGCGTTGGGTACGCAGGTGCCGTCCGGCAGGCCCTTGCCCGTAAGGTCCGGAACCGCGGCGATGTCGCCGGCTGCCCAGGCGTTATCCACGATGCCTTCGTCGCCACCGATGCGGAGGTCCGGAAGGACGCGGACGCGCCCGCGGGGTTCCAGCGGGAAGTCGGTGGAACGGACCATCGGGTTGGCCTGAACGCCAGCAGTCCAGACGAGGGTGTCCGCTTCAAATTCCTGGGCCGGGGTCTTGTCCGGCAGGTTGATGAGCTTGAGGGAGCCCTCGGCGCTGTCCAGGGAGGTGTTCAGCAGCACCTCGATGCCGCGGCTGCGCAGGTGCTCCACGACCCATTCGGCCTGGGAAGCGGTGACTTCGGGCATGATGCGGCCCATGGCCTCGACCAGGACGAAGCGGACTTCCTCCTGCTTGATGCGGGGGTTGTTGCGGACCGCGGCGCGGGCCAGGTCCTCCATCTCGGTGATGCATTCGATGCCTGCGAATCCGCCGCCCACCACCACGAAGGTGAGGGCCTTGGCGCGCTCAGCAGCGTCCGTCATGGTGGACGCAACCTCGATGCGCTCCAGCACCTTGTTGCGCAGTGCAACGGCTTCCTCGATGGTCTTCAGGCCGATGCCCTTGTCCGCGAGGCCCTTGATGGGGAAGGTACGGGTGATGGCGCCGGCTGCGAGGACGACGTCGAAGTAGGGAACCTCGAAGTGTTCGCCGCCGTCCGCGGGAGCCACGACAGCGGTGCGGTTCGCGTGGTCGATCGAGGTCACGCGGCCCTGGATGAGTTCGGTCTGCTTGAGGTGCTGGCGGTGGGAGACCACTGCGTGGCGTGCCTCGATGTTGCCGCCTGCCACCTCGGGGAGGAAGGGCTGGTAAGTCATGTAGGGCAGTGGATCCACGAGGGTGACGATGCCACCGGCATTCGCGATCTTCTTCTGCAGTTTGAGTGCTACGTACAGGCCGACGTACCCGCCGCCGACGACGAGTACCCGGGGACGGTCCTGGAGCTCTGGTGTGGTTGCCATGTATTAAACGATACAACAGTTTGTGAAAATCTTCACTAGCGGGACCGGGGGCCGGGAAAAGCCCGGGAATGCCTAGGATTTGCCCGGCGAATCCACCTTCTCCACGGCACCGGTGGCCGGCTCCTCCCGCGTCAGCGACGGGTCCTTGGCGGCGCGGCGAAGCTGTACGGCCGCTGCCGCGATGATTGCCACGAAGAGCACCGAAAAGCCGATCACGACGGCGGCGCCGACGGCCGAGTCGCGCGGGGACGGCGCCTTGACTGCGGGCACCGTGGCCTCGGGAAGGGTGGGGACGGCACTGGGCACCTCCGCGGTGGGCAGCGGAACGGGCGTGGAGAGGTTGCCGCGCCGGTGCACCCTGATCCACTCGGCGATGCTTCCGAGCGGGTTCGCCGAAACCTCGGGAACGTCATCCTTCAATGCTGCCGCCGCGTCCAGCACGCCGAACCCGTAGAGCGGGTCTTTGCCGGACGGGCCGGCATCCTTGGCCGTGGCAACGATGCGGTTGATGACCTGCTCGGCGCTCATCTCAGGCCACTTGGACCTGATCAGGGCAGCCACACCCGCCACCATGGGGGCGGAGCCCGAGGTGCCCTCCCATTCGGCGTAGCCGCCGCCGGGAAGCCCCCCTATCAGGTCCTCAGCCGGGGCCGCCACACCGATGCTGATGCCCTGCGAGGAGGCGTCCACGCTGGCAACGCCCTTGCGGTCCAGGCCAGCCACGGTCAGCACACCGGGAATGGTTGCGGGCGCGCCCACCTGGACGTTTCCGCCCACCCGGTTGCCGGCCGCCGCCACGATGACCACGTCCTTCTGCTCGGCGTACAGGAACGCGGCGTCCCAGCTTTGCGGCCACTGCGGCGTGGTGCTGCCCAGTGAAATGTTGATGACCTTGGCACCGTTATCCACCGCCCAGCGTACGGCCTCGGGAATCTGGTCCTGGTCGCTCTTGCCCGACGGGTTGGGCGAGCCCAGCCACGTGGAGACGGAAAGGATCTCGGCTTCGGGGGCCACCCCCACCATGCCGTCCGGGCCAGCTGCCCCGGTTTTCGGGACGGGGCTGGGCGAGGCGTCCTTGGGCTGGTGCCCGCGTCCGGCCAGGATGGTGGCCACCAGGGTGCCATGTTCGGGCTTCGCCCCGATGCTCTTCTGCCCGTCCGCCTCGCCCGAGCCGGATGCGTCAAAGCCGCCGGAAACGGCGCCCTTGAGGTCCGGGTGCTTGGCGTCCACGCCGCTGTCGATCACGGCCACCTTCACACCCGCGCCCTTGGAAACCTTCCAGGCCTCGGTGATCCCGGATTCCTTCAGCCAATACTGCTTGTCCCGCCATTCGTCCGCTCGCGCAGCCGGGGCTGTGGTCACGCCGGCTGCGACGAAGAGGCCGGACAGCAGCATGACCAGCAGCGCCTTGGCTGCCTTGCCAAGCGCAGCGGTCGCCCCGTTGAAAATCGCCATGGGTCAGCCGATGCTCAGCGCAATGCCGTCGAGGATGTCATGCTCGCTGGCCGTGGCCGTGCAGATCCGGCCCCCCGTCAGCGCGCCGAGCTGTTCGAGGACGCGCCGCCATACCAGTCCACCGGCGCCGATGACGTCAACCCGGCCAGGGTGCATATACGGCAACGCTGCCCGGTCCGCGCGGGGCATCCGGAGCAGCTCCGCGGCGGCCTCGCTCACTTCGGCAACCGGGAGTTCGGCACCATGGATGGCGTCGGGGGAATATTCCGGGAGCCGCAGGGCGTGGGCGGTGATGGTGGTGACGGAGCCGGCAACGCCCACGACGGCGGTGGCCTGCTCCAGGGGAACGTCCTCCCGGGCGCGGGCGATGGCTGCGTCCACGTCGGCTTCCGCGGCGGCTATCTGGTCCGCAGTGGGCGGGTCGTCGGCAAGGTGCCGCTCGGTGAGCCGGACGCAGCCGATGTCCACAGACTTCGCCGCGGTGACGCCGTCGGCGGTGCCCAGCACGAATTCCGTGCTGCCGCCGCCAAGGTCGACCACCAGGACCTGCTGCCCGTCCAGGACAGGCAGGACGCTGCTGGCCCCCGCGAAGGACAGGGCCGCTTCCTCTTCCCCGGAGATCACTTCGGGTTCGACGCCCAGGAGGTCGCGGATGCCGTCCACGAAGACCTGCCGGTTGCGGGCGTCCCGGGTTGCCGATGTGGCGGCGAACCGGATTTTCTCCGCGCCGTGCTCCTTGATCAGCTGCCCGTAGGCGGCGGTGGCGGCGAACGTGCGCTCGAGCGCCTCGCGGGCCAGCTCGCCGGTGGCGTCCACGCCTTGGCCCAGCCGGACCACGCGCATTTCGCGGACCACATCGGTGAGGACAGGGCTGCCGCTGCTGCGGTCGATGTCCGCGATGAGCAGGCGGATGGAGTTGGTGCCGCAGTCGATTGCAGCGACGCGGGTCATTCGGCGGCTCCTGCCGGGCCGGCCGACTTGCGGACGGGCGCGGGACGGCCCACAATGTCCGGCAACCCCTGGGGTCCATGGCGGCTCAGGTCGCGGGAGGGTGCTTCACCGCTGGTGTCCCAGGCGCCGTCGCAGTAGCAGCGGTCCCTGGTCCACCACTCGCTGATGAGGTCCAGGGCTTCGTCACCGAGCGGGTTCACGCCGGGGCCGGCAGCGAGTGAATGGCCCACCAGGACGTGGAGGCATTTGACGCGGGTGGGCATTCCGCCGGCGGAAATGCCGTCGATCTCCGGAACAGTGCCGGTGCCGCAGCGTTCGCCGATGGCCTGCCGGGCGGCCAGGTAGGCCTCGTGCGCCGAACGGTAGGAGCCTGCCAGGTCCTGGTGTTCGGCGAGGCGCCCGTTCATCTCGTTCATGACACCAGCGGCTTCGAGCCGGGACACCGCGGACGTGATCACGGGGTGAGTGAGGTAGAAGGTGGTGGGAAACGGTGTGCCGTTGCCCAGCCGCGGTGCCGTGGCGGCCACGAGGGGGTTGCCGCAGACGCAGCGCGCCGGAATCTCCACCACGTCGCGGACCGGCCGTCCCAGCTGCCGACTCAGTACTTCGAGGTCGCGGGCAGATGGTTGGCGGGATTCTTCCCGGGCGGCTGCCGTGGTGTGTTCCATCGTCGCGGGCCGTCCTTCCTGTTGCGGTTCAGTCTGTGGCCGCGCGCCGGACGGACTCCCACAGGGAATCCACCCACGGCAGATCGGCGGGGTCTTGTGCTGCTGCTGCGCCGGGCTGGCTACTGCTTTCTCCGGCTGGCAGATCGCTGCCGAAAACCCAGTAGCCGGTTTCCCCCGGCATAACCATGTTAATGCGGTCGCGGGCCTGCTGCTTCACGTAGTTGGGGTCCTGCCACCGCGACACCTGCCGGCGCAGGGCGTCGCCCTCGGCTTCGCGGGCAGCGATGTCGGCGTTCAGGGCGTCGATTTCGGCCCGTTTGTCGAAGAACACCTTGACGGTGGGCGCCAGCATGATGGTGATGGCAATCATGACGACGGCGAGGGCCAGCATGCGTCCGGAGAACGCCTTGGCGGGCACCGGCTGCGCCTCTTCCGCGGGCGGGGCGGCCGGCGCGGCAGGACTACTGCCGCCGCCGGCGCCGGGACCGCTCTCCGATGTTTCCTCCGGGGCCTTGCCGGCGCCGAAGTCCGCCTGAATAACGTCGGCACCATCCGGGGATTCCGAGGCAGGACGGGACGGTGCAATCTTTGGGACTTTGGGACGGCGGGTAGCCATGACACTCCTGAAAACGCAGCTGCCAAAACAGCAACGGTGGCTATGGTCTTTCAACCATAGCCACCGTTGCGGTGCAGGTTCGGCTACTAGCCCTTGAAACGCGGGAAGGCGCTGCGGCCGGCGTAGCGTGCGGCATCGTCGAGCTCTTCCTCGATGCGCAGCAGCTGGTTGTACTTGGCCACGCGCTCGGAGCGGGCCGGGGCACCGGTCTTGATCTGGCCGGCGTTGGTGGCCACCGAGATGTCGGCGATGGTGGTGTCCTCGGTCTCGCCGGAGCGGTGCGAGGTGATGGTGGTGAAGCCGGCGCGCTGGGCCAGGCTGACGGCGTCGAGCGTTTCCGTAAGCGAGCCGATCTGGTTCACCTTGACCAGCAGGGAGTTGGCGGTCTTGGTGTCGATGCCGCGCTGCAGGATGGACGGGTTGGTCACGAAGAGGTCGTCGCCCACCAGCTGGACCTTGTCGCCGATGGTGTCGGTGAGGGTCTTCCAGCCGTCCCAGTCGTTCTCGTCCAGCGGGTCCTCGATGGACACCAGCGGGTAGTCGGCCACGAGCTCGGCGTAGTAGGCGCTCATCTCGGTGGCGGACAGGGACTTGCCTTCGAACTGGTAGGCACCGTCCTTGAAGAACTCGGAGGAGGCGACGTCCAGGGCCAGGGCGATGTCCTTGCCCGGGGTGTAGCCGGCGTTCTTGATGGCTTCCTGGATCAGGTCCAGTGCGGCACGGTTGGACGGCAGGTTCGGGGCGAAGCCGCCCTCGTCTCCCAGGCCGGTGGAAAGGCCCTTTTCCTTCAGGACGGACTTGAGGTTGTGGTACACCTCAACGCCCCAGCGCAGGCCTTCGGAGAAGGTCTCGGCGCCGATGGGGGCGATCATGAATTCCTGGATGTCGACGTCGGAGTCCGCGTGGGAGCCGCCGTTCAGGATGTTCATCAGCGGCACGGGCAGCACGTGCGCGTTGGGGCCGCCGAGGTACTTGTACAGCGGCAGGTCGGCGGAGGCTGCGGCGGCGTTGGCGACGGCCAGGGACACGCCCAGGATGGCGTTGGCGCCGAGCTTGCCCTTGTTGGGGGTGCCGTCCAGGTCCAGCATGGCCTGGTCGATGCTGCGCTGGTCGGTGGCGTCGAAGCCGGTGAGGGCCGGAGCGATCTGGTCGATGATGGCGTCAACGGCCTTCTGGACGCCCTTGCCGAGGTAACGGCCCTTGTCGCCGTCGCGCAGTTCCACGGCTTCGTGCTCGCCGGTGGAGGCGCCGGAGGGGACGGCTGCGCGGCCGATCTGGCCGTCAGAGAGCAGGACCTCGACTTCTACGGTGGGGTTGCCGCGGGAATCGAGGATCTCGCGGGCGTGGATGGCATCGATAAGCGCCATGAATTTTGCTCCTTATGGGCGATTAACGGGGGAATGTGGCAGAAAGATTCGACGTCCTCGTCAGGGACCAGCGTAGTCCAGAGTGGTACAGGTTACGGAAACCTATCCAGCCCCCGGACGTCATGATGGCGCGTGCCCGGGCTTCGCAGCGTCCTGCTGGTAGCGCCGCACCGCCCCGCGCAGGGCACGCTCGGCATCCAGCCCCGCAGCCTGGGCGGAACGCACGACGCCGAACAGCAGCTGCCCGAGCGCGTCTTCCGTTGCGGGGGCGGCAGCCGCGGGCGGCAGTTCCAGGCCGGCGCGGGCGGCCCGGTCCAGCGACTTCTGCGCCTTGGCCAGGGCCGGCAGGGCATCCGGAATACCGTCGAAAGGGCCCCGGCCCGCCGGCCGTTCGGTGCGTTTGACCTCGTCCCACTTCTGCTCGATCTCCGCCACAGTGGCCGGGAAGCTGTCCTGCAGCGAGCCGTCAGGCCGGAACACATGGGGGTTGCGCCGGACCATTTTGGCGCCCAGGCCGCGCGCCACGTCGTCGAACGTGAACGCGCCCCGCTCCTCCGCGAGCCGGGCGTGGAGGACCACCTGGAGCAGGACATCGCCCAGTTCCCCTTGCAGCTCGGCGTCGGGGTGGTCCCCCTCGATGGTCTCGGCCACCTCGTAGGCCTCCTCCAGGAGGTACTCCACCAGGGAGGCGTGCGTGAGCGCCCCCATCCACGGGCAGTGCTCCCGCAGCTGCGCGATTACCTGAATCAGGCGTTCGACCGGACTTTCAGCCAAGGTTGGCGTAGGCGTCGTTGATGTACTCCACCAGCGCTTCCTTCTCCTCCAGCGGCAGGAAGGATGCCTCCGCGGCGTTGAGCGTCAGCTCCAGCAGGTCGTCCAGGTCGTAGTCGAACGTCTCCACCAGGAGGTCGAACTCGTCGGTGAGGGTTACGCCGCTCATCAGCCGGTTGTCGGTGTTGATGGTGACGTTGAAGCCCAGCTGGTAGAGCATGTCCAGCGGGTGGCTCTCCATGCCTTCGCCGAAGCCGGCAATGGCACCGGTCTGCAGGTTGGAGGACGGGCAGATTTCCAGGGCGATGCCACGGTCCCGCACCCAGCTCGAGAGGTCTCCGAGGGTCACCAGGCCGATGCTGCCCTCGCCGTCGCCCTCTTCGGCGGCCTCGTCGTCGTCGAACTCCACCATGATGTCCTCGGCGATCCGGACGCCATGGCCCAGCCGCAGCGCGCGGCCGTCCACCAGGGCGGACTGGATGCTTTCAAGCCCGGCTGCCTCGCCGGCGTGGACAGTCGCCGGGAAGTTGTGCTGGGCCAGGTAGGTGAAGGCATCCCGGAAGCGGGCGGGGAGGAAGCCGTCCTCGGCGCCGGCGATATCAAAGCCCACGGCGCCCTTGTTGCGGTGGCGGACGGCGAGCTCGGCGATTTCCTGGCCGCGGTCCGCGTGGCGCATGGCGGTGATGAGCTGTCCCACTTGGATTTCGCGGCCGGAGTCGCTGACGGCTTCAACGCCGGCTTCCAGTCCCTCCTGGACGGCTTCAACGGCTTCGTCCAGCGTCAGGCCCTTCTGCAGGTGCTGCTCGGGAGCCCAGCGGACCTCGCCGTAGACCACGCCGTCGTCTGCCAGGTCCTCCACGAACTCCTTTGCCACGCGGTACAGGCCCTCGTGGGTCTGCATCACGGCGATGGTGTGATCGAACGTTTCCAGGTAGCGGACCAGCGAACCGGAGTCGGCGGACTCCCGGAACCACTCGCCGAGCGCCACAGGATCGGTGGACGGCAGGGTATGTCCCACGGCTGCTGCCAGTTCAATGATGGTGGCCGGGCGGAGACCGCCGTCCAGGTGGTCGTGCAGCGAGACCTTCGGCAGGGTCTTCAGGTCGAACTCGATGGCGGGGGCGGTGTCAACAATAGGCTCAGTCACGTACCCACCTTAGGGTGGGCGCAGGCGCAATGCCAGCGCCTATTCCGGCGCCGGCTTGCCATCCCGCGGAACCCGGGCGAGGAATTCGTCCGGTTCCGGATGAAGCGCGCCGGACGGGCCGCCGTCGAGCCATTCGTCCACCTCTTCGGCGTCCTTGCGGGACAGGTGGCGGTGCCACCAGCGGAGCGTGTGGTCCATGACGATGCCCAGGACGACGGCGAACACCACGGCGATTCCGGCGCTGAGCAGCGGGCTGTCGTGCAGCCAGTGGAAGGAGCTTGCCAGCAGCCCGATGCCGATGGAGTAACCCACCCACGTCAGGCAGGCGAACGCGTCCAGGAGGAAGAACCTGCGGTGCCCGAAACCGGTGCTCCCGGCTACGTAGTTGACGGCCACCCTGCCCCAGGGGATGTAGCGGGCGGTGAAGATCAGGACGGCGCCGCGCTTGTCCAGTTCCCCGCGGGCCCAGTCGAAGGCCCGGCGCACCTTGGGCCGACGCATCCACCGCCAGCGGTCCAGGCCGATGCGCCGGCCCAGCATGAACGCCATGTTGTCGCCGGCGATCGCACCAACCAGCGCCGTGCCGCCCAGGATCCAGAGGTTCGGCTCCCCGCTCTGCCGGGAGAAGGCCGCCAGCGCCACGATGAGGGTTTCGCTGGGCACCACCATGGCGAAGCCGTCCACGAAAAAGAACAGCAGGAGGACCGGGTAGATCCACCACTGGCCCGCCGCATGGAGCACGGCCTCACTTATAAAATCCACGCGGTCCTGCTTCTCGGAAAAACGCCGTCGACGTGACGGAAATCGCCCCCTAAGTCTCCCACGGGCAGGCCGGATTCGCTACGCTTCGGGTTCCTTCATCCGTTCCACGATGGGCGGCTTGTGCCGGAATCGGTTGACGGCCACATCCACCACGATGCCGAGGGCCACAGCGCACACGATGGCGATCGCGGCGCCCAGCAGGTGGTTGTCCTCGAACCACTGGCCGAAGAACAGGCCGATGCCCACCGAGTAGGCCGCCCACAGCGTGGCAGACAACACCGTAAGCCCCACGAACCTGGTCTGCGGATAGCTGCTGACGCCGGCGGTGAGGTTGACGGCGACGCGCCCGATGGGGACGAACCTCGCCACAAGGATCAGCGCCGCCGGACGCTTACGGAGTTCGCGGCCGGCCCAGCGGAACGCCCCCTGCATCCGGGGACCGCGCATCCAGGACCAGCGGGTGGTGCCCACCCGGCGGCCGATCAGGTAGGCAATATTGTCCCCTGAGAAGGCGCCCGCGGCGGCCACCAGCATCAAGACCCAGGGATTGGGAACCTGTGCGGTGGCCGCGACGGCGGCAAGGCCCACCACCACCGATTCGCTGGGAATCGGCGGGAAGAAGCCGTCAATGATGCAGCACGCCAGGACCAGGACCAGCACCCAGGGCTGGCCGGCCGCCGCGAGGATGAAGTCATTAATGGCCTGCACGGTTCTATTACGCTATGCGGTCGATAATGAGCTGCTGCGCCGGGCGTGAGCCTTCCGGGGCGATGACCACGGCACCTTCCAGGGCCTCCTTGGCCCGCGCGAACCGCTCAGGCGTATCGGTGAGCAGGGTCATCAGCGGCTCGCCGGCCCGCACCACGGCTCCGGGCTTGGCGTGCATCCTTACCCCCGCCCCGGCCTGCACCGCGTCCTCCTTGCGGGCACGGCCGGCGCCAAGGCGCCAGGCAGCCACGCCCACGGAGAGGGCATCGAGTTCCACCAGCACGCCGTCGGCAGGGGCGTAGACCACCTCGGACTCGCGGGCCACCGGAAGTTTGGCCCGCGGGTCGCCGCCCTGGGCCTCGATCATCCGGTTCCATACGTCCATGGCCCGGCCGTCTTTCAGCGCGGCGGCGGGATCGGCGTCGTGCACCCCTGCGCAGGCGAGCATCTCCTCGGCGAGCCGGACCGTCAGTTCCACCACATCGTCCGGTCCGCCACCAGCGAGGACCTCGACGGATTCCTCCACCTCAATGGCGTTGCCGGCGGTGAGGCCCAGCGGGGTGTCCATGTTGGTAAGCAGTGCCACGGTGTTCACCCCGGCGTCCTTGCCCAACGCCACCATGGTCTCGGCCAGCTCCCGCGCCTTCGCCTGGTCCTTCATGAAGGCCCCGGAGCCCACCTTTACGTCCAGGACCAGCGAACCGGTGCCTTCGGCGATCTTCTTGCTCATGATGGAGGAGGCGATCAGCGGAATGGCCTCCACGGTGCCCGTGACATCGCGCAGGGCATAGAGCTTCTTGTCCGCAGGCGCCAGCCCCGCGCCCGCGGCGCAGATCACGGCTCCCACGTCCTGGAGCTGCGCCAGCATTTCCTCATTGGTCAGTGACGCGCGCCAGCCTGGAATGGATTCAAGCTTGTCCAGCGTGCCGCCGGTGTGGCCCAGGCCCCGGCCCGAGAGCTGCGGAACGGCAACGCCAAACACGGCCACCAGCGGTGCCAGGGGCAGGGTGATCTTGTCCCCCACCCCCCCGGTGGAATGCTTGTCCGAGGTGTACTTCAGGCCGCCGTCGGGCCGGCGCAGGCTGGAAAAGTCCATGGTCTCGCCGGAAGCGATCATCGCGGCAGTCCAGCGGGCGATCTCGGTGCGGTCCATCCCGTTGAGCAGGATGGCCATGTTCAGCGCCGCCATCTGCTCATCGGCGATCACCCCGCGGGTGTAGGCGTCAATGGTCCAGTCGATCTGCTCCGGACTGAGCGCCCCCTTGTCCCGCTTGATGCGGATGATGTCCACGGCGTCGAAGGCCTCGGCGTGGTTCTGGGTCATCGGGTTCCCTCCAGGTGTTCGGGACCGAAGGCGTCCGGGAGGACCTGGTCCATGGTCTTGATTCCTTGCGTGGTCATGAGTTCCATGTCCGGGGCGCGGAATTCATACAGCAGCTGCCGGCAGCGGCCGCAGGGCATGAGGATGTTGCCCTCCCGGTCGACGCAGTAGAAGGCTCGCAGCCGGCCGCCGCCGGTCATGTGGAGGTTGCCCACCAAGGCGCATTCGGCGCACAGCGTCAGGCCGTAGCTGGCATTTTCCACGTTGCAGCCGCTGATGATCCGGCCGTCACCGGTGAGGGCCGCGGCCCCCACCGGGAACCTGGAGTACGGTGCGTAGGCATTGCGCATGGCCGCGGTGGCCGCTGCTGCCAGCGCGGACCAGTCCACCTCCTGCGGCGAGGTTTCCACGGCGCTCATCCCTTGACGTACGGGATGCCGCTGGCCGCCGGTCCCCGGGACCTGCCCACCAGTCCTGCCACCGCCAGCACGGTCACCAGGTACGGCAGCATGGCCATGAACTGGCTGGGCACCGGAGTTCCGATAATGGTCACGATGCTCTGCAGGTTATCCGCGAAACCGAAAAGCAGTGCGGCGAAGAACGCGCCGATGGGGTTCCAGCGGCCGAAGATCAGCGCGGCAAGGGCGATGAAGCCGCGCCCTCCGGAGATCTCCTTGGTGAAGCTGTCGATGGCCACGAGCGTGAAGAACGATCCGCCGATACCGGCCACGGCACCGCCGAGGGTGACATTCCAGAACCGGGTGAGGTTCACGTTGATGCCCATCGTGTCCGCGGCCTGCGGGTGCTCGCCCACGGCGCGGACCCGAAGGCCCCAGCGGGTCTTGAACAGTCCGATCCAGACGGCGATCACGGCCACGTACATCAGGTAGCCCACCAGCGACTGCCGGAACAGGATGGGCCCGATGATGGGGATGCCGGACAGGACGGGGATCTCAATGATTTCCAGGCCGGGGGGTGAGTTGAACTTTGCCTTGTCAGCCTGCATCACCGTGCTGAAGAGGAAGCCCGTGACGCCGGACACCAGGACGTTCAGCACCACGCCGACGATGATCTGGTTCACCAGGTACTTGATGCTGAACAGTGCCAGCACCATGGAGACGAGCGCTCCTGCCACGGCCGCGGCCAGCAGGCCGATGAAGGGGTTCTGCGTCACGGTGGCCACGATGGCTGCGGTGAACGCGCCGCCCAGAAGCTGACCCTCGATGGCGATGTTGACCACACCGACCCGTTCGCAGAGCACACCGGACAGTGAGCCGAATACCAACGGCACGGCGAGGGTAACGGAACCTGCGATCAGGCCCGCAAGGGAGATGTTAGGGGTGCGGGCCCCGCCCACCACCCAGATCAGGAAGGCTGCAACGAACAGGACCGTGAACAGGATGGTGGCCCAGCCGGGTGCGGAACGGTCCCTGGCCTTGAGGTAGACCGAGTAGGCAGCGAGGCCAACCATGAGGGCGGAGAGCACCAGTCCGGCGGCGAAGGCGTTGATTTCCAGGGCGGGCAGCTGAAAGAAGTCACTGCCGGTGGAAATGCCGAAACTTGCCGTGCTGCGGGGCGCCAGGAATCCAAAGAAGACCAGGGCCACGAGCGCCAGCACGCAAAGCATGACAGGCGTCTTCCAGGTGGCCGGTTTGGCCGCCAGCGGTGCAGGGCCGCCGTCGGGTCCGTCAGGCTGGGGCTTTTCGGCGCGGGGCGGGGTAACTGTCGTGCTCATGCTGCACCTCCGGTGGAAGCTGCCTGACGGGACGTGGTGGCGCGGACGCGCTTGCGGCGCCGGGGGTTGAGCCCGAACACCGCCCGGACCAGCGGCGGGGCCGCAATAAACAGGACGATCAAAGACTGGACCACCAGGACGATGTCGATGGGGGTGCCGGTCTGGATCTGCATCTGAACCGCTCCGGCGCGGAAGGCGCCGAACAGCAGGCCGGCCGCAAAGGTACCCCACGGCGTCGAACGTCCCAGCAGCGCGACCGTGATCGCGTCAAAGCCGTAGGTGGCGGCCACACCGTCCGTCAGCACCTTCTCGGTGCCGGCAACCTGGGCCACTCCGGACATGCCCGCGAGGGCGCCGGCAATGGCCATCACCAGGATGGTCGAGCGGGACACGTTGATGCCGGCCGTGCGGGCGGCGCTCGGATTGGCTCCCACGGCGCGGAACTCGAAGCCCACGGTGGAGCGGTTGAGCAGCCACCACACGAGCAGCGTGGCACCGATTGCGAGGAGGAAGCCCAGGTGCAGCCGGTACTGGCTGCCCAGGATCTGCGGGTACACGGCGGTGGCGTCCAGGACCGGCGAAATGGGATTGGTCTCCCCTGGTCGCTGGAATGCGGGCGTGCTCATGAGGAAGCGCAGGAAATACAGCGCGATGTAGTTGAACATGATGGTCAGGATGACCTCGTGTGCGCCGGTGCGTGCCTTAAGTACGCCTACCAGTCCGCCCCACAGCGCGCCGCCGGCGATCCCGGCCACCAGAACCAGCAGCAGATGCAGGCCAAGGGGCAGGTGGAGCGCGAACCCGACCCACGCAGCCAGGATGCCGCCCATGATGATCTGGCCCTGGGCACCGATGTTGAAGAGGCCGGCACGGAAGGCCAGCGCCACGCCCAGGCCCGCGGTAATCAGCGGGGTGGCGATGGTCAGCGTCTCCATGAACGGCGCGAACTGGGCCGCGGCGCTGGCGCCGCGCGGGTTGAAGACCGCACCCTGGAACAGCGCAATGTAGGAGCCGGTGGCCGCGTTCCAGACCGCTGCCAGGAAGTCGGTGGGGCGGGCAAGGAAGTAGCTGCCGGTGGCTGCCACCTGCTTGTCGGTGCTGGCGATGAGCAGTCCGCCGATAATCAGTGCCAGGAGCACGGCAAGGACGGAGACCATCCCGCTGCCGGTGAAGATCCGCCGCACGAGCGTGTCCGGCTGGCCGGGCAGCACGCCGCTCTGCGCGGTGGCTGGAACGGCCGAAGGTTCCATGGCGCCGCCGGCGGTATCCACGGATACGACGGCGGCGGTCTCCTCCTCAGCCGGGCTCGGCTGGTGCGCGGCGGCGGGCTCCCCGCCGGCCACGTGCTTGGGTTCGTGCTTGTCAGACATGGTCGCCTCCTTCGGCGTCGTCGGAGGTTGCGGCCTGCTGCGCGGGCGGGTGGTCTTCCGGCGGAATGCCGGCCATCATGAGGCCCAATACATCGCGTCCGGTGCCGGCCGGGACGATGCCCACCAGCTTCCCCTTGTAAATCACCGCGATCCGGTCGGCCAGCTCCATGACCTCGTCCAGTTCCGTGGAGATGATCATGACAGGAGTGCCCTGGTCACGCTCTGCCACGATCCGGCGGTGCAGGAACTCGATAGACCCCACGTCCACGCCGCGGGTGGGCTGGCTGGCGATGAAGAGGCGCAGCGGGCGGGACAGCTCACGCGCCATGACAACCTTCTGCTGGTTGCCGCCGGAGAGCGTTCCCGCCGCGGCGGCAGCGGAGGGGGTCCGGACGTCGAATTCGTCGATCCGGGCCTTGGCGTTGTCCATGACTTTGGCCGGGCTCATGCTGATGCCCTTGGCATACGGTGCTTTGTCGTACAGGTCCAGCACCAGGTTTTCAGCTACGGAGAAGGTGCCTACCAGGCCGTCCACCTTGCGGTCTTCGGGAACGAAACCGACGCCGGCATTCAGCACGTCCTTGACACTGCGGCCCAGGAGTTCCTTCCCGTCCAGCCGGATGGACCCGGTGGCCCGGTCCTGGAGGCCAAGGATGGCTTCGGTCAGTTCCGTCTGGCCATTGCCTTGGACACCGGCCACAGCCAGGATCTCACCGCGGGCGATGGAAAAGCTGAGCCCGTCCACCACGTGCTGGCCGTTGGCCGCCACCACCGTGAGGTCCCGGACTTCGAACGTTGTTTCCTGGGGGCGCGCCGGCTCCTTGTCCAGTGTCAGGCTGACGGCGCGGCCCACCATCATGGATGCCAGGTCTGTGGTGGATGCCGACGGCTCGGCGGTGCCCACCACTTTGCCCCGCCGGATCACCGTGATGGTGTCTGAGACTTCCTTGACTTCCCGCAGCTTGTGCGAGATGAAGACGATGGAGGTGCCGCCGGCCTTCAACTGCCGCATGATGTCCAGCAGCTGGTCCGTCTCCTGCGGAGTAAGCACGGCCGTGGGCTCGTCCAGGATCAGGACCTTCGCGTTGCGGACCAGGGCCTTGATGATTTCCACCCGCTGCTGGACACCGACGGGCAGGTCTTCCACCAGGGCGTCCGGATCGACATCGAAGCCGTACTGGTCGGAGATCTCCCTGATTCTGCGGCGGGTCTCATCCAGGTGGAGGAAACCAGCAGCCTTGGTCGGCTCCGCCCCCAGGGCCACGTTCTCGGCCACCGTAAAAACCGGGACCAGCATGAAATGCTGGTGCACCATGCCGATGCCCGCTGCCATGGCATCTCCCGGGCCGCGGAAGGATACGGCCTTCCCGTCCACCAGGATCTCGCCTTCGGTGGGCTCGTAGAGCCCGTACAGCACATTCATCAGGGTGGATTTGCCGGCACCGTTTTCACCCAGCAGGCAGTGAATCTGCCCGGGTTCCACCACAACGTCAATGTGGTCGTTGGCGACCAGGGTACCGAAGCGTTTTGTGATCCCTCTGAGTTCAAGTTTCAAAACTCTGACCAATCTCGAAGCGTCCAGTGATCGACCGGACGGGCTATGCGGCTGCAGCTCCAGCCTAGTGGGTGCAGCCGCGGGATGAGCCGGCGCGCGCCCGGAAAGGAGGACGGCCAGCAAAAAGCGCCACCGCCCGGCCAGTCTGTAACCAGCCGGGGGTGGCGCTTAGGGCAGGGATCAGGCCTTCGGGCTCGCTGCGGATTCGACCTTCAGCTTGCCGTCCACAATGTCCTTCTTGATCTGGTCCAGCTCGGACTTGAGCTCGGCCGGAACCTCTGAATCGAAATCGTGGAAGGGTGCCAGCTGGACACCCTCGTTTTCCAGGGTGCCCACGTACGGGGTGTTATCGAAGTTGCCTTCGACGTCATCCTTGATGACCGTCTCCACGGCGTCGCCCATCAGCTTCATGACCGAGGACAGCATGATGTCCTTGTAGTCCGGGGCGGTGAGGTAGCCGTCGGAGTCAACCCAGATGAGCTTGACGTCCTTGCCGGCGGCCTTGGCTTCCTTCAGTGCCGCGCCGGCGCCCTTGCCTACGGGGCCTGCGACGGGCATGACGATGTCAGCACCCTGGTCCAGGAAGTTCCGGGTAAGCTGCTTGCCCACGTCCTGCTTCTCGAAGTCGCCCGTAAAGCTGCCGTCCTGGGATTCCTTGTTCCAGCCGAGGAGCTTGACGCTCTTGTTCTTCTGCTCGTTGTAGTACTTCACGCCGTCCGCAAAACCGTCCATGAAGATGGTGACGGTGGGGATCTTGATCCCGCCGAAGGTTGCCACCGTGCCGGTCTTGGTGGTGCCGGCCGCCAGGTAGCCGGCGAGGAACGCCGCCTGGGCCGTGTCGTAGATGATCGGCTTGACGTTCTCGATGGGGGTTTCGTAGCCGAAGTCGACGATCGCGAAGTGGCTGTCAGGGTTGGCTTCCGCCTGCGCCTTGGTGGCGTCGCCCAACAGGAAGCCCACAGTGACGGTCAGGTCGCAGCCCGCCGTGACCATGGCACGGAGGTTGGGCTCGAAATCGTTGTTGGTCTTGGATTCCACCTGGTTGACCTTGATGCCCAGGTCAGCTTCCGCCTTCTTCAGGCCCTCGTAGGAGGACTGGTTGAAGGACTGGTCGTCGAACCCGCCGGAGTCCGAGACGATGCAGCCGGTGTAGTCGCTGGCGGCTTCGGTGGATCCGCCGCCGGCTTCAGGGGCCGCGCCGCAGGCCGTCAGCAGGAGCGCCGAAGCGCCAACGGCAGCCACGCCGGCCATTGAACCGCGCTTAAAGCGTGCACGCAGTGATGTCTTCAATATTCCTCCAGGAGAGAGTGGCGCTACGGCTCGAATTCAATGAGTGTCCGTTTCTACACTGAAATTCTGTTTTCACTGAGGGCACGCAGCACTGCGCCGGAGCGCACTGATGCCCCCTACTTTAGTGGCCTGCGCCACGGGCCCGTAGCACACGCCGTCCTAGGAGGGAGATTGTTTACAAGTTGTTACCAACTGGTAGCGGACGACGACGGCAGCCGGCGCCGCATCAAAGGTCGCGGATGGTGCGCAACGCCGCTCCAGTGAGCACCCGGATGCCCAGGCCCAAGGCCCGTTCGTCCAGGATGTAATCCCCGCGGTGCAGGTCGTACTCCTCACCGCCCGGGGTCTTGGTGCCCAGGCGCATCATGGCTCCGGGCAGGTCAGCAAGGAACCAGGCGAAGTCCTCCCCGCCCATGGACTGCGGTGTCAGGACCACGGCGCCCTCGCCGATTTCCGCGCGGGCGGACGCCTCAATGAGCGCGGTCTCGTGTTCGGAGTTCACTACCGGGGGCACTCCCCTAGTGTGTTCCAGGCGGACGTCCACTCCGTAGGGCGCAGCCACCTGGTGGACCACCTCGTCCAGGAGTTCTCCCGCAGCGTGCCAGGCGTCGCGGTCCAGGCAGCGCATGGTGCCTGCCATGTAGCCGACGCCGGGAATGGCGTTGGGTGCCGACCCTGCGGAGATCTGTCCCCACACCACGGACACGCCGCTGCGGACGTCCACGCGGCGGGACAGCACTGCGGGTACATTCACGGCGATCTGTGCCAAGGCGAACACCAGGTCCTCGGTCAGGTGCGGGCGGGAGGTGTGCCCGCCACGGCCGGAAAGTTCAATGCGGATGGTGTCCGAGGCGGAGGTGATGGCCCCGATGCGGGTGCCGATTTTGCCCACCTCGATGCGGGGGTCGCAATGCAGGGCCAGGATCCGCGGCACGCCCTCGAGGACGCCCTGCTCGATGCACGCGTGGGCCCCTCCCGGCATCGTCTCCTCAGCCGGCTGGAAGATCAGCCGCACCGTGCCGCCCAACGACTGCTCCTCGTGCATCCGCTGGAGGACCAGGGCGATGCCCAGCATGGTGGTGGTGTGTACGTCGTGGCCGCAGGCGTGGGTCACGCCGTGGTTCTTGGACGCAAACGGAAGCCCGGTCTCCTCGATGATCGGCAGGGCGTCGATGTCGCCGCGGAGAGCTGTCGCGATGGGTCCTTCGCCCACGTCTACGGTGAGGCCTGTTCCCTCCAGGCGCCGCGGGGCCAACCCTGCCGCTTCCAGCCGTTCGGCGAGTTTGTCCGTGGTGCGGAATTCCTTGAAGGACAGTTCCGGATGCGCATGCAGGTCCCGGCGGAAATCGATCAGTTCCGGCAGGAGCGGGTCCAGCCAGGGGGCCACCAGGGCTGTGGGCTGGGCTTCCGTAGTGTAATTGCGCACGGTTTCACTCTAGCGATGGTGGCCGGAAATGGGGGCTATCCCGGTCGCCGCGTTACAGGACGTCTGTGTCCCCGCTGGCCTTGAGGGCATCCACCGCGGCCTTGACCCGCTGCGAATTGGCCTTGGTGGTCACCAGCAGCGCGTCGGGCGTATCCACGATCACCACGTCCTCGATACCGATCAGGGCGATCACGCGCTTGGTATCGGAAACCACCACGCCGCTGGAGTTCTCGGTGAAGACGCGCGCGCCTGCCCCCAGAACCGTGACGTCGTCCACTTCCCGCGCGCTGTTGAGCCGTCCCACCGAGGCGAAGTCGCCGACGTCGTCCCAACGGAAGGTACCGGGCACGACGGCGACGTCCCCGGCTTCGGCGGCAGGCTCCGCCACCGCGTAGTCAATGGCGATCTTCGGCAGCGTGGGCCATACCCGGGCGGTGACCTCTTCGCGCTGAGGGGTGTCCCAGGCCGCTGCAATTTCCTGCAGGCCCTGGAAGAGGCCTGGCTGGTTGGCTTCGAGGTGCTTGAGCATCAGTGCCACTGGGGCCACGAACATACCGGCATTCCAGACATAGTTGCCGCTTTCCACGTACTGCCGGGCCACGGCCTCGTCCGGCTTCTCGACGAACTCCACCACGTCCTGCGCAGTAGGGGCGCCCTCGATCCGCAGGCCCTGGCCGGAACGGATGTAGCCGAAGCCGGTGGAGGGGTGCGTGGGCTTGATGCCGATGGTGACAATTTTTCCCGCCGCAGCCGTGTGGATGGCCTCGCGGACCGCGTCCTGGAAGAGGTTGTCCGGGCTGATGACGTGGTCCGCGGCGAAGGAGCCCATGATGGCGTCCGGGTCGCGCTGATGCAGGATGGCCGCGGCCAGCCCGATGGCGGCGGCGGAGTCTTTCGGTTCGGACTCGAGCACCAGGTCAGAGTCGTGCAATTCCGGCAGCTGACGGCACACGGCCTCCCGGTGGGCCACACCCGTGACCACCAGGATCCGGCTGCCGGCCAGCGGGTGCAGGCGGTCATAGGTGGCCCGCAGCAGCGTGCTGCCCGAACCCGTGAGGTCGTGGAGGAACTTGGGAGCTGCGGCGCGTGACAGGGGCCAAAGGCGGGTCCCGACACCGCCGGCCGGAATTACCGCAATAAAGCGGTCAAGTGGTGATGCCTGGCTTGTCACTTTGTCTGTACTCATCACGGCTTACTTTAGCCGACCCGCCCTGGCCGCCCCCGGGACGGCGGACGGTCCGCGCAACACTGGCGCACGCGACCGTGCCCGTTATGTGGCGTTCGTCTCAAAAAACAGCGGATTCCGCGCCGGTGCTGGTCACCAAGTCTTCCCTAAATTGAATAAGCTGTGAGCGAAGCCTAGATTTAGGCCTGAGCTACGAGTGCTCTCGCAGCAGGCGTTCCCCCCGCGTGGATCTCATGCCAGCGCCGCTGTGTTGCAGGGAGGTTTATCAGTGCCGACAAAACCAGCTGGCACCTTGTACCGCGGCCGTGAAGGCATGTGGTCCTGGGTAGGACACCGTATTACCGGTGTAGTGATCTTTTTCTTCTTGTTGGTCCACGTCCTGGACACCTCATTGGTGCGCGTGTCCCCCGAGGCCTACACCGAAGTGATTGGCGCCTACAAGAATCCCCTCATGGCGCTGGGTGAAACCGGCCTGGTTGCCGCCATCGTGTTCCACGCCTTCAACGGCCTGCGGATCATCGCCGTGGACTTCTGGAAGAAGGGTCCCAAGTACCAGCGGCAGATGCTGTGGGCAGTCCTGGGCCTCTGGGCCGTCACGATGATCGGCTTCTCCATCCGCCACCTGTCACTCGCCTTCGGAGGTCACTGACCCATGTCTGCAACCATCGAAAGCCCCCGCAGCGGGCGGATCGCTCCCGAATACCGGCGCCACGGCGGCAGCAAGGGCAACTTCGAGATGATCGCATGGCTGTTCATGCGGCTCTCCGGTGTCGTCCTGGTGGTCCTGATCTTCGGCCACCTCTTCGTTAACCTCCTGGTCGGCGAAGGCATCCACGCCATCGACTTCGGCTTCGTGGCCGGCAAGTGGGCCGACCCGTTCTGGCAGTTCTGGGACCTGGCCATGCTGTGGCTGGCCATGCTGCACGGCACCAACGGCGTGCGCACCATCATCAACGACTACGCGGAGAAGGACTCCACGCGCCGCTGGCTGAAGACCGTGCTGTACGCGGCCACTGTCGTCATCGTCGTCCTGGGCACCCTGGTGATCTTCACCTTCGATCCCTGCCCCGTGGTGGATGGTGTCCAGCTGCCCGGCGGATTCTGCCCTGCCTAGTATCAGCACCGTCCCGGGCCCGCGGGCTGTCCCGCGGGCCCTGTTTTGCGGAGCCGGCAACGCCGCCCCGTTGTTTTATTGCGAATTTTGAGAGAAAGAGCGTCTGGTATGCAGGTCCATAAGTACGACGTCGTCATCGTCGGTGCCGGTGGCGCTGGCATGCGCGCCGCGATCGAATCCGGTCAGCGCGCGCGCACAGCAGTACTGACCAAGCTCTACCCCACCCGCTCGCACACCGGTGCGGCGCAGGGTGGCATGTGTGCGGCCCTTGCCAATGTCGAGGAAGACAACTGGGAATGGCACACCTTCGACACCGTCAAGGGCGGCGACTACCTGGTGGACCAGGACGCCGCAGAGGTCATGGCCAAGGAAGCGATCGACGCCGTCCTGGACCTGGAGAAGATGGGCCTGCCGTTCAACCGCACGCCCGAAGGCCGGATCGACCAGCGCCGCTTCGGTGGCCACACCCGCGACCACGGCAAGGCTCCGGTCCGCCGTGCGTGCTACGCCGCCGACCGCACCGGCCACATGATCCTGCAGACGCTGTACCAAAACTGCGTCAAGCACAACGTGGAGTTCTACAACGAGTACTACGTCCTGGACCTGCTGACGGTCGAGGAAGACGCAGTCCGCGAAGACGGCACCCCGTACAGGCAGAAGCGCGTTGCCGGCGTGGTCTCCTACGACCTCGCCTCCGGTGAACTGCACGTGTTCCAGGCCAAGTCCGTGGTGTTCGCCTCCGGCGGCGCGGGCAAGGTTTTCAAGACCACGTCCAACGCCCACACCCTCACCGGCGACGGGATGGGCATCGCGTTCCGCCGCGGCATCCCCCTGGAGGACATGGAGTTCTTCCAGTTCCACCCGACCGGCCTGGCCGGCCTGGGCATCCTCCTCTCCGAGGCTGCCCGCGGTGAAGGCGCCATCCTGCGCAACTCCGAGGGTGAGCGCTTCATGGAGCGCTACGCGCCTACCATCAAGGACCTGGCGCCCCGTGACATCGTGGCCCGCTCCATGGCCAACGAAGTCCGCGAAGGCCGCGGCTGCGGCCCCAACAAGGACTACGTCCTCCTGGACCTGACCCACCTGGAGCCCGCCCACATCGACGCGAAGCTTCCGGACATCACCGAGTTCGCGCGCACCTACCTGGGCGTCGAGCCCTACACCGAGCCCGTTCCGGTGTTCCCCACGGCCCACTACGCCATGGGCGGCATCCCCACGAACATCGAGACCGAGGTCCTCCAGGACAACGACACCGTGGTCCCCGGCCTGTACGCAGCCGGCGAAGTGGCCTGCGTGTCCGTTCACGGCTCCAACCGCCTGGGCACCAACTCACTGCTGGACATCAACGTGTTCGGCAAGCGTGCCGGCATCGCCGCCGCGGAGTACGCCAAGACCGCCAACTTCGTGGATCTGCCGGAGAACCCGCTGGCCTACACCACGGAACTGCTGGACATTGCCCGCAACGGCACCGGCGACGAAAAGGTGGCCCAGATCCGCAAGGAACTGCAGGACACCATGGACGCCAACATGCAGGTGTTCCGCACCGCTGACACCCTGAACCAGGTCCTGCGCGACATTGCGTCCTTCGAGGAGCGGTACAAGCGGATCAACGTCCAGGACAAGGGCAAGCGCTTCAACCTGGACCTGCTCGAGGCCGTTGAGCTCGGCTTCCTGCTGGAACTGGCCAAGGTCATGACCGTGGCTGCCCTGCACCGCGAGGAATCCCGCGGCGGACACTTCCGCGAGGACTTCCCGGACCGCGACGACGAGAAATTCATGAAGCACTCCATGGCGTACAAGGACGACCACGCCCCGGCTGACGGATCGGCGGAATCTATTGCCGGCATCCGCCTGGCCACCAAGCCGGTTGTCTTTACCCGCTACGAGCCGATGGTGAGGAAGTACTAAGATGACCGCTGAAATCGCTGAGCCAGCCTCAAAGATTGAACTGCCTGCCGGCGTCGGCGGGGGCGGCGAAATCCCGACGTTCGATGTGCACCTGCGCGTCCGCCGGTACAACCCGGAGGTTTCCGCGGATGCCACGTGGGACGACTACCACCTCACCATGTATGGCACGGACCGCGTGCTGGATGCCCTGCACAAGGTCAAATGGGAGATGGACGGCAGCCTGTCCTTCCGCCGCTCCTGCGCCCACGGCGTCTGTGGATCGGATGCCATGCGTATCAACGGCCGCAACCGCCTTGCCTGCAAGACCCTTCTGAAGGACCTGGACACGTCCAAGCCCATCACGGTCGAGCCCATCAAGGGCCTGCCGGTGGAGAAGGATCTCATCGTGGACATGGAACCGTTCTTCCAGTCCTACCGCGAGGTCATGCCGTTCCTGATCAACAAGGGCCACGAACCCACCCGGGAGCGCCGGCAGTCCGCCGAGGACCGCGAGCGTTTCGACGACACCACCAAGTGCATCCTGTGCGCCGCGTGCACCTCCTCCTGCCCGGTCTTCTGGACTGACGGGCAGTACTTCGGCCCGGCCGCGATCGTGAACGCCCACCGCTTCATCTTCGACTCCCGTGATGACGCAGGCGACATGCGCCTGGAGATCCTGAACGATAAGGAAGGTGTGTGGCGCTGCCGCACCACCTTCAACTGCTCGGAGGCATGCCCCCGCGGCATCCAGGTCACCCAGGCCATCGCCGAGGTCAAGCAGGCCATCCTGTCCCGCAAGATCTGACTTAGGCCCATCAAGACGACGGCGCCGTCCCCGCACGAGGGGACTGGCGCCGTCGTCGTTTTATCACCCCCGCTTGCTCTATCACTTTTGGTTCCTAAACCGAGGTTTTAGGCACCAAAAGTGATAGAGCATCCGTACAAACGAAAGGGGACGCTTTGTCCCGCTCCGAAAAAGTCACCTTCGAGGGTTCCACCGGCGAGATGCTCTCTGGCATCATCGACGTTCCGGAAGGCCCGGTGAAAGGCTGGGGTGTGTTCTCCCACGGCTTTACCCTGGGCAAGGACAGCCCGTCCGCTTCGAGGATGTGCAAGGCCCTGGCGGACGCCGGCGTGGGCATGCTGCGCTTCGACAACCTCGGGCTGGGTGAATCCGCCGGCGAATGGTCTGCCGGTTCCTTCAGCCACAAGGTGGCAGACACCGTTAAGGCCGCCGAATTCATGCGCAGCGAAGGCAGGCAGATTTCCCTTCTCGTGGGGCACTCCTTCGGGGGCGCGGCGGTCCTTTCCGCCGCACGGCACATACCGGAGCTCGACGCCGTCGCAACAGTCGGGGCGCCCTTCTCGCCGAAGCATGTGGCCCATGTTTTCGACGCGGCGCTGGACAAGATCCTCAGCGAAGGAAGCGCAGAGGTGGACCTGGGCGGCAAGCGCGTCGAGATCCGGAAGCACTTCGTGGAGGACCTGGAAAAGGCGGACCTTACGGACTGCATCAAGCAGCTGCACAAACCCCTGATGGTGCTGCACTCCCCCACTGACAACACCGTGGGGATTGAGAACGCCAGCAGCATCTTCCAGGCTGCCCGGCATCCGCGGAACTTCGTCTCCCTGGAGGGCAGCGACCACCTGCTCACCGGGAAGGGCCAGGCCGCCCGCGCGGCCCGGATTATTGCTGCCTGGGCCGACCAGTACCTCGACGCCGCGCAGTAGCTGTTGCGGCGGCGCCGCCGTGCCCGGGGACTTTGCCAGGCTGCACCTGCCGTGAACCCCAGGCGGCCTTGGCCTGCGCCGTGTGCAGGGAGTGCAGGTCGGCCTCACGCACCGCAGACCATCCTGCTGAGACCAGGTAGACCTGGCTGACCAGGTTGAACCAGATCAGCAGCCCAATGATGATGGCGAACGGTGCCAGGATGGGGTTCCTTCCGGCACCGGCGAGCAGTTCTGTACTGAAGATCTGCAGGACCGTGGTGCCCACCGCCGCCAGCACCGTCCCTTCCAGCAGGGCACGCCGGGACAGCTTCAGCCCGCCGGCCAGCCGGAACATGACCAGCGCGGTGAACCAGTTCAGTACCAGCGGGACGCCTATCTTGATGGACGTGGTCAGCGGCCCGGCCACGACAGGATCGAGCTTGAGAAAATCCGTTACCCAGCCTGCCGCAGTGCCGAAAATCAGCGAAGCACCCGCACTGATCACCAGGGCAACACCGAGCAGAAGCAGCGTCCCGGCGTCCCGCAGCTTCATCAGGATGGGGTTTACCTGCAGCGGCGGCAGCTCAAGCACGCCGCGGAGGCCGTCGCGCAGGCCGGCGATCCAGCCGAGGGAGGTGATGACAGTGACCACTGCAGCCACCAGGGCCGTCCAGCCCAGCCCGCCGGGATCCAGCAGGTCATCCGGATCCACCAGCCCGGCACCGCCATTCACCTTGAGCAGGCCGGGCGCACTTTGGGCGACGCTTTCGATCACGGTGTCCAGGAGCGCAGGCTGGCCCCGAAGCACCAGGCCGGCAATCGAAAACCCGGTGGCAAGGAGGCCCGTGATGGAGAAGAACATGTTGAAGCCAATGCCCGCGCTCATCAGCGGGCCGTGCTGCAGGGTGTAATGCTTGAAGGCGCGCATAGGACGGAAGGCGTTCAGCCGCGCCAGCAGCCACTGGGCCAGGCCGACGGCATTCGCGAGCGGGCCGGCGCCGGCCCGGCGCGACTTGCCCCACTCCATCCGTTTCCGGATCACGGCCAGCCGGAGCAGGGCCTGTTCGGTGGGAAGCGGCTGCCGCTTAGCCCCGCCGGGACGGGCTGCCCGGGGCGGCACTGCCGGTGACGCGCTCCGCCCGGGAGGCGCCGTCGTCGTCGTTTTCTCTCCCAAAGTCCAGCTCTTCCCGTAGCTGCCAGATGCCGTCCGCACCGTGCTCGTAGAGTCCCATGCTAACCACGGGGAAGGTGGCCCTATAGTCCCGCAACACGGCTTCGGCCTCATCGAGGCTTTCGGGGGCGACGTCGTGTGCGATGGTGACGTGGGGGTGGTATGCGAACGGGAGGTCACGTTCCAGGGGGCCCTGTTGCAGCTGGCGATGCAGCTCAACGCACTCGTCGAACCCTTCCTCCACATTGATGAACACCACCGGGGATACGGGCCGGAAGGTCCCCGTGCCGGCGATGGTGATGGTGAAGGGGCGCTGGCGGCGGGCCACCTCGCGCACGTGATCGCAGGTTGCCCCCCAGTTATCGGTGGGAGTGGTGGTCACCAGCGTGATGTGCGCCGGGACCACGGTTGCCAGCGGATCCCCGAAGGAAGCCCGCCAGCGCTGCAGTTCCTCCGCGATGTCAGGCGGGAACCCCAGGATGACGCCTACGCTGGTGTCCATTGCCCTAGCGGACTCCGGCGAGGCTGAGGGACGGCAGGAAGCCCATGCGGTCATAGACCTGGCCGAGCGTGACGGTGGCGATCTCCCGTGCCCGCTCGGCGCCCTTGGCCAGGAGCCGGTCCAGTTCCGCCGGGTCCGCCATCAGCTCGTTGGTCCGGTCCCGGAGCGGGGTCACGAAGTCGACAACGACCTCCGCCAGGTCCACCTTGAGGTGGCCGTACATCTTGCCCTGGTACTCGGCTTCAAGATCGGCCACGGATTTGCCGGTGAGGGACGAATAGATGGTGAGCAGGTTGGAGACGCCCGGCTTTTCCTCGGCGTCGAAGCGGATGTCCGTGCCGGCATCCGTCACGGCGGACTTGATGCGCTTGGCCGCCACCTTGGGGTCCTCGAGCAGCTGGATGGCACCGTTGGGCGACTCCCCCGTCTTGGACATCTTGGCGGTGGGGTTCTGCAGGTCGTAGATTTTGGCGCGTTCCTTGATGATGGTGGCCTCGGGAACGGTGAAGGTCTGGCCGAACCGGGTGTTGAACCGCTGGGCCAGGTTGCGGGTCAGTTCCAGGTGCTGGCGCTGGTCCTCGCCCACCGGGACCAGGTCCGTCTGGTACAGCAGGATGTCCGCGGCCATCAGCGTGGGGTAGGCGAAGAGGCCCAGTGTCGCCGCGTCCGCCCCGGATTTCTGGGTCTTGTCCTTGAACTGGGTCATACGGGACGCTTCGCCGAACCCGGTGATGCAGTTCAGCGCCCAGGCCAGCTGCGCGTGCTCGGGCACGTGGGACTGGACAAAGAAGATGCTCTTGTCCGGGTCGATGCCGGCGGCAATGTACTGGGCAGCGACGATCCGGGTGCGCTTGGCCAGTTCCGCAGGGTCGAAGTCCACGGTGACTGCATGCAGGTCGGGGATGAAGAAGACCGCATCGTACTCGGCCTGCATATCCACCCAGTTGCGCACCGCGCCGATGTAGTTGCCCAGGTGGAGGGAGTCCGCGGTGGGCTTGGCACCGGAGAGGATGCGCTTCTTGGCAGTCTGGGAAGTCTGGCTAGTCATGGGTAAAGGAACCTTTGGGGTGGCTTGGAGCTGGGGAGGTTAGAGCAGGTAGTCCACTACCAGCGGGGCGTGGTCGGAGAACCGGGTGTCCCACGAGGGTGCGCGGTCCACCACTGCGGAGATGGCGGCGGAGGCCAGGGCGGGGGTGGCCAGGTGGTAGTCGATGCGCCAGCCGGTGTCGTTATCGAATGCCTTGCCGCGCTGGGACCACCAGGTGTAGGGGCCGTCCATGTCACCGGCCAGGTTACGGTGCACGTCCTGCCAGCCGATCTCCTCGCCGAGGAACCGGTCAAAGTAGGCCCGTTCTTCCGGGAGGAAGCCTGCCTTCTTGACGTTGCCTTTAGCATTCCGGATGTCCCGGGCCGTGTGGGCTACGTTCAGGTCACCCACCACCAGTGCGTGGTCGCTGTGCTTGGCCAGTTCCGGGAGCCGGGTGGTCATGACATCCAGGAACCGGAACTTGTCGTCCTGCTTGGTCGTACCGGCTTCGCCGGAGTGCACGTAGGCGCTGGCGACGGTCAGCTGGACCGGGTTTCCCGCGGCGTCCCGCAGGCGGAAATCGGCTTCCACCCAGCGGCCGGCGGTGGCGAAGTAGTCGTCACCGATGCCGTTCCGGGTTTCCAGCGGCTCCTCCCGGGAGGCGATGGCGACGCCGGCCCGGCCTTTCGCTTCGGCTTCGGCGTGCAGGATATGCCAGCCATCGCCGAGCAGCTGCCGCACGATGGCGTCCGGGGCGCGGACTTCCTGCAGGCAGAGAATGTCCACTTCGCGTGGCTCCAGCCACGCTGCCATTCCGTTGCGGAACGCAGCCCGGAGGCCGTTAACATTCACGGATGCGATGCGCAGGTGGTCCTTGTTCAATGCCGAGCTCACCCGTTCCACTCTAGTCGATGACGGTTCCGGTCACCGGCTCGCCGCTGCCGCCTGAGGACTTGATCATGTCCCGGGCGTTGGTGGCCGTAATCTCGATGGTTTCCAGGGCGCGGTTGATGGTGTCCTGGTTGGCAGCAGCACCTTTGGCGCGCTCGTCCTCCACCACCCGGACCTGCACCTGGACGATCTTGAAGGAGTGGTCCAGTTTCAGGTCGCGGACCTCGTCGGCTTCGGTGCGTTCGTAGATGACGCGGGTCCCGCCCTGGTCGGCCCGCGCGGACGGGCCGCGCCCGGCAGCCGTGCTGAAGGCGTTCTGCGCTTCGGTCAGCTTGGCGCCTGCCTTCTTGGCCGCCTTCTGGATGCTGAACACCACAAAGGAAGCGAGGGCGAGCCAGAAAAAGGCGATGACGGCAACCACCCACCCCACCACGTCGTTCTGGTTGGCCGCGAAGATCACGGCCACCACGAACGCGGTCACCAGGACCATCAGGCCCGGACCGCTGATCCGGAACAGGGAAAATCCGGCCTTGGCGGACTTGGAGGATGAAGAGGGGTTGCCCAAAGATTGCATGAGCCCATTCTCTCAAATTACTGCGGGTGCTCCGGCCGCCTTCCACCGGCGGCGAACAGCACGTGGGGAAGCCGGAACCCCTTGTCCGCTCCAGAGTGCAGGAGTACGTTGGGTCGGGCCGGGGATGCCCAGGAATCAAAGCAAAGGACCAGACCATGACTCGCTCTGCATTCAGGACCGCCGCAGCAGCCGCGGCCGTCATTTCCCTTCTCGGTTCCGGCAGCGCTGCCGTGGCCAAGCCCGGCGGCACCCCCGCTGTCCCGCTCAACACGGCCCAGGAGGTAACCGGTTCCAATACCGGTGCCAGTGGATTCTTCAGCTACACCATCTCCGGGGACCAGCTCTGCTACACGCTGGAAGCCCGCGACCTGTCGGTCTCCGCCGCCGCCGCACACATCCACTTCGCCCCACGCAACCAGGCAGGCGGGGTGGTTGTTCCGCTCACGGTGGGAGCAGGCACGGACTGGGTGGTGCAAGCCTGCGCCACGGCCGATCCCGCCCTGCTGGCGGCGATAGCGGAAAGCCCGCGCAGCTACTACGTGAACGTCCACACCGCCACTTTCCCCGGCGGCGAGATCCGAGGCCAGCTCAAGTAGGGCATCCGTACGACGGCGGCGCGGCGCCTTCCGCTGGGAAAGGTGCGGCGCCGCCGTCGTACTTCAGGTGTGGTGGCTAACCCGCGTGCTCGGCCGCACGTTCTGCCGCTTCAACCACGTTGGTCATCAGCAGCGCCACGGTCATGGGGCCCACTCCGCCGGGGTTCGGCGAGATCCAGCCGGCCACCTCCGCAGCGGCGGGATCGATGTCGCCGTGGACCCTGCTCTTGCCGGACTCCGGGTCCGTCTCGCGGGTCACACCGACGTCCAGCAGGGCGGCGCCCGGCTTCACGTCCGCTGCCTTGACGATGTGCTTGACGCCCGCCGCGCCCACAATGACGTCCGCCTGCCGGAGCAGGTCCGGCAGGTTCGTGGTGCCGGTGTGGGTGAGCGTGACGGTGGCGTTGACGTTCCGTCGGGTCAGCAGCAGCCCAATGGAACGGCCGATCGTCACGCCGCGGCCCACCACCACAACGTGCTTACCGGCCAGGCTGTAACCATTGCGCTCGAGCAGCTCAATGACGCCCCGGGGGGTGCACGGCAGCGGCGTGGTGATCTCACCGTTGACGTTCAGCACCAGCCGGCCGAGGTTGGTCGGGTGCAGCCCGTCGGCGTCCTTGGCGGGGTCGATGCGCTCCAGGATGGCGTCGGTGTCAAGATGCTTCGGCAGCGGCAGCTGGACAATGTAGCCGTGGCAGGCAGGGTCTGCATTGAGTTCGTCAATGAGGGCCTCCACCTGGGCCTGGGTGGCGTCCGCCGGAAGCTCGCGCTGGATGGAGTTCATGCCGATCTGCACCGATTGCTTGTGCTTCATGGAGACATACAGCTGCGAGGCAGGATCGGCGCCCACCAGCACAGTGGCGATGCCGGGGGTGACGCCCTTGGCCTTGAGTGCGGCCACGCGTTCGGTCAGCTCGGCCTTGATGGCGGCGGCGGTGGCCTTGCCGTCAAGGATCTGTGCGGTTTTGGTTTCAGTCATTGGTTACCACTGCTCGTGCTGCGGGTACAGCGGGAAGTCGGCGGCGAGCTTGTCCACGCGGGACTGCAGGGCCTCGACGTCCGCGCCAGTGCCGGCCTTCAGCGCGGTGGCGATGATCTCGGCAACCTCGGTGAACTCGGCGGCGCCGAAACCGCGGGTGGCAAGGGCGGGGGTACCGATGCGCAGGCCGGAGGTGACCATCGGCGGGCGCGGGTCGAACGGCACCGCGTTGCGGTTGACCGTGATGCCCACGGAGTGCAGGAGGTCCTCGGCCTGCTGGCCGTCCAGCTGGGAGTTCCGCAGGTCGACGAGCACCAGGTGCACGTCGGTGCCGCCGGTGAGCACGGAGACACCCGCGTCGGCGACGTCGGCCTGGTTCAGGCGGTCCGCGATAATGCGGGCGCCTTCCAGGACACGCTCCTGGCGCTCCTTGAATTCCTGGGTTCCGGCAATCTTGAAGGCCACCGCCTTGGCAGCGATGACGTGCATCAGCGGGCCGCCCTGCTGGCCCGGGAAGACGTTGGAGTTCAGCTTCTTGGCCCACTGCTCCTTGGCCAGGATCACGCCGGAGCGGGGGCCCGCCAGGGTCTTGTGCACCGTGGAGGTGACGACGTCGGAGTACGGCACCGGGCTTGGGTGCAGTCCTGCTGCCACCAGGCCGGCGAAGTGCGCCATGTCGGTCCAGAGCAGCGCACCCACCTCATCAGCGATGGAACGGAAGGCAGCGAAGTCCAGGTGCCGGGGATACGCGGACCAGCCGGCGATGATCACCTGCGGCTTCTCGGCGATAGCCTGCTCGCGGAGCTTGTCCATGTCGATGCGGAAGTTGTCCTCTTCCACCTGGTAGGCCGCAACGTTGTACAGCTTGCCGGAGAAGTTCAGCTTCATGCCGTGGGTCAGGTGGCCGCCATGTGCCAGGGACAGGCCCAGGATCTTGTCGCCGGGGGTGATCATTGCTGAGAGCGCAGCAGCGTTGGCCTGCGCGCCGGAGTGCGGCTGGACGTTGGCGTATTCGGCGCCGAACAGGGCCTTCACCCGGTCGATGGCCAGTTGCTCGGCAACGTCGACATACTCGCAGCCGCCATAGTAGCGGCGGCCCGGGTAGCCCTCGGCGTACTTGTTGGTGAGGACCGAACCCTGGGCTTCCATGACTGCACGCGGTGCGAAGTTTTCGGAGGCGATCATTTCCAGGGTGCCGCGCTGGCGGCCGAGCTCCTGGTCCAGGACTGCGGCGATTTCGGGGTCAAGCTCAGCCAGTGGCTGGTTGCTGACGGCGGTGGTTGAGGTGGCTGGTGTAGTCACGGAGAACTCCTCGCTAGGCGTAAGGGCACTGCTAAGGTCAGGCTACCGGCCGGCGCGCTGTCGCGGCCTGTCAATGACAGGTGTGACAGCGCACGTCATGGTGCTGCGGTACTGACGGGGTGCAGCCCACTTCCGGCAAAACATGACCCTCGGCCCAGGCGTACGATCCGTGGTCTTCGTGATTGCCGCTCCCTGGTGGTTAGCCACCCAACGCCAGTTGCGACGCTTCCAGCCTACCAAATCCGAGGGGTTCACCCGCGGGTAGGCTTGTACGTGTGAGTGAAGACCACCTGACCCAAGCGCATGTAGTAACCCTGTCCTGCCCGGACCGCCCCGGGATCGTCCACGCGGTGGCCGGAGCCCTGCTGGTGGCGGGGTGCAATATTACGGACTCACAGCAGTACGGCAGCCCGGCGACCGGAAACTTCTTCATGCGGGTGGAGGTAACCACGGCGGCCCCAAAAGCCGAGCTTCGGGCCGCCCTGGAGCCGGTGGCAGAAGCTTTTGGCATGCAGTGGAGCCTGGACACTGTAGGCGAAAAGGTTAGGACGCTGGTCATGGCCAGCACATCCGCCCATTGCCTTAACGACCTCCTGTTCCAGCAGCGCAGCGGAACCCTGCCCATCGAAATTCCGGCCATCGTGTCCAACCACCGCGACCTGGCCGGACTGGCCGAGTTCTACGGCATCCCCTTCCACTACATTCCCGTCACCCCGGAGACCAAGGCGGAGGCCGAGGACAAGCTGCGCGCCATCATGGCCGAGCACCGCATTGAGCTGACCGTGCTGGCCCGGTACATGCAGATCCTCTCCGATGAGCTGTGCACCGAACTGACCGGCCAGGCCATCAATATCCACCACTCGTTCCTGCCCTCCTTCAAGGGTGCCCGCCCATACCACCAGGCCCACGCCCGCGGCGTGAAGCTGATCGGCGCCACGGCTCACTATGTGACCGCAGCCCTGGATGAGGGGCCCATTATCGAGCAGGAAGTCATCCGTGTGGACCACGCGCGCACGCCGGAGCAGTTCGTGCAGATGGGCCGGGACGTCGAGGGGCGCACTCTGGTCCAGGCTGTGCAGTGGCATGCCGAACACCGGGTCCTGCTGGACGGAAACCGGACGGTGGTGTTCAACTAGCCACCGGCCAGCCGCCCGGTCTTATGCTGAAGTCATGGTTGACGCACCACGGAACGCGGACCATGAGGCGGACCTCGCGCTGTTCTATGACCGGCAGGCCCCGGCCGTTAATACACGGGCCGGTACTCCACAGCGCGTCGCATGCCGGGAGTGGTTTATCCGGCTGCTCAAGAGCGAGCACCGGCGCTCCGTCTTCGAACTCGGATGTGGCACCGGGGTTGAAGGCCTTGAATTTGTCCGCTCGGGCCTGCACTACTGCGGCGTGGACCTCTCCGGCGAGAGCGTCCGCTTGGCCATAGCCAAAGGCCTGAACGCCAGCGTCGCCAGCGGGCGGAACCTGCCGTTCCTGGACGGCTCCTTCTCTGCCGGGTGGACCATGAGCACCCTGTTGCACGTGCCCAACATCCTGATCGGAGGCGTCGTCAGTGAATTGGTGCGGGTGTGCGCACCCGGCTCACCCATCGCCGTCGGACTCTGGTCCGGGGATGATGAGGAAGTCCTGAACCCGGAGGACGACCAGGAGCCGCGCCGGTTCTTCAGCCGACGGAGCGACGCGGCGGTAATGCGGATCTTCAGTGCGCATGGCGAGGTGGAGCACTTCCGCACCTGGCCGGAGGGCACCGGGGATGAGTCAGGGCCGGGGCGGGGCGCATGGACGCAGCACTACCAGTTCCTGGTCCTCCGCACCCCGGGCCCTCCGGCCGGCCCGCCGGACACATTGGCCCGGGAGCAGCGGCCGCACCCCTGAGTGACCTAGGGTGAATCCATGGCTCCTCTCCATCCTTTTGCCGGCGTTTCGCCGGCCGTCCACGACTCCGCCTTCGTCGCCCCCACCGCGTCCATCATCGGCAGCGCCACGCTCGCAGCAGGGTCCAGCGCGTTCTACGGCGTTTCCGTACGGGCTGATACGGCCCCCATCTCCGTAGGCGAGGGCACCAACCTGCAGGACAACGTGGTGCTGCACGCAGATCCCGGCTTCCCCTGCTCGGTGGGGGCCCGGGTCAGTGTGGGGCACGCCGCCGTCGTCCATGGCTGCACCGTGGAGGACGACTGCCTCATCGGCATGGGCGCCACCGTCCTCAACGGCGCGGTGATCGGCGCCGGCTCGCTCGTCGCCGCGGGCGCCGTTGTCCTCGAGGGCACCATTATTCCGCCGCGTTCCCTGGTGGCCGGAGTGCCCGCCAAGGTGCGGCGCGAACTCACCGGGGAAGAGTACGACGGCGTGCGCGCCAATGCTGCGCGGTACGTGGAGCTCGCGGCGCAGCACCGGGAGCTCCACACCTAGTCGAGGCTCCCCGCCCGCTCCCCTGCGGGCGCGGGGCCAGGTTAGTCCAGTGAGATCGGGCCTATCGCGTCCAGCAGTTCGCCTGGACCGGGGTTCCCCGGCGCCGAGGAGCCCCCCAGGTGTTTCACCACGCCCCACACAGCGTTGAGGCCGGTGGTGACGGCTCCCTCGGCCCAGCCGGCGGTGAAGGAAACATCGTCCCCGGCGAGGAAGATGCCGCGCTGGGATTCGGGCAGCCCGTCCTGCTTGAAGTGGGTGAACAGCCTCTGCTGGTAGCGGTAATGCCCGGGCAGGTTTGCTTTGAAGGCACCCATGAAGTTGGGGTCCGCTTCCCATGACACCGTGATCGGTTGGCCCACGATGTGACTGGCAATGTCCACGCCGGGGTAGATCTGTTCCAGCGAATGCAGCATGAGTTTCACGCGCTCGTCTGCGTCCAGGGCAAGCCACTTGAGTGCATCATCGTTCCAGGTGTAGGACAGCAGGATCACCGCCGGTTTGTCCGGGCCGTTGTCGAGGAGGTAGGTGGCCCTGTTCAGCCGGTCCGTCAGCGTCATGGACAACACCTCGCGGCCTGTGTCGGGGTCGATGTCCTTCCAGAACGGCCGGTCGACCATCACGAATGTCTTGGACGACTGCATGTAGTGCGATCGTTCGATGGCGCTCCACAGCTCCGCCGGGAACAGCGCCTCTTCGGTGTGGATCCGCGTGGACAGCAGCCAGGACTGGCAGGTTGTCACCACCGCCGGGTAGCTGGCTTCCCGGCCCCACCGTTCGCGGATCCGCAGGTTTCCGTCAGGGCCGCGGCTGATCCTGCCCACGGCGCCGCGGGGCGAACCGGAATGAAGGGAAGCCAGGGAGGTGCCCTCCGGCCAGTGCCGCATGCCCGACGGCGCGTGCTGCCACAGTGCCTCCGGCAGACGTTGCGCGCCCCCGCGGATGAGCCGGTGCTGATCGTCCGCGTCGGTGTACACCACCCGCAGGATTTCCAGGATGGAATTGGGGAAATCCGTGTCCCAGCCGCCGGTCCCGAAGCCCACCTGACCGAAGGCCTCCCGGTGGCTGAACCCTGCCTTCTTAAAGGACTCGTTCGCGGCTATGAATCCGTAGAACGTCTGCTCGTCCATCAGCGGCAGCAGCCCATTCCACAATTCCTTGATCCGTGCCGTGTCGCGTGCCCGGATGGCGTCCTGCATCTCGACGAATTTGGCGCCGTCAGTCACGGCGGATTTCCAAGCGTCGGCAACCTCGCGGAAGAAGGGCGGAAGGTCACTGGGCTTTTCGGCGTAGTGCTTCTTGCCCGCAAGTTCGATCACCGTGCTGGAGGTGGCCTCAGCGAGCGGGTTCGGGAAATCCTGGGTCTCGAGGCCCAGCAGGTCGACGTAGTGGTAGAACGCCTTGCCGGAGACCGGGAACCGCATGCCGCCCAGGTCCGCCACGACGCCCGGGGCGGCCGGGAAGGCAGCGGTGCGGAGCCGCCCGCCGATCCGGTCCGCTTCATACACCACCGGGCGCAGGCCCAGCTTCATCAGCTCATACGCCGTCACCAGGCCGGATAAACCGGCGCCAACGACAGCCACCTCCGTACCCAACAGTTCTTCAGGCACGGACCCCAGGCCCTCCGGGTGTGCCAGGTAGTGGTCGTAACTGAACGGGAAGTCCGGATTGAGCATGGTGATGGGCGCGGTTTGCTCTTCCGGGCGCCGGCTGACGCCTTCCTCAGTCGAAGTGGAGGTGCTGGACGGGTCGGGGGCCGGAAGTTCGGTGGCGGTGGTCATGGAGGGTCTGCCTTTTGTTGTTTCGGGGCGTCGGTACGTGGCTGGGAGCGGTCAGGACTTGTTGGAAATGGAGATGGCGGACAATTCACGGTATTCCCCCTCGTCCAGTGCCGCCACCCTGGAGTTGCGCCGTCCGTAGCCGAAGTACGCTGCCAGGCCCACCAGCATCCACACCGCGAAAGTCAGCCAGGTTTCCGCGCCGAGGTTGGCCATCAGGTAGCCGCACATCAGGGCGCCGAGGATGGGAGTGAGCGGGAACAGCGGCACCCGGAAGCTGCGTTCCAGTTCCGGCCGGGTACGGCGGAGGTAGATGACCGCCACATTGACCAGAGCGAAGGCGAACAGGGTACCGATACTGGTGGCGTCCGCCAGCGCGCCCAGCGGCACGAGTCCGGCGGTCAGCGCGACGGCGATCCCCACCAGAAGCGTTCCCGCGACGGGGGTGCCGGTGCGGTGGGACACGCGCCCGAATACGGCAGGAACAAGGCCGTCGCGGGACATTGACAGCAGGATGCGGGTCTGGCCGTAGAGGACGGTCAGGACAATGCTGGCGATGGCCAGGACGGCGCCCACGGCGAAGGCAAGGGCAATCCAGGGCTGACCGGTGATCTCTTCCAGGATCTTCACCAGGGCGGCCTCGGTCCCGTCGAACCATCCCCAGGGGCGGGCGCCGATCGCCGCCACTGCCACCAGCACATAGATGGTGGTGACGATCAGCATCGAGAGCATGATGGCGCGCGGCAGGTCACGCTTGGGGTTGCGGGCCTCCTCGCCCGCAGTTGAGGCGGCGTCGAAGCCGATGTAGGAGAAGAAAACGCGGGACGCGGCGGCAGAAACACCGGCGGCCCCCATCGGCAGCAGCGGTTCGAAGTTGCCTGCGTTGAAGGCGGTGAAGGCAACGGCGCAGAAGAAGAGCAGGATACCTACCTTGACCACAACAATCGCGGTGTTGATCCAGGCACTTTCCTGCGCGCCCCGGACCAGCAGGACGGTGGCCAGCACCACGATGACCATCGCGGGGATGTTGACCATGCCGCCGTCGCCCGGAGGCTGGGAGAAAGCGTCCGGCAGCGCTGTGCCGAACACAGCCAGGCTCTCGTTCACGTACTGCCCGGCGCCAACGGCAACGGCGGCTACGGACACCGCGTATTCAAGGACCAGGCACCAGCCACAGATCCAGGCCATGCCCTCGCCCATGGTGGCGTAGGTGTAGGAGTAGCTGGAGCCGGACACGGGCACCAGCCCGGCCATCTCCGCGTACGACACCGCGGACAGCAGCGCGGCGAGCCCTGCGATCGCAAACGAGATCCAGATGGCGGGACCGGCCAGCGGCACGGATTCACCCAGGATCACCAGGATGCCCGTGCCCAGCGTCGCGCCCACGGAGATCATGGTCAGCTGCAGGACGCCGAAGCTGCGGACAAGACGGGGTCCGCCCTGGCCGGACTCGGCCTCGTTGACCATCTGCGCGATGGGCTTGCGGCGCAGCAGCTGCGCTCCAAGGGTGGGCCGGGCGGCCGCGCGGGCAGGCACTTGGCCCGAAAGTGTAGGCACAGTCATCGTTGACGTCCGTTCGTGTCGGTGAATGGTTGGACTGGTTTTCCCTCCCCCAGCGTAGGGGTGTGAGCCGCATCTCAAGATGTGCAAAATGACCTATAGTCTTCACTCATGAGACGCAATGCACCAGCCACGGAGTCTGCTTCCGCGGGACTTCCGGCCCAGCTGGACGCCGTGACGCTGAACCAGTTTCTGGTCTCGCTGCCCGCAGGTGTGGCCATACTGCACGACGCCGGCAACGGCCATACTCCCCTGCGGTGGGTGGAGCCGAGCGAACTTGAAGACCCTACGCCGTACCTGCTTGACGGCGAGTTTCTGCTGACCGCCGGACTACCCTTCCGGCGTGGCTTCAACGGCGCCGACGAAGACACCGTCACGGGCAGCAGGGGCGAGGAAGCCGCAGAGGGGGCAGCCGACGCCGACACGTACGTCCGTCGCCTCGTCGCCGCGGGCGTAGCGGCGCTGGGGTTCGGCCTTGAGCCGTACTTCGACGAGGTGCCCGCTGATATCGTGGCGGCCTGCCGGAAGCACGGCCTGACACTGGTGGCGGTACCCGCCAGCATCCCGTTCGCCGCGCTGGGACTCGAGTTCTCCAAGCTGCTCGAATCAGGGAACGCCCAGGTGTTCCGCCAGCTCGCCGAAACCAACCGCCATCTCATGCGGGCGGTCCTGTCGCCCCGGCCGGAGCATGAGTTGCTGGCAGCCCTGGCGCAGCGGGTGCCGGCCTGGGCCGTCCTGGTTGGCGCGGACGGCAGGGTACGCGCCCGCGCCGGTACCGCCGTCGAACTTTCCAGGCTCCAGCCGCTGCTCAAAAGGCTCCTCGCCGGCAGTGGCCCCCGGGTGGAGACTGAAGCCTTTGACGTTCCGGGGTCAGCGCTGGTGTTCGGCCACCCGCTGCGGAGCACCAGGGACGCCACCCTGGGCGGCCTGCTGCTCGGCACAGACAAGCCGCTGACCCCCGCACAGAACAATGTAGTCTCCTCGGTGGTGGGCCTGCTGGAACTCCTGGTCCGGCAGCGGACCAGTGGTTCCCTGGCGCCCAGCCAGCTGGCCACAGCGTTGCTCCTGCATCCGGAAAGCATCGCCGGGGCCCGCACCTCGGAGCTGAACATCCTGCGGGATCTGCTGGCCCAGAGCGTCGGGGGCACCCGCAGCGGGCGGGTCCGGGTGATTCAGGGAATCCGGCCCAAGGCAGCGGCTGCAGCTGACGGTCCCGTGCGCGAACTGCTGCAGTGGCGGCGGCTGTTTGACACCAAAATGGTGGAACTTACCGACTACGGGTTCGCCGCCGTGACCCGGCTGAAGGTTGACGACCAACTGCTGTCCGAGGTGGAGCAGCTGGGCTGGCGGCTGGTGGTGGGCGGCGCCGCGGAACTGCCGGGCCTTGCCGCCGCCTACCGCAGCGCCTCGGCATTGCGCGCCCGGGTCCAGTCAACCGCTACCACCGTCCGCGAAGAGGAACTGACCTGGTCTGTCACAGGCCTGCTGGGCGGTGAGGCAGGCGGAATGCTGGCCTCCCGCCTGCTGGCGCCTGTTCTCGGGCAGGAACCGGAGCGCCGCGAAGCCCAGCTCCAGATCCTCCGCGCATGGTTGGGCGCCAACGGCAATTGGGACGCGACAGCCAAGGACACGGGACTGCACCGGAACAGCATCCGCCGGCAGATTAACGCCCTGGCGGACATGCTGGACGTGGACCTGGCGCATGCCGGAACGCGGGCGGAGCTGTGGATCGCACTGCAGTTTGCCGATTCCGCGGCGCTGCCCGGCGCAGCCCCGCGCGGCGGTACAGGTGCCTAGGCTTCCCAGGCGCGGTAGAGGTCCGGGCGGCGCTCGTCCAGGTAGGGTACCGCGGCGCGCTCACGCTTAGCCGCTTCTGCATCGACTTCGGCGAAGAGCAACTGCGGCCCCTTCCCGGCTGCGGCGAGCAGCTTCCCGTCCGGGCCGGCGATGACGCTGCCGCCGAGGAACCTGCAGCCGTCTTCCACTCCAGAGTGGTTGGCGTAGGCGATGGTCAGCTGGCTTTCGAGTGCCCTGGCCCGCAGCAGCACCTGGGGGACGTCATCGAATCCGTGGGCCAGCGCCGTGGGCACCAGCAGCAGCTCGGCGCCGCCGGCCGCCGCGGCCCGCACGGCTTCAGGGAATTCCACGTCGTAGCAGATGACCATGGACGTGGGAATTCCCAGGAAGTCCACCACGGCGGGACGCCTTGTTGCCGGACTGAAGGCCGCACGCTCGTCGGGTCCGAACAGATGGACTTTTCCATACTCCAGCAGCACCTCCCCGTTCGAGTCCAGTAGGGTGGCGCTGATCTGCCACTCCCCCTCGGCCGTGACACGCGGAAGGCTGTAGACGAGCCCGATGCCGTGGCGGCGGGCGGTAGCGGCAAGTCTTTCGCGCAGCATGGGGAGGAGTGCAGGGTCGAGTCCGGACCGCAGCCTGCGCGGAGCATACCCCACCGGGAAAAGCTCCGGGGTGAGCAGCACCCGGGCACCCGCCGCTGCTGCTTCCGCGGCGGCGGCATCGATGATGGCACAGTTCGCCTCGGGATCAAGGACCGCAGAGTTAGCCTGCAGAAGTGCCAGCAGCACCGCTACCACCTTCCGTCGTTGAAGCGGCCGCATGATGGGCCGTTCCTCCCAGCGTAGCCAGAGGATAGGGCTATGGGGCGGGGCCATTTGCACCGCCGGACGAACGTTCACGGCCGGATCGTCCCGGTCCAGGCAGAGGGCGGCCGCGGCTTCATGCGTTAACTTCTTGACGCCAAGACCCCGTATAGGGCAATCTTCTTAGCATGCCCGCAACCCCGCGCTCAACGAGGAGCAAACCAACAAATCCCGGCTCGCAGTCGGCACTGCGCCAACTGAACCAGCAGCGGATTATCGAGACCCTGATGGGCGGGCCCTCGACGCAGGCGGAACTCGCCAGGCAAACCGGCCTCTCCACCGCCACCGTCTCCAACATCGTCAAGATCATGCTCGACTCGGGGCTGGCCTCCACGGAACCGATCACCAGCTCCGGACGCCGCGCCCTCAATGTCCGGCTGAACAGCAACGGGGCCGTCGCGGTAGGGATCGACTTCGGCCGAAGGCACCTCAGGGTGGTCCTGGCCTCATTGAGCTACCACGTCATCGCAGAAGAATCAGTTCTCCTCCCCTTGGGCCACCAGGCTGAGGAAGGCATTCAGGCTGCCGTGGCGCTGTTGGAGAAACTGCTGCGCGAGAGCGGCGTGGAGCGGACAGCCGTGGTGGGGGCCGGAGTCGGAATTCCCGGGCCTATCGACAGGCGCACCGGAACCGTTGCACAAGGTGCCATTCTTCCGGAATGGGTAGGGATCAACATCCTCCAGCACCTCGAGCAAACCCTCAAGATACCCGTCTTTGTTGATAACGACGCCAATTTGGGGGCTTGGTCAGAGGTGACCTGGGGGCAGCACACCGGCGTCAGCAATTTGCTCTTCCTGAAGATCGGGTCGGGCATCGGTGCGGGCCTGATCCTCAACGGCGCCCCGTACTACGGCAACGTAGGCATCACCGGCGAAATAGGCCACGCGACCATCCACGAGCAGGGCCTCGTGTGCCGCTGCGGAAACCGCGGATGCCTCGAAACCATCGCATCCACCACCACCATGATCGAGCTCCTCAGCCGCGGCGAGGACAGGCCGCTGACTCCCGCCGACATCGTGCGCAAAGCACTGAACCGTGACCCCGCCACACTCCGGGTGGTGGACGACGCCGGCCTGTCCGTCGGCCGGGCCCTGGGAAACGTCGCCAACCTGATCAACCCGGAGGTGATCGTGGTGGGCGGCCCCCTGGCCGGCCTCGGCGATCTCCTGCTCGACCCCATCAGGCGCGGCTTGATCCGGCACGCGGTGCCCGTGATCGGCGAGAGCACCACCCTCACCATGTCGTCCCTGGGGGACCGCGCAGAAGCGCTGGGAGCGGCCGCCCTGGTGTTCCAGCAGGCCGGAATCCGAAAGGCCTAGACCGCATCGTTATCCGCAAATTGCGTTAAATACTTGACGACAAGACCGGTGATCCAGTTTACTTTTCCATCAGACGGCCCTGCGCTTTGCCCGGCCGGACAAAGAAGTCATCGCATTGGAGGGTTAGGGCAAATGACGTCCCAGACCACGCACACGGAGCCGCTCATACTGGAGATGCGCTCCATTACCAAGGAGTTCCCCGGCGTCAAGGCCCTGGCGGACGTGAACCTGCAGGTTAAGGCGGGCGAGATCCACGCCATCTGCGGCGAAAACGGAGCCGGCAAGTCCACGCTGATGAAGGTGCTCTCCGGCGTCTACCCCTACGGCAGCTACGACGGCGATATCGTCTACCAGGGGCAGGTGCAGCAGTTCAAGGACATCCGTGCCAGCGAGCACGCAGGCATCGTGATCATCCACCAGGAACTGGCACTCATCCCCGAGCTGTCCATCATGGAAAACATCTTCCTGGGCAACGAGCCCACCAAACGCGGCGTCATCGACTGGGCGGAAGCACGGACCCGCTCCACCGAACTGCTGGCGAGGGTGGGCCTCCGGGAGGACCCGGACACCCCGATCAAGGAGATCGGAGTCGGCAAGCAGCAGCTCGTGGAAATCGCCAAGGCGCTGAACAAGTCCGTGAAGATCCTCATCCTGGACGAGCCCACCGCGGCGCTGAACGAGTCCGACTCGCAGCACCTGCTGGACCTGATCCTGGGCCTGAAAGGCCGCGGCATCACTTCGATCATCATTTCGCACAAGCTCAATGAGATCGAGCAGATCGCGGATTCCATCACCATCATCCGCGACGGCAAGTCGATCGAAACGCTGGACGTCAAGGCCGACGGCGTGGACGAGGACCGCATCATCAAGGGAATGGTGGGACGGACCCTGGAGTCCCGTTTCCCGGACCACACCCCGCAGATCGGCGAGGTCTTCTTCGAAGTCAAGAACTGGACCGTGGCCCACCCCAACGTGCAGGACCGCCTGGTCTGCAAGAACTCCAGCTTCTTCGTCCGCCGCGGCGAGATCGTCGGATTCGCCGGCCTCATGGGCGCCGGCCGCACGGAACTGGCACGGTCGGTCTTCGGCCGCTCCTACGGCCGGTTCATCGACGGGCACATCTACAAGGACGGCAAGGAACTCGTCCTGAAGTCCGTGCGCCAGGCCATCGACGCCGGCCTGGGCTACGTCACCGAAGACCGGAAATCCCTGGGACTGAACCTGCTGGACGACATCAAGACCACCACCGTCGCCGCCAACCTGAAGAAGATCAGCCGCCACTCAATAGTGGACGCCAACCAGGAATTCACAGTGGCCGAGCAGTACCGGAAGTCGCTGCGCACCAAGACCCCGTCCGTGGAAGAAGGCGTAGCCAAGCTCTCCGGCGGAAACCAGCAGAAGGTGGTCCTGGCCAAGTGGATGTTCACCGACCCCGAGCTCCTGATCCTGGACGAACCCACCCGCGGCATCGACGTGGGCGCCAAATACGAGATCTACGGCATCATCCAGCAGCTGGCCAACCAGGGCAAGGGAGTGATCGTGATTTCCTCCGAACTGCCTGAACTGCTGGGCCTCTCCGACCGCATCTACACCATCTTCGAAGGCGCCATCACCGGTGTCCTGAACAAAGACGAGGCCACGCAGGAAAGCCTGATGAAGCTGATGACCTCGAACCGCAAAGCCGCCTGACCCTCTGGACCACCCAGAACCTTCCGGACAAGGACTGACACCATGAACGCCCTTAAAAAGCTGTTTGGCGGCAACACCCGCCAATTCGGCATGATCTTTGCCCTGGTGGCCCTGATCATCTTCTTCCAGATCGCCACGGAGGGCCGGACCCTCACCTCCGGCAACGTCATCAACCTCTTCAACGGCAACTCCTACATCCTGATCCTCGCCATCGGCATGGTCCTGGTGATCATCGCCGGGCACATCGACCTGTCCGTCGGTTCCGTAGCCGCCTTCGTGGGGGTCACCGTCGCCCTGGCCATCCGCGACTGGGACCTGCCCTGGTACGCCGGGGTCCTGCTGGGCCTGCTGCTCGGTGCGCTGATCGGGGCATGGCAGGGCTGGTGGACGGCCTATGTGGGGATTCCCGCCTTCATCGTGACCCTGGCCGGCATGCTGCTGTTCCGCGGCCTGAACCAGTTCGTCGGCAAGTCGAACACCATCCCCGTACCGGAGGACTTCCAGTACCTCGGCGCCGGCTACCTTCCCGAGGTGGGCCCGGACACCGGCTACAACAACCTCACCCTCCTGATCGGCATCGCCGCCGCCGCATTCGTCATCGTCGGCGAGCTGCGCTCCCGGGCACGCGCCAAGGCCTTGGGCGCGGACGTTCCTGAAATGTGGATCATGGTGCTGAAGCTGGTGCTGATCAGCGGCGCCATCCTCTACGCAACGTACCTCTTCGCCACCGGCCGTCCGGGCACCTCCTTCCCCATCCCCGGCCTCATCCTGGCCGTCCTGGTACTGCTCTACGGCTTTATTTCCTCGCGCACCGTCCTGGGCCGCCACGTCTACGCCGTGGGTGGCAACCGGCACGCCGCCGAGCTCTCCGGCGTCCAGTCCAAGAAGGTCAACTTCCTGGTCATGATGAACATGTCCATCCTCGCCGGCCTGGCCGGCATGATCTTCGTTGGCCGCTCCACAGCCTCTGGCCCCTTCGACGGCGTGGGCTGGGAACTCGACGCCATCGCGGCAGTCTTCATCGGCGGCGCGGCAGTCACCGGCGGCGTGGGCACCGTCGTCGGATCGATCATCGGTGGTCTGGTGATGGCAGTGCTGAACAACGGCCTCCAGCTCTTGGGGGTCGGCGCGGACCTCACCCAGATCATCAAGGGCCTGGTTCTCCTGATCGCCGTCGCGTTCGACGTCTACAACAAGAGCCAGGGCAAGAAGTCGATCATCGGCATGCTGACCCGGAACATCAACCGACCCACCGGCGGACCCAGCAACCCGCTGCAGCCGGACGAAACCACCTCCACCAAGGAAGCGATCGCCAGGGAAGCCTGAGCCCCGCAGCCTGAACATCGTCACAACACCACAAAGAAAGAGAACCAACAATGCGAATGATTGGTAAAGCAGGAAAGGCAGCAGCGGTCGCTGCCATCGCAGCACTGGCGCTGACGGGTTGCGGCCGGTCGGAATCAACCGGCGGCTCCACCGAAGGCGCCTCCGGATTCCCGCAGGACTCCGCGATCGGCGTCGCACTTCCGCAGAAGACGAGTGAGAACTGGGTCCTGGCGGAAAAGCTGTTCAACGACGGCCTCAACGGCGCCGGCTTCAAGGCCGATGTACAGTTCGCCAACGGCGGTGTCTCCGAGCAGCAAAGCCAGATCAGCGCCATGGTCACCAAGGGCGCCAAGGTCATCATCGTCGGTGCCATCGACGGTTCGCAGCTGGGCACCCAGCTGAAGCAGGCCAAGGACGCCGGCGCGACGGTCATCGCCTATGACCGCCTGCTCCTGAACACCGAGAACGTGGACTACTACGTGGCCTACGACAACTTCAAGGTCGGCGAACTCCAGGGCCAGGCCCTGCTGGAAGGCCTCAAGGCCAAGAAGCCTTCCGGCCCGTACAACATCGAACTGTTCGCCGGTTCGCCGGATGACGCCAACGCGAAGGTCTTCTTCGACGGCGCCATGAGTGTCCTGCAGCCGAAGATCGACGACGGTACCCTGAAGGTCCTCTCCGGCCAGACCAAGTTCGAACAGGCCGTGACCCAGGGCTGGAAGGCGGAGAACGCACAGCGCCGCGCCGACACCCTGCTGACAGGCAGCTACGGCAGCGCCTCCCTGGACGGCGTCCTGTCCCCGAACGACACGCTGGCCCGCGCGGTCCTGACCGCCGTCAAGGGCGCCGGCAAGCCGCTGCCCGTCGTGACGGGCCAGGACTCCGAGGTTGAATCCGTCAAGTCCATCATGGCCGGCGAGCAGTACTCCACTATCAACAAGGACACCCGCAAGCTCGTGGAGCACGCCATCACCATGGTGAAGGACCTCCAGGCCGGCAAGAAGCCCGAGATCAACGACGACAAGTCCTACGAAAACGGCGTCAAGACCGTTCCGGCCTACCTGCTGGAGCCGGTCATCGTCACCAAGGAAAACGTCAAGACCGCTTACACCGACGATCCGGTCCTCGGCCCGATCACCAAGTAGGCACCACCCGGGAAAGCCCGGCTCCCTGCGGTTTCCCCGCCATGGAGCCGGGCTTTCGCGTTCCTGTGGCAGGATGGCTCCATGCCCGCCCCCATCGCCACGCCATGGCTCTCCGCACAGACTGACCAGGACCCCCGCTCCGCCACGGGCAAGCCCCTGCGCTGGGGCGTCATTGCCACCGGCTCCATCGCGGACCTGATGGCACGTGACCTGTCGCTCCTCGTGGACGCCGAGCTGTACGCCGTCAGCTCCCGGCAGGAGTCCAGGGCGGCCGCCTTCGCCGCCGCGCACGGGGTGCCAAAGACCTACGCGGACGACGGCGGCGTCCCCGGCTACCAGCGCCTCCTCGCCGACGATGCGGTGGACGTTGTCTATGTCGCCACGCCCCACGCGCAGCACCACGAGGTGGTCCTTGCCGCCCTCGATGCCGGCAAGCACGTCCTGTGCGAGAAGGCCTTCACCGTCAACGCCCGGGAGGCTGCCGAGCTGATCGACGCAGCGCGGTCCCGGAACCTCTTCCTGATGGAAGCCATGTGGAGCCGTTTCCTCCCCAGCATGCAGCGGGCGTTCCAGATCGCCGCATCCGGTGAGCTGGGCGAAATCCATTGGGTCACGGCCGACCTCGGCTTCCCCGCCCCGTACTCCCCCGAATCACGGCTCTGGGCGCCCAAGAGCGGCGGCGGCGCGTTGCTGGACATCACCGTCTACCCCCTGTTGTGGGCGCTGGGAACACTGGGATTCCCACAGACGGTCAGCGCCACGGGGTTCGTCAATCACGACGGCGTGGACTCCCAGAACGCCCTCACCCTCGGTTACCACCACGCGGCCCAGGTCCAGCTCACCTCATCGCTGTTATCCCACGGGCCGCGGACTGCCACTGTGGCCGGCAGCGAAGGCTTCCTGCAGAGCGTCGGTTCCATCAACAATCCGCACGAACTGGTCATCACCAAGGGGCGGGACGAACGCCGCACGGAAGCGTTCGACGTCGTTGGCAAGGGATATACGTACGAGCTGCGCGAGGTGACCCGCTGCATCCAGCAGGGTCTGGCGGAGAGCCCGGTCATGCCGTTGGAAGACTCGCTCAACACCATGCGGCTGTTTGACGGCGTCCGTGCCCAGCTGGGCGTGAGTTACCCCAACGATCGGCACTGATTTTTCCAGGACCCTCGACGTGAGCCCCGGAAGAGTCGTAAGCTGACTTATTATCGGTTGCACCGCTGCTGGGGGTGGTATGCATGGCTGGAGTCCGCTCGCCGTGGCATGCCCTGCGCCCTGTGTTCTTCGCCGGTGCCGCCACGTTCGCCTGGCTGACGTTCTCTTCTTCTCCTGCCTCGGCCGACCTTTTGCCGGAACCCGCCCCCGCGATGACTGAGATCCTCGCCGAGGTCCCGTACACGGACCCGCTCGCCCCGGTGGCCGATGGAGTCCCGGTGGTCGACGGCATCCACGCGGCGCCGATTACCGCCGTCGTGGACGACGCAGTGGAGGCAGCTGATCGGGTTGCCGAACCGCCGGTCAGCGACCTCGTCGAACCTGTAGTGGATTACGTCGAACCGGTCGTCGAACCTGTAGTGGAATACGTGGAACCCGTCCTTGAGCCGGTAGTGCCGCTCCTGGATCCTGTGCTTACACCCGTGGTGGAACCGGTCACGGAGCTTGTGCCGGTTCTCGAACCCGCGCTGGAGCTGGCGCCCGAAGCGCCTGTCCAGGCCGTCCTCGGGCTTCTTTCCGGTCCGGCCGCCGAAACTGCCGCAGCCGCTCCTGCCGTGAACGGCACCCCCGCCGGGGACCCAGCGCCGGCCGATACCGCTTCATCGCAACCTCCTGCAGCAGCACTTCCCGCGCTCCCGCTGCCCGCCGCCCCCGCCGCGACACTGTGGGCCGGCCCCGCCGCAGCGGAAAACACGGGCACAACGCCCGTGCCGCCGTCGTCCCCGCCTGCACCCGTCCCTGCGGCACCCGGATCGGGCGGCGCGGCTTCCGGCGGCCCGCCGCCTGGCTCGGCTGCGTGGCTGAGCCCTGTCCCTTTTCTCTTCCCATATCTTGGCGCGTCCAGCGCCCCGGAGTTCGTGCTCCATGCTCCGGAACCGGTGTCCTTCGACCCCGGTTCGTCTCCTGATTAGTTGAGCCATGCCTGCCTTCGATCGGCAGGACACGGCAATCGGGCTGCTTCCTGCGCCCGCCATCAACTTTTCAGGAGACATCATCATGCGTACCACCATTCGCAGGGGCCTTCTTGGCACCTTCATGGCCGGCGGGCTTCTCGCCCTCGGCTGCACCGCTGCCACAGCAGCGGACAACACGGACGCAGCGGACCTGTCCGCTTCGGCCCTCATCTCTGCGGCGGCGTCCACGGACACGGCGTCGTCGGGCCTGCTGGGTGACCCGACGGCGTCCCAAACCACGGACGTCGCCGCTGCCGTCAGCCTTACGGCCGATGCCAGCACCACCGCCGGCACGGACAGCACCACCGCGGACGGCACCCTCGCCACCACGGCTGCAGCCGACCTCACCCTCGGCCTTGCTACCGGCGGTGACATTGTTGGCGGTGACATCGTTGGAAGCGACGCCGTTGGAAGCGCGGCCACCGGCGCCGGCAGTGTCGCGGTCACCGGGACAGCAACCGGGTCTGCAACGGACGGGACAGCCGACGCGGCACTGGCCGCCGACGCAACCCTCGCAGCAGCGCTTGGCACCACCACCGGCACGGACAGCACCACCGCTGACGGCACCCTCGCCACCGCCGCCGACCTTTCCCTGGGCCTGACCACCGATGCTGGAACCAACAGCACTGCAACCGACGGAACAGCCGACGCGGCACTGGCCGCCGACGCAACCCTCGCAGCAGCGCTTGGCACCACCACCGGCACGGACAGCACCACCGCTGACGGCACCC
>NZ_JBIVQF010000001.1:374275-745543 GCF_044755045.1 Pseudarthrobacter sp. NPDC092419
CCCTCGCCACCGCCGCCGGCTTCGCCCTCGTCCTGAACGCCGGTACTGCCGGCTCTGTGGGTACCGACGGCAGCGCCGGTGGAGACACCAGCGGCACCGGCACCATCGGCACTGATACCGGGAGCAGCACCGGCTCCGGCAGCGACGGCCTGCTGGGCGTCCAGGGCTCCGGCGGCGCCGGCATTGACGGCAGCGGTTCTGCTGCCGGAACTGTAGACGGCACCGACTCAACCATCGGCGCCGGCGGCACGCTGGGCGCCGCTGCGGCGGGATCCACGTCCGCAGGCGGAGCGATTGCCGCAGCTGTTGAAGGAAGCAACGCGAGGAGTTCCGCAGGCCTGGCAGCCACCGGCGCCGACGCGTCACTGGCTCCGCTCGCGTTGCTCCTGGTATTCGCAGGACTCCTGATGCTGCGTCAGCGGAAGACGGTTTAGGCCCCCTGGCCGGCACCGCATCAGGCACCCGGACAGGAAGGAGGACAGCCCACCAGAAGCACGCGTAAAGCAGAACATGTCATCAGCACACATGTCCTTGTAACCGGTGGTCCGGCGGCGAATGCGCAAGATATCCGCTGCCGGACCGTCGGCATGCCCGGCCGCCGGAAGCGGCCCTGCAACCGGCGCTGGATCCGGTTCTCCCGTTACGCCGGTATAATTTGGGGTACGACAGTGCCACAGCGCACCGGGAGGAACGGGACATGGTGGCGGAATCGCCTAGCTCCATCAAAAATGAAGTGGTTGGCGGACGTTATCGGCTGGGCGAGGTCATTGGCCGCGGCGGAATGTCATCCGTCTACTGCGCGCACGACGAAAACCTGCACCGCGACGTAGCCCTGAAGCTCTTTGCACCGCAGGCCCCTGATGCGGATGAACTCAAACGGCAGGAAGCGGAAATCCAGCTCCTGGCTACCCTCAACCACCCCGGACTGGTCACCCTTTTCGACGCCGGCATCGACAACCGCGTTCCGGATGAGCCCCGCCCGTTCCTCACCATGGAACTGGTGGAGGGCCAGGATCTCCGCAGCCGTATCCGCCACAGCCGGGTCCCGCTGGAGGAGCTGGCCGTGATCGGTGCTGGCATCGCCGACGCCCTCGCCTACGTCCACGGCCTGGGAATCATCCACCGGGACATTAAGCCCGGCAACATCCTGTTGGTCCAGATCCGCCCCGGCGAACCGCTCCGCCCCAAGCTGACGGACTTTGGCATCGCCAGGATCGTTGACGCCACCCGCTTGACGGCCACAGGCACGATGGTGGGTACCGCCGCCTACCTGAGCCCGGAGCAGGCGATGGGGCAGCCGCTCTCCCCCGCCACCGATATTTACTCGTTCGGCCTGGTTCTGCTCGAATGCATCAAGGGCACCGTGGAATACCCTGGCGGCGCCGTGGAATCCGCGGTTGCCCGGCTTCACCGCGCCCCCGAAATCCCGGAGGACGTCCCGGCCGAGTGGGCGGACCTGATCCGCTCCATGACCGCGCTGGATCCATTGGACCGCCCCGCTGCGGAGGATATCGAAACCGTCCTGCGCCAGGCGCTCGTCTCGCCGGCATCCACGCCCGGCGAACTGGCGGCCGAAACCACCAGGGTCCTCCCGGCGATGCCGCTCCGGCCGCCCACCATCACGGCTGAGGAGTCGGTGGACGACCTGCAGGAGGCAGCAGCGGCGGCCACCTCCGGCAAACGACGACGCCGCGCGGCGTCGTCGCGTGCCAAGGGTTTCTGGATCGCGGTGACGCTTGCCGCCGTGGTGGCCCTGGCGGCGGTGGCGGCACTGATGATGAGCCTGTCCACCCAGACCGCTCCCGACGTCGTGCCTTACCCCACGGTGACCGGGACGCTGGGCGCCCACCTGGAGGAACTGCAGGAAAGCGTGAAGCCGTGAAACGCGCGTGGGTTAGCGCGGTGCTCACCGCTACCCTCCTGCTCACCGGCTGTGGGCAGGCCGAGACCGGGCTGGAGCGGGACACTGCCCGGCAGCTTCAGGCCCGGGTCCTGGAGATTACACAGGCGTCGTCCCAGAACAAGCCCGAGGCCGCGCTGAAGGCCCTGGACGGGCTTGAGGCGGAGCTTCGGGCAGCCAAGGACAGCGGCCGCATCACCGAGGAGCGGCACCGCAGTATCACCACCATCGCCACAGCTGTACGCGCCGACCTGGATCGTGCCATTGCCGCCGCGAAAGCCACGCCGCGGCCTTCGACAACCCCCACGCCGCAGCCCACTGTCCCGGCCACCCCCGAGGCCACGGAATCGACCCAGTCAAACCAGAGTGACGCGGGCAAGAGCGATGACAAGAAGCCCGAGGCGCCCGAACAAAAGGGCAGGGACAAGGACTAAAAAGCGGACGACGCCGGCGCCCCCTTGGGCGGCTGCGCCTCCTGATCCGCGTCCCCGGCTGCGTTTCGCGCCCGTTCCCGGACCAGCTCCAGTACCGCTGCTGCTGCGGGCCAGGCACCCCCGCCCCGTCGTGTGCGGGCATAGGCGCGCATCCGCAGGTCAGGGTTTGCCAGCGGCAGCAGTGCGACTCCCGGGCGCGGGGTCCGGTCGGCGGGCAGCAGTCCCACCCCCATCCCGGCGATGATGAGGTCCTCCACCAGTTCCAGGCTGTCGGCCTGGTGCCGGACTCGGATTTCGAACCCCGCCATGGAAGAGACCAGCCGCAGCACTTCCTCGTCGGCGCTGTTGCGGGAGTTGCCGATCCAGTCCGCATCCCGGAGGCGGTGGAACAGGTCGGGCGCGGGCAGCGGCCACTCCCCCGGGTTCGACCGGCGTGCGGGTCCAATGGCGGCGGCCACGTCGGCGGGCACGCCCAGGCTCCATGGGGTGCTCCACAGCGGCGTTGACTCGAAGCCGGCCGCGCTTGCGTCCGGCGCCAGGTTGTAGTCGTAAGTCAGGGCCAGGTCCACTGCGTCCGAGGACAGCAGAGCCAGTGCCTCTGCCGGCTCGTGTTCCCGGACATCGATGCGCACCTCCGGATGGATCCGTGCCAGGTCTCCGACGATGGGCATCAGCACCTTCCTGACTGCCGTGGCGAAGCCCGCCACCCGGACGGTTCCGGCTGGCTCGGCGCGCGGATCGAGTTCCGCCGTTGCCGCTTCCACCGAGGCGAGGATGTCCACGGCGCGTTCGGCCAGCCGCCTGCCAGCAGGAGTGAGACGGACGCCGCGGCCGAGGGGCTCCAGCAGCGGCGTCCCCGCCTCACGGGCCAGGGCCGACAGCTGCTGCGAGACCGTAGAGGTGGTAGTGCCCAGGGCGTCAGCGACGTTTCGCATGGACCCGTGCCGAGCCAAAGCAACAAGCACTTCCAGCCGGCGGGTCTCCATAGAGGCCATTGTCCGCAAATCCTGAACGATTTGCCAGTCATTCCCACGTGGACGCGGAAGGTCCGGGACCGTTCTACTTGATTCATGGGATTCTCAACAACGGCCGGGAGCCGATTTGCAGGAGCCGGCACGGGCACGGCGATGGCCGGTGCAGCGATGGTTTTCGTCCAGCTGGGCCTCGCGGCGTCGGTGGGCTTGGCGGACCAGCTTGGGCCGGACGGCGTAGCCTGGCTCCGACTGTCCTGGGCGGCAGTGATCCTGGTGGTCCTTGCACGGCCGTGGCGTGCCGCGCTGAGCCGCAGCGGGCTAATGACCTGCATCCTCCTGGGCCTGGTCACCGCCGGAATGACGCTGCTGTTCATGGCGGCAGCCGTCCGGATTCCGCTGGGCACGGCCAGCGCCCTTGAGTTCCTGGGTCCGCTGGGCGTCGCAGTGGTCCGTGGGCGGGCGGCCGGGCGGTGGTGGGCGCTCGTTGCCGCGGCCGGCGTGGCTGCCCTGACCGAGCCGTGGCACGGTGGCGCGGACCTGCCCGGCATCCTCTTCGCACTCGGTGCGGGCGCCTGCTGGGCGGCCTACATCCTCCTCACCCAGCGCGCCGGCGACGAAGCCAGCGGCCTGCAGGCCCTCGCCATCTCCATGCCGGTCGCCGCCGCGGCCACCACCCTCGTAGCGGGCCCCGCCGTCGTGGGTCACCTCGACTGGCCCGTCCTGCTGGCCGGCGCCGGCCTGGCGCTGCTGATGCCCGTCATCCCGTTCAGCCTGGAGCTCATGGCATTGCGCCGGCTGAAGGCGGCGGCGTTCGGCACGCTGATGAGCGTAGAGCCGGCCATCGCCGCCGCCATCGGCCTGGTTGTCCTGGGGCAGGTGCCCGGGCCGACGGTCCTGGCCGGAATCGCCCTGGTAGTGGCAGCCGGTGCTGGGGTGACCCTGCAAGGCACCGGGGAAGCCGCCGCTGATCAGGCTTTGACGGCCCCGACACGAACGGACACAACAGCCACGGACGTATCACCCACGGACGACGGCGGAACCCGGATTTTGAGCCAATAGCGCCAGAGGCGGTGCTCCGGGCTGTCCGGGGCACCGCCTCTGCCGTGTGCGCCGTCTGGGTTGCCGGCGGCGGCACGGGAATTAACCCAGGGTTGCCAGAACCTTGTTCAGGGTGGCAGACGGACGCATCACAGCGGACGTCTTCGTGTTATCCGGGTGGTAGTAACCCCCGATGTCCACTGGCGAGCCCTGGACCTCAGCCAGCTCGCCTACGATCGTCTCTTCCTGGGAGGACAAGGCGTCGGCGACGGCAGCGAACGAGGCGGCCAGGCCGGCGTCGTCCGTCTGCTTGGCCAGTTCCTCGGCCCAGTAGCGGGCCAGGAAGTAGTGGCTGCCGCGGTTGTCCAATTCGCCTGCGCGGCGGCTCGGGGACTTGTTTTCCAGCAGGAAGGTGCCGGTGGCGCGGTCCAGGGTGTCGGCCAGGACCTGTGCACGGGCGTTGCCGGTCGTGGTGGCCAGGTGCTCGAAGCTGACGGCCAGGGCCAGGAACTCGCCCAGGCTGTCCCAGCGCAGGTGGTTTTCCTTGAGCAGCTGCTGGACGTGCTTCGGGGCGGAGCCGCCGGCACCGGTCTCGAAGAGCCCGCCGCCGTTCATCAGGGGAACCACCGAGAGCATCTTGGCGCTGGTGCCCAGTTCCAGGATGGGGAACAGGTCCGTGAGGTAGTCGCGGAGGACGTTGCCCGACACGGAGATGGTGTCCTGGCCCTTGCGGATCCGCTCCAGGGTGAAGGCGATGGCCTTGACCGGGGACATGATCTGGATGTCCAGGCCCTCGGTGTCATGGTCCTTGAGGTACTCGTTGACCTTGGCGATGAGGTTGGCATCGTGGGCGCGCTCCTCGTCCAGCCAGAACACGGCGGGGGTCTGGGAGGCGCGGGCACGGGTGACGGCCAGCTTCACCCAGTCGCGGATGGGGAGGTCCTTGGTCTGGCAGGCGCGCCAGATGTCGCCCTCGGAGACCTGGTGTTCGATCAGGACGTTGCCGGAGCCGTCAACGATCTGGACGGTGCCGGCTTCCTGGATCTCGAAGGTCTTGTCGTGGCTGCCGTATTCCTCGGCCGCCTGCGCCATGAGGCCCACGTTAGGGACCGTGCCCATGGTGGTGGGGTCGTAGGCGCCGTTGGCGCGGCAGTCATCGATGACCACCTGGTAGATGCCGGCGTAGGAACTGTCCGGCAGGACCGCCAGGGTGTCGGCTTCCTTGCCGTCCGGGCCCCACATGTGGCCGGAGCTGCGGATCATGGCGGGCATGGAGGCGTCGACGATCACGTCGGAGGGGACGTTCAGGGTGGTGATGCCCTTGTCCGAGTCCACCATGGCCAGCGCCGGGCCGTCCTCCATGCCCTTCTTGATCAGGTTCTGCACGCCCTCGCGGACGTCCTCGGGAAGGTCCTCGAGGCTGCTGAGGATGGCGGCCAGACCGTTGTTGGGGCTGATGCCGGCGGCGGCGAGCTGCTTGCCGTAGGTCTCGAACAGCTCGGAGAAGTAGGCCTTGACCACGTGTCCGAAGATGATGGGGTCGGAGACCTTCATCATGGTGGCCTTCAGGTGGGCGGAGAACAGCACGCCCTCTTCCTTGGCACGGGCCACCTGGGCCTTGAGGAACTCGTCCAGGGCGGCGGCGCGCATCACGGTGCCGTCGATGACCTCGCCGGCCAGGACCGGGAAAGCCTTCTTCAGGACCTTGACCGACCCGTCTTCACGGACCAGCTGGATGGCGATGGTGCCCTCGGAGTCCATGACCACGGATTTCTCGTTGGAGCGGAAGTCGTCCTGGCCCATGGTGGCCACGTTGGTCTTGGAGTCTGCGGTCCAGGCACCCATGGAGTGCGGGTTCTGGCGTGCGTAGTTCTTCACGGAAAGCGGAGCGCGGCGGTCCGAGTTGCCCTCTCGCAGGACCGGATTCACTGCGGAACCCTTGATCTTGTCGTACCGGGAGCGGACGGCGGTCTCTTCGTCCGAGGAGGGGTTGTCCGGGTAGTCCGGCAGCGCGTAACCCTGGGACTGGAGTTCCGCGATGGCGGCCTTAAGCTGCGGAATGGACGCGCTGATGTTGGGCAGCTTGATGATGTTGGCTTCCGGCGTCTTCGCCAGTTCGCCCAGTTCAGCAAGGGCGTCACCGATCTGCTGCTCCGAGGTCAGGTAGTCACCGAAAACGGCGATGATGCGGCCGGCGAGCGATATGTCGCGGGTCTCCACCTCCACACCTGCGGTCGAAGCAAAAGCCTCGATGATGGGCAGGAACGAATAGGTAGCCAGCATCGGCGCTTCGTCGGTGTGGGTGTAGATAATCTTGGACATGCGCGGGCGTCTCCCTGTGGGTCGGCTAGGTTGTGAAATATAGGTCTGTTTCACCGTCTCTAACTTACCCGAGTAGTGCCGTTTGAACCCCACGGCCGGCGCTGGTTACCCGTCCGGGCGCAGCATTACAGCGCTACATGATAGGTCACTCCTATTTACAAAGTTGTCATATCGCGGTAGGTTCACTTCGTCAACTCCGGCCCCCGCGGGGCAGTATTCACAGTTCAGACAGGACAAACATGACACGCACCAGGTCTCTTGCCTCCGGCCTCCTGAGCCTCTCGGCAGCTGCCGTTCTGGCCCTCACTGGAGCCGGCGGAGCCACCGCCACCCCGGCCGCATCCGACGATCAGCGAACCCCGTCCGTTGCACGCGCATCCCTGGCCACCGCCGGTGTGGCCGAGTACTGGACGGCCGAGCGCATGCGCAACGCCATCCCCGGCGACGTGCTCGCCAAGCGTGCGGTGGAACGCGGCGTTGCCTCCGGTGCGTCGAAGGCTGTCCAGGGCAAGGCCACCAAGGTTCCCTCCACCAAGGGCAAGCCCACCATTGCCGCCGCCGAGAACCCCGTTTCGCACATCGGCAAGGTGTTCTTCACCATGGGCGGCTACAACTATGTCTGTTCCGGAAACTCCGTGGCCTCCACCAACAAGAGCACAGTGTCCACTGCCGGCCACTGCCTCAACGAGGGCCCCGGCGCCTTCGCCACCAACTGGGTTTTCGTCCCTGCCTACGAGAACGGTGCAGCCCCCTACGGCAAGTGGGCCGCCAACCAGCTCTTCGCCCCCACCCAGTGGAGCGCCAACGGCGACATGACTTATGACACCGGCTTTGCCGTCGTCAACACCAACGCCGGCGGCCAGCGCCTGGGCGACGTCGTGGGCGGCTCCGGCGTTGCCTTCAACCAGGACCGCGGCCTCTCCTACAAGGCTTTCGGCTACCCGGCAGCTTCACCCTTCAACGGCGAAACCCTCAAGAGCTGCACCGGCGCCGCGTCCAACGATCCCTACAACCCCCAGTTCAACAGCCAGGGCATCAGCTGCGACATGACGGGCGGTTCCTCCGGCGGCCCGTGGTTCATCGGCACCAGTTCCAGCGGGGTACAGAACTCCGTGAACAGCTACGGCTACAACCGCATGGCGGTGATGTACGGCCCGTACTGGGGCCCAGTCATCCAGTCCACTTACAACAGTGCAGCAGTCTCCTGACCAGCGGTCTTCCGGGCCTGGGCCCTCTAAGCAGGAGCACCCCGACCGGGACACCGTCAGCAGCTCACCGGTGAACCCGGCACCGGAGGAAAGCCTGGAGTACTGGACGCCGGAACGCATGGCGGAGGCCAAACCGCGGGAAATCGTCCTGCCGGATCCGGAAGCCCCGGACCCCGAGGGCCCGCACCCCGCCGGCCCGGACTCCCGGTAGAACCACCGACGGGGCCCGTTCCCTGGAAAGGGGACGGGCGCCGTCGCACGTTAAGCACCGTCCATTGCTCCGTACTGGTCGTTATCACGCGGGAAAACGACCGGTACGTGGGCCCACACCGGCGGGGTTCCCGGGCCGAGCTTGCGATGGCAGTGAGCCCGGGGCGGACGAAGCGAGGTGAGGGTGCCGGTGGGGCCTAGTGGAAGAAGTGGCGGGCTCCGGTGAAGTACATGGTGATGCCCGCGGTGTTCGCTGCCGCGATGACTTCCTCGTCCCGGACGGATCCGCCGGGCTGGACGACGGCGCGGACACCGGCGTCGATCAGGATCTGCAGTCCGTCGGCAAACGGGAAGAACGCGTCGGAGGCCGCAACGGCACCCCGGGCGCGCTGCGGCGCTCCGGCACCGCTGGCGTTTGAGGCACCGCCGGCGCCTTCGACGTCGGACTCCACCGTGACGCCGAGCGTGTTGGCCCGCTCCACGGCCAGGCGGCAGGAATCCAGTCGGTTGACTTGGCCCATGCCGATGCCGACGGCGGCACCGTCCTGGGCGAGCAGGATGGCGTTGGACTTCGCGGCGCGGCAGGCGGTCCAGGCGAAGGCGAGGTCCGCGAGGGTCTTCTCATCCGCAGCGTCGCCGGCGGCGAGGGTCCAGTTGGCGGGGTTGTCGCCGTCGGCGTCCACCTTGTCGCTGGCCTGGACCAGCATGCCGCCGGACACTTGGCGGAACTCCGTGGGGTACCGGCCGTAGCCCTCGGGCAGGGCGAGCAGGCGGATGTTCTTCTTCTTGGCGAGGATCTCGACGGCCTCCGGCTCGAAGCCCGGGGCGATGACGACCTCCGTGAAGATGTCCTTGACCGTGTTGGCCATGCCCGTGGTGACCGTGCGGTTGGCCGCGATGACGCCGCCGAAAGCGGAGACGGGGTCGCACGCGTGGGCCTTGGCATGGGCATCGGCGATGGGGTCCGCGGCGTCCGTGGAACCTACCGCGACGCCGCACGGGTTGGCGTGCTTGATGATGGCGACGGCGGGTTCGCTGAAGTCGTAGGCGGCGCGGAGTGCGGCGTCAGCATCCACGAAGTTGTTGTAGCTCATGGCCTTGCCGTGTAGCTGGTCGGCCTGGGCGATGCCCACGGGCGCAGCCTTGTCCACGTACAGGGCGGCCTGCTGGTGCGGGTTTTCGCCGTAGCGCAGCACCTCGGAACGTTCCAGGGACAGGCCGGCGTAGGCGGGCCAGTCAATGGTGCCGTCGCCGTCCTCATCCAGGAACTGGCTGGCGGTCCAAGTGGCCACGGCGTTGTCGTAGGAGGCCGTGTGGGCGAAAGCCTTGGCGGCCAGGCGCCGGCGGGTCTTCAGGTCGAAGCCGCCTTCCGCTGCCGCCGCGACCACCTGGCCATAGAAGCCGGGGTCAACCACGATGGCGACGGCGGCGTGGTTCTTCGCGGCGGAGCGCACCATGGCGGGGCCTCCGATGTCGATCTGCTCCACGACGTCGTCCTGCGCGGCTCCGGACTTTACCGTTTCCACGAAGGGGTAGAGGTTCACCACGACGAGGTCGAAGGCTTCGATCTCCATGCTGGCGAGGGTGTCCATGTGGGCCGGCACGCGGCGGTCGGCGAGGATGCCGCCGTGCACGCGCGGGTGCAGGGTCTTGACGCGGCCGTCGAGCATCTCCGGCGAACCGGTGACTTCTTCGACTTCCTGGACCGGGATCCCGGCGGCGGCAATCTTTTTGGCGGTGGAACCGGTGGAGACGAGCTTCACGCCGGCGGCATGCAGGCCCTGGGCGAGCTCCTCCAGACCGGTCTTGTCGTAAACCGAGATCAGCGCCCGGCGGATGGGAACACGGTCGATGGATACGCGCTCATGCTGCGTGAAGCTCACAAATGTCTCCGTCTTATCTCGCGGACCAGTGCCGCGGTTGGTGGGGATAGGGCCAGTTTATCGCGAAGCGTCCGTGGCCAGGCGTGTGTGCGCGACTGTGAACGGCTGCGGCCCGGGCTAGAGTTTTCACAGGAGGCTGCAATGAACATTTACACCACGGTGCCCAGCGGCGAACAGGTGGTCCAGGAACTGCCCTGGCGGTGGAAAGTCCAGGGGCGGATCTTCCTGATCGGCGGACTTGGTTTCATGTTCGACGCTTGGGATGTGACACTGAACGGCATCCTCATTCCGCTGCTCTCCAAGCACTGGTCCCTGACACCCGGGGAAGCAGCCTGGGTGGGAACCTCCAACCTGATCGGCATGGCGCTGGGCGCGTTCATCTGGGGAACCATCGCGGACACCATCGGCCGCAAGAAAGCCTTCACGGCCACGCTGCTGATCTTCTCCCTCTTCACGGTCCTGGGTGCCTTCTCCCCCGACTTCGTCTGGTTCTGCATCTTCCGCTTCATGGCCGGGTTCGGATTGGGCGGCTGCATCCCGGTGGACTACGCGCTGGTGGGCGAATTCACCCCCCGCAAGCAGCGCGGCAAGGTGCTCACCGCCATGGACGGCTGGTGGCCCGTGGGGGCCGCGCTGGCCGGTTTTGTTTCTGCCGGGCTGATGGCTGCTTTCGCCGACTGGCGGTTCACCATGGTGGTCATGGTCCTGCCGGCGCTGCTGGTTTTTTGGGTCCGGCGCAGCGTACCGGAGTCCCCGCTGTTCCTCATCCGCAAGGGACGGCGGGAGGAGGCGGCCAAGGTCATCGACGGCCTTGTCGCCGCCACCGGCGCTGAGACCCGCGCCTACAGCCTGCCCGACGCGCAGTCCGTGCCGCGGCTGTCCGCCGGCAGTGCGTGGCAGCAGCTGCGGCTGGTATGGCAGTTCAACTGGAAGATCACTGCCGCTGCCTGGTCCTTGTTCTTCAGCATCCTGTTGGTCTACTACCTGGCCCTGACCTGGATGCCGCGCATCCTCATTGGCGCCGGGTTCGCCGAGTACAAGGCTTTCGTCACCACAGCGTCCATGGCCGCCGTCGGGCTCCTGGGTGTCGTGGTGGCCGCCCTGCTGGTGGAACGCGTGGGCCGCAAGTGGATCCTGGCGGTCACCGGCCCGCTGTCCGCGCTCACGTTGGTGATTGTCGCCGTCGTGGTTGATATCCCCACCGCGGCGGTGTTCTGGCTCCTGGCCTTCGGGTTCGTGGTGCAGGTGGCCATCCCCGTGCTCTACGCCTATGTGTCCGAGCTCTACCCCACGGAACTCCGCGGGACCGGCTTCGGCTGGGCGTCCACGTTCTCGCGGCTGGGTGCCGGTTTCGGGCCGTTGGTCTTTGCGAACTACTTCTGGCCGGAGCTGGGCCTGGCCACGTCCTTCGCCCTTGCCGGCGGACTGGTGCTGCTGGCGATCATCTGGATGGCGTTCTTCTCGCCGGAGACCAAGCAGCGCCGGCTGGAGTAGCTTACGTTTTCGACGCTCGTCTCGGGAATCGACGCTCTGGTGCGCGGGCGCGCCTCATATATGGGCCGCACCGGCGCACCAGCGGGTCGATAACGAATATGCGCGTCGAAAACGTTCAGGCCTGGGCGGTGGCCAGGTCTGCGAGGGTTGAGACCAGCAGCCGGCGCTCCACCACCTTGATGCGCTCGTGCAGGGTTTCTTCGGTGTCGGTGTCCTCGATAGCCACCGCTTCCTGCGCGATGATGGGGCCGGTATCCACGCCTGCATCCGCCCAGTGCACAGTGCAGCCAGTGACCTTGACGCCGTAGGCCATCGCATCCCGGACGCCGTGCGCCCCGGGGAAAGCCGGCAGCAGCGCGGGGTGGGTGTTGAGGTACTTGCCGCCGAATGCATCGATGAATTCGGGGCTGGCAATCCGCATGAAGCCGGAGGAAACCACCACATCCGGGGCGTAGGATGCCACGGCTTCGGTGAGCGCAGCGTCCCAGTCCGCCCGGTCGGCGTAGGCCTTGAAGTCCACCACGAACGTGGGGATGCCGGCGGCCGCGGACCGTTCCACGCCGTACGTCCCTGGCCGGTCGGCACCTACGGCGGCGATCTCCACGTCCAATTCTCCGGCCTTGACTGCGTCAATGACCGCCTGGAGATTGGACCCGGTGCCGGAAACGAGGACTACGATGCGCATTGGTCTAGCTTATGGGCACGCTCGCGTACGCTGGAAAACATGAACACCCCGCCGGAACCGGGCGCACCGCTGCGCAGCAAACCTCCCCTCAGCGACGCGGCCAAAGCCTCCCTGGCCACGACCCACACCCTGTTCCGGATCTTCGTCCCCACAGTGCTGGGCGCCTTCTTCGTCTACCAGCTGGACGTCAGCCACCTGTGGCTCACAGCCCTGCTCACCGCAGCGGGCCTGGTTCTGGGCGTGGTGCTGCTGATCCGCTGGGCGCGGCTTAAGGACTCCCGGCTGGTGCTGGTGGGGACCATCTCCGGGCTGGTGGTGTCGGTGCTGATGGTGCTGATCATCCTGGTCAGCGCGGTCTTCTTCGAACCGGTGCGCGCTTACCAGGACTGCTCGCGGCAGGCGCTGACGGAGCAGGCCCTTTCCGCGTGCCGGGTGCAGCTGGAACGCTCGCTTCCCACCCAACTGCGGTAGCTGCCGGGCGTCAGGATGCGTGCGCGGGTTCGGCGTTGGCTGCCTGCTCGCGTTCCAGCCAGGGGCCGGCCGCATAACCGATCACGACGCCGACGCCCACTTCCGCGGCCAACCAGACTGCCGTCCACAACGGGTCGGGCCCAATGTCGGTGAGGCGGCCGATACCGGCCGAACCATGTGCCACCCAGGCAAGTCCCATGGCCATGATGCCCGCCACCAGCCCGGCCAGTACGCCCAGCACCAGAGTGGAAAGCGACGCGGTAAACCAGCGGGCGTGGACCTTGATGGAGAGCCATTCGTCAAAGTGGTTCTCCCCCTCGCGGAGAAACCACCAGCCGCCCAGCACACCCGCGAACACCGGAATGATGAGGACCGCGAACGCGTAATCCAGCGGCCCGGACGGAATGGCGGCCAGTACCGGGATGGAAGGCAGCGGACCCACGGCGGTTCCGAGCGGGCCCACCTGGGAGCCGACGCCCATGGCAAAGCCTGCGCCGGAGGTCCAGGCGAGGGCCAGGATCACCAGATTGGGAAGGAACCCCAGCTGCGCGATGGTGAGGACGGCACCTCCGACAATTCCGGCGTCGAGCGCTTCATAGACAGAAACCACAAGGTTCCAATGGATGAAAAGGTCCAGGGCGAGCAGGAAGGCGGCGAGCGCCACGGCCGCGACGGCAGCCACGAAGCCGGCCTTTACCACCGAGGCGATGTAGGAGCCCGCCCAGCGCGAATGCTGGCTGGTGCGGGAGATCCAGTCAACGGCGTCCACGCCGATGAGCCTGCTCCAGGAGCCGGCTTCGCGGCGGGCGCCGATGATCATGCCCAGCGCGAAGGGAATGAGCGGAACCAGAAGGGCGTGGAGGGGGTTAATGCCGACATCCGCGGTACGGCAGACGAAACCGGTGGCTGTTCCAAAGGCGGCGTATACCACCCAGGAGCCCAGGAGAGCTTGCCACAACTGGTCGGAGTATGAGGCCCGCGCGAGCCGGCGCCCGGCCCGCCAGGCCAGGAGGAACGGGATAAGGGTCAGTCCCAGCGGAACGAGGGTGAGGACGCCGGAGTCGATGTTGGCCGCCGCTTCGGTGCCTCCTCCGGAGAGCTCCAGCGGTACGCCGTGGACCAGGAGCCAGGACTGTCCGGCCAGCCTGGCAAGGGTGGCGAAGTCTCCCTGCTGGAATCCGGCGGCGGCCCACACAGCCACGATGGGCGCGATCACCGCCAGCGCGGAAATGAAGGCCGCCTGCGCCGTTTCGAGGGCGCCCTGCAGCCACAAGGGCATGGGAAGGCCACGGTCTCCGGTCTGATCAGCACGCAGTTTCATCGTGCTCAATGGTGCCACGGCAAGCCCTGCGCTCCGGTGACCGACAGGCTCTGCAGCCGCCGTTCCCGGGCGGCCCGCGGACGGGTTCCAGCGCTTTTTTCCTGTGCTGGCCGTAAAATTGCAGGTAACTGTAAGCAGTGTCACACCCACCGCCGGCGTCCTCCAAAAGGCCCACGATTGGGTCGGTGCCGACCGGGCAGATGCTTTTTACATCCGGCCGTAGCTGCCGCGGCCGGCCAAGGCCCGGACCCCAACACCGGGAAACAGGAGCCGCGAATGAGAGATGAACCGTAAGTTCTGAAGATGTTCGTACTACTGGCTGGTGCAGCCAAGCCCCCCGGCTTCGGCTGCATCAGCGTTTTCGTCGATCCGGGAGCGGCGTCAATAACGCGGTCGCCTGCTACTGCCGCACACACCGAAGGTGCTGCCGCACGTGGCGGCAGCACCTTCGGTTGCTTAGCGGCAGCAGGGCTTAGAGCCTGCGGTCTTCATCAAGGCCGTCGGCTTCGATGCGCTCCTTGCGGACGTCGTCACTGACGGTGACGTCATCCTGGACCACGTCCTTATCCAGGCGGACCCGTTCCACCGGAACGGTTTCCTTCTCCACAACGGGCCGCTCCTCATGGAGGGTGACCTCGTGCTCCTCCTCGCTGAGGTCCGGCCCGGAGAGTGCCGCGCCACGGTTCGCGTCCGTGATGGGCTCCCGCTCCAGGCGGACCTCCTCGCGCTGCACGGGAACGGTGGTGGTGACGTTCTCCGTGGTGACGTACTTGCGCAAGCGGGCCCGGCCTGTGGCCTGCCGCTCAGTGCCGACGTGGAGCTGCTCTTCCGAGCGCGTCATGGCGTCGTCGGTGTTGGGGCCCGAGGTGTCGTGGCCCGCCGTACGGCCAAGACCCGCCGTGGGCGTGCCGGCATTCAGGTCGGCATCGCCCTGGAGGTCCACGTCATTACGGGTATCGGCGTAGCTGCGGGTTTCCCGGTTGTAGTGCGTATAGAGCCGGTCCTCTTCCTCCGGGGTGAGGTGGCCGTCCACCTCTACGCGGGGAGCGTCTTTGACGTGCTCCTTGGCGAACGGGACCACGAGGTCATCGCCCTCAGTGCGGGCCCCTTCCACCGGTACAAAGGACTGCGAAGTTCCGAACAGCCCGGTCTTGACAGTCACCCACGTGGGCTCTCCGGTGTCATCATCCGCGTACAGCTGGCCGATGCCGCCAATCTTCTCGCCGTCAGACCCAATGACATGGCCGTTCCGGGTGAGCAGGTCTTCAATGTTTTCCCTGTTGAGCATGACGTCTCCTTTGGATATGTCGTTGCGTGGGGTCGCCAGCAATGGAGCTACCGGCCCCGGGATGTTCCCCGGCGGCCGCCTCCGCCCCGGCTGCTTGAGGCTTCGTGCTGGCTGCCCCTCTACAGTAAGCATGCTTAGTACAAAAAGAAAAGCCTACTTAGTAAATTGCCGCCGGCGGCCGGAGGTCTGCCCCCTCCCAGGCTGCTGTTTACCCAACTTTTCCCTCCGCGCCACCCCTTCTCCCCCACCGAGTCAAGGGGGACGCCCACGGTGGAGGAGTGAGGATCGCAATTGTCGCTGAATCATTCCTGCCCCTGATGAACGGGGTCACGCACTCCATCCTGCGGGTCCTGGAGCATCTTCAGGAGCGCGGCGACGACGTCCTGGTCATCGCTCCGGCGGGCCAAGAGGGCGGAGACGCTGGACCGCAGAAAGTCAGCGGAGCACGTATCCACCGCCTGCCGGCAGTGCCGCTGGCAGGCTACACGAATGTCAGGGTGGCGATGGGCGGTGTGTACCGGGTCAAGCGAATCCTTGCCGACTACGCACCGGACGTGGTCCACCTGGCCTCCCCGTTCATCCTGGGCTGGCGGGCCGCACAGGCGGCGCACCAACTGGGAATTCCCACCGTTGCCATCTACCAGACCGAGGTCCCCAGCTACGCAGCCCGCTACGGCGTCCCGTTCCTGGAAAACTGGGCCTGGAGCCGGGTGGAAAACATCCACCTGCTGGCCACCCGGACCCTGGCGCCCTCCACGTTCGCACTGAACCAGCTGCGCGGCCGCGGCATTCCGCGGGTGCAGATGTGGCGTCGAGGTGTGGATACTGCAAGGTTTTCGCCGGACAAGCGCGACGACGCCTGGCGGGCCGCCGTTGCCCCGGGCGGCGAACGCATCATCGGTTACGTGGGCCGGCTGGCAGTGGAAAAGCAGGTGGAGGACCTGGCGGCCCTGGCCGCCGTGCCGCGCACGCGCCTGGTGATCGTGGGAGACGGCCCGCAACGGGCTGCGCTGGAGGACGCCCTGCCGGATGCAGTCTTCACCGGTTTCCTCGGCGGCGACCAGTTGGCCCGGGCGGTCGCGTCCTTTGACCTGTTCATCCATCCGGGCGAATTCGAAACCTTCTGCCAGACCATCCAGGAAGCCATGGCCTCCGGCGTTCCGGTGGTGGCCACCGGACGCGGAGGGCCGCTGGACCTGGTTGAAAACTCCCGGACCGGTTGGCTCTATGAGCCAGGCGACCTCTCCGCCCTGCGCGCCCACGTGGTGGATCTGATGGGCGACGATGCCAAGCGCCGGGCCTTCGCGGCCGCAGCGCATGCGTCCGTCCAGGACCGGACCTGGCCCGCGTTGAGCGCCGAACTGGTCCGCCATTATTCAGCCGCCATCCATGAAGGTGCCCCTGCAGCCCGTGGCCGCGGAGCGCAGTTGGCGGCCCGCCAGGCAGCATCAATCCCGGCAACCCGGGCCGGAGCACCCCAGTGAAAGGCATCCCCATGAAATCCCGTGTCCTCAATATCTCGGTCATCGGCTGTGGCTACCTCGGAGCCGTCCATGCCGCCACCCTGGCCGCCATGGGTCACAACGTGGTGGGTATCGACGTCGACACAGCCAAGGTGGAGCAACTGGCCCGCGGGAATGCCCCGTTCCATGAACCCGGGCTCGACGAACTGCTGCAGGATGGCCGCGCCACTGGCCGCCTGCGCTTCGCCACCGATCCGGCAGCAGCCCGCGATGCCCAGGTGCATTTCCTCTGCGTTGGAACACCGCAGGACAAGACGTCCGACGCGGCCGACCTCAGCTACCTCCTCTCCGCCACCGAAGCCCTGCTTCCGCACCTGGCGCACGGTGCCGCCGTCGTGGGCAAGTCCACGGTTCCCGTGGGCACGGTGGAGATGCTCCGGGGCGTCCTTGCCGGACGCCCGGACGTGCACGTGGGGTGGAACCCGGAATTCCTGCGGCAGGGAACGGCCGTGAAGGATTCGCTGGTGCCTGACCGCCTGGTCTATGGCGTTCCCGGCGGCCGGGCCGGTGCCTTCAGTCCTGCCACGGGGGCTGCGCAGGGCGTCACGTCAGCCCTGGACGCTGTGTATGAACCGCTGCTGCGGGCCGGAATCCCCCGGCTGGTCTGCAACTTCGCCACGGCCGAACTCATCAAGTCCGCGGCCAACGCCTACCTGGCCACCAAAGTCAGCTTCATTAATGCCGTCTCTGAACTCTGCGATGCAGCGGGAGCAGATGTGGCTGAGCTGAGCGAAGCGATGGGACTGGACCCGCGGATCGGCAACCGGTACCTGCACGCAGGGCTGGGTTTCGGCGGTGGCTGCTTGCCCAAGGACATCCGCAGCTTCCGCAAGCAGGCCGGGGACCTCGGCGTCGACGCCATTGGGGACTGGATGCGCCTGGTGGACTCGGTGAACCTTGACCAGCGGCAGCGAACGGTGGACCTGGCGGCGCAGATGTGTGGCGGAAGCGTGTCCGGCCGGACCATCGCGGTGCTGGGCGCCTCCTTCAAACCGGACACGGACGACATCCGTGATTCGCCGGCACTGGACGTGGCCGACCGCCTCGCCGCCGCCGGCGCCCATGTCACCGTTACCGACCCCAAGGCCGTGAACAACGCGTGGCGGCGCTACCCGCGGCTTCGTTTCGAGAGCCGAACCGCGCCCGCCCTCGAGAATGCCGAACTGGTGCTGCTCCTGACTGAGTGGGATGAGTACCGCAGGCTCTCCCCCGGTGATGCGGGCACGCTGGTACGACGGCGGATGGTCCTGGACGCCCGTAATGTCCTGGACGCGGCGGCCTGGCGGAATGCCGGCTGGACGGTCCGGGGCCTAGGGACCTCTCCTGCGGCGGCGCATCAGGAAAGCGGGCTGGCCGGCGCCCCGGCCGCACGGCAGGCATCGGCAAGCCTGTCGTAGGACACCGGGAAGCACTCAAAGCCGCTATGTGGATAGCGTGGACGCGTCCGGCGCCAGCAGGCCCAGCTCCGCGAAGGCAAGCGCCACGCCATTGCCCGCCGGCCCGGCAGTGACGCGGTCCGCGACCGCCAGCACAGCCGGGTGTCCGCCTTCCACAGCGATGCCCGTCCCGGCGTACTCCAGCATTTCGATGTCGTTGGAACTGTCGCCGATGGCCACGATGTCCGCCCGGTCCAGCCCCAGGCGCTCTTCGATCACCTGGATGCCCACGGCTTTATGCGTGCCGGCCATGAAGATTTCCCCGGCCCCGTCACCCAACGCAGACAGCGAACTGGGGATCAGGCCGACGCCCGGGCCCAGCGCATCGGTTAGTTCGCGCAGCGGCAGGGGCGCATCGAAGCAGGAAATCTTGGCGTAGGAAGCCCTTCGGAGGTCTCCGCCGTACTGGACCGGGCCAAGGATGTCCTCCAGCGGATCCGGCCGGCCGGCATGCTGACCGGCGGCATGGTGCCCTGCGCCATTCCCAGCGGCCGGGGAACCGCCCTCGGCTGCCGCCCTCTTTTCGAAGATGGGGCCGAGGACCCGCCGGAGCCGCTGGTCCACGCCTTCCCGGCCGTAGAGTGCCTCGGGCGCTTCCAGAATGTAGGCGACATCGTGGGCGTCCAGGACCTCCACGATCCGCGCCGCGAGGTCCTGCTCGAACCGCGTATCTTTCAGGACCTCCCCGCCGAGTTCCACCCGCGCGCCGGCACCGGTAATGGTTCCGTCGAAACCGGCCGCCAGAATGTGGTCCGGAACCATGGACAACGGCCGGCCGGTGCAGACAAAGACGAGGTGGCCCAGCTTGCGGGCGGTCTGCACGGCGTCCACGTGGGCTTCCGGGGCCAGTCCGTGGTCCGCATAGGTGCCGTCGATGTCGAGAAAAATGGCCCGGGCCGCCGGGGTGCTGGTCATGCCGTTCCTTAGGTTTGGGGCGTCCGGACGGGCAACTGCCCCCGCCAGGCGAAGACCCAATCCTATCCAAAGCGCCCTTGGGCCGCCGCGCCCGCGGCTCCCAGCGGGGCAAACCTGGGAAATCCGGCAGCCGAAACCCGGAAACCCTGAAATTGACAGTCATCCCGTGATATTTGAAGTCTTGAAGTGCAGTAAGCACGCTGATTGAATGATGGAACCGGAAATGGGGGCACGGCACAACTTACTGATAAAGGAGTGACAACATGGGTATTCTCGGATTTCTCATTTTGGGCCTGATTGCCGGAGCCATTGCAAAGGCCGTCCTCCCGGGACGCCAGGGCGGGGGCTGGATCGTGACGATGATCCTGGGCGTCGTCGGGGCTATCCTGGGCGGCTGGATCGGCTCGCTGATTTTCGGCGGCGGGCTCGCCGAGTTCTTCGACATCCGCACATGGCTGCTTGCTATTCTCGGTTCCGTGATCGTGCTTCTTGTGTACGGTGCCATTACCAACCGGAGCCACCGCAGGGTATAGCAACTCTTCCAGCAAAGCGCCGTCTTCCTTCAAAAGGGGCGGCGTTTTTGTGTAAGGAAGACTTTATGATGACCAAGGGGGTGGTCTCATGAACGACCCGATGCAGGGACAAGTTCATATGGCGCAAGCGCTGGAAGCCGTGCTGGACCTCAGCCCCGATGCGCTGTTGGTCGTCGCCGCTGACGGGACCGTGGCCGCCGCCAATGCCCCTGCCGGCAGACTGTTCGGAATGGCTGTGCAGGACCTTGCGGGCCTGGACCACCGCTCGCTGCTGGCGGGCGACTTCCGGGAGGACATCCGCAAGCTGTTCCGCCGGCTCCTGGTGCACCCGGAGGAACACCCGGAACCGGTGCAGACGTACTGCGTGGACCGCGGCGGCACCGAGTTTCCGGCAGAACTGGCCGCCTCGTTCCTGCCCGGGGCCGGCCGGCAGCGCTCAGACGCCGGCCAGCTGCTCCTCTCGGTCCGCGGCACGGCCCACCACAAGTCCGCCGACCATCGCCGCGAGGCCATGTCCCTCCTGGCGGCAACCCTCGAGTCCACCGCGGACGGAATCCTGGTGGTGGACTCCGATTGGAACATCGCCGGGTACAACGACAAGTTCCTGGCGATGTGGGCCATACCGGCAGATCTACTGGACGGCACGCAGGCCATAACGGTGAGCACCCAGCACGAAGTCATGCCCCTGATCCTGGACCAGCTATCCGATCCCCGGCAGTTCATGGCCAAGCTGGGTGAACTGGAGGCCGATCCGGCAGCGGAGAGCCACGACGTTCTCGAATTCAAGGACGGCCGGACCATCGAACGGTATTCCCGGCCACACCGTTCCGGCGACGGGATCGTCGGCAGGATCTGGAGCTTCCAGGACGTGACCGAGCGCCGCCAGGCGCAGGAACAGGCTCACCGGGCCATGGCGGACCTCGCGGCACAGACCGAGAAACTCCGCGGCATGGCATTCCGGGATCCGCTGACCGGCTTGGCCAACCGGGCCGTGTTCAATGATGCCCTCGGCGAGGCCGTGAGGTCGCCCCGGCTCAAATCCGTGGACGTCCTGCTCCTGGACCTTGACGACTTCAAGGAGGTCAATGACGTCCTCGGCCACCAGGCGGGCGACGACATGCTCATCGAGGTGGCCCGCCGGCTCCGCGGCTGCGCGCCGACGGCGGACGTGGTGGCCCGGCTGGGCGGCGACGAGTTCGTGGTGCTGCTGACCGCGTGCCCCAATGCGGACGAGATTGCCACGTGCATGGTGCGCTGCCTGCGCGTCCCCCTGACCGCGGGAGGGAAGGTTCTGCGCCCCAGCCTGAGCCTGGGGCTTGCGTCCCTGACCTCCGAGGACCAGAACGCCTCGGAGCTGCTTCGCCGGGCGGACATCGCCATGTATGCGGCCAAAGCGGCGGGGAAGAACCGCTTCCTCCGGTTCCAGCCGGACATGATGACCAAGCTGATGCAGCGCACCGCCATGGAGTCTGGCCTGGTCCGGGCCGCAGAGCACGGCGAAATCTCGATAGAGTTCCAGCCGATCGTGTCCTACCAGCGGGGTCAGGTGGTGAAGGTCGAGGCGCTGGCTCGGTGGGACAGCGAGGGCGGCCGGGTGCCGCCCTCAGTCTTCATTCCGCTCGCTGAGCGGACCGGACTGATCGGCGGCATAGGCATGGAGGTGATGGGGCTGGCCATGCGGCGCATCGCAGGCTGGCTTACCGGCGATCCGTCGCGGTCCCTCGCCGTTAACGTGTCAGGCGTGCAGTTGCAGGAGCACGACTTCGCCGAGCAGGTGCTTCGACTGGCGGAGGCCAGCGGCGTCGCGCCGTACCAGCTGGTGATCGAAGTCACCGAAAGCGTGTTCTTCGACGCCGACTGCAGCCTGGTCAAACAGCTCAGCACCCTCCGGGAGGCCGGCGCGCGCGTCGCCCTGGACGATTTCGGCACCGGTTATTCGTCGCTGGGGCGGCTGCAGGACCTTCCCGTGGACACGGTTAAGATCGACAAGTCTTTTGTATCCATGATCCGCACCGGACGTGAGCGGCTGCCCATTCTCAGCTCCATGATCAACATGGCGCACAGCCTGGGCCTGACGGTCACAGCCGAGGGCATTGAGACCGTTGAGCAGGCGCAGTACCTGGCTGCCCTGGAATGCGATTCGATGCAGGGCTACCTGTTCTCCCGGCCGGAGCCGGAAAGCCGTCTGACCCTCGCCTTGAGCCACGCCGAAAAGGTCCTCCGCACACTGAAGGAGGGGTAGGGATGGCCGCGGTGGAGTCCGGAAGCGATCAGGAAGGACGGGCCTGGCCCGCCGCCGGCAGGGGCCGGATCCTGGTGCCGGCCGCGCTGACGGCTGCGGTTCTGACCGCGCTGGGGATCTTCTTCGCGGCAAACAACGGAAGCGCGCCGGCGCTCGTCATGGGGGATTTCCTCATCCTTGCGGCGTCCTTGCTGGCCGGTGCGAGCTGCGCGAAGGCCGCCAGGCGCGGCGGCCCCAACGCCAGGGCCTGGGCCCTCATGGCGATGGCCGTTTTCTGGTGGGCCGCCGGCATGGCCGTCTACGCGTACTATGGCCTCGCCTACAATCACGCCTATCCCTTCCCATCGCTCGCCGACGTCGGCTTCATCGGGTACTCGGTTCCGGCCGTCGTCGCGCTTTTCGCTTTCAAACGCCGGCCAGGCAATCCGGTGGCCCTGTACCGGGCGGTGATGGATGCGGCCGTAATCGCAGGCTCGGTGCTGGTGGTCAGCTGGTACACCGCGCTCGGCCCTGCGTACAGCGCGGAGGGTGATCCGCTGGCGCGGTTCACCGGCATGGCCTACCCGGTGGCGGACTTGGTGATCACGTCCCTGGTCCTGGTCCTCGGGATGCGGCGGAGGCCGGGCGAGCGGCTGCCCTGGCTGTTCTTCGGCGGCGGGTTGGTGGTGCTTTCAGTTACGGACAGCATCTACATCCGCCTCACGTTCGACGGCGTCACGGGCACCACGGGGTCGCCCCTCGCCTTGGGCTGGATCGTTGCGTTCCTCCTGATCGCACTGGCGCCCATGGCACCTTACGCCGAGAACGCGGAAGCCGAACGGCGCGGGTACACGCTGGCCCTGGAGCTGCTGCCCTACGCGCCGCTCCTGCTGGCCATCATCCTGTTTACCGGGCCGCATCTGCACGAACTGGAGCCCTTCCTGCTGGCTGTTTCCGCGGCCGTCCTGGGGGCCGTGTTTATACGCCAGGTGCTGATCATCTTCGAGAACATCACTCTCACCAGCGGGCTCGAGGAGGAGGTGGCGGCCCGGACAACGGAACTCGAGGCAGCGCGGAGGGAAGCGCTGGAATCGAGCCGACTGAAATCAGAGTTCCTGGCCACCATGAGCCATGAGATCCGCACTCCCATGAACGGCGTCGTGGGTCTGACCTCCCTCCTCCTGGAAACCCGGCTGGACCAGACCCAGAAGCAGTACGCAGAGGGCGTCAAGGGTGCGGGCGAAGCGCTGCTGGCCCTCATCAACGACATCCTGGACTTCTCCAAGCTGGAGGCGGGGAAGGTTGACCTCGACGTCCGGCCCTTCGACCCGCGGGCGCTCATCGAGGAGGTGGCGGGCCTGTTGGCCGAACAGGCGCAGGCGAAGCGCCTGGAACTTATCGCCTACTGCGAGCCGGACGTGCCGGCCAGGCTGCTGGGAGATGCCGGCAGGATCCGGCAGATCCTCCTGAACCTCGCGTCCAACGCTGTGAAGTTCACGGCATCCGGGGAGGTTTCCATCCGGGTGCGGTGCGAAACTCCCGGCGACGTTCCAGAGACAAGCGTTCCGGTCTGTTTCGAGGTGCGGGATACGGGGATAGGCATCGAACCCGCGCAGCACACCCGGCTGTTCGAGTCATTTTCCCAGGCCGACGCGTCCACCACACGGCGGTACGGGGGCACGGGCCTGGGCCTTGCCATCTGCCGCCGGCTCACCGAGGCCATGGAGGGCGAGATCGGCGTTAAGAGCGCACCGGACCAGGGCAGCACCTTCTGGTTCCGGCTGCCGCTGCGGGTGGCCCCGATCTCCACGGATCCGGTTCCCGCGGCAGGTTTCCTCAACGGCCTGCGCGTATTGGTGGTGGACGACAATGCCACCAACAGGCTGGTGCTCGAATCCCAGTTGCGGGGCTGGGGGCTGCAGCCTGAGGCTGCGCCGGATGCCCGTTCGGCCCTTGCGCGGGCAACCGAGGCGGGAAAGGCAGGGACTCCCTTCGACCTTGCCGTCCTGGACTTCTGCATGCCGGACACCGACGGGCTGGAACTGGCCCGCCGGATGAAGGCTACGCCTGGGCTGGCGGACATCGAGCTCATGATGCTCACTTCCACGATGCAGGTGGACGCCGGTGAAATTGCCGCCGCGGGTGTCCGTGAGTGGCTGATGAAGCCGGTCCGCAGCTCCGAGTTCTACGACCGGCTGGTCCGCCTCATGTCCACGCGTGGCCCGGAGGTTCCTGCACCGGAAGCATCCTCCGCTCCACAGCCAGCCGGTGCAACCGCTGCCGGATCGCACCGCGGGCGCATCCTGGTGGTGGAGGACAACGAGGTGAACCAGCTCGTGGCCCGCGCCATGGCCAGCAGGCTGGGCTACCTGGTGGACGTGGTGCCGGACGGCGCCCGGGCCGTCACCGCCACCAAGTCCGCCAATTACGCCGCAGTGCTGATGGACTGCCACATGCCGGTGCTGGATGGCTTCGAGGCCACCCGGAGGATCCGGGACCGCGGCGGCAGCGGTGCCGTGCTGCCCATCATCGCGATGACGGCCGGGGCCCTCGACGGGGACAAGGAGCGCTGCCTGGCCGCCGGCATGGACGACTACCTCGCAAAGCCGGTCGACCCGGCAGCCTTGGAGGCGGTGCTGTCCCGTTGGATTCCCGAACCGCAGCCGCAGCCGCTGGCGGTCACCGGGGGCGGACGCACCGGCGTCGGAATCCGCCCCGCACTGGACCCGGACCGGCTGGCGATGCTGCGCAACCTGGGAGGGAACGGACAGGACCTGTTTGCCGCTGCCGCGGCGGCCTTCCGGGACAGCGTTCCGGCCCGTCTGGCGGCGCTTCGGTCTGCAGTCCACGCTGGCGGCGGTCCGGCCCTCGTGGAGGCCGCCCACGCCTTGAAGGGTTCAGCGGGCAACATTGGGGCAGGCGCCGTTGCGGCGCTCTGTTCGGAGCTCGAAGGGATGGGCCGCAGCGGCAGTCTCACGGCAGCCGCCGCTCTCCTCCCCCGGCTGGAGGCAGAACTGCAGCGGGCGAACGACGCGCTGGATAAGGAGGTGGCGCAGTGAAAGTGCTGGTGGCAGACGACGATCCGGGGTCGCTGCTGGTGGCCCGCGCCGCCGTCGAACGCGCCGGACACGAATGCCTGGCCGCCGCTGACGGTGACGAGGCCTGGAAGCTCTTCCTGGCCCACCGGCCGGACGCGGTGGTGACGGACCGGATGATGCCCGGCATGGACGGGCTGGCCCTGTGCCGGGCCATCCGAGCCAGTGAAACCGACCTCTATACGTACATCGTGCTGCTCACCTCCCAGGATTCACGGGAGGACATGCTGGCCGGACTGGAGGCGGGAGCGGACGATTACGTCACCAAACCGCTGGACCCGTTCGTGCTGCGCGCCCGGCTGCTGGTGGCGGTCCGCGTGACCACGCTGCACGCCGACCTGGCGCACTACCGTAAAGTGCTCTCCCGGCAGGCCCGGACCGATCCGTTGACCGGGTTGTACAACCGCCTCAAGCTGTCCGAGGACCTGGAGCAGCTCCATGCCCGCAGTGCCCGGTATGGCGAGGAGTACAGCGTTGCCATGTGCGACGTGGACAATTTCAAGAGCTACAACGACATCTACGGCCACCAGGCCGGCGACCTTGCGCTCCGGAACGTAGCAGCGGCGCTGCTGGGCCAGGTGCGCAAGAGCGACGGCGTCTACAGGTTCGGGGGCGAGGAGTTCCTGCTGGTGTTGCCGCGCCAGGGCATTGCTGAGGCGAGGGTGCTGCTGGAGCGGGCGCTGGAGGCTGTGCGGAAGCTGAAGATCGAGCACCACGGCGACCCCTCCGGCGAATTGCGCCTCAGTGCAGGGATCTCAATGTTCGGCGCCGGACACGCCGTGGACGCCGACATGTTGCTGGGAGAAGCGGACACGGCCCTCTACTCAGCGAAGGCAGCGGGCAGGAACCGGGTGGAAGCAGCCTGGTAGCTCCGAGGGTTGGCAACCCTCGGGCGCGGACGGGTCAGGCGGCCTTCCTGGAGCTTGACTTTTTAGTGGCGGTCTTCTTGGTGACCGCCTTCTTACCGCCGGGGGTCTTCGGCGCGGGCTCTGGGATGTGCGGATTCCGGATGCGGGGCCCGGGACGCGGAGCCTCCACGGCTGGCGCTTCGGCGGCGACCGGCCCTTCGGCAGACACTTCCGCCTGCCATGCGTGGTCCTGAGCAGCGACCCGGTTGCGGCGCCAGCGCCGCACGAGGTCCACAAGGGCGAGTGCCCCGGCCAGCGGGGTCAGCGCAGCCGACGCGTAAACGAACAACAGCCACGTGAGGGTGGTCAGGGGCGGCTGGTTGTTGTGCAGCAGGGATAGGCCGCCCAGCAAGCCCACGGTCCAGTAAATGAGCACGGCACCCAGTACTGCGGCAGCAGGAAAATACTGATTGGTCACGATTTTTTTCAGGGTTTCCACGCACTTCCTCCTGCCTGGCCGGGGGACGGCTGAAGCCGTTCAAGACAAGTATGGGCCCGCGCTTTGGGGAAACCCTGCAAGACGGCGCGGCGAGTGATGAACATAACGCGACGTCCCGTCGTCGGGCGTTTTATCGCGGGTGCCGGACCCGCTCTACGGCGGCAGCGGACGCCCCCAGCCCCTCGGCGCGGAGGCCGGCCGCGACGCCCCGCGCGTCGTCGTCGGACCTGTTCTGGCTGTGCTTCTCCTTCGCCTCGATCCGCGTAATGAGCAGCTCCACTCCTACGATGGCGCGCAGCTGGCCGCCGATGAACGGCGCAGGGGCGTCGTCGACGGACCACGGGTGTTCCCGGCCGTCTTCGTGCAGGCCGGTGAGGCGGCGGACGTGGCAGGCAAGCCAGGCCGGGGCCTCGTGCACCACCAGCCGGCCGTACACATGCACGGTGGTGTAGTTCCAGGTGGGCACCACCCGGCCGTGCTCTGCTTTCGAGGCATACCAGGAGGGCGAAATGTAGGCATCGGGGCCCTGGATGATGACGAGCGCTTCTCCGGCCGGGGCGCAGGACCACTGGGGATTGTTCCGCGCGAGGTGTCCTTGGAGGGAACCGTAGCCGTCCCCCGCGTCCGCCCCGGCGCCCTCGTCCCCGGGCGGCTCATAGACGAACGGCACCAGGGTGGCCAGGAGTCCGGCGTCGGTCATGGTCACCAGGTTGGCGGCGCCGGGGTGCGTCAGGAGGTCCCGGACCGTGGCCGGGCTTGGGGCGAAGTGGGCGGGAATGTACACGGGGATCCTTTCGGCGGGTGGATTCAACGTCAGGCGGGCCGGCGGGACCGGACCCGCACCGCTGCGCCGGCGCATCCCATCACGGCGAGTCCGCCCAGCACGGTGGTCCACGTGAGCGCTTCGCCGAGGAGCAGCGCCGCCCAGCAGATGCTGAGGACGGGCTGGACCAGCTGCACCTGGCTGACCTGCGCGATCGGGCCGATGGCCAGCCCCCGGTACCAGGCGAAGAACCCCAGGAACATGCTGACGACGGCAAGGTATCCGAATGCCGCCCACTGTGCCACAGTAGCGGCCGGCGGCTGGTCCGCCACGGTAAATGCGGCCAGCGCCAGCATCGCCGGGGCGGCCAGTACGAGCGCCCATGCAATGGTCTGCCACGAGCCGATTTCACGGGCCAGCAGGCCGCCCTCGGCATACCCGACGGCGGCCGACCCCACCGCGGCGAGGAGCAGCAGGTCCGCCCAGTGAAGGGGGCCGATGCCGCCCGACTGCATGAACGCGAACCCCAGAGCCGCCAGGGACCCGAGCGCCGCCACCGCCCAGAACGCGGGCCGGGGGCGCTCCCCGGTGCGCAGCACGGCGGCAGTAGCAGTGGCGGCGGGGAGCAGGGCGATCACCACAGCGCCATGGCTGGCGGGAACCGCGGTGAGGGCGTAGGACGTGAGTATCGGAAAGCCGACGACGACGCCGCCGGACACCAGCGCGAGCCGCCCCCAGAGCCTGGGGCGCGGGAGCCGCTGCCGGGCCAGGAGGAGGGCTGCGGCCGCGAGCGCTGCGGCGATCACAGCCCGTCCTGAGCCGATGAACAGCGGAGACAGGCCGGCTACGGCAACCCGGGTAAAGGGAACAGTGAAAGAGAAGGCCATGACGCCGAGCAGTCCCCACCAGACACCGGCAGCTGGGGAGGAAGCCGGGCCGGACCCGCCGGCCCCGTTGGGAAAGCTGCCTGCGGGGCCTGTCCGGCGCGGTACCGCTGTCTCCTCAGGAGCAGTAGCGCTACTATTGTTCTTCATGAATAACGATAGCAGTTCTCGGATCGTTCTGGCACTCAAGGAATGGATCAGCCGTGCCGCACCAGGCGCACGGCTGCCCTCCACACGCCAGCTGGTCGCAGAATACCGGGCCAGCCCCGTGACGGTGCAAAAAGCCCTGCAGACGCTCACGGCGCAGGGACTCGTGGAGGGGCGTCCCGGCGTCGGAACCTTCGTGCGTGCCGCGCGGACGGTGAAGCCAGCCGATTACGGCTGGCAGACCGCCGCACTGCGGGCACCGCAGTCGCTGCTGCCGGCGGCGTCGGGCACCATGCGGAACGTGCCCAACGATGCCATCAGTTTCCATTCCGGCTATCCCGACCGGGAGTTGCTGCCCGAGCGGCTGGTGCGGGCGGCACTCACGCGGGCAGCGAGGGGCGATGCTGCCCTGTCGCGGCCGCCGGCGGCCGGACTGCCGGAACTGCAGGCCTGGTTCGCCCACGAACTCGGTTCCGTGACTCCTGCAGGCACCACTCCCCCGACGCCCAGCGACGTGATCGTTCTTCCCGGAAGCCAAAGCGGGCTCAGCTCCATCTTCCGGGCGCTGGCCGGGGCGGGGCAGCCGGTCCTGCTCGAGTCGCCCACCTACTGGGGCGCCATCCTGGCCGCCGCCCAGACCGGGGTACGGGTGGTTCCGGTGCCCAGCGGACCGGAAGGGCCGGAGCCGGCGGTGTTGGCCCGCGCGTTCGAGGAAACGGGCGCCCGGGTGTTTTACGCACAACCCAACTACGCCAACCCCACCGGCGCGCAGTGGGCTCCAGGACGCGGCGAAGAGGTGCTGGACGTGGTCCGGACCCATGGCGCCTTCCTGGTGGAGGACGACTGGGCCCACGATTTCGGCATCACCTCCGACCCCGTTCCGGTGGCAAGCCGCGACGATTCAGGGCACGTGGTGTACATCCGCTCCCTGACCAAGAGTGTGTCCCCCGCCATCCGGATTGCTGCGGTCATGGCCCGGGGCCCGGCGCGCGAACGCATCCTGGCCCAGCGCGCGGCCGAATCGATGTACGTCAGCGGGCTGCTGCAGGCGGCCGCGCTGGACGTGGTGACGCAGCCCGGGTGGCAGACCCACCTGCGCAGCCTGCGCCATCAGCTGCAGTCGCGCCGGGACCTGCTGGCAGCCAGCATCGCCGAGCACGTGCCCCAGGCCCATCTGGAACTGCTGCCCAAAGGCGGCCTGAACCTGTGGCTGCGGCTGCCCGACGGGACAGACCTGCCACAGCTGACCCGGGACTGCGAGGACGCCGGCGTGGTCATCGCCGCCGGCACGGAATGGTTCCCGGCCGAACCCGCCGGCCCGTACATCCGGCTCAATTATTCGGGCCCGAACCCGGCCGCCTACCCCGAAGGCGCACGGATCATAGGAGAGGCGCTGGCCAACAACGCGCACGCCTGACGCGGGGGGGGGCAGGCGTGCGCGGGAGGGTCAGGCGGCGGTCAGCTCTTCGCTCTTCTCCCACAGGCCCTGCGCCAGGCCGGCGTCGTAGGCCTGGGGGTTGGCTTTGGCGATGGCCCGCTTGGCGTAGTAGGCGCCGGATACCCAGTCGGTGCCGGGAGTGCCGTTGATCAGCCACAGCAGGGTGTCCGCGCCCTGGTCAGGGGTGAGCATGAAGCGGTTCAGGAGGGTCTTGTACGCGTGCCGGAACCAGCTGCTGGACTCCGCCGCAAAGTTGGTGCGCACCACGCCCGGGTGGAATGCCGCCGTCGTAATTCCCCGGTCATGGAAGCGGCGGTGCAGCTCCGACGTGAACAGGATGTTGGCCAGTTTCGCGGTGCCGTAGGCGCGGTTGGTGGAATAGCTGTGTTCGGAGTTGAGGTCGAACAGGTCCAGTTTGCCGAATCCGTTGGCCATGCTCGCCGTGTTGATGACCTTGGCATCGCTGGCAACGAGCGTATCCATCAGCAGCGTGGTCAGCAGGAACGGCGCCAGGTGGTTGATTTGGAAGGTGGATTCGTTGCCGTCCACGGTGAGCGTGTGGGTGCCCATGATGCCACCGGCGTTGTTGGCCAGGACGTGGATGCGCGGGTAGTCGGACTTCAGCCGGGCGGCGAGGTCGCGCACCTGGGCGAGTTCGGCGAAGTCGGCCACGAAATAGTCCGCGTCCAGTTCCTTGGCGAGCGCGCGGGTCTTCTCCGCGGAACGGCCGACGACGACCACCCGCTCGCCTGCCCCGGCCAGCGTCCGGGCGGCTGCCGCGCCGAGGCCGTCGCTGGCGCCGGTGATCACAATGGTGCGTTGGGGCAAGGGGTGTCCTTTGGTTGGCTTGCGGCGCCCGCTTCAGGCACACAATAGGAAACAACGACGGCGGCGCGCCAGGTGTTCCCGCGGGTCACCCCGCCCCCCCCAAGTAGGTAGCGCCAAGTGCCGTTTTGGGGGTCCAAAACGGCACTTGGCGCTACTCAGTTGGGTGGGGGTCAGCCGGCGACGCCCGCCACCATGAAGATGACCGCGGCGATGCCGAAGCCCATCACGCCGATCAGGGTCTCCATCACGGTCCAGGTCTTCAGCGTGGTCTTGACGTCCATGCCGAAGAAGCGGCCCACCAGCCAGAAGCCGGAGTCGTTCACGTGCGAGACCACCACGGAACCGGCGGCAACGGCGATGACCAGGGTGGCCAGCTGCATGCCGTTCATTCCGGCGGCGGCAACGGCGGGGGCGATCAGGCCGGCCGTGGTGGTCAGCGCCACGGTGGCTGAACCCTGGGCGATGCGCAGGATGGAGGAGATCAGGAAGCCGGCCAGGATCAGCGGGATGCCGAGGTCGCCCAGGACGTCGGCCAGCGCCGCTCCAATGCCGGAGGTGCGCAGGACGCCGCCGAACATGCCGCCGGCACCGGTGATCAGGATGACGGAGCAGACAGGGCCCAGGGAGGACTCGAGCAGCTTCTCCAGCGCCCCGGCGTCCTTGCCGCGCTTGGCGCCCAGAACGAACATGGCCACCAGGACCGCGATCAGCAGGGCAACAGGCGTTTCACCGATGGTGCGCAGGATCTGGTACCACTGCTGGTCCTTGGTGCCTTCGGCGAGCACGCCGGACGCGGCAAGGGTGTTCAGGCCGGTGTTGAGGAAGATCAGGCCCAGCGGCAGCAGGAGCAGGCCAACAATGGTGCGGAAGCGCGGCGGGTTCTTTTCAGCCTCTGCGGAGGCGTGGCCCAGCAGTTCCGGCACGGGCAGGACCAGCTTCTTGCCGGTGTACAGGCCGTACAGGTAGCAGGTGACGTACCAGGTGGGGACGGCCACGATGATGCCGACGATCAGGACCAGGCCGATGTTGGCGTCAAAGAATGCGGAGGCGGCAACCGGGCCGGGGTGCGGCGGAAGGAAGATGTGGGTCACGGAGAATGCGCCGGCGGCAGGCAGGCCATAGCGCAGCACTCCCCCGCCCATGCGGCGTGCCACGGCGAAGACCACAGGCAGCATGACCACCAGGCCGGCGTCGAAGAAAATCGGGAAGCCAAAGATCAACGAGGCAAGGCCCAGCGCGAACGGTGCGCGCTTTTCGCCGAAGACGCCAATCAGGTATTCGGCCAGCACCTTGGCGCCGCCGCTGGTCTCCACGATGCGGCCGAGCATCGCGCCGAGGCCGACCAGGAGGGCAACCGTGCCCAGCGTGGTGCCGAAGCCGTTCAGCAGTACCGGGACCACCTGGCCTGCAGGGATGCCGGTGGCGAAGGCCGTGGCGAGGCTGACGAGGATCAGCGCGATCAGGGCGTGGACGCGCAGCTTGATGATGAGGAACAGCAGGACGACGATCGCGGCTGCGGCGATGAGCAGCAGCGGACCTGCTCCCAGCGTCTGGGTCCATCCTTCGATGGTCATGGTTCTCCTTTGAAACAGATATTTTGGGTGGTTTTTTCGGTCGGTTCAGGGGTGCCGGGCGCCTATTGGGCGGAGAGGCCCAGGGCCTCCACGACGGCGGCAGCCAGCTCCTCCGGCGAGCGTGCGATATCGAGGCGGAGGCTGCCTGCGCGGAGCTCTTCCCCGGTCAGCGGCTCAAGGGTGGCGAGCTGGCTGGGAAGCAGCGCCGGCGGCATGAAGTGGCCTTCGCGGCCCTGCATGCGTTGGCTGATCAGGTCCGCGCCGCCCTCCAGGTGGAGGAACACGACGCGCCCCTCGGCCGCGGAAAGCAGCTGCCGGTAGCTTTGCTTCAGCGCCGAACAGGTGAGGACGGTGCTGGCCCCGGCGCGGGCCTGGGTTGTCATCCAGTCCCGGATTTCGGCCAGCCAAGGCCACCGGTCGGCATCTTCAAGCGGGATTCCCCGGCGCATCTTGTCGATGTTCTGCTGCGGGTGGAACTCGTCCGCCTCCGCGCAGGTCCAGCCCAGCCGCTTTGAAAGCGCGGCCGCCAGGGTGGTTTTGCCGGACCCGGCCACGCCCATCACCACGAGGTGCGTGGGTTGCTGCATGTCATACCTCCGGAGAAGACGTCGTTGGCTTTGGAAGAAGCTCGGTGTGGGCCCGCCGTGGAGTGGGCTACGCCATAAGGTATCACCTTTTGAAAGCAAAGATACTATCTTTTCGTGTCACAAGTCATACCTTTACAGATCTTCGCTATCCTGTAGGGGCGCTGCGGCGCGGAAGAGAGAGCGGGAAGATGTCGACGGCGACAGTACAGGGCGCAGACAACGCGGACGACGGCGGGTCCTCACCCGCGATGCATGAGCGCGTCCTCGAAGCGGTGGGGATAGCGATCGCTTCGGCTGAGCTTCCGCCGGGCAGCCGACTCACCCTTGAGGGGCTGCAGCAGGATTACGGGATTTCCCGCACCGTCGCACGGGACACCATGAAGGTCCTGGAATCCATGAACTTGGTCTACTCGCGCCGGCGGGTGGGGATTGTGGTGCAGGAGCGCAGGTTCTGGAACGTCTTCGACCCCAAGCTGGTGCGCTGGCGACTGGCCTCAAACCGCCGCGAGATCCAGTACAGCAGCCTGACCGAGCTGCGTATCGCCGTCGAACCCATTGCGGCGGCAGGTGCGGCGCGGCGGGCGACGTCCACCGAACGCCACCAACTGCTGGCCCTGGCAGCGGACCTGCGGCGGCTCGGCGAAGCAGGGGACCTCAAGGGATTCCTGGCGGCCGACATTGAGTTTCACCAGCTGCTGCTGCGCAGCTGCGGCAACGAAATGTTCCAGGCGCTCGAGGGCATGGTGGCGGAAGTCCTGACCAGCCGGACGCAGCAGGGGCTTATGCCGTTCAAGCCACGGAACGAGGCGCTGCAGGCGCACGAGGACGTGGCGGCAGCCGTGGCAGCGGGCGACACCGTGGTGGCCGAACAGGCTATGCACCACATCCTCAACGAAGTGCGAGAGGCGATGGGCCTGCACTAGCGGCCGCGCGGCTGCTAGGCCAGGGAGAGGAAGAGCTTCTCCAGGTCCTTGCGGTCCAGGCTGGCGTCCTCCTGGACGATGCACTGCTCCAGGCCGCTGGCGATAATGGCGAAGCCTGCGCGGTCCAGCGCCTTGGACACGGCGGCGAGCTGCGTGACGATGTCCTTGCAGTCGCGCCCCTCTTCCAGCATGCGCGTTACGGCAGCAAGCTGCCCCTGCGCGCGCTTGAGCCGGTTGACCACCGGGGTCAGTTCAGTTGTGTCCAGTTGCACGGCGATCTCCCATTTCCAGAATTCGTACCCCACCATCGTATACCCAGAGGGGTGTTTTGCCTACCCCCTGGGGTATATAGGATACTCGGTGGGGTATTGAGCAAGGCGGCCGCTGCCATGGCAGAGTGCAACAACTCAACCGGCACGGCCCCTCATCGTGATCTCAGGAAAAGCACCGGCACGCCCTCTTTTCAAGATACCCCTAGGGGTAGACGATATTTATTAACCGAGTTCAGGAGATCCCATGCTTATCGAACGCATCTATGACGAAGACCTCGCGCAGGCCAGCTATTTCATCGGCTGCCAGTCCAAGGGCGAGGCCATCGTGGTGGACGGCCGCCGCGATATCGCCGTGTACCAGGACCTCGCCGCGAAAAACCACATGAAGATCGTGGCGGTGACTGAGACGCACATCCACGCCGATTACCTCTCGGGGACCCGTGAGCTGGCTGCCGCTACCGGTGCCACGATGTACGTTTCCGGTGAGGGCGGGCCGGACTGGCAGTACGGGTTCGACGCCGAGCGCCTCTATGACGGGGACGCCATCACCCTGGGCAACATCAGTGTCAAGGCCCTGCACACCCCCGGGCACACCCCGGAGCACCTGTCCTTCCTGGTGACCGACGGCGCGTTCAGCGACCAGCCCGGCTACCTGCTCTCCGGTGACTTTGTATTCTCCGGAGACCTGGGCCGCCCGGACCTGCTCGATGAGGCAGCAGGCGGCATCGACACCCGGTTCGAAGGCGCCAAGCAGCTCTTCGCCAGCCTGCGGGATAAGTTCCTCACCCTGCCCGACTACGTCCAGGTCCACCCCGCCCACGGCGCCGGCAGTGCCTGCGGCAAGGCCCTCGGAGCCATCCCCTCCTCCACCGTGGGCTACGAACGCCTCTACGCCTGGTGGGGCCCGTACCTGGCCGCCAACGACGAGCAGGGCTTCATCAACGAACTCCTCGACGGCCAGCCCGACGCACACGCCTACTTCGCCCGCATGAAACACGAAAACCGTGAGGGCCCGGCCGTCATGGGTAAACGTGCACCGCTGCCGGAACTGGACGCTGCCGCCGTCGTCAAGGGCTTGGAAGAGGACACGCTGACGTTTGTCGATACCCGCGGCAACCGCGAGGTGCACCGGGGAACGGTGGCCCGCTCGCTGAACATTCCCGCCGGCAAGATGGCCAGCTACGGCGCCTGGGTGGTGGACCCGGAGAAGGGCAAGAACCCCCTGGTGCTGCTGGCGCCAGGCCGGGAAGCCGCCCAGGAGATGTGGGACCACCTGGTCCGCGTCGGCATCGACAACGTGGCCGGTTACGTCACCACCCTTGACGGCCTGCCGATGACCACACCCCGGCTGCTCCAGCCCGAGGAACTGGACGGGTTTGACGCCGCGCTCCTTCTGGATGTCCGCAACCGATCCGAGCACGCCGCCGGGCACATCCCCGGCTCTGCTCAACTCGGTGCCGGCCGCATCATGTGGCACCTGGACCAGCTCCCCGAGGACGGACCCATCGTGACGTACTGCCAGAGCGGGGCGCGCAATTCGGTTGCCGCCAGCGCCCTGCGGCGTGCGGGGTACGACGTCGTCGAACTCGACGGCAGCTATGCCGCCTGGAGTGCCTCGCGGCTCAGCGCCCAGTCGTAAGCCGCAGTACGGCTCCCCAGCAGATGGACATTTCCCCCTGGGACCCCGGCGGGAAATGTCCATTCGGCGGGGACAAACGGCAGCAGGCACCAAAAAAAACAGGACCCGCCGTGTTGAAACGGCGGGTCCTGCTTTTAAGTGGAAACCTAACGGTCCCGGAACTCTAGGAAATTAGAGAGCCTGGATGTTGGTGGCCTGGGGACCCTTGGGGCCCTGCTCGGTGTCGAAGGAAACCTTCTGGTTCTCTTCGAGGGAGCGGAAGCCGTTGGAGTTGATCGCGGAGTAGTGCGCGAAAACGTCCTGCGAGGAGTCGTCCGGGGAGATGAAGCCGAAGCCCTTTTCAGCGTTAAACCATTTGACGGTACCAGTAGCCATTATTTTTGTCCTTCGTGAAGGTGGAGGGATAGTCCCGACTTTCGGGCCCTCCGGTGTGGGGTGTTCAAAACCGCTACTTCAGAAGAACGCGGACTTTCGACCGCGCGTACTGCCTGAACTACCAACTGCATAAACACAACAACAGTTTCGAGACTACAGGAGTTTTCCGCCGCACCCTAAACGGCTGCCGCCGCGTCCCTCGACCGCCCCGGGTATATCCTGCATCCGGATCCGAAGAACGCCTGCCCCCGGGAGATGACGCCATGGATATGCCCAAAGCCACCGACGCCGAGAAAGCACACTTCCGCGCCCTGGTCCCGGACCGGCCGGATGTGGTGGTCAAACCGATGTTCGGCAACCTGGGGGCCTTCGTGAACGGCAACATGTTTGCGGGGCTGTTCGGGCCCACCGTCGGCGTGAAGCTGTCCGCCGAGGACCGCCGAGTGCTCGAAACCACCGAGCGGACGGTCCCGTTCGGTCCCGCGGAACGCCCCATGGGTGGGTACACCGGACTGCCTGAGATGTGGAATGAAGAGGGCGACGGCGACGAGGCCCGGGCGCGCGCGTGGGTGGAGAAGGCGCTGGACTACGTTTCCACGCTGCCGCCTAAGGCGCCCAAGGCCCCCGCCCGGAAAGCCCAGCCCCGGAAGTAGCCGCTCCCCCGCCGCGAGATGGCACCAACGGCCGGGACCAGTCAGCCGGGGAATCCGAAGCAGGGGAAGAACCCCTCCACCCCGGGACGGGCGACTTCAATGCACCGTGACTTCACCTGTTCCAGCACAGCGTTGGGATCCGTGCCCGCGGCCGTCATGCCGTCAACTGAGACCGCCACGTCGGCAGCGGCGGCCCGGCGCAGGTTGTTGTCCGTTGCGTTGACGGTGCCTTCATCCGGGTAGTTGCTGTGGGTATGGACGGTATCGTGCTCCAGTGGACCGGTGGCGGTCCACGTTGCCGAAAGGCTGATGGTCACGGGGTTGCCCTCGCCATCCGTGCCGGCCATGCCGGTACTGATGGAGGCGGTGTTCAGCCGCGGGTCAACCACCAGCGGCGCCATGTTCTGGCCTTCGGCCTGGAACAGGACCGTACCGCCGCCCGCAGCTGCAGTGACCACACCGGCCGGAGCGGCGCAGATGTCCGTGACGCGCACAAACACGGCACTGAGTCCCTGCTTGTTGACGGGCCCGGGCTGGCTGGCGTACATCGCCACACTGGAGGAGACAAAGACTTCGGTCTGCTCGCAGCCGCTGGTGCTGGTCACCGTTGCGGAGCCATGCGTCGACGAGATGGTGTGGTAAATGTTCGGGGCCGCCCCGGCCGGGGCCGCGGCCAGGACCATCGAGGCTGCGGTACAGAGAAGAACGGGAAAACGCTTCATGACAACTCCTTTGTATGAGGGGAGGCTACTCCCGGCTGCAGGCCGCCGGCAGGGCCCAATGGCCCAAAAGTTTTCCCAGGTCACCCATCCGACCTGCGGCAGCAGCCGAATAGCTTGCATAACCCTTTGGGTCGGCAGCAAGCGTTCTGCTGATCCATGAATCCATACCGCATTCAGGAGAACATCATGGCTACACACACCAGCACCGGCACGGCAGTCCGCACCAACGTCCAGAAAGCGTCCATGGCAGTAGGCGCCGTATTCCTGCTGGTCGGCGTCCTGGGCTTCGTCCCGGGCATTACCGGCAACTTCGAGCAGCTGCACTTCGCAGGGGCGCACTCCGAGGCCATGCTGCTGGGCCTCTTCCAGGTGTCCGTGCTCCACAACGCGGTCCACCTGCTGTTCGGCGTTGCCGGCCTCGTCCTGGCCAAGACCGCCGGCGGCGCCCGTTCGTTCCTGCTCTACGGCGGCGTGATCTACCTGGTCCTGTTCGTCTACGGCCTGGTGGTTCCCCAGGATTCGGCCGGCAACTTCGTCCCGTTGAACCTGTTCGACAACATCCTGCACCTGCTCCTGGGCATCGGCATGGTCGGCCTGGCGCTGGTCCTCACCAAGGGCCACAAGGCACACGCCTAACCACGCAACGCACGACGCCGGGACCCGCCAGATATGGCGGGTCCCGGCGTCGTTTTCGTGGCTGGGCGGGTTGGGGCCGGCTACTGCACGGCCAGGCGCCCTTCGATCTGCGGATCAACCGGTGAGTGGTGCTCCAGGTAGTGCACCACGGTGTCCACCAGGTTGATGCCGGTGTCCACGGTGCCGGCGCCCTGGGTGAAGGTGGTGAACTGGTCGCCGCCGGTGGCCATGAAGTTGTTCGTGGCCACGCGGTAGGTGGCACCCGGATCCAGCGGGGTCCCATCCGGGAGGGTGACGGAGGTGACCCGGGCGCCGAAGGGTGCGCCGGCGTCGTACGCCCACTTCAGTCCGGAGACCTGGACGGTGCCGTACTGGCTGAAGGCGCCTTCCTCCAGTACCTTGCGCACCTGGGCTCCGGTGAGGTCCATGGTGACCAGCGTGTTGTTGAACGGCAGGACGGCGTAGACCTCTTCGAGCGTGATGGGCCCGGCGTCAATGTCCGCGCGCAGGCCGCCGGCGTTGGTGAAGGCGAAGTCCACCCCGTCAATGTAGGAGCGCATGCTGTCGGTGACGAAGTTGCCCATCTCCGACTCGACGCCGCGGCTGGAGCCGCGCGTGATGGACGTGGCCGCCTCCCCCACGCTCTTGCCGAGCTCTTCGCCCAGCTGAGCCTGGTAGCCGTCCACGATCGCCTTCACCGCCGGGTCCGGGGCGATGGCGTCCGTCCAGGTGGCATCCAGCTCGATGCCGGTGCCCACTACGTCCTTCGTGGCGCGGTCCACGGTAAGGGTGACATCCGCGTAGCCACGGGTGTTGCCGTAGGGCTGGACCACGGGAATTCCGTTGATGACGGTGTTGTATTCGAGCGGAATGTGTCCGCCAAGGACCAGGTCCACCTCGCCGGAAAGCTGTCCCACCAGGTCCGCGAGCGCGCCGGTGGAGGCTGTTTCCAGGCCCTGGTGGGCGCTGACCACGATGGTTTCCACGTGGCGTTCGCGGAGTTCCGCCACGGCATCGTTGACCGCCGCCGCCGTCTGGTTCAGGTCCAGGAAGCTCAGGCCCTCGGTGGCGGCGGGGAGGGTGACGTTCTTGGTGTCAGGGTTTGCGACGCCGATGACGCCCACCTTGACACCGTCCAGTTCCTCGATGACGTAGGGGCTGACGCCGGCTGGGGCGGCTCCTGTGGCGTCGTCGACGATGTTGGCCGCGATGAACGGGAAGTCGGCCTGCTCCACTCGTTCGGCGAAGGCGTCCTGGCCCCAGTCGAACTCGTGGTTGCCCACGGCGGCCGCATCCACGCCGATCGCGTTGAAGATGTCCACGGTGGAGGCGCCCTCGAAGTAGGAGGAGATGGCCGGGCCCTGCATGAAGTCGCCCGAGTCCAGGATCAGGGTCCGCGGGTTCTCCGCTTCCTCTGCCTTGAGATAGGCGGCGAGCGCGGCCGCTCCCCCGGCCAGGCGGCCCGAGCGCTTGAGCGGGGTGAGCTGGCCGTGGGTTTCGTTCAGGCCGAGGATCTGGATGTCCACGGTGCGCTGGGACTGGGGTTCGGCCTGCGCCGGCGGCGTGCGGTCAGCGGCGGTGGCCGTGCCGGGGACGACGGCGGCCAGCAGCACCGCGGTCACCGCGGCTGCGGTGCCCCTTTGGAGGGCAGGGGCCAGGTGGGTTCGAGGGGTCATGAGGGCATCTCCTGGTGCGTAGCAGTGGGATGCCGCGAACCTAGCAGCACCGGTATAACCGCTGGTGAACGGCAGGTTGCTGGCTCGGTACCTGGGGTCTGCGCACGGAACGTTCACGTATGGTTCACTCAGGCAACAGCCCGCGGTCAACCTGCCTCCCTAGGTTCGAAGCCATGGACAACATCTCCCGCAGATCCCTCATTTCCGCCGGTCTCGGGGCAGGCCTTGTCGCCGCCCTGCCGGGTACCGCCGTCGCCGTTTCCACCGCAGACGACGCCGGCCTCCGCACCGATCCCTTCATGCTCGGCATCGCGTCGGGTGAGCCGTGGCCGGACGGCTTCGTGCTGTGGACGCGCCTTGCGCTGGACCCCTTGGCTGCGGACGGCCTGGGCGGAATGCCGTCCCGTCCGGTCCCGGTGGCCTGGGAAGTGGCCGAGGACGCATCAATGCGCACCGTGGTGGCACGCGGCGTCGAGGAGGCCCGGATCGAGACGGCCCACTCCGTGCATGTGGAGCTGCGCGGACTGAAGCCCGGCCGCGAGTACTTCTACCGCTTCCGCAGCGGCCGCCACATCAGCGCCGTCGGCCGTACCCTGACCGCGCCGGCGCTGCACGAAACACCCGCCGCGCTGGCCATGGCGTTCGCCAGCTGCTCGCAGTACGAGCACGGCTACTTCACCGCCTACTCCCGCCTGGCGCAGGACCACCCGGACCTGGTGCTCCACCTCGGCGACTACCTGTATGAGTACAAGAAGAACCACTACGTCATCGGCGGTGGCAACCCCCGCGACCACCAAGGACCCGAGACGGTCACGCTGGAGGGTTACCGGCAGCGGCACGCGCAGTACAAGTCCGACGCCGACCTGCAGGCCGCGCACGCCGTCGCACCCTGGCTGGTCGTGTGGGATGACCACGAGGTGGACAACAACTGGGCGGACGAGATTCCGGAGAACCGCGACGCCAACCAGATGAACGACACCACCGAGCGCTTCCGGCAGCGCCGCGCAGCCGCCTTCCAGGCATACTACGAGAACATGCCGCTGCGAAGGTCCTCCGTTCCCGCCGGATTCGACATGAAGATCTACCGCACCATCCAGTGGGGCCAGCTTGCCAACTTCCACATGATGGACACCCGCCAGTACCGCGACGACCAGCTCGCCGGCGACGGCTGGAAGAAGAACGTGGCCGAGCGCCTCGCCGAGGACCGCAGCATCACCGGTGCCGAGCAGGAAAAGTGGCTGCTGGACGCGTTCCGGAACTCCACCCAGCGCTGGGACATCCTGGGCCAGCAGGTCTTCTTCGCCGAGCGCGACCGCAACGCCGCCCCCGAAATCGACGACGTCTCCATGGACGGCTGGGACGGCTACGCCGCCTCCCGCCGCCGCATCACCCAAGGCTGGGTGGACGCGAACGTCCGCAACGCCGTCGTGCTCACCGGGGACGTGCACCGCAACTGGGCCAACGACCTCAAGGTGGACTACAAGGACCCCGCCTCCCCCGTCGTCGGCTCGGAACTGGTGACCACCTCGATCACGTCCACGGGCAACGGCTCAGGCTCCACCGCGGACCCGGTCATGGCCTGGAACCCGCACCTGAAGTTCTACAACGACAACCGCGGCTACGTGAACACGAAGATCACCAAGGACGCGATGACCGCCGACTTCCGGACGCTGGACTACGTCACGACGCCGGGCGCCCCCGTGTCCACGAAGGCCTCCTTCGAGATCCGCGACGGCGTGCCGGGGCTGCACGCCCGCGCCTAGCACGCAGGACGTCGGGACGCACCGAAAGTAGTGCGTCCCGACGTCGTTCAGCGTCAGCGCTTGGCGTAGTCGGACGATCCCTGCCAGTCGATCATCACGCAGGGCTCCTCACCCACTACCCAGGCATCATGGCCCGGTGCGATGGTGGCGAAGTCGCCGGGCCCGTACTCCATCTCCTGGCCGTCATCCATCACCACGGTCATGCGGCCCGAGACGAAGTAGCCGGTGTGGCTGGCCTGGCAGCTGTCGGTCTTGGCGATCGGCTTGACGTGGTCGGACCAGCGCCAGCCTGGCTGGAACGTAGCGCGGCCAACAGCACCCCCGTCCATATTGACCAGTTCGAGCTGGCCCTTGCCGTCCTCAAACGGGCGGGTTTCCTCGGGTGAATTCAGACTTTTGCGGACTAAACCTGCCATTTCAACTCCTCCAAACGGCGCTGCTTCTGGTGTGGAAAGGACTACTAGTGAAGCGCCGATATCCGCAGCGGAGGAGATATGGAACCCCGCCAGTGAGCACATTCTCCGCCTGCACCGCGGCGGCGGCAAGGGTCCCGGAAAAGCGCTGTGGAAACCCCGTAGCCGGGCAACCGAAGGGGGCGTAGCATCCAACCATGGAACCCCTCCGGGCACTCCTCCTGCCTGGCAGCGTCCTCCCAGCCGGGCCTGCCTACGGAGCGCTGATCGAGGCGCTGGGACCGGACGTGCATGCCGTCGCCAAGGACCGGGAACTGTACGCGGATGCCGCTCCCCCGCCCGGCTGGACCCTGGACACCGAGGTCGACGGTGTCCTCCGCGAAGCCGGCCGGCTCGGCTGGGACACCTTCCACCTTGTGGGCTATTCCGGCGGCGGTGCTGCGGCCCTGGCGCTCACCGCCAAGCATCCCGAGCGGTTACGGAGCCTCACACTCCTCGAAGCAGCGTGGGCCGGGAACTGGGACTGGAGCCCCGCCCACGCCGCGGTCTGGGAAGAGTACGCAAAGCTGGAGTCCCTGCCGACGGAGCAGTTCATGCCTGCCTTTATGCGGCTGGGGGTGAAGTCCGACGTCGTCCTGCCGCCTCCGCCGCCGGGTCCCCCGCCACCGTGGATGGCCAAGCGGCCGGCGGGCATCAGCGCGTTCCTGGCGGACTTCAAGCGCTACGACCTGGACCGGGCCCGCCTGGCTGCGTTCATCAAACCGGTGCTGTTCGTCCTGGGCGGGCGGAGCAATCCGGATGACTACGGCGAGGTGGCGGACCGGCTGGCCACCGTGTTTCCGGATTTCACGCTGGAGGTATTCGAGGCGCGGCACCACTTCGACCCGCCGCACCGGATCGAGCCTGAACGGCTGGCCGGGCTGCTTCGGCAGCACTGGGAGCGGGCGGGTCAGGGTGCCCGCACGGCGTCGTAGGCGTTGACCCGGCCGTGCTTCCAATGACTTCCGGTGCCCGCCACGGTTGGGTCGGCCGTGGATTCGACGATGCCTCGTACCGTGGCGTTCGTGGCGGTGGGGTGCGAGCCCAGCGCCAGCGCGGCCACGCCGGCAACTACCGGGGAGGCCATCGATGTGCCGCTGGCAATGTCATACCCCTCAGAACGGCCGTTTGATTGCAACGCGAACGGGTGGTTGGGGAAGGTCGAGTAGATGCTGACCCCTGGCGCTGCCACGTCTACCCACTTGGCGCCGTAGCTCGAGAAGGAGGCCTTGGCGTCGTTGTTGTCCGTGGCTGCTACGGCAATGACATTGGGGTAGGCACCGGGGTAGATCTTGGCCTGGCTGCCGCCGTTCCCCGCTGCCGCCACGATGACCACCCCCGCCTTCCAGGCATTTTGGACCGCGGTTTCAAGCGTCCGGGACGATACGCGCTGGCCCAGGCTCATGTTGATGATGTCGGCGTTTCCGTCGCCGGCCTTCGCGCTGGCCGCCCACGCAATACCGTTGACGATGTTGGACGTGGACCCGGACCCGGAGTCGTTGAGCACCTTCACGTCCACGATGTCGCACTCCGGGCACACGCCGGCTACACCGGTGGAGTTATGGACCGCGGCCACAATGCCGGCCACGTGGGTACCGTGCCCGTAGTTGTCCTCCTGCGTTGCGGTGCCGCTGAAGTTCGCGCGCGCCACCACCTGGGTGCTGATATCAGGGTTGTCCGACGCGACACCGGTATCGAGGACGGCTACCCTGACGCCGGCTCCGGTGGCGATGCCCCAGGCTTCAACAGCGTCGACGTCGGCGTCCGGGGTGCCTGCGGGGACAGTGGCCGTCTCCAGGGTGTTCTGGAACGATTGCCCGTCGTTCTTGAGGGCGTACTGGCGGTCGAAGTAGGTGTCGTCCGTGACGGCGGTAACCACGGCGTCAGGTTCTGCATACTCCACCGCGCGGTTGTGGCCCAGGGCCTCAATCAGCCGGAGTTCCCTGCCGGCCGGCACCTTGATGACCTGGGCCCCGGTAGTCCCCACAAAGTTGCCCTGACGCAGACCGTGCTGGCGTAGCACGCCGTCGGCCGACCCCTGGTCCCGGAACTTAACCAGAATCTGCCCTGCCACGTGGGACGGGTCGGGGGCCGCGTTCCCGGGAGCCGCCAGCGTGGTGGCGCCAAGACCAACGAAGGCTGCAGCGAGGCCGGCGATCAGGAGTTTTTTCATAGCTCATAGTGCGCCCGCTGAGGGCCTGCTGGATAGGGCTGACGGAAAGTGTGTGTTTAACGGCAGGGAGCACCTCAGGCCAGCTGAAATTCGGTCAATTGGACTCATAGCCGAACCACGTGAGAAACTTCACAGGTTTGTGTGGCGCCCACCACGGGCTAACCTGCCCGTCCCTGCGCCCCGCCAAACCGCATCCGTTTCGCATCACCCACGCTCTTCATGGAGGGAACCCACTCATGAGCGATGTCTTATCCGCTATCAATGGCGTTATTTGGAGTGACTGGCTCGTTTACCTGTGCCTCGCCACCGGCGTCTACTTCTCCGTCCGCTCCCGCTTCCTGCAGGTGCGCCACGTCAAGGGAATGGTCCAGCAACTGCTGAACGGCGAAAAGTCCGCCGCCGGCGTCTCCTCGTTCCAGGCCCTGGCCATGTCCCTGTCCGGCCGCGTCGGCACCGGCAACGTCGCCGGTGTCGCCACCGCTGTCGCCTTCGGCGGCCCGGGCGCACTGTTCTGGATGTGGGCTGTCGCCTTCCTGGGCGCCTCCACCTCCTTCATCGAGTCCACGCTCGGCCAGATCTACAAGACCCGTGACCCGCAGACCGGTGAATACCGCGGCGGTCCGGCATACTACTTCTCCCGCGCCTTCGCCCACACCAAGGCTGCCGGTTTCTTCAAGGTCTACGGCTATGTCTTCGCCGCCGTAACCGTCCTCGCCTGCGGCGTCCTGATGCCGGGTGTCCAGGCCAACTCGATGGCCACCGCCATCGACGGCGCCTTCACCGTCCCGGCCTGGGTTGTCAGCGTCGGTGCCGTCATCGTCCTGGCACTGGTCATCATGGGCGGCGTCAAGCGCATCGCCAGCGTCGCTGCTTTCGTCGTGCCCTTCATGGCCCTCGGCTACATCATCCTGGCCCTGGTGGTCGTCTTCGTCAACGCCGGCCAGCTGCCGGGCATCCTGGCCATGGTCTTCCGCAGCGCCTTCGGCATGGACGCCGCACTCGGCGCCGTGATCGGCCTGGCCGTGATGTGGGGCGTCAAGCGTGGCGTCTACTCCAACGAGGCCGGCCAGGGCACGGGCCCGCACGCCGCCGCCGCGGCTGAGGTTTCCCACCCGGCCAAGCAGGGCCTGGTCCAGGCGTTCGCCGTCTACATCGACACCCTGTTCGTCTGCAGCGCCACCGGCTTCCTCATCCTTTCCACCGGCGCCTACCGCGTGTTCTCCGGCGGCAGCGAGGACGGCGAGGTCCTGGTTGAGGGCGGCCTGCTCTCCGCCACCGCCACGGTTGGCCCGCAGTACGTCCAGACCGGTTTTGACTCCGTCTTCCCGGGCTTCGGTGCCGCGTTCATCGCCGTCACGCTGATCTTCTTCTGCCTGACCACGATCATCGCTTACTACTACATGGCCGAAACCAACCTGCGCTTCCTGGTGGGCAAGTCCGCCAACAAGCTGGTGCCGGGCATCCGCGCCAACCTGGGCCGCGTGACCACCCTGGTCCTCCAGGTGGGCATCCTCATCGCCGTCGCCTACGGCTGCGTGAACACCGCCGCCGATGCCTGGACCATGGGCGACATCGGCGTGGGCCTCATGGCGTGGCTGAACATCGTGGGCATCCTGGTCCTCCAGAAGCCGGCATTCCAGGCCCTGAAGGACTACGAGCGCCAGATCAAGCTCGGCCTCGACCCGGTCTTCGACCCCCGTCCCCTCGGCATCACCGGTGCCACCTTCTGGGAGTCCTACAAGGTCGCCGAGCGCGAAAAGGAAGACGCACGCGTCTAAGCTGCACAGAACTTCCTGAAGTACGACGGCGGGGTGCCGGCTTTTCTGCCGGTACCCCGCCGTCGTCGTTCCCCGCCGCGGCGTGCGGTTCCGCCGTCACCGCCGCGGGCGTATCCTGAAAATCCAGCTGGTGGCGATCAAAGGAAAGTGATCAGGATGGCGTCCGAACCTGCCACACCCGGAGGACTGCCGCCGAAGCCGCCGTCTGACGTACCGGCCCCGGGAACAGCGCCTCCCGCTTCTTCCAGTACCAGGCCCCAACCGACCCGCTCCGGAGTGGTCTGGGTAGCCGTGGTCGTAGCGCTCCTCCTGCTGGTGCTCCTGATCATCTTCATTCTGCAGAACCAGGAGACCGCCAGGGTGATGTTCCTGGGCTTCGAGGGCACGCTTCCTCTGGGGATGGCCATGTTCATCGCCAGTGTCGCCGGCGGCATAGTCGTGGCCGTTGCCGGCGCAGCGCGGATCATTCAACTCCGTGCCAACGCCCGCAAGGTGCGGATGCTCCACAAGCGCCGCTGACGGCGACAGGATTACGGCCAGGAGCGCGGCGGAACTTTCGGGCGTGCCGAACGTTGTGCGGGTATGAAATGTCCTTTGGATTCAGTGGAACTTGTCATGACCGAACGCAGCGGCGTTGAGATCGACTATTGCCCGCAATGCCGGGGTGTGTGGCTTGACCGGGGGGAGCTGGACAAGATCCTGGACCGTGCTGCCGCGTCACCCGCTCCCGCCAGTCCGGCACCGCCCGCTCCCCTGCCAGTCCCGCCGCCTCTCTACACCGGCCATGATCAGCGGCGGGACGAGCGCAGCTACGACGGCCGCCGCAATGACAAACCGGGCTATGACCGAGACTACGGCCGGCGGCCTAAGAAGAAGGAAGGCTGGCTGGGCGACCTGTTCGACTTCTAAAGTCCCCGCCCGTTCCGGGCCGCCCGGCCCGGAACGGCACCCTCCCGGCAGCCCGGTCCCATATACTCTGACCATGCCGATCACGCTCCTGAACCGTGCCCTGGACGCTCAGCCGTCCGCCGTCGAACAGTCCGGAAGCGACCTGTGAGCGGCGGTCTGGTCGCCCTCCTGGACGACGTCGCAGCCCTCGCGCGCATAGCCGCCGCCTCGGTGGACGACATCGCCGCCGGGGCCGCGAAGGCGGGAACCAAAGCCGCCGGCGTGGTGATCGACGACGCCGCCGTCACCCCGCAGTATGTGTCCGGAAAGGACCCGTCCCGCGAACTGCCGATGATCCGGAAAATCTTCTGGGGCTCGCTGCGGAACAAGCTGCTGATCATCCTGCCGGCGCTGCTGCTGATCAGCACCTTCGCCTCCTGGGCCATCCCGTTCATCCTCATGATCGGCGGCACCTACCTCTGCTACGAGGGCGCCGAGAAGGTCTGGCACAAGATCCGCAAGGACCACGCGGATGAGAAGGCACCGGCGGTCGAGCGCGGCCCGGAGGCCGAGGCCAAGGTGGTCAAGGGCGCCATCACCACGGACTTCATCCTGTCCTGCGAGATCATGGTCATCTCGATGAACGAGGTGGCAGACGAATCCCTCTGGGCCCGGGCATCCATCCTGGTGGTGGTGGCCCTGGCCATCACGGTGCTGGTGTACGGGGCTGTCGCCCTCATCGTCAAGATGGACGACATCGGGCTGCACCTGGCTGCCAAGGACTCCGCAAGCTCCCAGCGCATCGGCGGGCTGCTCGTCAAGGGAATGCCGGCCGTGCTGGCCGCCATCACCCTCATCGGAACCGTCGCCATGCTCTGGGTCGGCGGCCACATCATGCTGCAGGGCGCGTACGACCTTGGCTGGCACCTGCCCTACGACCTGGTCCATGCCGTGGAAGAGCCGGTGGCCCACGTCGCCGTGGTGGGCGGCTTTCTGGCCTGGCTGGTGAACACGCTGTTCTCCGCGATCCTCGGACTCGCATGGGGGTTGCTCGTCATGGCCATCGTCCACCCGCTGCTGCACGCGCTGCCGTTCGGCAAGGGCAAGGGCGGCCACGAGGAAGGCGACGTCCGCGCCGAGCTCGCCGGGTACCGGCCGGGGAAGCACGACGGCGGTACGGCGCCTTAGCGAGGAGCCCGCCCACTTCGCGAGATGTTGGCGGCCGACCCGTACAGCAAAGAAAGGAAAACAGTTGATTTTCATTACCGCCAAGTTCCCGGTCAAGCCGGAGCACGCCGACGCGTGGCCGGAGATCTCCCGCGAATTCACGGAAGGGACCAACGCAGAAGAAGGCTGTCTGCTCTTCGAGTGGTCCCGTTCCGTGGAGGACCCCAATACCTACGTCCTGATCGAAGCCTTCCGTGATGACGAGGCCGGCGGAGCGCATGTGAACTCGCTTCACTTCAAGAAGGCCACCGCCGAACTGCCGGCGTACCTGGCCCGGACCCCGGACATCATCAATGTGAAGGTGGACGGCTGGTCCAGGCTCGGGGAACTTGCGGTCGAGTAGAGCCTAAAATCCCTTCGCCCGAGGACACCATGGATAAGAGCACAGCATCGCCGGCCACGTGGAGCCTGCAGCGGGAATGGTCCCGGGCGTTCATTGTGATGCTGCTCGCACTGCTGCTGGGCGCCGTGATCACCATCGTGGGAGTCCGTTCCGTGCTGGGCCAGGTTGAAGGCGCTGCCGCGCGGCTCCAGGCCGAGTACGCCAGTGTGGCTACGCTGGCTGAAGCGGTCGACGGGCACGAACAGTTGGGGCATCAGCTGCTCTCCGGGGCCCGGGTCAACAGGGAGGCTTTTGTTCTCGAACAACAGGACATCGAGGAGCTCTTCCAGGCTGCTGCGGAGACCGGAGACCGCGGCCGTTCCGAAATCCTGTCCCGGGCGCGGCAGTACTGGCAGTCGGGCCTGGAAAAGGGTGGCCTTTGGGGGGCAGCCGCTCTGAACCATGCCGGGAACGATCCTGCTGCCGGGACGGATTTGGCGGCTGCGGGTTCGAAGGTCCGGACGCACCTGAGCGAGGTCCAGCGTTCCTCGATCCAAGCGCTGAACAGCGGGCTCGTGGATACCAGCGCAATGGAGCGGCTCCTGACGATCGCCAGGATTGGACTGCTCTTGGCGGCGATCGGCGTCACACTGTACTTCCGGCGCCGTATGGTGACGGACCTGATCCGGCCGGTGAACAGCCTGCGGCAGGGCGTGCAGAAACTGCAGGCCGGGGACTTCGGCTACCGCGTGGAGGTGGCCCGGCGCGATGAACTGGGCGAAGTGGCGGTGGCGTTCAACGGGATGGCTGCCGCGCTTGAGGACAGCCACCAGAGCCTGACGTATCGGGCCACGCATGATGCCCTGACGGGGCTGGTGAACCGTGCCGGCCTTGCCGAGCGCCTGGCGGCATGGTTCGAACAGGACGATGCCCCCGGGCCTCCCAGCGTCGGCCTTCTGTTCATCGACATCGACGATTTCAAGGACGTCAATGATTCCCTGGGCCACGAGGGAGGCGACGAACTGCTCGTCCAGCTCGCCCGGCGGCTCCGGTCCAGCGTCCGCGCGCACGACGTCGTCGCCCGGCTGGGAGGCGACGAGTTCGCCGTCGTGGTTTTCGGCAAGGACGCCAACAGCCCGCCCACGGAGTCAGTCATAGAACGCATCTACGCTGCCACGAATGAACCGTTCATGGTGGGCGGACGGCCGGTCGGCGTGTCCCTGAGCATGGGAGTCGCCCGGCGGGCCGGGCAGTTCCCTGATCTTTCCGAGCTGCTGCGGGAGGCCGACGCAGCGATGTACCGGGCCAAGCATACGGGCAAGGCCCGGTACGAGAACTTCAGCTAAGCGCTGGACCGTCCAGCAGCACGGGTCTCAACGGCCACGAGTTACCCCTGCTGGCGCGGCGGGCCGCTCGATTCACGCGGAATGAGCGTGGGGATCGACTTCCTGATCCGGGGTTCCTGGGTTGGGTCGATGATGAGGTCGATGGCCGTCCTGGCGATCTGGTCCAGGGGTACATGCACCGAGGTCAGCGGGGTGGGCAGCCTGGCGGACAGCGGTGTGTCGTTGTAGCCGACCAGTGCCAGATCAGATCCGATTCTCAGGTCGTGGCGGTGGGCGGCCGCCATGATGCCCATGGCGGTGTTGTCGTTGGCGGCAAACACTGCGCTCGGCCGTCTCCTATCGCTCCCGGCCAGGAGCGATTCCCCGGCAGCGAAGCCGTTTTCAATGCCATAGCCTGCCGCCACGAGCCAGGGCCCGGGCGGGGTGATCCCTGCTTCGTCCATGGCCTTGCGGGCGCCGGCCAGGCGGGCGATGCCCGTGGAGGTGAACGATGGTCCCGTGACGACTGCGATGTCTCGGTGCCCCAAGTCGATGAGGTGGCGTACGGCGAGGTAGCCGCCCACTTCGTCGTCGCCCAGTGCTGACGGGCTGACGCCGTCAGTGCGCAGCACCAGGGCGTGCGGGACGCGGCGTTCGCGCAGGAAGAGCGGAAGGCCGTCGTCGAGCCTGGCCGTAGCCAGGATCAGCCCGTCCACGTTGCGGTCCAGCAGGGTCTCGGCGGCACGCCGTTCATCGTCCGGGTCATCGCCACTGGTGGCCACCATGGCGAAGTAGCCGCGCGAGGACGCCGCCCGTTCCAGCTCTTCGAACATCAGCGCCATGACGGTGTCGCTCAGCCGCGGGACGAGGACGCCGAGCGTGCGGGTCTCTCCCCGCCGCAGGCTGGAGGCGAAGGAGTTCCGCCGGTAGCCGAGTTCTTCGGCGACTTTTCGCACATGCGCAGCAGCCGCGGAACGGGATGTTGTCCGCTCATCCAGCGCCCGGCTGGCCGTGGAGATGCTCACGCCGCTCGCTGCCGCGACGTCCTTGAGCGTGACGATGGTGCCCGGGGTGGCCGGTTCCATGGGCTGTTCTCCTCTTCAGCAGGCGTGTAACAGACACTCTATTCCCCTTTTTGCAAACGTTCTCTTGACAGTGAGCTGCGACACGTGCAAACTTGAAAACGTTCCCGCAAACGTTTTCACCGAGGCGGGACGACCGACCATCAAAGAAGACATGAGGTAGCTCCAATGACCATCGATCTCCGTGGGCTGGTCCCCGCACCCGTCACCCCGTTCAACCGCGACGGCAGCGTCGACGTCGACGCGATCCACCGCTTGGGCGGCTGGCTGGCCAGCGTCGAGGGCGTCAAGGGCCTGGTGGTCCTGGGCCACGCCGGCGAAGGAACGTTCCTGACCCAGGACGAGCAGGCCCTGGTGATTCGCGAATTCAAGAACGCCGTAAACGGCGAGATCCCCATCATCGCCGGCATCACCGGCGAAGGAAACACCGTCGCAGCCCTTGAAGCCAAGCGGGCGGTGGAAGCCGGCGCTTCGGCAGGCCTGGTGTACCCGTCCCACGGCTGGCTCCGCTTCGGCTACCAGAAGGGCGCCCCGCAGACCCGCTACAAGGAAATCTACGAAACCTCCGGCCTGCCGCTGATCCTGTTCCAGTACCCGGACGCCACCAAGGCAACCTACGACCTGGAAACCCAGCTCGAGATCGCCGGCCAGGAGGGCGTGTTCGCCACCAAGAACGGCGTCCGGAACATGAAGCGCTGGGACACCGAGATCCCGGTCCTGCGCGCCACCTTCCCTGACCTGCAGATCCTCACCTGCCACGACGAATACCTGCTCCACACCATGTTCGACGTCGACGGCGCCCTGGTCGGCTACGGCGGACTGGCACCGGAGCCCCTGGTGGAGCTCATCGCCGCCGGCAAGGCCGGTGACTACAAGGCAGCGCGTGCCATCCATGACCGCCTCCTGCCGGTGACCAAGAACGTGTACCACCGTGGTTCCCACATGGAAGGCACCGTCGCCCTCAAGGAAGGCCTGGTGGCCCGCGGCATCCTCGAGCACGCCACAGTCCGCCCGCCGCTGCTTCCCCTGGCAGAGGGTGCGGACCAGGAGATCGCGCTGGCCCTGAAGTCCGCCAACCTGGGCAGCGTCACTGCCCGCGTCTGATCCACCCCTTCACGGATCCTTTCGGGCGGCGGGTCCCGCTACCCGCCGCCCGGCCCCAAAGCTTCACACTCTCCATTCCGGTCAATGACGACCACCCAGCAACGCCGCTGAATAAGGAGGACTCGCCAATGCGCGAGCAGAATAGGACCATCACACACCCCGGCACCAGGGACGAGCAGATGGCAACGCAGCACGGAACCCCTAACCAGGGGACCACCAAGAAACAACGCACGTTCCTGGGCTACCTTGCCCTCATGGGCCCGGCCTTCGTGGTCGGGGCATGGCAGTTCGGTCCCGGCAACCTCACCACCGCCGTGCAGGCCGGTAGCCGGTTTGACTACTCCCTCGTGTGGGTCATCGCCGTCTCCACCGTCCTGATGATCTTCTTCACGGACATGAGCGTCCGGCTCGGCATCGTCACCCCCGTCTCCCTGATCAGCTCGATCAAGGAGCACCTGGGCAAATGGGTCGGGGTGCTGGCAGGCTTCGGCGTCTTCGGCATCACCCTGATGTTCTCCGTCGGCAACGCCGTGGGATCGGGCCTGGGCCTGTCCCTGGTCTTCGGAGGATCCCCGGTGCTGTGGACGGTCGTCTGCACGGCCGCCGTCGGCTTCGTCCTTGCGTTCCGGAACGTCTACGGCGTCGTGGAAAAGGTCCTCCTGGGCATCGTGGTCCTCATGGGCCTGGCCTTCATCGCCAGTACCATCGTGGCCCAACCCGACTGGTACCGCTCCATGGCCGGAATGGTCCCCCAACTGCCGGCCGGCAGCGAAATCCTCATCGTGGCACTGGTGGGCACCAACTTCTCCATCAACGCCGCCTTCTACACCTCGTACGGAGTGAAGGAACACCGGCGCACCCGGGCTGACTACCGGGACATCACCCTCGCGGATACCATCCCCGGCATCGTGGCTCCCGGGATCATGACCGCCCTGGTCATCCTCGTGGCCGCCGCAGTACTCGGAAAGACCGGCGGCGAGGCCGGCACCATCAGCGCCCTTGCCTCCGTCTTCACGCCGCTGGCAGGGCCGGTCGGCTCGATGGTGTTCGCTTTGGGCCTGTCCGGAGCAGCGTTCTCCTCCATGATCGCCAACGCCACCGCCGGCGGCACCATGCTCTCCGACGCGCTCGGCCGCGGCCCGAAAGCCGGTTCCCCTACCGCCCGCATCTTCACCGGACTGATCCTGGCCTTCGGTCTGATCATCACCCTTTCGTTCCAGTCCTCGCCCGTCGGGCTCATCGTGATCGCCCAGTCCCTCACCGTGCTCATCGCGCCACTGCTCGGAATCCTGATCGTGACCATGGCCAACAAGACCGCCGTCATGGGCGATCTCCGCAACAAGTGGTGGCACAACGTCTTCGCCGTCGTAGGCCTCATCGCCATCATCAGCTCCTCCATCAGGCTCATCACCATCCTCCTGGGATAAGGGACTGACGGCTGCTGCGACCGAAGTGCCCCCGCCGGCTGGCGGGGGCACTTCCCGCTGCAGCGGCGTCCCCTGCACCACCCCTGCACGCGGGCCATTTCTCCCCTACTGCCAGCGGCTGCGCAGTCCTACACTGGCTGTAAGCGCAGCGGTTACCGAATGAAGGAGAAGGCCATGGCGGTCATCGAACAGGTGCGTGAAGGAATGCACGTCGTAGCATCCGACGGGAGCAAAGTCGGAAAGGTCGAGGACCTGAAGATGGGTGACCCGGAGGCGGTTACTGCTGAAGGGCAGACGGATCCGGAAACAGGGGGCCTGGTTAACACCGGGATTGCCTCCTTTGCCGCCGATTCAAAGTTGCCCCACCATACCGCGGAGAGGTTGCTGCGGATCGGCTACGTAAAGGTCGACAGGGCCGGCCTGTTCGCGGGTCACGCGTACGTCGCCTCGGATGAGCTCGACCGGGTCGAGGGCGATACCCTCTGGCTCAAGGAAGGCCTGTCCCTGGACCGGTGATCCGGTAATCCTGCGGAAGCGTTCGGCTGCCCGCCGCTCCTTCGCGCCGCCCCGATACTGGAGCAGGACCACCCCGCCCGGCACCAGGTCGCCGCCCGCCTGCGCCTTCAGCGCCGCGATCTGTTCAGGCACCTCCAACCGGTCCCAGACAAAAATCAAACGTTTGGATTTTCCTATTGATTTGCTCATTTGCTTGCATATAGTCTGTCCCTTGGCGGATTCGAGCCGCGGTTATTTTGGGGGTAATCCGTTGTAGTTTGCCATTTTACAAATCACTCGTATCCGTAAGAAGGTATTCGATGCTGTTAGCTCTGACTGATTATGCAATCGGCGCCCATGTCGCCACTCAGAACACCATCGCACGTGCTGTTGATACCGCCCTCGACAAATCAAACGGTTTCCGTTGGGTATGGCTTGTTCTCATCGGCATCTTCGTTATCGCCGCCGCCATCGCGTGGATCTACTGCCGGAACGCCGGTTACCGTGGATTCACAGGGCACATCGAAGCGGTCAGGGGCCCCTGGGGCATCAAGATCGGCATTAAACTTGGTTGCTACTAAGGCCGAAGCCCGCTAATTAAGGACTGAAAATGGACTTGCCTGACCCGCTGCAGGTAGCGGAATTAACCAAAATTTATGGATCCCGGCCCGGGATCGAAAATCTGTCCTTTACGGTCGGTGCCGGACAAATAACCGGACTTCTGGGACCGAACGGGTCAGGCAAGTCCACCACCATACATTGCATCACCGGATTTATTAAGGCTTCTTCCGGCCGGATCCTGTTGGGCGGCGCCGCCCACCATTCGGTGGAAGCCAAGGACCGGTTCGGGTTTTTCCCGGATGACCTGCCCATGCCGGATTCGCTCACCGGCTCCGAAACGATCGCGTTCTACCGCCGGCTGCGCCCCCTGTTTTCAGATGCGACGGCGGACGGGCTGGTGGAACTGCTCGGACTTTCGGCCCACCTGGGGAAGTATGTGGGCGAGTACTCGCACGGAATGAAACGCAAACTTCAGCTGGTCGTCGCCCTGGCCCACCGGCCCGAATTGCTGATCCTCGATGAACCGATGCGCGGACTGGACCCCGAAGCCGGGCTGTTGATGAACGCCCTCCTGAGGACCTTTACCGAAGAAGGTGGCGCCGTCCTGCTGGCAACCCACGACCTCACCGCGGCGGAGCGGGTGTGCGGCTCGGTGGTCATCCTGGCGCAGGGCCGGATGGTGGCTGCAGGCGCACCCGGAGACCTCATGGCACGTCACGGCACCGCGTCCCTGGAAGAACTGTTTGTCCACGCCACGGGTCTGCACACGGCAATGCTCGGAAAAGAACTGGAGCTGCAGCGGCTGCTGCAGCTGCCCTGACAGAACATAGGAGAAGAGCAGATCATGACCTTCGCTAAGTCCCTCGGGTTTGGAGCAGCGCTGTCCCTGCTGACGCTGGCAGCGGTCTTCCTGATCACCTTTGTCACGAACGGCGACTTCTCACTGCCGGCTTTTGTTGTGGTGGAATCGACCACCACCGCCACGGGTGCACCGGAAACCAGCATGTTTTTCAACCCGTTGGGGCCGGTTCTTCTTGCACTGCTGGCCGGAGCCCTGATCTGGCTGGTATCCCGGGGCATGAAACGCCAGGCCAGTCAGCAGTGACGCTCCCGCTACGCCGCAGCCCGGCACCGCCGGGGGCGTTCACCGTCACTGCCGCAGTCCACAGCATCACGTGGCGGATCTGGTTCAACGATCTGGCCCGCTCACTCGGATCCCCGGCCCGGGCGAAGTCGCTGCTGATCGGTATCGGCGCCGCCATGGCAGCTTGGACTGCCTGGTCGAGTGTGGAGCTCGGCCGCCAGTTGGGACTCGATGCGGAATCCGGGTGGCAGATAGCCGGTCCCGTTGCCGGTGTCATGTTCACCATGCCGGCCCTTGCCACACTCATGGCCGTCCTGTACGCACCCAGCCGCACACTGCTGACGGAGATGCTGTCCGTGTTGCCTGTCAGGCAGGCGCACACCAGGGCTGCCGTCCGGTGGCTCACCGTTGCAGTCGGGCTGTGCGGGGGGCTGCTGATCGCCGCACCCCTTGCCCTGCAGTTCGCTTTTGCCGGAAGCGTGCGGGTTGCCGTCATCGGATTGAGCAGTGCCGTCTACGCAGCCCTGCTCGGCGCGCTGACCACCCAGGTGCTGGTCGAAGTGACGCAGGTAGCCGGTGGCCGGCTCCTTGGCCGCAACACTGTCATTATCCAAGGCATCAGCGGATTGGCCGTTGCAGCGCTGCTGCTCCTCGCCTTCATCGCCACGATGCCGCTCAACGGCAGGGAAAGCGGCGGGCCGCTGCGGCCGCTCGGCGATGTCCTGGCCTGGCTGCTCGGGGGGCCCGCCCCCTCATGGTGGGCGGCCGCCGTCGCGTTCGGCCTCCCGGTTCTGCTGATTGTGGCGCTGCGCCTGCTGGAATCGGCGCCCAGGCCGGACATGGCACCTTGGCGCCCGGGCCTTCGGCTGCGCTTCCGGGCGCGGGCCGCACACGACGACTCGTTGTTCCGCTTGGAGCTTCTCCAATGGATCCGCTATCCCAGCAATGCAGTCCTGCTGCTGTTCATTAACGGGCTCTGTATCGCCGCTGTCGTGTCGGCAGCGGCCGCAGGCGCGGATGACCTGGGCCTGACGTACGTCGCCCTGGCCGTTGCCAGTTCCATTGGCATCGGCTGCTACGGCCCCACCCGCAGGCACCACTGGATTTACCGCATCGCCGGGAGCCCTACGGCCTGGGTGGCGCCAAAATTCATGGCCGTGGTGGCCGTGTGGTCCGCAATGATGGCCATCTACGGTACGGCTCTGGTGCTGCTGACCGGATGGGAGCCCTTCGAGCTGGTGATGACCCTCCCGATGCTGTTCGTGGAACTGTGTGCCAGTTGCATCGTTGGCCTGGTGCTCCCGGTGTCCCGCGACCAGTCGATCGGCGGGGCGGTGTCCGAGGCCGTCGCCCTTATCGGCCTGATCGGCCTGACGTTCTCAGCCCAATCCGTCCTTGCCATGTCCGCAAATCTCCTGATCGGGGTTCTGCTGCAGCTGCTCATGATGGCCGCGGTGGCAACGGCCTACTTCGCCATTGGCCGGAAGCTGGCCCTGCGCGGATCCGACATGGCGGAGATGTGACCGGGCACCACGGCCCAGGGGGCAGCCTCGCCGTCTTGGGCAGCGTCGCCGCTTCCCTGCTGGCCGTGACCAGGGCAGCGTCGAAACCGGCGCTGGCCATGGCCGTCCTGTTTGTCGGAGCAGGGACTGTGGCCGCGGTGGCAACCGGGGTGCCGGACGTTCCCCTGTCGGCAGCATTGACGGGCCTCATTGTCAGCGTTACGTCCCTCATCGTCCATGAGACTGCACATCTGCTCACCGCACGCGCCCTGCTGCGCCAGCCTTCGGCATGCTCCGTCCACCATTCAATGACCGAAGTCTGGATAAAGACCCCACCCCTGGGCGGCAAGCAGAACATCCTCACCGCACTCGCCGGGCCGTCCGCCGGCATCATCTGGTGCCTGCTCGCCATTCCTGCCGGTGCACCGGCCTGGATCGCTGGTGCCATCGCCGTGGTGCATGGCGTGAACCTGCTGCCGTTCCTCGCCGACGGACGAATGCTCCTGGTCGGTCTGGGCCAGATATTCCTGGCGGCTTCGAGATACTCAGGACCACCGCCGCGCCGCGCGAGGGCAGGAGCTCGAGTTCACCGTCGAACGTGTGGGTCTCCCCCTCCACCAGGCAGAGGATCGTGAACTGGATAATGGTTCCGACTCACACCTAGGAGCGGGCCTCCTCATCTGCATCGATGGATTCGGCGATCCGCTTGATCGCCGCGAGCGTTTTCGGAATGCCGTCGAGGGCCTGCTGGGTGCGGTCGGCGATCTGGACCTGGGCGCCGTCGCCGAACTTCTCCTCGAACATGGCTATCCCGGCCGGCAGGAACTCCCACGACTCGGTAAGCGTCGTCCCGGTTTCCGCCGGGGTCATCGTGAAGCCCCACCGGACAAACTTGCCGCCTACCACCCAGGCGAACTCACGGCCGCGGTCGGCAGTCACGACCTGCGACCGGGTCTCCCAGGTCCGCTGCGGCAGCTCATTGCGCCCGGTAAACCAGGCCCCGGGCTGGCCGGCACTGTCCTCGTCGTCCCACCAGCATGATGTACAGACGGGGCTCCATTCGCCGGTGCGGGTGATATCCGAGACCAGGTCGTAGAGGGTATCGGCTGAGGCCTGGACGGTGATGGAGTCCTGGTACTGGCGGATGCTGGTCTCGTTCATGGGTTCATCCTTCCCAACGTTCACTTCTTCTGACGCCGGCTGCCGCCGTGCCAGTCCTCCTGCTGACCCACTGTATTCGCGGCCACTCCGAAGGCAGGCAGCTGAGGCTGCTCGCGCAGGCTGCGCTTGAGCTCGGCGAAACCTCCGAAGCGTGCCAGCCCCACCACGTGGTCCCACAGCTCTGCGGCTGACTCCCCCTCCGGCAGCCGGCTGATGACCGGCCCGAAGAAGGCCACGCCGGTCGGTGGTTCAAAGTGGATGATGGGCGTGCCCACGTCCTTGCCGGTCAGGGCCAGCGCCTCGTCCGTTTCCTGCCGGATTTCGAGGTCCCAGGACTCGTCGTCGAGAGCGTCCGCGAGGTTCAGGGGCAACCCGGCGTCGGCGAGGATCGGCTCCACAAACTCCCGCGTCCCGCGCCTCTCCCGCATCTCGCCCTCGGTGCCCTGGTCCGCGTCCGGGGCGGTTTCGAAGATGTGTGTTCCGAACGCTTCATACAGCCGGCCGATCGACTCGCGGCCATGCTCCGCGCGGGCCGTGGCTGCCACCCGCAGAAGCCGGAGTCCGGCAGTGTGCCCGGCCTCGTATTCCGGCGGAAAGTGAGCGTCATAGTCAACCTCGGCATTGACCTGGCGCAGGGAGATGAACCGCCAGTCGACGGTGTAGTCGCGCTGGGCCTGCACCAGCCGCACCCATTTGCTGGTCATCCAGGCGAAAGGGCAGACCGGGTCGAAGTAGAAATTGATATCGGCTTTCATTCGTCCACCCTTACACCGGTTAGTGACGCAGGTCTAATCAGGCCTCTTCCGCGATGTCCTCCGCCCACAGCTCCGGATGGGAATCCTGGAAGGCGCGCATCATGTCCACGCACCGCTGGTCCTCCAGCACCACCACCTCAACGCCGCGTGACCGCAAAAGCTCCAGTTCGCCGTCGAACGTCTGCGCCTCCCCCACCACCACGCGCGGGATCTTGAACTGGATGATGGTCCCGGCGCACATGGCGCACGGCGCGAGGGTGGTGTAGAGCGTGGTGTCCCGGTAGCTCTTCTGCCGCCCGGCGGCGCGGAGCGCGGACATCTCCCCATGCGCGATGGGGTCGGCGTTCTGAACGCGCTCGTTGTGGCCGCTCGCGATGACGACGCCGTCTCGGGCGAGCGCGGCGCCGATGGGGATCCCGCCGTCGGACAGGCTCTTTTGGGCGGCGCGATAGGCGGCGTCGAATGCGGCAGCGTCGGTGCTGTCCGGTGCCGGCGCGGCGGGCTGCTGCGGCTCGTGGGTCATGGCGCCATTGTTGCACGGGGCTCTGTTGTTTTTGACTATACGATTCTCTAGAAACCCGGAAGCTGTGATTTTCCGGGAAATGAATATGGGGGAATTTTATGCAGGAATTAAGCCGAATCTATTGGACGCGGATGGGCCTTCGGCTGGCGTATTCGGCGGTGATGCTGTGGCTGGCTTTCTCGGTGATGACAGCTCTTATGCCAAAGGCCGCGCCGGTTGCCGGCCCGGCGCCGACCACTCCCGCGGAGGTCCTTCGCGGACTCGTCGACGGGGTGGTCGCCGTGGCAGTGCTGCCAGGGCTGGTGATTGTCGTTCTGGGCATCGTCGCCGCGGTGGTCACCGCCGGTGATGTACGACGGCGGGACCCGGTTCGGCGCTTCACCCGCCAGCAGCGACGCGAGGGGATGTCCCGGGCCGGCGGGCTGTGCGAGCTGGAGTCAGGGTTCGGGCGGCGCTGCGCACGCCCGGCCGAGCACGGGGACCACTTCTATCCGTGGTCCAAGGGCGGGTCCACCAGCCTGCAGAACTTCGTGGCGGCGTGCGCCAGGTGCAACCGCAGTAAGCGTGCCGGCATCCCGTCCCCGGCCCAGCAGCGGCGCCTCGAACGACGACGGCGGGACTACCTGCCGTCGTCGTCCTCCGTCAGCGTGGGCGAACGCCAGCCGCTGCCCTGACGCGGGCAGCCAATAGCCAGCTCGAGTGAATCAGGCGGGAAGCACCTCTTCCGGAGTTTCCTCCCATAGCGGGGATCCGGTCGATAAAATGGGCCATGGTGTTGCTTTTCTCAGCAATGGGAATCCTGCTTTGGGCCGGCTTCCTGCTGGCTGCCTGGCTTTTCCTGGGAACCTTGCTGGTCATCGGCAAGTCGATTGGTTGGTCCGTGGACCTCGTTGCTCTGCTCATCCGCAGGAACAAGATGCGTGCCGCTTCCAAGGGAAGTGTCCGCCCAGCACCGCCCCGACAAGTTGCCCCGGAGCGGAATGCGCCGCCCGCCCGCAAACCGCCGGCCCAGAAGCCGACCGCCCAGGAATTGACGCAGGACATCATGCCCAAATGGAACACGGCGCATCGGCGCGACGTGGACCGCGACCTGGCCGAGTGGCAGGCGCAGTTCGACGCCCTGGACCGCCGCAACGTGTAGCAATGACCTCCAGGTAGAGCCGATCTTTGCCGGGTCCCGACGCGGCCCCCAGCTGGTCAAGCGTCGGTCTCGTGGTGGAGCCGGAATTCGGCATGGTCATGGAACAAATAGGGGGAGTTTGTAATGGAAGCAGCCGCAGTAGCTACATGGATGTTCGTGGAGGAATGCCCGATTCCCCAAGACGTCGCGGAGCTCATGGTCGGCGGTGAGCAGCCCGTAGCGGCCTACAAGACGTTCCGGGACAGCGCAATTTTCACGACCAAGCGCATGATTGTCCGTGACGCACAGGGCTTTACGGGCAAGAAGGTGGAGATTTATTCACTCCCCTATTCGGCCATCAACATGTGGTCGTCCGAGAACGCCGGGACATTCGACCTCGATGCAGAACTGGAGCTGTGGACCCGGGCAGGGCATATCAAGATCAAAGTCGGCAAAAAGGCTGACATCCGGCGGCTCGACATGCTGATCGCCCACTCCGTGCTGGGAACGCAGCACTGATGTAATGGGAGGCCGCGCGCTTCTTGCCTGGTACGTCCCCCGCCCGGAAGTGCCCGAGCGTTCGCGGCGGAAAGCCCGCATTAAGTGAGAGAGCGTCGGAGGGGACGACGGCGGAACTGCCTGCCGACGCCGGTCTATCAGCGTGCCAGGCCGAGGAAGACGGCGAGCGATTGCTCCACGGCAACCATGGTTTCAGAATCGATTCTGCCGATTCGCGGGCCGAGGTTCGCGCGTCGCACCGTTGTCAGCTTGTCCACCATGATCTGGCTGGTCTGCGCCAATCCGGTCAGGGTGCTTGGCTCCACCGTCAGCCGTAGCAATGGCGCGTCAGTGAGGTGCGAGGTCAGCGGGAGTAGGGTGATCGATTCTGATTTCCCGAACACGTCATCCTGGATGATGAGCGCCGGCCGCGGTTTCTGCGCATAGGTTCCGCCGGATACCGTCCACAGCTCACCGCGGTTCACTCGGGCCAGTCTTCCGAGATCTGTTCGACGAAGTCCTGGTCGTCGAAGGCCCGGTCGGCAGCGGCAACCGCGAGCGCCTGACGTTCGGCCTCCCGCCTGAACTCGTCCGTGCGCGCGTCCGGCACCCACATCTGGATCTGCCGGAAGCCCCGTTCGCGCATGACGGCACGGTGCCGGGCAACCCGGTCTCTAACACCCATACCTCAACGTTACATGTAACGCTTTGCCCTGTCACTCAAGCGGAGGTTCTGCGCCCGATGCGACCGCGTCAAACATGCCAACCCCCGGCCAGCAACAGCGGATGGAACGTCGACGGCAGGACTACCTGCCGTCGTCGTCCTCCGTCAGCGCGGGCGAACGCCAACTGCTGCCCCAGGCCCTGTCAGCGCCTTCCGGTAAGAGGAGTGATGGGAGTTACGGAGAACGGTACGGCCAGCAGGGAATGCACCTCTTTCACGAATTCCTTGACATGGTTTTCTTCGTTGTGGGCCTCGAGGTCCCCGCGGCTGGCCCACCCCTCAAAGAGGACGAAGGTACCGGGCCTCTGATCGTCAGAGAAGACGGTGTATTCCAGGCAGCCTGGGTCTTCCCGGCTCGCGGACTGCAGCCGAACGAGTGCCTCATGAAGCGTTGCTTCCTGCCCTGCTTCGGCGATGAACACTGGCGTGAGCCAGACTTGCTCTTCTCTTGTTTGTGGCAATTTCACGTCCTCGGGTGCTCCTGTGCCCGCGGGAGGGACGGCTGGTGGGCCGCCCCTCCCTTCGGGTCATGCGTTGATCTGTGGAACGTCGACCCACGATTCTTTTGCAGCTGACTCGACGATTGCGTCGTCGATGAGGGCTACCTGATAGCCGTCGGCAAAGCTCGGGCTTACGCTGCCGCCTTCTGCGATCGCTTTGAAGAAATCGTAGGCCTCGATGATCTTCGTTTCGCCGTATCCGATGCCGAGAGCAGGGATGGGCCACAGTCCTTCGCCATAGGGGTGCGCGGGCCCGGTGTAAACGGTACGGAATCCACGGCGGTCGCCCGGGTCGGACGCGAAGCAGACCTGCAGCTCGTCGCGCCGCTCGTAGTTGAACACGATGCTTCCTTCGGTTCCGTGGATTTCGAAGGTGATGTAGTTGTTTCTGCCGTACGCGTTGCGTGTTGCTTCAACGGATCCCACGGCTCCGTTGGCGAAGCGGATCATCGTCATCACTTCATCGTCAACATCAACCTGGCCCCTTGGGCCTTCTCCGCCACGAACGGTGCCGAGCGCGTCAGCGCCGCCCGCCTGCAGCGGCCGCTCGGGGATCCAGGTGGACATCATGGCGTTGACGGCGCTGAACTCGCCCACGAGGTACCGGGCCATGTCAATGACGTGTGTTGCAATGTCTCCGAGGGCACCGGAACCTGCGATGGATTTCTGGAAGCGCCAGGAAAGCGGTGAATTGGGGTCGGCGCTCCAGTCCTGCAGGTAGGTCCCACGGAAGCTGAGCACGCGGCCAATGGCGCCTTCCTCGATGTATTTCTTTGCCAGCGCAACGGCAGGGGTGCGCCGGTAGTTGAAGGCAACCATGTGGACGATGTTCTTGTCCTTGACCGCGTCATACATGGCCCTGGACTCTTCGCCGGTACGCGCCAGGGGCTTTTCGCAGATAATGTGTTTTCCCGCCTCAGCCGCGGCAATGGCAATCTCGGCGTGGAGGTGATTGGGCGTAGCAATATCGACGACGTGAATGTCGGGGTCCTCGATGATGCTGCGCCAATCCGACGTGGACTTTTCGAAGCCGAAGCGGCGGGCCGCTTCCGAAGCGAGGTCTTCGCTGGCTTCTGCAATCACTTTGCGGACCGGCATAGCCGGTGCAGGCCAGAAGAACATAGGCATGGCGGCGTAAGCCAACGAGTGGGCCTTGCCCATGAAGCCGCCTCCGATGAGGCCGACGTTGAGGTTCTGCATGTGAGTCTTTTCCTTCCGGAAGGCAGGGCTGATGCCGGCTTTGGCGATGCCCTGCGGTTGAAAATTAGTTGGAGAGGAGCTTTTCCAGGTATTTCTTGCTGATGGCGGCCGCTTCCCGGGGGTCGCCGTCGTAGTTGTCGAGTTCGACCATGAGCCAGCTGTCATACCCGCTTTCCCGGATTGCGGCGATGATGTCCGGGAAGTCCAGCTCGCCCTGTCCCAGGGGCAGGAAATTGAAGGGGTCCCGCTGGAAGTCTTTAAGGTGCACGTGCCGGATACGGTCTGGGTATTTCCGGATAATCGCGGCCGGGTCGGCCCCACCGGCAGCAAGGTGGGCGGTGTCGGGGCAGAAGCCGATCCGGGTGAGCGGCATCAGCTTGTCCAGTTCGTCCGGGCTCTCCACGATGGTGCTCAAGTGCGGGTGGTAGCTGGCTGACAGCCCGAAGCTTTCTGCGATGTCCGTGACTTTGTCCAGCGCCTGGCCGAGCCGGCGGTAGTCTTCCTCGGTGGTGCCGGCCGCGCGGCGTGCTCCGCCTCCTACTACTAGCCGTTCGGCTCCGAAGCCGGCAGCCAACTCGGCGGCGCGGTGGATCCGGTGGAGCTCGTCGGGAAGTATGTCGGAATAGATGAAGTTCGCCCCGGTATAGACGCTGGTTAGTTCCATTCCGGCAGTAGCCAGGATCTCCTTGAGTTCTTCGGGCTTCTCTGCGTACTCCGCGAGGTTGCCGTCGAACATTTCAACACCCTGGTAGCCGACTGAGGCGATGTCCTGGACGGCGTCCCGCATCGACCCGTGGGTCAGGTAGAAAAGGTCCTTCACGCTGGTCACGCCTTGCGGGTGGCCGACGACGCCGCCCCAGGTGATGGAACAGTAACCGAGTTTCATTGCTTCTGCCTTTCAGCTGCTGAGGAAGACTTGAGTGATCCGATGAGGTTGTCTGTCTGGGGAACGTCGACCCACGTCTGCTGCGCGGCTGAGCGTACGACTGCATCGGTGAGGAGTGCTGCCCGCAGTCCATCCCGGAAGGTGGGCAGACCGTCGGGTTCTTGACCCTGGACAGCCGCATATACGTCTGCGACGAAGGCATTGAAGCTGTCCTGGTAGCCCTGCGGGTGACCCGGAGGAAGCGTGGCGTACCGTCTCCCGCCGGGGGTCGTGAGGGTTTGAGGGCCTACCGGGATGTGGGCGGTTGAGTCGGTGCGGCCCATGTGCAGGGTGTCCGGCCGTTCCTGGTTGAAACTGAAGGACGCTTCGGTTCCGTCAAAAGAGAACCAGAGGCGGTTCTTCCTTCCGGGACTGACCTGGCTGACTACCAGGGATCCTGTGGCGCCCTGGTCCGTCTCGAACAGGAGCGTCGCCCCGTCCTCGGTAGCCACAGAGGACATACTCCCTCCTGTTTCCCGCTGATCGTAGGCACGGCTGGTGCTCGCTACGAGCCGGATAATCTTGTGCCCGGTGGTGAATTCCATGAGGTCGCACCAGTGGACGCCGATGTCACCGAAAGCCCTGGACGCACCGCCGATCGATGAATCGACCCGCCAGTTGGTGGCTTCTGCGCCCACGAGCCAGTCCTGCAGGTACGAGCCGTGCAGGAGCCAAAGACTGCCCGCCTCGCCGCGGGCGATCCGGTCCCGCGCTTCGCGCACGGCCGGATAAAACCGGTACACGAACGGAACGCCAGTAACCACGCCGGCCTGGTCCGCGAGCTCTTTCAGCTCCCGGGCGTCATCAACGCTGGTGGCCAGTGGCTTTTCGCAGACGACTGCCTTTCCTGCAGCAATGGCCTTGCGGGCGAGGTCGGCGTGGGTCGCATTCGGTGTGCAAATGTGGACCACGTCCACGTCGTCCCGGGCTATCAATGCCTCGGGCGTAGCGGCCGCGAAACGGGCGCCGAGTCCGGCTACGGCGGACTCGGCTGCTGCCAAGGTCCGGCCGGCGACTGCGGTGACTTCACCGCCTGTTGCGCGAACTGCATGGGCGTGGACAGAGCCCATGAATCCTGTTCCGATGATTCCGGCCCGTAGTTGGAAAGTCACGGGTGCTACTTCTTCCTGGCCAGCGCGACAGCCAGGATGATGATGGCACCGCGCACCACCTGCTGCTGGCTGCTGTCGAGCCCTGCGAGGATCAGTCCGTTGTTGATCAGTCCAATCAGCAGCGCCCCGAAGAGAGTGCCGATGATGGACCCGAACCCGCCAAAGAGGCTGGTTCCACCCAGGATGACGGCAGCGATGGCGGAGAGTTCGTCTCCGGATCCCCACTGAAACCGCCCCGACTGGAGACGTCCGGCGTAGAGCATGCCGGCGACGCTTGCCGCCACGGCCGAGATAAGGAGCACCTGGAATTTGATGCGCTTGGTGTTGATGCCGGTAAACTCTGCGGCGTTGCGGTTGCCTCCAGTAGCCAGGACCTGACGGCCGAACTTGGTGCGGTTCAGCACGACGGCGCCAATGGCGACGAAGATGGCGCTCCACACCACCAGACCCGGAATCGGACCGAAATTGCCGGATCCAAACAGCATGTTGAACGTGTCGTTAAGGATGGGCTGAGGCGCCGAGGCCGTGATCCACTGGGCCACGCCGACGGCGATGCCCAGCATGCCGAGCGTCACCAGGAAGGAAGGGATGCCAAGGAGGCTGACCAGGGCACCGTTGACCGACCCGACGACGAGCCCGACAGCGAGGCCGGCCAGGATGCCGGGGATCAGGCCCCACTGGGAGAGTGCCATCGCGGTGCAGACACTGGAGAGACCGGCCACGGATCCGACGCTCAAGTCGATCTCTGCACACGCGATCACATAGGTCATGCCGACGGCGATGACGGTGATCGTGGCGGTCTGCCGGAAGATGTTCAGCAGATTGTTTGGCGACATGAAGCCCTGGTCGCGCAGCAAAACTGCGAAGAAAAGGAAGACCACGACGAAGCCGATGTAGATGACATAGCGACGCCAGTCGAGTTCTTTCAGGACGGTACCGAAATTGCGGGCCGCGTTGTCCCGCGGCGCTACGGAGTTTGCCTTGCTCACTGTTCAGACTCCTTGGACTGCGAGTTGGAGATATTCCTCGTCAGCGATTTCGCTGCGGGGAATGTCACGGATGATGGAACCGTCCTTGAGGACGAGGACGCGGTCGCTGACCGCAAGTAGTTCTGGATACTCGGAGGAGATGACGATGACGGCTTTTCCGGTACTGGCCAGTTCACGGATCATGTCCAGGATTTCGCTTTTGGTGCCGATGTCGACGCCGGCCGTGGGCTCGTCCAGGATCAGAATGTCCGGGTCGGTACCCAGCCACTTGGCGATGACCACCTTCTGCTGGTTTCCGCCCGAAAGGAGCCGCACCGGACGGTGGGGATGGGCGACTTTCACTGCGAACCTCTTAATCAAGGACGAAGACAGCTCCTTGGCCTTGGCCCCGTCCAGGAAGGGTCCCCGCTGGATCTGGCTGAGGAGGGGAAGCAGCAGGTTGTCCTGGACGGAGTGCTCCAGGACAAGCCCTTGGGCCCTGCGGTCCTCCGGGATGAGGGCGAGGCCGGCATTGATGGCCTGCTGCGGTGAGGTCAGGGTTACCTTCTTTCCCCGCAGGAGGACTTCGCCGCTTTCCGCCTTGTCAATTCCGAAGAGTGCACGCGCGAGTTCGGTTCGTCCGCTTCCCATCAGCCCTGCCAGGCCAAGGATTTCGCCGGGCCGGAGTGTAAAGGAAACGTCCCGGACGCGCGGCCCCGCATTGAGTCCGCGGACTTCCAGCAGCGGCGCCCCTTCGTGTGCCACGTGGTCCCGGGCACGATAGGAGAGCTGGCCCTCGATCTTCTTGCCCACGATGCCTTCCACGATCTGTTCGGGAGTGACGTCCGTCAGTGGCGCGGTGAGGAGGTGGCGGCCGTCGCGGAGGATAGTGATCCGGTCCGCAAGCCTGTACACCTCATCCATGCGGTGGGAGATATAGATGATTGAAATGCCGCGCTGCTTGAGCCGGTCAATCAGTTCGAAGAGGGCTTCGGATTCATGCCGGGCAAGGCTGGCTGTGGGTTCGTCCATGATCAGCACCTGGGCGTTCTGTGCGAGCGCCTTGGCGATCTCGGTCAGCTGCCAGTAGGCAGTGCCGAGCCGCGAGACCTCGGCGCGCGGGTCGACGTCGACCTCCATCTCAGTGAAGACTTCCCTGGCCCGGCGCACCGCGGCACGGTCGTCGATCATTCCCCCCACGCCGAGCGGTTCGGCGGCAAGGAAGATGTTTTTGGCTACGGTCAGGCTCGGTACCAGGCTGAATTCCTGGAAGACCATTCCGATTCCGGCGGCCTTCGCGTCCTGGATGGAGTTGATGGCTGTCGGTTTGCCTCCAACAAGGATCTCCCCGGCATCTGCCTGGTAAACGCCCTGGAGGATTTTCATCAGCGTGGACTTCCCTGCGCCGTTGCCGCCTGCGAGCGCGTGGACTTCGCCCTTGCGGACGTCGAAGCTCACGTCCTTCAGTACGGTAACGCCGTTGAAGCCCTTGGAGATCGATCGCATTTCGACGACATTGTCTGCGGTGTTCATCGTTGCCCTTTCGGCGCGGTGCGGAGGAAGGAACCCCCGCACCGCCGGTTCTTGGCTACTGCTTGTAGGAGTCCCGGATGTCCTTCGGAGCATCCTCGTGGTAGACCTGCTTCCAGGCTTCCAGAACGTTGGAGTGGTCAACCGGGAGGGCGCTCAGTGCCACGTAGGCCGGAGCTTCCTTGCCGATGAGCGCCCCTGCGGCCAGCCGCGCTTCCGTGACACCCTGGTCGAACGGAACCTGCGCTCCAAGGCCAACAATGAGTTCGTCTTTGGCCAGGGCAATCGCGACGTTCTTGCCCAGGTCCTCGGTGGCGATTTTCAGGTCCTGCCGGCCCGCGGCCCTCGCGGCTGCCATGACCCCTTCTGCGGGGACATCCCAGACAGCCCAGATGCCGGACAGGTCGGGGTACTTGCTCAACATGGCGTTGGCAGCAGCCTGTGCGTCTCCAGCGAAGTCGGGACCGGCGATCCCCTTTTCTTCGACGATCTGGATCTCCGGATATTCCTTCGTAATCGTTTCCTTGAACCCGTCGTAACGCTGCTTGGTTACGAAGAAGTCGGCCTGGTGGAAGACCACCCCGATCTTCCCCTTGCCACCGAGTGCTTTAGCCATCTGGTGGGCAGAGACGACGCCGTTGCCGTAGTTGTCGGCGGAAACAACAGAAACGTAGTCCTTACCGGCGGTCAGTCCCTGGGGGATGTTGTCCATGAAGACGAGCTTTGTCCCGGCAGCTGCAGCCTTCTTATAGGCCGATGCCGTGGCGACGGGATCGGTGGGGATGGAGACGATGATGTCAGGGTCCTGGGTCATGACCGTCTCGATGTCCGAGACCTGCTTGTCCGGCTTGAAGTTCGCATCCGTTGTGGCGATGACCTTGATGCCGAGTTTTTCGAATTCACTCTTGAGCCCGTTGACCTGGGCCGTGGCCCAGTCGTTGCCGCCGTAGTGCATCACGATGGCGGCTTTGGCGTTGAGTCCCTTGACTTTCTCGATCTCTTCGGGCGTCAAATCTGCGACGGAGGCGGGCGAGGGGGTCTCGCCGTTGGGGCCCTTGCTCAGGACCTGTCCCTTGATCTTATCGAGGGCCTGCTGGGCCTTCTCTGACACGCCGGCGTCGGGAGCATTCGAGGTGTCTGCTGCCGGGCTGCTGCAGGAAGCGATGGATAGGGACAAGGCTGCGGCGAGGGCCACAATGGGAAGCCTGCGGATCATCATTGTTCTCCAGTGCTTTGAGTGGTGGATGGATGGGGTGGATGTTGAATGTGGGTCAGGCGAGGGCAATAGCCAGGGCTGGAGGAACCGGCGACAGGACAAGCCCGCCGGAGGCCGACGCTGCGCGGATGGCAGCGGCCTTGTCTGAAGCTCTCAGGAGCGCCTCTGCGTGCACTCTGTCGACGAACAAACCGAGGGAACATGGCCCGTGGTGGGCTTGAACCCACTTCACCGCCTCGTTAGCCGCCTTCCCCATATCAGCGCCCGGTTCCGCGGCGGGGCCGGAGATGGTGGACACCGAGGCGGGTTTACCCGAGTTGTCGACGAAGAGGACCAGGCTTGCCCAAAGCAGGTTTTCATCGAAGATTCCGATGACCGCCGAGGAACCGGCAGGGACAAAGGTGCGGACAGCGGCTGCGAGATCGTTCGGCGGCGCGTCTTCCAGGATCAGTTCCAAATTTGCCCACTGGGACTCATCGACGTTTCGAAGCCCAGTGTTGGGATCGAGCGCGAGGGCGTCGGCGATCGTGTCAGCCATCCCGCTCCTTTCCTCCGTTGGTGGTTGGGGTCACTTCCGTAAGCGTTTATGGAATACCGTGAACGTTTACGGACACCATCGTAAACGTTTACGGAGAGAGGTGTCAACCATCACATTGCAATTCCTTTCCGGCGCGCGGGCCGGTGGCCCGGCGTAAGATCGAAAGGCATGGAACCCGAGGGTTTGTGCCATTGAGGTGCTAGACAGGAGAGAGTGTGGCAGGCACGACTGTTCCCCGCGAGGCGAACGAGAGGTTACCGGACGCCCCGTTGCGGCGGCGCAAGCCTACTATCAACGATGTCGCGAGCGCGGCCGGCGTGTCGTTCGGCACGGTTTCGCGGGTGCTCAATGACGCGCCGGATGTGAGCGCCGCGACACGGGAACGTGTCTTGCAGGTCATCAAAGACATCGGCTACCGGCGCAACCGGGCGGCCACTGCATTGGTTACCAGCCGATCGACGTCCATCGGCATACTTTCCGACGGTTCGCCGCGGTTTGGTCCTGTGGGTACGCTGATGGCTCTCGAAAACGTTGCCCGGAAGAAGGGCTATGCCACAACCGTCATCAGTGTCGAGAAGCCCTATGATGCGTCCGTCCAGGACGCCCTCGACACCCTGGACGATACCGGAGTGGGGGGAATCATCGTCATTGCCCCGGTGGTGGACATGGCAGCCGCCGTATGGAACGCCACGTGCCGCGTCCCTGTGGAGATGATTGCCGCCGGGGCATCCTCAACCCCCAACGTCTTCACGTACTCGGAAAACCAGGAACTGGGAGCGAGGCTGGCCACCCAGCACCTCATAGATCTGGGCCATAGGGACATCGCCCATATTGCAGGATCCATGGAATGGTTCGATGGCCGGGTGCGCAAACGCGGCTGGGAAGCGGCGCTGAGGGAGGCCGGACTCACGCCGGGGCTTTGCCTCGAGGGCGACTGGAGCCCCAGGTGGGCCTATGAGACGGGTCTCCGGCTGGTGCGCGAGGGAAGAGTTCCCCAGGCCATCTTCGCAGCCAGTGACCACACTGCCCTCGGACTGATCCGGGCTTTCACCGAAAACGGCATCCGCGTTCCGGAGGACGTCAGCATCGTGGGATTCGACGACGTTGAAGGATCTGATTATTTCCTTCCTCCCCTGACCACCGTGCGCCAGGACTTCACCGCGCTGGCGCTGATGAGCACCGAGGTGCTTCTGGGTGCCATGGAGGGGCGGGACGTTGACCGCACGCCGATCCCGCCCACCCTTGTGGTGCGCGACAGTGCCCGCCAAGCCACCTCCCAAACGTAGAAACGGCAGGGAAGTGAGCGAGCGTTCGCGGAAAACCTGCATTAAGTGAGAGAGCGTCGGAGGGGACGACGGCGGGACTACTAGCCGGGATCGCCTGCCGTGCCGTTCTCCCCGGCCTTCGTCAGCGTGAAGATTCCGTAGCGCATTGCGCCGGTGCGGTAGGCAAGGATCATGCGGGGAATGCTCAGGACAGCACCGCGGTTGCGTGCGCCCAGGGCGACGCCGCGCATTTCGCGATCGACGAGCAGGACCTTCGGGAGCCTGCCGGCGCAGATCCACCAGGTGCGGGCCACGCGGCGGCTGACGTCCTCATAGCCGGCGACCGTAAAGCCCGCCGCCGTTGCCATCGCCTCATACTCCTCGCGCGTGCCCATCGACGGCAGGCGCCCTTCGCGGCAGATCGGCTCCAGCAGGTGGCGGACCTTCCAGCCCCTGGCATCGGTCCCGACGAGCCACGCGCAGACGACCAGGCGGCCGCCCGGGGCCAGCACGCGGTGCGCTTCGGCGAAGAACCTGGGCTTATCCACCATGTGCTCGCTCGACTCGATCGCCCATGCGGCGTCAACCGCGGCATCAGCCAAGCCGTTGGTAAGCCAGTCGCGGACCTGGATGTCCACGCCCGGTACCGGATGCGCAGCGGCGTACTGGGCCTGCTCGGCGGACAGCGTGAACCCGGTGACGCGGACCCCGCGCGTCACCGCGACCTGCCTGGCGGTGGCGCCGTAGCCACAGCCAATGTCCACGCACGTCTGGCCGGGCATGAGGCCCAGCCGGTCGCCAACCGCGTCCACCAGCGCCTCGACCGCTTCACGAGGTGTCTCCCGGCCCGTAACCCAGAGCCCGTGATGGACATGGTCACCCCACACCCGGCGGTACACGGGATCGAGGTCGTCGTAGTGGTCCGCCACTGCCACGGCGTCCTGGGAGATGTCGGGCACGATCATGTCACACCAGCCAGCGCCACCAGCGTGGCTGCTCAGGTTCCGGCACCGGTTCGGGATCCGGCTCTTCTCCGAGGGCCAGCGCGGCCTGGATGATGTCGTCCGCCGTAAGCGTCATGACGGCGTCACGGTCCAGCGCGTCGAGGCTTTGTTCCTCGTCGAGCGACAGCCGCAGCGCCTGCCGGTTGAGGGCCTGTTCGAACAGCGTGCGGGCGAACCGTGCGTTGCCGGAATCCTCGCCCGCGTGGAGGCCAGTGAAGATCTGGCGCAGCACCTGGTCCGCCTCGGGCTCCAGCATGTACTCGTGCTGGGCCAGCATCCGGTGGAAGATCTCCTGGAGCGCGTCGACGGAGTAGTCCGGAAACGTAATCTCCCGGGCGAACCGCGAGCGCAATCCCGGGTTGGAGAGCAGGAAGGCCTCCATGAGCCGCGGGTACCCGGCCACGATCACCACCAGCCGGTGGCGGTGGTCCTCCATGCGTTTGAGCAGGACCTCGATCGCCTCGGGCCCGAAATCCATCCGGCCGTCCTCGGGGGCCAGCGCGTAGGCCTCGTCGATGAACAGGACGCCGTCCAGCGCGCGCCGGATCACCCGGTCGGTCTTGATGGCGGTCTGCCCGACGTACTGCCCCACCAGGCCCGAACGGTCCACCTCCACCAGGTGGCCCTTCTGCAGCAGGCCGACAGCGCGGTACATCTCGGCCAGAAGCCGAGCCACGGTCGTCTTGCCCGTGCCCGGGTTTCCGAGAAACACCAAATGTTGCGACGTGGCCACCTCCGGCAGGCCGTGCGCTTTCCGGCGGGCCTGGACCTGGAGCAGCGCCACGAGGGCGCGGACCTGTTCCTTTACGGTCTCCAGCCCGACCAGCGCGTCCAGCTCGGCCTGCACCTCAGCCAGCGGCCGTGCCGGCCCGGGCCTCGCACCCATGAGGTCACCGACCAGGTCATCGACGCGGTCCGAACCGGGCAGCTTGAGCTGATCGGCCAGGTGGCCGATGGTTTCGCGCAGGTCATCGAGCGGGTTGCGGCCGTGAGCCATGCCTCCACTGTAAACCTCTAAGCCCAGGTCCTGGATCCAAGGAGCTACACGGAAAGAAGCTGATAGAAATCGCGGCCGGGCGCAGCCGGGTGGCTGAAATCAGTGCCCATGCTGCCAGACTATCGGTCAGGGCAGTCCACAGAAGGAGACAGGACATGGGGTTCCGGCCGTACCGTTCGCCATCCACCGGGCGCGAGGTGCGCGCCATCCTTTTCGACACCTTCGGGACCGTGGTGGACTGGCGCTCCGGTGTCGCACGGGAAGCAGCGGCCTTTGCCGCGGAGCGGGGGCACCACCTCGACGCCGAGGCCTTTGCGGACGACTGGCGCGCCCTGTACCAGCCGGCCATGGACGCCATCCGCAGCGGCGCCCGTGAGTTTGCCACGTTGGATACCTTGCACCGGGAAAACCTGGACCAGGTGCTCCGCCAACACGGCTTCGCCCCGGAGCGGCTCGATGCGGAAAGCGTGGAGAAGCTCAACAGGTCCTGGCACCGGCTCCCGCCGTGGCCGGACAGCGTGGAAGGCCTGGCCGCCATCCGCCGCTGCTACATTGTGGGACCCCTGTCCAACGGCAACACCTCCCTGCTGCTGGACATGGCCCGGAACGCGGGCCTGCCGTGGGACGTGATCATCGGCTCGGACATGACCCGCACCTACAAGCCGCTGCCGCAGGCCTATCTTCGGACCGCGGAGTTCCTGGACCTAGACCCCGGCGAAGTGATGCTCGCGGCGGCCCACAACGACGACCTGCAGGCCGCCCGGGAAGCAGGATTGGCCACGGCCTTCATCGCCCGCCCCACCGAATACGGCCCGGCCCAGACGGCGGACCTTGCCCCGGAGGCTGACTGGGACCTCGCGGCCGCTAGCATTCCGGAACTGGCAGGCCTCCTCGGGACCCCGGCAGAGCTTCAGGCGGGGGTCCCATGGACCGGCTTCTCCGGTCGGCGCTTCCTGCGGATCAGGTAGCGCGCCACGAGTGCCACGATGAGGCCGGCGAGGGTCACCAGCTGCACCTCGTCGAAAGACAGGCCGTCGATGTTCGGCTGGAGCTCCTCCTCCGTTGCCCAGCCGAAAAACACCTCGCTGACCAGAATCGCGGCGCAGAAGTAGGCCACCGCCGAAAGCAGCCATACCCACTTGGGCAGGCCTTTGCCCACGATCAAACGGGCAATAAGGCCAAATGCCAGCGACATGGCCGCAAGCAGCGCCACCGCGCCGAATCCCAAGTCCCACTGCATGGACGTCTCCTTTCCCCGTGAACCAACCAGCCACTATTTGAGGCTGAGCACCTCGTCGATGGGCCGCCCATTGACGAACACCTGCGCGCTGGTGGCCCCCGACGCCGCCATGGCGGTGTACTCCAGCTGTGCCTTGGCACGCGGGACATCGCACACGCCGCCCGGCATGAACTGGCCGGTCAACCAGATGGTGATGGTGCTGCCGCTCAGCTCGCCGCCGACGTACGCGAGGTTCGACTGGTACAGGGCATTCACCAGCCCGGACAGGCCCACGTCACGGCTCTTGTTCGCCAGCAGTGTCCTGATGCTGGGGCCCACCTGGTCCGTGAAGCGGACCGGCGCCGTCGTGGTGGCCACCGCACTGTCGCCGCAGCCGATGGCAGGCCCGGCCACGCCGTTGTCCCCCACCGCGACGTAGTAGACCGTCAGCGGGGCCACCTGCTCCGGCAGGCCTGTTGGCGCGGGCCCGGCAGTGGGCGGCGGGCTTGCCGGGGCGGACGACGGCGGCAGGGACGTCGGGGCGACAGTCGCCGTCGGTTTGGCGGCAGGTGAGGTGGGGGACGCCGTCGTCGTTGATGTCGGGGAGGTGCTGGCCGTCGCCGTCGGAGCGGCGGAGGTGGCGGTCGGGGCAGGGGCCGGCGGCCCGAAGCATCCCGTGAGCACCATCAGGCCCGAGAGCCCCAGAACGCTGAATACCGGGATTTTGGGCCTGGCCATGATGCCCCCTTCGAGAGCGGGCCCGCGGGTGCCGGCCCTGTTCTCAAGCTACTCCCGGGGGTTTAGCCAGAACAGGGACCTAAGTCCGTGCGGAAGCGTTCTCGGAAATCCTGCACTAAGTGAGAGAGCGTCGGAAGAAAACCTGCATCAAGTGAGAGAGCGTCGGTGGTGGGCGGGCCTAGGGTGCCCGGCGGAAGTGGCCGGGCCAGTCCTTCAGCCTGATCCGGCTCAGGTCGCGGATGTCGCCCAGGATTCCCCACTCGTCCAGCCCCAGCCGGGCCAGCGGTTCCAGCAGGTCGATCCGCGGGTGGCTGCCGTCCAGCGCCGAATCACTCACGGCTGCGTGGGTCACTTCGCCGAACACCAGGGTGGAGTCCCCCATCGGCAGCACCGAGTGGAGCCGGCATTCGAGCACCGCGGGTGATTCCTTGACCCTCGGCGCGCGCACGGTGACGCTGGGCTCACGGGCCAGCCCGACGGCGTCGAACTCGCTGACCTCCGGCGGGAAATTGGTGCCGGTCGCGTTGATCTCCTCGAGGAGGCGAGCTGGCGCGAGGTTGACGACAAACTCACCGGACGCCGTGATGTTGCGGAGCGAATCCTTCTCCCCCACCGACGTGAACTGCACGATGGGCGGGTTTGTGGACGCGACGGTGAAGAATGAGTGCGGCGCAAGGTTGTCAACGCCGTCCGGCGAAATGCTCGACACCCAGGCAATCGGCCGCGGCACCACCACCGCGGTCAGCAGCCGGTAGAAATCACGGGCGGACGCAGCCGAGGGGCTGAAGTCGATGCGCATGCTGCCTTAAGCCGCCGCGGGAAACGCCCCGGCCCCTGACAGCCCGGAACGCGGAGCCGTGCCCACCTTGCCGCAGATCCAGCGGCCCAGTTCCGTCGCCTTCTGCAGGTCGATGCCGGTGTGGAATCCGGCCCGCCCCAGCATCCACGCGAGGTCCTCCGTGGAGCTGTTTCCGGCCGCGCCGGGAGCGAATGGGCATCCGCCGAGGCCACCGACGCTGCTGTCGAAGACATCGACGCCCGCCGCCATCGCCGCATAGGTGTTGGCCAGCGCGGTGTGGCGGGTCTCGTGAAGGTGCGCCCTCAGCTGCAGGTCGGTTTCCCCGCGCAGCCTGGCGAACGTCTCCCCTACCTGCCACGGCACCGCGCAGCCGATCGTGTCCGCCAGCGCCACCTCCGCGAGGTCCGCGCGCGCCATGGCATTGCGTACGACGTCGAGGGTCTGCTCCGCGGGGACGTCACCTTGGTAGGGGCATCCGAAAGCGACGGCGGCCGTGACGCTGAGCGGTATGGAGGCCGACGCGGCAATCGCCGACACTTCTTCGAGGGCGGCGAGCGCGGCGGCAACGGTGGTGTTCTGGTTGGCGGCGGCGAAGGCGTCAGTCACCGGGAGCACATAGTTCATCTCGTCCACCCCGGCGTCGACGGCGCGGTGGGCGCCCCTGGTGTTCAGGACCAGGCCGATGTAGCTGGCGGCGCCGGTGCGCGGCACTGCTGCCATGACGGCGTCGGCGTCGGCCATCTGGGGAACTGCCTTGGGGTTTACAAAGCTGACGGCTTCGATGCGCCTGGCGCCCAGCCCGATCAGTTCTTCGATAAGCCGGACCTTGTCTTCGGTGCTGACGGGGGTCTTTTCGTTCTGCAGACCGTCACGCGGGCTGACGTCCACGATCGAGACGGGCCGGGTTTCGTGGGCAAACGCCATCAGATTGCTCCTTCGCTGCGCGCGTTCTGCAGGTCTTCTTCGGTGAGGTTCAGCAGGCCCTGATACACGTCCGCATTGTGGGAGCCGTGCACCAGCGGTCCGTTCCAGCCGATCCGGCCGGCGGAGCGGGTGAGCTTGGGGACGATTCCCGGCTGGACCACGGTGCCGAGTTCGTCGTCGGCCACTTCCACGAGCATGTCCCGGGCCTTGAGCTGCGGGTCCTCGAAGATGTCTTCCACGGTGCTCACCGTGCTGTTGGGAACACCGTGCTGATCGAGGAGACTGACCAGCTCGCCCGCGGTGTAGTTCACGGCCCAGTCGGCGATGACGCCTTCCAGCTCCTCCTGGTTGTGGCCCCGCTGCGCGTGGTCGCGGTATTTAGGGTCCTCCGCCAAGTCGGGCATGCCCATCGCCGCGGCCAGGCGTACGAAGACCGAGTCCTGGTTGGCTGCGATGACCACCCACTTGCCGTCGCTGGAGCGGAAGATGTTCGACGGCGCGATCCCCTTAAGTCCCGAACCGCTGGGTCCCGGGACAATACCGGTGGCGGCATAGTCCGGGACGGCGCTTTCCAGCAGCGAAAAGCACGCCTCGACGAGGGAGACATCGACCACCTGGCCGGTTCCGCCGCGCGCGTCCCGCCAGTACAGGGCCAGCAGGATCCCCTGCAGGGCGTACAGCGAGCCGAGGCTGTCCCCCAGGGAAATGCCGGTGCGGGGCGGCGGCTGGTCCGGGTAGCCATTCAGGTGCCGCAGTCCACTGCGCGCCTCGGCGACGGAGGCATACCCGGGCTTTGACGCTTCGGGGCCAGTCTGTCCGTAGCCGGAGACGCGGGCAATGATGAGGCCGGGGTTAATCTTCCACAGCTCTTCCGGACCGAGGCCAAGCTTTTCCATGGTGCCCGGGCGGAAGTTCTCCAGGATGACGTCGGTTTCCTTGCAAAGCTCCAGGAAGAGCTCCCGGCCGCGCGGGGCCTTCAGGTCCATGGTGACGCACTTCTTGCCGCGGGACTGGACAGACCACCACAGGGGATGGTCCTTTATCCGCGCCCGGCCCCATTCGCGCATGGGGTCAGGCCGGTTGGGGGATTCGACCTTGATGACTTCGGCGCCGAAGTCCGCCATCTGCCGTCCCGCGAACGGTCCGGCAATCAGTGATCCCAGTTCAAGGACCCGCACTCCGGACAGCGGACCGGCGCCATTGCCGGGAGCTTCAGCAGCAGCTGCCGCCGTGCCGGTTTCGAAAACCTTCATCAAATCTCAACTCCTGATTCCTGATGCGGACCGCACTCGCGCCCGGTGGTCCGTCGGCGCCGTCGTACAGAAACCAGTATGCACCGCGCTCACCATATTGTGAACAAAAAATCACGATATGGGCATGACCTCCGGCGGAAGGCTTCCCCCGATGAGCCGGGTTCCTTCAGCGGCGGCGGCGATGACCGGCTCCACCCAGGAGGCGCACACGTCGTAGGGCATCCGCATGGTGGGGCCCATGACGGTGAGTGCGCCGTAGAGCTCGGCCTGCGGCCCGAAGATCGGCACCGACAGGCCGCTGGCCCCGGTAACCCGCTCCCCGGTGGTGATGGCAAAACCGTCCGCACGGGTCTTGGCGACGGCGGCATCAAGGCTTGCCGCGTCGGTGATGGTCCGGTCAGTCATGGACTGGAGGCCCGAGCCGTAGACCCGCTCCGCAAGGTCGTTATTCCAGGCGAGCAAAACACGGCCCGCGGAGCCGGCGTGGAGGGGCATGATGTCACCCACCTCCACCGCCCGACGGAGCACGCGCCGGGTTTCCGCCACGGCAATACACACCCTGCTCCCTTGTGATTCCCGGAAGATACACACCGTTTCACCCAACTCGTCCCGCAACCGGCGGATCACGGGCGTCAGCAGTTCCAGGAAATCGAGGCCCTGACGTGCGGGGGCGGCCCAATGGGTCATGCGGATGCCGATCCGGAACCTGTCATCACGGCGGTCGAGCATCCCCTCGTTCAGCATGTTGGTGACCAGGCGCTGCACCGTGGAGTGCGGCAGTCCGGTCTCCGCGCGGATCTCGGCGAGGCTCATTTCGGGCCGTACCAGCGAGAAGGCATCCAGGATGGATGTGATCTTCTTCAGCACCAGCAGCGGGGCGGCCGCGTTCTCGGTTGCGCTCATGGCTCGGATCCTGGTTCCTCTCGGTGGCTCGACGGCGGTTTTTGTAACCCCTTGTAGTGTGACAGACGTTACTGTTAGCCTTGTGCCCACTATATGGCCAACAACCCACAATGTGGTTAGCGAGAGAACAGCAATGACGCAGCCCTTTCAGCCTAAGTCTTCGAAGTACGCGGTCGAGCTCAACGGATGCACCAAGGAGTTCGCAACGCCCGGCGGCGGGTCGTACTTCGCTGTCCGGGACATCGACCTCAAGGTGGAGCCCGGACGCTTTGTCTCCATCGTTGGACCGACGGGGTCCGGCAAGTCCACCATCCTCAACATGGCGGCCGGCCTCCTGAACCCTTCCTCCGGCACGGTCCACAGCTTCGGCGAGCCCGTCCACGGCGTGAACCGCCGGGCCTCCTACATGTTCCAGCAGGACGCCCTGCTGCCGTGGAAGTCGGTCATCGACAACGTCAGCCTGGGACTCACCATGGCGGGGGTATCCAAGGCCGAGGCCTATGACGAGTCACGCCGCTGGCTCGAACGGGTGGGATTGAAGAACTTCGCCGACCGGTACCCCCACCAGCTCTCCGGCGGCATGCGCAAGCGCACAGCAGTTGCCCAGGCCTGGATCGTCGACCCGGACATCCTGCTCATGGACGAACCCTTCTCCGCGCTCGATGTACAGACCCGCCAGATCATGGAGAACGAACTCCTCCAGCTCTGGCAGGAATCGGACAAAGCCGTCGTGTTTATCACCCACGACCTGGACGAGGCCATTGCCCTGTCCGACGAGGTGGTCATCCTCGGAGCAGGGCCGGGCAGCACCGTCGTCGGAAGCTACGAGATCGACATCCCCCGCCCCCGGGACCTCCTTGAAATCCGTGACGATCCCAAGTTCGTCGAACTCCACAGGGAAATCTGGGGCCGCCTCAAGGTTGAGGTATCCAAGACGTACGAATCCGCACGTGAAGAAGAAGAGAGCGACGCAGCATGACCGTGGCACCAGCTCCGAAGAACATACAGCGTTTTCCCCTCCGGAAGGAGCAGAGTCCGGCGGCGGTCCGGCGTCCCAAGCGCAAGCGGCCTGAAGCATCCAACTTTTCCATCCGGATGGGGCAGCTCGGCCTGGCTGTCGCCGTCCTGGGCGCGTGGGAACTGCTGGGACGCGCCGGCATCATCGACCCATTCTTCTTCCCCCTCCCCTCCGACATCCTGGCGACGGTGTGGGTCTGGATCTCCACGGGCTTCGTCTTTCCGCACCTTTGGATCACCCTGCAGGAAGCGGTCCTCGCATTCATCACGGGTGCGGTTGCCGGCCTGGTCCTCGGCTTCCTGCTGGCCCGGGTGCGCCTCCTGGAGCGGCTGTTCGACCCATTCCTGCAGATGTTCAACGCACTGCCCCGCGTTGTCCTCGCCCCGATCTTCCTGCTCTGGTTCGGCCTGGGTATCTGGTCCAAGGTTGCCTTCGGCTTCACCCTCGTGTTCTTCATCGTTTTCTTCAACACCCTTGAAGGCGTCAAGAGCGTGGACCGGGTCCTGGTGGACAACGCCAAGATGCTCGGAGCCAGCGAAAAGCAGCTCCTCCGCCACGTGTTCATTCCCAGCGCCCTGACCTGGATCTTCTCCAGCCTCCACATCAGTGTTGGCTTCGCCATTACCGGCGCGGTTGTCGGTGAATACCTCGGCGCCTCGGCAGGTGTCGGCTACGCCATCGCCCAGGCCCAGGGCGTGTTCGATACCGAGGGCGTGTTCGCCGGCATGTTCATCCTAATGGTCGTGGTCCTCATCATCGACCTCGGGGTCAACCGGGTGGAACGTCATCTCCTGCGCTGGCGTCCGCCGCAGCAGGCTTCCTAACCAGTCCAAAGCCCGTCCGTCCGAAAGGGATTCCCATGTTCAGCTCCGCAAACCGGCAACGACGCCGCGTTTTCCCCGCCAAGCCACTCGCCGTCATCGCCGGTCTGGCCCTTGCCCTGTCCGCTTGCGGCGCCCCGCAGTCAGCACCTCCAGGCCAGGGAGGCACCGCCGGCGGAGGCGACGGCGACAAGGTGATTATCGGCGTCGGCGGCCAGACCCTGCTGACCTACCTGCCCACCACGCTCGCCCAGGAACTCGGCTACTACGAGGAGGAGGGCCTGAACGTCGAGCTCCAGGACCTGCAGGGCGGGTCGAAGGCGCTGACGGCGATGATCGGCGGCAGCACCCATGTCACCAGCGGCTACTATGAGCACGCCATCCAGATGCAGGCCAAGAAGCAGCCCGTCAAGGCGTTCGTGAACATGAACCTGTCCTCCGGACTGGCGCTGGTGGTCGCGGAGAAGAACAAGGACTCCATCAAGTCCGTCGCCGACCTCAAGGGCAAGAACGTGGGCGTCACCTCGCCGGGGTCCTCCACCGACATGTTCGTGAAGTACCTGCTCTCTAAGAACGGCATGAAGCTGGACGCCGCCGCGGTATCGGCGATCGGTGCCGGGTCCTCCGCGGTGGCCGCCGTCGAGCAGGGCCAGGTGGACGCTGCCGTCATGCTCGAACCGGACCTCACCGTCCTGGCCAAGCGGCTCGGAACCGAGCCGACCATCATCCAGGACGTCCGCACGCCGGAGGGCCTGAAGGAGGTCTTCGGCACCGACGCGTGGCCGTCGTCGAGCCTCTACGCCACCGCCGGCTGGCTGGAAAAGAACCCGGAAGCGGCCAAGAAACTGGCCTCAGCCATCAAGAAGACCCTGCAGTTCATCGCGGACCATTCCGGCGAGGAAATCGCGGCCGAGATGCCCGAGAAGTTTGCCGGCGGGGACAAGGAGCAGTACGCCAAGGTCATCGAGGAGATGAAGCCGGCGCTGAGCAAGGACGGCGCCTTCACCGAGGAGGGCGTCAAGGCCGTCCTCGAGACCCAGCGGGTAGCCAACCCGGAGGTCGGCGAAACCGAGATCAAGCTCGAGGAAACCTACACCAACGAGTTCGTCAAGTAATACCGCTTCCCTGCGGCCCGCCGATCCCACGGCGGGCCGCAGTTGTCTGTACGCACAGCACTAAGGAATCCCCGTGGCCCAGAACCTGACCCAGAAGCTCCTCGCCAGCCACCTCGCGTCCGGCGAGCTGACTCCCGGCAGCGACATCACCATCGCCGTGGACCAGATCCTCATCGAGGACGCCACCGGAACCATGACCGCCATGCAGTTCGAAATGCTCGGCGTGGAGTCCATCGCGGTGCCGCTGGCGGTCATGTATGTGGACCACAACGTCCTGCAGATCGACGACAAGAACATGCAGGACCACCACTACCTCCGCACCTTCTCCGCCCGCTACGGGCTGCGCTACTCCCCCGCCGGGCACGGCATCTCCCACTACATCCACCTGGAGCACTTCTCAAGACCCGGCGGTGTGCTGGTGGGTGCGGACTCCCACACCTCCACGGCGGGTGCCCTGGGCATGTTCGCCGTCGGCGCGGGCGGCTTGGAGGTGGCCGTGGCCATGGCGGGCTACGGATTCGACTTCGTGTGCCCCGCCGTCGTGGGCGTGGAACTGACGGGCACGCTCGGACCCAATGCCGAAGCGAAGGATGTGGTGCTGGAGCTGCTGCGCCGCCACGGCGTGCGCGGCGGCCGCGGGAAGGTGTTCGAGTTCTACGGCGAGGGCGTGGCGTCCCTGTCCGTCTCGGCGCGCGCGACCATCTGCAACATGATCATCGAAACCGGTGCCGCCACCGCCGTCTTCCCCTCCGACGAGCAGACCCTCGCCTGGCTGCGCGCCCAGCGCCGCGAGGACCAGTTCGTTGCCCTGGCAGCGGACGCAGGGGCAACGTACGACGACGATGAGCGGCTTGATCTCTCGGCCCTCGTTCCGCTCGTGGCGCTTCCGCATTCCCCGGGCAATGTCCGTCCGGTGTCCGAACTGCCGCGCACCGAGGTGGTCCAGGTCTGCGTCGGCTCCTCGGTGAACAGCTCGTACGAGGACCTCGCGACGGTGGCGGCCATCCTCAAGGGACACACCGTCCATCCGTCCGTCCAGCTCACCGTGACCCCGGGCTCGCGGCAGATCCTGCAGACGATCATCGCTTCCGGGGTCTATGAGGACCTGATGCAGGCCGGGGCGCGGATGCTCGAGCCGGTATGCGGCCCGTGCGTGGGCATCGGACAGGCGCCCACGGAGGGTGCACCGTCGCTGCGCACGTTCAACCGCAACTTCCCGGGGCGAAGCGGTACCGCAGAGGACAGCGTGTACCTGTGTTCGCCGTCGACCGCTGCCGCGAGCGCACTGGAAGGCGCCATCGTGGACGCGTCCACCGTCAGCCGCGGCGAGCTCCGCCCCGCGACGCCGCCGCGCCCGGAGGTCCACGACCTGCATATCGCCGGCGTCCTGCCGCTGGAGAGCCGGCGTGACATCGAGATCGAGCGCGGCAGCAACCTGGTCCCGCCGCCACAGCCGGAACCGCTCCAGGCGGACCTCGACGCCCGGGTGCTCATCGTCGTCGGCGATGACATCTCAACCGGCGACATGGCGCCCGACGGCGCGATCGCCATGTCGGTGTGGTCCAACATCGCCGTCTGCGCGCGCTTCATGTTCCGCCGCCTGGACCCTGGTTTCCACGACCGCGCGCTCGAATGGGGCGGCGGGATCATTGTCGGCGGGGAAAACTACGGGCAGGGCTCGTCGCGGGAGCATGCCGCCCTGATCCCGCTGTACCTGGGGGTCCGGGTGGTCGCTGCCCGGAGCTACGCCCGGATCCACCGCCGAAACCTGATCGCGGCCGGGATCGTGCCGCTGGTCCTCCCGCCGGACGCGCAAAGTTCAACCGGGCAGCGGTGGGTGATCGACGGGCTGGCTGACGCCCTGGCCAGCGGTGACAGCTCGGTCACCGCCCGGGTGGACGGGGATGCGGAGCTGGTGCTGGGGCTCGATTTCTCGCCGGCCGAACGTGCTGTCCTCCTGGCCGGGGGCCTGCTGGCCCAGGTGCGCACCGGCGGGCGCTCCGTGCTGGCTGGCGGCGCCGTCGTCCAGGATGACCTGGCCGGCGTTTCGCAGAGCCGGTCCGCACGGTGAGGCGGGCCGCCGTCGAGCCTGTGCGAAATCCAGCACGCCGGCCGGGACAGCAGGCGACGGCCATCGCTGCGCTGACGACGGTGGTAGCGGTGCTGCCGGTCTTCCTCGTGGGCGGGCTGGCTGTCCAGCTCGAGCAGGACCTGGGCATGACGGCGTCGGCACTCGGCGTCGCGGTGGCCACCTTCTGGGCTGTGTCGGCGCTGCTCTCCGCTCCGGCCGGGTATGTGGCCAGCGGGCTGGGGCTGCGCCGCGGGATTCCGCTCGCAGTCGGGCTGGGCTTTGTGGCACTGGCCGGCATCGCGTTCGTCACCCCGCACTGGGCGCTGCTGATCGTCTGGCTCAGTTTCGCCGGTGCCGCCAACGCCCTGAGCCATCCGCTGTCCAACGGCCTGATCGTGGACCAGGTGGCGGTGCGCAACCGCGCCTTCTCGTTTGGCCTCAAGCAGGCGGCCATTCCGACGGCGACGCTCACCGCCGGTCTGTCAGTCCCGGTGTTCGCGCTCACCGTGGGGTGGAACTGGACCTTTGCGCTGGCGGCTCTGCTGGCGGCGGCCCTGATCCCGGTGGTCCTCCGCACCCTCCCGCGCCGTGCCCCCGTCAGCCGGCGCTCCGGAAAAGCTGTCAGGGAGCCGCTCCCCCGGCGACTGAAGCCGTTCCTGTTCGCTACCGCGGCGGCCAGTGCCCTGGGAGCCGGGCAGGCCAACGTGGTGGGTGCATTCACTGTCAGCATGGCGGTGCAGGCGGGCTTCGATGCCGCCGGCGCGGGCCTATTGCTGGGCGCGGCGAGCGTGGCCGGGATCCTGGCGCGCCCGCTGGTGGGCATCGCCGCGGACCGGGGCATCGGCGGCTCGATGGCCACGGTGGCCCTGATGATGGCGGCCGGGAGCCTGGGGCTGCTCGGCATGGCGTCCGGCTTCCCGATCGCCTATGCCGCCGGAGCCGTGGTCGCGTTCGGCCTGGGCTGGGGCTGGAACGGCCTGGCCCATTACGTGGTCGCACGAACGGCGCATCCGTTCACCGCCCAAGCTACGGGCATCACCCAGAGCGGAACCTATATCGGCGGAACCCTGGGGCCGCTGCTGTTCGGGATCGTGTTCTCGCAGTTCAGTCCGGCTGTTGGGTGGACGCTTGCCGCGGTGGTCGCAGCAGCCGGGGCGGGGGCGTCGCTGGTGGCGTTCCGACTGGAGAAGGGGTTGCGGAGCGGTTCTTAGTCGCCGCGTGTCGCGGTGCCGAGGATGTGGAAGGAGACCGGTGTGCGGGTCTCGGGAAACAGGTACCGGTCCAGGCTCTGGATGGTAAATCCGGCATCCTCAATCGCCGCAGCGGTGTCGCGGCCGGTGTGGCATCCCCCGGCCACGCGCGGCCAGAGGGTGGCATCGAGCACCCGCTGGACCCGTACGAGGCCGGGTGTGTCCGCCCGGACATGTTCGAGGAAACGCAATTGCCCGCCAGGTTTGAGCACCCGGCGGATTTCCTTCAGCGCCGACGCCTGGTTGGCCACGGAGCACAGGACCAGCGACACCACCACAGCGTCGGCGCTGGCGTCGGCGAAGGGAAGCCTCTCCGCGAGGCCATCGACCACCTCCACCGGTACCGGAGCCTGCTTGGCCGCTTCGCCGGCGAGCCGCCGCAGGCGCGGTTCCGGCTCCACGGCCAGGACATGGATGACGCTGGGCGGGTAGTGCGGAAAGTTAAGCCCGTCGCCGGCGCCTACCTCGACCACCTCGCCGGATAGGCCGGTGACCAACGCGCGGCGCCGCTGGTCCATGCCGCCGCGCTCCATCGCCTTACCCATCACGGGGTAGAGCCGCGCGAAAACCGGATGATGGACTGCCATGCTCGCCACTGTACCGGGCCGCTGTACCGGGACTCGGGGGTACGACGGCGGTTCCTCCTTCTACGGGCAGCCCGGCTGCGGTGGTGGCTGGGTGTTGTATCAACGCTCCCGGCCCTCCCCTGAGAGAGTTTTCCCATGAACACAACACGTCCTGCCGTCACCGTGGTCGGCAGCATCAACTTGGACCTGATCGCCACCGCGGAGCGGCTCCCGGCGGCGGGCGAAACCATCGGCGGCGCCGTGCTGTCTGAGCAGCCCGGCGGCAAGGGCGCCAACCAGGCCGCGGCGGCCGCCTGGCTGGGCGGTCGTGCCCGGATGGTCGGGGCGGTGGGCAGTGACGCCCAGGGGCAGCGGATGCTGGACGCCCTGGCGGGTGCCGGCGTCGACACCACTGACGTGGCAGTGCTGCCGGGCGCGACCGGAACGGCGCTGATTGTCGTGGACCGCGACGGCGAGAACCAGATCGTGGTGTGCCCGGGGGCCAACTCGCACCTGTCGCTGGACGGGGTGGAGTTCGGCCCGGAGGAGACGGTGCTGTGCCAGCTGGAGGTGGGCCTGGACGTGGTGCTGGAGGCGGCCCGGAGGGCGCAGGGCTTCTTTGTGCTGAACGCTGCGCCCGCCATGGACCTGCCGGCGGAGCTGCTGGAGCGGTGCGACCGGGTGATCGTCAACGAGAGCGAATACGCCCTGATCCCCGCCCTCGCGGAGGCAAAGCTCGTGGCGGTGACGTACGGCAAGGACGGCTCGGCAATGTTCGAGCACGGCCGAAAGGTGGCGGAGGCGCCGCCCACTGCCGTTGAGGTAGTGAACACGGTGGGCGCCGGGGACGCGTTCTGCGCGGCCCTGATCCTGGCGCTGCGGAGCGGGCTGGACAATGCGCGTGCATTGGCTGTGGCGAATGCCGTGGGAGCCGACGCCGTGGGTGATCCGTCATCGCAGCCCGATTTGGCACAACTGGGCCACTACGTGGAGCGAACCGCTCCGGCATCGGACGCCCGATGAGCTTCGCACTGTCAGCGACTGTCACGATGCTGCTGGGGGTGTTCCGGATGGAGCTCTGACGTGCGGCGCGGGTTGCTGCTCCATGAGCAAGCTCCATGGATGACGGTGCCCAGCCCAGGCAGGTGAACAAATTTCGGTACGGAAGCTGGTTCAGCTCCAGAACATTGAGTTGCGACTCAAATATGCATGAACGCGCCGGTCACAGTCCAGCGTCAAGAAGTCGCCGCAGAACGTCCGCTCCGAGCAGGATCCGGTCAACCGCGTCGATGCCGTCCACCTGTTTGATCTCAATGAAGCCGTTCTCGGAAGCGCCGAGCTCACGTCGAAGCGAGGTGTAGAGTTCCGCAAACTCCTCTACCGCAGGTCCGGACAGCTCCAATCCTTGCGAAACTGAGCGGATACCGACACCGCTCCGCGTGAGCTTCAACCGCCGAGGAGTAGCTTCATGCCCAGTGAACCAAGGGTCTTCCACGTCCTCGGGGCTCCCGGAACTACGCCAAATTGCAAGAAGATATGGATCCCGGTACCGACTATTGAGCGTGGTTGTACCGCCTCGGAGCATGCACATCGAGTAGCCCAGCGCCCCACCTTCTGAGTAGTAGATTCCCGAGCCGCCCTCACGCATGTCCGAGTATTTCACCATGTAGTATCGCCAATCGAAGGAGAGCTCCGCTTCACGCTGAGCGAGCCATTCCGACTGCAGGGCCCCCAGTGTCGGCTCTAATTCTTGGCAACAGCTGATGGCGTCCAAGAGCTTGGCCAAAGCGGATCGCGTCTCCGAAAGTGCCTCTCGATCTGCCCCCGTCAATAGTTCCCGCCAGGCATTCTCGTACCGCTTGAACCCGGTTCCGAATTGAAACCTTCTGTTGTTGGTTGTTCGTTGATACTCGCCCGTTGCTAGCAGCGCCCCCGTGACCTCGGGCCAGATTTCGGGCTCTGACGCCAAGCGAAGGAAGGTGTCAGTTCGAGCAGCGAACTTATTCGGTTCTAAGCAGAAGGCGCCTATAGATCCGCGCAGGAGGTGACTGTCTTCCAAACGATGAAGCGACTGGGTGAGCTCAGGGTTTGCGACCAGGAACTCTCGTTTCAGCAATTCCTCCCCGATCTGCTGCTTGTTGAAGCTCTCGAGTTCGCTGAGAGCGCCGTAACGCACAAGTCGTTCGATGTCTCGGAGCAACCTGGGCATCCGGTCCAGACGCAGTTCATTCGTGGAAGCTTCTATGAGATTACGCAGGGAACGGATCCGGGCCTGAGGTGCGTCTGTCTCATGCATAAGGTGGAGAAGCACGGCGAATAGCAGGAGGCTCTGCCCGAACGTGAAGATTCGTGTTCTCCCGCTCGTTTCACCAAACGTTCGACAGCAAACGTCGAACAGGTTGATCCGCTGGTCCCGGAAGAACAATGCGATTCGGTCGGCTTCATCCGCTGTCTGCTCCACCGTGCCCCTGAAAAGCCCTGCAAACAGGCCGGCGATGTCTCGGCCTTCCCATATGTCGAATGCGTTAAACAGGAAGTCCAATGACTCAGACCGTCTGACATTCGCCTCCCCAAAGACGCGCTCGGTGCGACGGCTGAGAAGTTCTCGACGCTCACGAACGTCAGCTTCTGGATCGCCCCACTCACACAACTCAGTGATGAAGCCGATGTAGCGAACGAACTCGTCGTCGATCAAGTCATCTTCGCCGCGGAATCCCCAGAGTAGGTCCGACCACACCCCGTCTACCCGTTCGGCAAACTCCATAGCCCTCTCGGTTGATTCAATAGACTTCTCAAAATGCGCCTTGAAATTTTCGAATTCCGTCAGCGGCTTACCCCGTGAGTTCATCTTGATGTAAAGGTCCGCAGCCGAGCCCATATCAGACGGAGCGAGCACGAGGAAGGAAACCGCCGGCTTGATCGGATCAACGAGTCGCACCCAAGCGGTCTTGGCATCCTCGGTCCGGAATCGCGTGTGAATTGCGTCCAGCATCACAAGCATGGACTGGATTGTGGGATCATGGCGCCAAACGAAGAGGTACCACGGCTGGTCGATGATCCATGCCGACGGCTTATCAATGGAGGCTGGCAGCGGGGACACTACAAGGCGTTCGCAGAATAAGCGTGCGCTCGGTCGAGTGGCGTATGTGAACTGGGCCCATGGCTGACGAGAGTCAAGCTCTCCCGCTCGCGATGCTAGATACCAGTGCAATAGGAATAACGTCGTAAGCCGCTGCTGACCATCAAGTGGCTCCAGCACACCAGACTTCACTTCACCGTAAACAAAGTCGAGGTGGACCGGATCCGGATTTTCTCCGGAGACGGCCGAGTGAAGAACGTCAAGGAAGTTGTTGCGAATCTGTTCGATTTTGCCATCTTCCCGACCCTGCGCGTAATCCCTCTGGATTAGAGGGACTTGGATCGCCCTAACTTGTGCCTCATCATCGGCAAAAAGGCCGATGAACGTCGTCAAGCGGCTTGGCGTATTCATGCTTGGCTCACTTCTTCCATTAAGTAACCGCCGATTTCACTGCGAAATGCGTCCAAGTACGCACGGCGATCCGCTGCGCCCCAAAAGTGGACTTGCTGCGCACCCTCCTCCGTGTAGTACTTCAAAAACACATTTCGTGTACATACCGGTATGTAGGAACCCATGCGGTCCCTTCGGAGTATCTCAAGCCTTTTCACTTCAAAAACCGCGTTGCTCAATGCGCTGTTGTCTCTGCCGCCGAGAAGCGCAAGGTTGTCAATGACATGCACGTCACCCTCTGCACCCTCATCACCGGAAGAAAAGATCGCATTGACCTCGCGCTGCAACTCAGGGAACGTATGCCGGTTGATCGTAGGGATCGCATCGTCAATGCGGCGGATCAGGTCATGACGACGGTCCTGGTCGATCGGCAGGTTGACTAACGCGTCACGATGTAGGCGGAGCCAGCTCGCCCACTGCTCGGCCGTATTGAGAGCTTCGGCATTCTGTGCGTGGATGTGCTCCAGTGACCATGCCCCGGCCGCGTGCGCATGAAATGAATAGCGTTCCGAGGAATGTTGCATCTTTCGGATTGTTTCGACGTTCATCAACAGCAGTGCTTGGGTCGCCTTCTCCCGTCCTGCCGCACTCTCATAGGAGAGCCCGGATAGTGCTGTGTCGGTCAGGTCCAGTTTCGTCTTGATCATGTTATCGAGCAACGCCTCGAAGCTGCTCTTAGTTCTGCCTTCTGCAACAGCGACAAGCTCGTCAAAAGGAGTCTTAGTTGCGATCAGGTACCCTACCTTGTGAAAGAGATTTCGGTCCTCGTACCAGCCGAGAATCAGGGAGTGGAGATCGAGGACTTTGTTCCAAAAGGTCTTGAAGTCAAAATCAATTTCGGCACGTAGGGAATCAAACGTTTTGAAGGCCGCTGTTTCACGCCCTGTCGACCCACCTGCGAGACAGTCGAGCAGCAGAGCTATATGGTTCGACTGACTATCTGCCTGCCCTGTCACGAACGCCCACAGCTCGGGTGCACGGAGATCGCGTTCGAGGGTGTCCCACTGGGCGGCTATCTCTTGGGACCGGTCGGGCCCGACGGCATTACCTCGAGCGCGGGTGAGCAGAAGCGCCTTCACCAGCTCCGCATCGGTCAAGGGGATGCGACCAACATTGAGCCGGGTAAACAGATCGGTAGAATCCATCGCAGTTGGTGCCTCGTACCAGATCACCTTCACGCGACGCGACAAATCCGTGTAGAAGTCGATTGCCGCTTGAGTTTCGCCAGGCCCTAAAGATTCAAACCAAGATCTGATCGTAGAAGCGGCCTTGTGGATGTGGAAGAAGTCGATATTGCGTTTGCTGCCCGCCTCGTCAGGTTCCTTCAAATACTCCTGACTCCCACCCCGCGTGGCATATTCGAGCTCGAACTGAACCTTTGCGAACGGCAACGACCGGCGGATGTCCTGCAGAATAAGGAACAAAGTGGTAAGTCTCTGTTGGCCGTCTACAAGCTCCCACCGACCATCTGCCATGGATTTCACGACGATCGGCTGCAGATAATATGCCGATTGGTTACGGCTCTCCACGATATCGTCCAGAAGGCGCGTAACTTCCTCTTCACCCCACCGATACCCGCGCTGGTACGCGGGGATGAAAAACCGCCCTTCAATAGCACCGACAAATCGATCCTCTAATAAACCTGGCTTCCCCATGCCCGCAACTGTACACAGCCCCTCCGACATTGCCGGCGGTTTCGATAGCGTTTCACTACGTGTTTAGCCTGCCGTAGTCGGAACTATCCCCGGCAGTTAGTTATGCCATGCAGGGCTTTAATCAGAATTATCCAAGGGCACAATCTAGCCAGTTGCATCTTTCTCAAAGGTGACCTCGTATCCGAGCGACCCGAACAGGCCGGTCAGCATGCTCTTGGTGTTCTCGTCGGCTCTCTGCCGCAGCTCAGAGTCCTCAGCAGCTTCAGCCATATCCGATTCGGCGAGGAGATAGAGCTCCGCTTGCTGAGGCGCTGTAAACGCATCTACGACTCGGTCCGCTATACCCCGATCCTGGCTGTACACGTAGGAGCGATCATGATCGACATTGGGCTTGTCCAGCTGCGGCTCGGGCAGCCGCAGTGTCACAGATTTGCCGTCCGCTGACAGAATAAGGTCCTCATCGGCGAGGCCTGCAAGATCGACATAGGCATTGACGGTTCCAGCGGCCACAAAGAGGGTCCGTCGTCCTGCTATGAAATCGGGAAGTCCCCCGGTGTCTTCTTTCTCGTCCAACAAAATCTCGAAATTACCGACAGCAGCATGGTACTGGCTTACATTTTTGACGGACTTCAAAAGAACGGTTTGATCCCGCTCGCTCTTGTTTGAAAACGGGCCGAGTCCAAGCACGCTCGCTATAAGCAGTGCGGCCAGGAGCACCGCCACCGCAATCGCAGTGAGCGCGACCGGTTTGAATGATTTAGCTTCCGACACTGGACCCCTTTTGCTTTGAAACGGCCTGGGTTCCGTTCCTGATGATTGCATGCCATAGATTGCTGTCTGGCTGATTCAGGATCAGTGTACCGGGACTCGCCCAACGCTTAGCCGGGCGACACTTCATGCGTTCCGATATGAATGTGGGACGATAACCACCGGTGCCGTTTCGGCAAGGACCATGTTCTCAGGTTCTGCAGCGGCGTCGCTCCCACCGCCAAGGCGGTTTCACTTCCATGAGGGGACAAAGTGACTACTGACAGCAAAGCACTCGTGCCGGTATGGACACTAGCTACAGAGGCAGTGAGCGTTGCTGACGTGCTGGGTACTGAGGCTCTAACGCCGGCTCGCCTCGCAGAAATGCGAACCGTTCTGGCAGCACTCGCGGATTCTCCCATCGCCACACTCGAAATGCACCCGATGCCACAGTCCCGCGATCGCAAGGGGGGCCTACCGCTTGACGTTGCAAGCCCGCTCGCAAAGCAGCTGGCGCAGCTCGTAACGCAAACAGCGAAATCCGCTCCCCCGAAGGTGAATGTGGCCGAAACGGGAGAGGTACTTTACCGGTTGGTAATGCCTGCCAAGCTTGCCGCCCAGGCTGGCCAAGGACTCGTTCGCCCTATGGCCGCCAAGGGAGTTGCAGGAGCTATTCATGGTTCCCTTGTGAACTCGACCGGAATCGTGGGTGCCGCTACATTCGTCCCTGTCGCAAGCGGAGCAGCAGCTGCAGGCACGGCCGGCGCTGCAACTGGTGCGGCAGCTACAGCTGGCGTGGCGGTCGCCAGCGCTGGAGCCCTGACGGTGGCCGCACCACTTGTGCTGATGGCCGTAGCCGTGAGCGTCAGCGCACATGCCGAGCACCAGCGCCAGGAAGCGATTGAGCGCATCACTGAACTCTTGGAGCAGTTGCACGAGGACAACCTTGAAAAGGAACGCAACGAGTTGGACGGTTGCCGTGAAGCGATCGACAAAGCGACGTCGATCCTACTTGACCAGGGCCGGATCGGCTTTTCGCTCGGCCTGGATTCTTCCGTGCATGGTATCAACACCGCTATTTCGGCTACCCGTAGGCGGCTAAAGAAGTGGGAAGCTGCACTGGATGCCCTGCCCGACGGCGCAGTCGAAGTGGGCGAACTAAAGAAGTCATTTCCCGGCATCACCGAGGAAGGCGGCACCTTCCGGGCGCACTTGGAAATTGCCCGGCTAGCCGTCGCTCTTAAACGCCGGGTGCTTGTGCTTCAAGCAGTCGAACACGCCCAGCAGGACAAAGACAATTCGTTCAAAAATTTCATCCGGGCGCTTCATGCTGACGGACGCAGCACCGACGAGTTGGAGTCGGGCATCAACCAGCTTCTGCTTCGACTGTCTGCCCTCGAGGTGAAGCGCGACGGCGGTTTCCGGCTTCCCGCATTTACGCCCGGCGAGGTAGACCAGCTGCTGCAGGCCGCATATCGACTTCGTGCTTTGGGAGACGGTCTCCAGCTAAATGACCACCGGGACGACGTCGCAATTGAGATTGAGCGGAACAGCGACGGGTCGCTCGTAGTTTTCCCTGCGGTCCCCGCCTAGGGTGTCGGTGCGCAAAGCGTCCAGGGACTTTGCACTCGTTTATCCCGTCAGACCAGCCATCACAGATATGGAGCAGACCATGGCCGGAAAGGCAAACAAAGCCGCAGCCGCGATGAAGGACGTCGGACAAAAGGCTAAAGCCGCCACTACCAGACTTTACGTTCTCGCCAAGGACCCGGAGATGCAGGCCAAGGCCGAGAAGCTGCTTGTGGACGGGAAGAGAATTTATCGTGCAGCAACGAGCCCTGAAGCCAAAGAGACCTACCGCAAGGTAGCAGCAGTAATAGACAAGATGCGGAAGAAGTAGCAACGGGCACGAGCCCTGCTAGTTCATCATCAACCTTCCGGGGACTGTTGCGCCAGGTCCGGTTCCCACTCCAAGACGAGTTGATCCTCCGGATTCCCTTGCAGATCCGGGTTTTGCAGGTACTTCGCCAATACCTGCGCAAACCTGTCGGCCCTCGTCACCAGCCATTCCACGAGTTCCTGTGACTGGGCTTCATCAAGGAAATCGCCGGGCAGCCTGCTGACAAGCTTGGAGGCCTTACGGCCGGGCTTGTCGTCCCACTCCACCTCAAACCCTAGAGCGGCTTCGATAGCGGTGCGCTGCGCAAGTAACTCCCCGTAAAGACCCTTGTCGTTGTTGATCCAGAATTGCGCGGTTACGAGCTTGCTCTGCGAGTTAACTGAAAGCGAGATCACAGCACGGGAATCCCCGAGGCTCACGTCATACCAGTTTTGTGGTGACGGTTTACGCCATGTCTTGATGTTGGTCGCATTAGCGAGCCCGAAGTTTCGTACTCGCTCGAAGAAGTCCAGCTGTGCGTTCTTCAGCGCCACGTTGTTTTCCGCGCGAGCCTGACCGCTCACCCTATTGCGTCGCGCGGAGATCACATTCTCGTCGACGTCGAGACCCGCGGCTTCAGCAAGCTCCTCTGCACCAATAAATTGGTCGCGGTCCGCGCGTCCTTCAGCGTCAAATCTAACTCCTTCCTCCTCGAGAACCGCCCGTGGGTCATCGTTGCGGTCGGGTTCCAGCCAACGGAAGCCGGGCGAGATGGTCCCGCCACTCTGCAGGACACGCCACGCGTTCGCTATCGGATAGTTCGCAAGTATCCCGGCCAGTGGCTGTGGCCACGTGTTCGCCACGATGGCGACATCCCCGTAGGAGCTCCATCGGCCGGCGGGGATCCCGGCTACAACCGCAGCAATTTGGCTGCGAAGAGCTGACGGCTCCTCGCCCACTGCAATAATGCTTTCGTCAGGGCCAGGCCACAAATCGATGATCTTCTCCGCCAGTTCAGCGCTGCGCGCGTTGATCTCGTCGGCACCCCAAGAGGTGTGGGCGGCAATCGCTTGATTCATTGCAACGCCGCTCTTAGCCAGCAACTCCCGCTTCTCGTGGAACGGCTTGTTGCTGAGCTCGCTGTTGTACCCACTGAGAGTCAGGTTGCCCAGGGTGTGCACGACGCGCTCATGCTCGTAATCAATGTCTGCGTCTGCGTCGAAACCCTCTGCGAACGCTTCCCGTACGGGCTCAGTCATAGTCTGGGGCAAGACATGCTCGATGCTCAGGTGCCTTGGGTCGAGGTCGACGATCTCCTTCGGGCGGTAGGCTTCTTCAAGCCACTGCAGGATCAGCTTTTTCTGTGTTCCACGGCCCTGCCAGTAGAAGGCGACAGCCCGAGCAGCCTCTCGGACCTGCTGATCGGTTGCAAAGTATTTTCGACCCTGCGACAGGTAGTCGCGTAGTGCCTTGTCGATGTCCTCGGCACCACTGATCGCACCAACAGCTTGGAGCAGTGTCCGGTTCAGGTTGGCGGTAGCGCGTCCGATGATGATCCGCCGCACGAAGTAGGACTCGAGATAAGTCAACGCGCGAACCACTTGATCATTGGCAGCGGTGCCGGCGGCGCGTCGGGCGAGGATCTGCATCACCACGGGATACGCAGTGGTCGAACCCCACGCCTTGATTCTGGTGAGGCGCCTGCGAATCTCGGTATGTCTTTCCTCCGCAGGGTTGAGAATCGTAGCGAGCACGTTGCCCAATCGGGCTATACGGACTACCTCAGCCTCTACCTGGTCAATGGTCTTGAGTTTCTCGAGCCGCTTTTGCTGTCCTACGTAAGTATCAGATTGTTTTGCCCGTTCGTCGCGTTGAGCGAGATCGAGCCAGAACAACAACTCGAGGTTTTCAGAGTCAAGCTTTTTCTCTAGTGGAAGCCAAATATTGTCGTAGACGGTTTCTGCGCGGTCACCGAGCCTCATGAACAGGTAGTTCTTGAGCAGGTCACTTTGTGTCAGGCGAAGACCAGTATTGTTCAGGGACTCGAAGATGCGGTGTGCGTTGTCTGACGGTTCGGCAGTAACGACGACGAGCGCGAGTCCGCGGACGACGGCGGCCTCGAGCAGATAGAGGTCGTGTGGATCGTCTGGGTCGTCAGCCGCCGCGATCTTCGAGCGGAAGAATCGGTAGGCGTCGCCGATGGTATCCTCACCGCCGGCCTGAGGAGCACGGTTGAGAACAGCCATATAGGCGGGCCGGTCTGTCTGCGTCGGCATCACCTTGAGTGGCTTGCCATTGTCGTAAACGTTGATGAGGTATTGGGCATCGATGCCGCCAGCTCGGTCAGTTTCCCCGGTTTCGATCAAGTGGTCCCGGAGTGCAGCCAGGAGAAGAGTCAGAGTGGTCAGGCGCTGCTGGCCGTCAACGACAAGAAACTTGTTGACGCCGATGGCCCCGAAATCAGGGCTGCTCGCCAGGACGAGGGACCCGATGAAATGAGAGGCCTTCGGGTCGTCGTGAAGGGTCCGCTCCAGCTCCACGACGTCTGACCACAACTGGTCGAGCTGCTTCTTCCCCCACGAGTACACCCGCTGATACAGAGGAACCTGGTACTGCTTCTTGCCTTCTAGAACGCCCGCGAGCGTCCCATTTTCCGCTCGAACCACAAGCGTCTCCTTAGAGTCTTAGTGCTTAGGGATGAGAATACATCGATCGAGTATTCACACCCCGCCCTGTGCGTCTAGAGGAAGGCTCGATGTGCTTGATTTGCGTACCTCCTGCCAAATCATGAGCATAAAGCGCCCGCCGAGATAGCGCCTGGCGGGCGCTTCATACACACCTTATTGCGCAGTCTCGTATGAGCCGTCTGGCCGGCGCAGGCAGTAACCCTTCTTTACGGCTCTCCGAAGGCTCCGCTGAAGTGCATTCTGAATATCGGGGCCTCGTCGTGCCCAGCCGAAGACGTCACGGACGGCGACGAGTAACTCTTCTTCTGTAATGACTATTGAGTCAGCAACTACGAGACGAACGGCCTCATCGAACTCTTCAGGCGGGATAGCGCCTGCTTTACGGATGTCACTTTGTCCCGTTGGTCGCCGGACGTTTACTGCGTTTGCGCCATCGACTCGGATAAAGCCTTCTTTATCGAGCTTCACTTTCATGCCGCTAACTTTGGCAAGTGACAATGCTCTTTCAATGTTGATTTTGGCGCGGGGACCAATGGCACCGGCTCCCCAGTGCTCCCGCAACCGAGTGTGAAAGGTATCTACGTGCAGCGGCGCTTCGACGCTAACGACGTGGGCCGCATACTGGATGAGGTCTGTAAGTGCGTCGGCATCTCCCGGTTGGTACCAATACCGGTGCGCAGGCTTTGAGGCGGAGGTGTATGGGACCGTCCAGGCGGGCGGGGCGGACAGGTCAATCTCTTCATACTCCATGAGCCCGGTACTTTCCGCCGCCTGAGCAATGGCAGGAACGCCCTGGTTCCCACTCACAGCGTCCTCAATTGCCTGCTTGAGAGCGATCTCCTGTGTGGACCGGTCTCTGTACCAGCTCAAACCCCAGATCCGATAGATATCCCACCCGAGCCCCCGCAGCACGGATTCCCTCAGGCGGTCTCTGTCACGCGCGCTCTTTGCCGAATGATAAGCGGCTCCGTCGCACTCGATGCCCAGCATGAAGCTCCCGGGCTTTTCAGGATGACGAACCCCTATATCTATCCTGTAGCCACCAGCCCCAACCTGAGACACGGCGTCGTAACCCCATGCCCTGATTACGCGAAGGACTTCCTCTTCAAAGGGGCTCTCGGCATCCCCCACAGATCCGGATATGTCAGAGGCTAAGGCCGTTCGGCCCCGGGCAGCAAAGTCCAGATAATTCTTCAGGTGACGATTTCCTGCTGACGCGCCGTCAGACATGTCTCCAGCATGGAATGAGCTGACTACTTCGACCCTTCGGCGTGCGCGCGTGATTGCCACGTTTAGTCTCCGTTCGCCGCCTTTCCGAGTCAGGGGTCCGAAGTTCATTGCCAGCTTGCCCGCTTCATCGGGCCCGTAGCCAATACTGAAGATGATGATGTCTCGCTCGTCGCCCTGGACGGACTCGAGATTCTTCACAAAGAACCCGCGGAGTCGATCATGGTCTTCCATGAGACCCGTAAGCAGCGGCTCTAGTTCTGCGCGACGTTCAATAGCTTCGGAAACAGCCTCGGCTTGTTGTGTAGAGAACGTTACGACTCCGAGCGAGAGGTCCGGGTTAACGCGGCGATGTTCAAGGACACGGTCCACGACGCGCTCTGCTTCAATGGGATTCTTGCTACCAGCCCCTCGCTGATAGATACCCTGAACGAATTCGTGATGTACCCCGAGGTCGTCAGCTTCCTGGGTGGCGCCAGGGAATGTATTGAGTTTCCCCTCGTAAATCCGGTAGTTCGAATAGGTAATGAGATCTTCATGAAGGCTGCGGTAGTGCCATGAGAGCGGCAGGGACACCATAGCCCCCGAAGCCTTACATAGGTCCAAGACGCTATCGAAGTTGTCCGGTTCATCTTCGTCGTCGCTTTCAATATCTGCAGCCGAGAAGAAGGACGTTGGCGGGAGCTGTCGCTGGTCCCCAGCCACGATCAGCTGTTTGCCCCTGTAGATGCAATTGACGGAATCCGCGGGCATGACCTGAGAGGCCTCATCGAAGATAACGACATCGAAGACGAACCCTGCAGGAAGATACTGCGATACGGAAAGAGGACTCATCATGAAACAGGGCTTCAGCCCCTGGACTATAGAGCCGGTTTCTTCCAGCAACCGCCTAATGGGTTTGTGACGGGACTTCTTGTTGGCCTCGTGCGCGATGACTGCCGCAGGGCCGGCCATGCTGCGTGGACGTCGGGCAACACAGGCCGTCACGACGTCGGCGTAAGCATTGACGATTAGGTTTCCGTCCAATTCCTTGAACTGTTTCAGTAGGCTTTCGCGGCCGGACGCACGGTGTTCCGATAGCCTGTCGTCCCCTTCAATGATGCTTTCTGCCCAAGGTTCCAGCGCAGCCCTTTCAATTGCTGACACTACTTGGTCCGCTGGCGCATGGCTGTCGCACAGGGCTGTCAGCGTCTCAGGCACTCCAGCATCGGAAAGAGCAGCAAAGAGCCTTTTATATTCGAACCAAACATCTATATCAGCAGCCGGGTTAAAACCAAGGGCAGCAAGGAGTTCCTCTGCGTATTCAAGGTCATGGTTCAGTTCGGCGCTGAGCTCGGTCGAGCGCTCGGCATCAAAGAAGCCGACCAGCTTGTCTCGGGCTTCCAGCCAGGAGGAAAGGCCTTCTGCCAAATCAAGGTCGGAAGCGTCGAACTCCTCAACGAACCGGACATCGTCATCCTCGATTGGTCCTCCGACGATTCTGCGCAAGGCTGCGATCCAATCGTAGTCGGCTCGCACCGCTGCCCAGTCTGTTTTCCGTGGACTGTATCGCTTGCCCAATACCTCGGAATCGTGCCGCGAACGTTCGGCGGTTTTCTCATCCATCGCGTCCAACGCATCGATCTGCCGGAGAACCGCACTGGCCGCAACCGGTGTTGCCGTCTCGCCCAGCATCTTCGAAAGTCGGTCCCGTAAAAGTTGCGCGGCCGAAAAGTTCTCCTGGGCCGCCTTGAGGATTCCCAAAATGTGAGTCAGTGGCAGATCACCGACCTGTTCATGGAAAACAGTGCCGAAGAGTGCATGCGTGTCGACACCGAAGCGCTCCACCATATTGGCAACGTCTCTCGCCAGAGGGATCAGCTCTGCGTCTGGCGTGTTGGCTTTGCTCAGCTGCCGGGCCAGCGCGGAGGACGCTATGTCATCTCCGGCCAGCTTCAAAGCCGTTCTGGCAACCTCAAGTGCCTGAGCGATCCTCGCAAAGTCAGTCGCAGTGCCACGGTAATAACTACCGAGCCGAGGCCCATATTCGGGCTCGCTGTTAGCGAGGTTCTCCTGTGCTGTCTGCCAAGAGATGGCATCACCAAGCATGGCAATGATTTCCTTGTTGACGACCCCGGCAACGGTCACCTCGCGAAGCGTTTTCTTGTCCGCCCGGGCTTGTTTACTCCAGGCTTTCAGTCCTCTGTGTTGCAATTCGAAACGGGCCTTAAGGCCTTTGAGATCCAGTGCGAGGATTTCAGGGCTGAAGGTTGACTCCATTGCCGACTGACGGTCGCGTACGATCGCAGCCAGCTCCTCAAGAATTCGCGCGCTTTCGTCCAAAGCCCCTTGGACACTCGGGTTGATCCAATGTGGTTCCGGCAGGCTGCCCTGTTGGCTGAGCTCTGCGAGTGATGAGAGGGCTAGGCATTTGTTTAGAGTCAGTGATTGCGGTTCAACATCGAAAAGCACACCTAGTTGCTGGGCCTTGTCGAGTAGATCTTCGAGTAAGGAGGCAGCCCTGGAAGTTCCCAGCTCGATGCCGCTAAGCTGGCCGAACGGAAATTGGCTAAGAGGACGACTGAAAACTGCCGGATCGTGCTCAAGAAAAGTTTCAAGCGGGGCTATAAGGCTCTTGTCGATCTTGTCCCATCTGTCCACGCAAATACTGTCAATTTCAGATTTTTTGGTCTGGTATTCGACGTCCTCTGCGTGAAGGCTGTCGATCCTTCGAAGAACATCAGTGAATTTGGGCACGGAATACCAATGCCGGGGAACGTTCCTTCTTGTACAGAGATGGGCGGAAAGATCCGCTCGCGAACGAACGCCGGCAACGTCCAGGGCAACAGGCCAGAATGGGATCTGTGCGTCAAAGAGCCTGACTGTCCGCAGGAGGCGTTCTGTTGCCAGGGCCAGAATGTCCACACACTTCTCGGCCTCCTTGATTTGTGCTTGTGTGAGGCTCGATCCGGCGAGACCTCGCCAGGAAAATGATTCTCCTTCTGCAGCCGGGCGCCACACCTTCGACAGTGATGTGGCGGCAAGCAGGATGTCTGCTAGTGCGTCCGCAGACAGCAAGCCAAGTTTGCTGGGATCCCCAGAAGGGTATTCGCCCACGTTTGCTAGCTGAGCCAGCCGTCCCAAGACATCAAAGAGGCTCCGTCCTAACGGGCTTCGGACCTCGTTCATTGCGTCAGCATGGTCGCTTAGCCTGGTCCGGCTTTTGATGAGCTGAGATCGGTCCGTTTCCGAGAAAGAGCTCTTTACTACCGGGCGGCGGGTGAGCTCAGCATGAAGCGTCTGGACCACCTGCTTACGGGTCGCCTTATGGCTATGCAGTTCAAGCAGGAATGGATCCAACTGCCTGCTCGTCAGCCGATCGCGCACCACGTCGAGGGCGGCCGCCTTTTCACTGACAAACAGCACCGTTTTTCCTGTTGCGATGAGCTCAGCGATGATGTTGGCAATGGTCTGGCTCTTGCCGGTACCTGGAGGGCCGTCCATGATAAAGCTGCGGCCTTCTCTCGCCGCAAGAATGCACTTTCTTTGACTTCCGTCGGCGTCAAGAATGCTGTGGAGCTTTTCGGGCGGCAGACGGAAATCCAGCTCTTCGTCAGAAACAGGGTCAAAGGCGAACACCTCGGAGTTCGGTGCCTCCGGGCCCAGTGCCATGAGTTGAATCATGCCGTTGGCGACAATCTTGGCTTCGTTTTGCTCAAGGTCACGGTACATAGCTTCCTTGTGGAAGCTGAAAATGGACATGACAACCCGCTCGTCAACATTCCAGCCTGCGTACTGCGCGATAGCCTTGCGCACGCCGGACAGTACCGTCGCTACGTTCAGGTCATCCACCTCGAACTCCGGGAGGTCCAGGCCGAAGTCCCTACTGAGCTTAAGGCCGAGGGCCGTGTTCAGTGCCGGTTCGTCTTCCGTTCGCCTCAACACATACTGCTTTCCCTCCTTGGCTAGACGGACGGGCACAAGCAGCAACGGACTTGAGATTTTCTTTCCGTCAGCGGGATCAATCCAATTGAGCATGCCGTGGCCCAAATAAAGGGTCCATACCCCGCGGTCCGCATATTCTTGTTCCGAGCGTTGATGCAGCCGCTTTGACGTGCTCAGGATTTGGGCAGCGGTTTTGCCAGTGACGCGTAGGGTTCGTGAACCTTTCGTGGGAAGCCTCAGGGCCTGTGCCGATTCACCCGCTTCATCGTCTGCAGGTTCACTGCTGACGAGCATGACGTCGCCCTCCGCCACCAAGGCTTCTACCCCTGAGCAGCCAGGTTCAACGATTTCGAAAGTCCCACTCTTGGGGTGCTGGAAATAGACAAGCCTCTGACGTCTGTCGATCGACAACAGGTCGTCCCGCCAGCGTTGCATCTGCAACGCGAGCTTTTTGTCCAAGACACCATTGCCTGTCGACACGGTTTCTCCTACCTTTCCGCCCCACGCGGAGAATTGATGCATTGCATTCAGCGTCTCGGTCTTTTCGAGCCGATCGTCCACTGAAGGATATCTGTCTAGTTGGTCTGCTGAGTTTTCAGTCCAACCTATGGCTGGAGCCTCAATTTTGAGTCAAGTTCTGCCGAGTATTCACTCCTCCGAAGCGATGCGGGCCAGCTCTTCGACGACAGCTGGAACCAACTTGGGCGGCACATTATCCCGCAGCTGGGATGCGAAGAACTTGGCCCAATGCTCAGCCATCGCCTGCTGCATTCCATCCAGGCGAGACATCTCCGTCCCCACAAAATGTTCCGGGGCAGCGCCAACAGTAAGGGATGGGACGACGTCGGAGACCAGGTTACGAAGGGCGATAGTAGATGCGGCATCCGGAGTAGCGGAGTCGGCTCCCGGAGCTGGATCACTCAAGATCTTCACGTCAGCTTTGGATGGCTGTCGCGGCTGTTCAACGTCAACTGCCATTGGTGGCTCAGGCTTGTCCGAACCACCAAGAATCGGCGGCAACGAGCCCGAGGGATAAATCACGTCCAGATGAGTAGTTGTACGTGTTAGTGCGATGTACAACATCCGTTCGCCATGCGGCATGGCCAGGATTCCCGCCGGATCAACCACCAGGACGGCGTCGAACTCGAGCCCCTTGGCATCCTCAGGCGTAACAAGATTGATGGCGGTGGACAGCTCACCTTCGCTTGATTCGCTCCACTGCAGATCATCACTTCGGAATGCGGTTCTAAGCTGCGGCCACAAGTATGTCGGGGCGATCACGCCGACAAAGCGGCCCCGTCCACTGTGGGTGAATACGGAGCGCGATACCTCGAGGGCCAGTTCCTCCCGGTGGGCGCCAACGAATCGGGGCTCGTAGTCAACTTCCCTCAAGATGCGCGGAGGGGTTATTGAAGGTGCAGCTGACTTGAGCAGCGGCAGGGCGACGTCAAAGACCTGCTTCGGTACCCGGTAGCCGTGCTCAAGCTCCACCACGCGGGTGCCCGTGCTGTCCGCTGTGCCCTCACTGAGAATCTGCGCCACGTCGTCCCAGGAATCGCGTGAGTACGGCCCGGTCGACTGAGCTATGTCACCGACTACAGTCATCGATCCGTTTTTGGAACGTCTGCGTATCGCACGAAGCTGCATCTTGGAGAGGTCCTGTGCTTCATCAACCACAATGTGCCCGTATGTGCGGGGTGACTCGCGCATTAGCGCCTGCGCCTCATCGAGCAGGGCGAGGTCGGCGACAGTCCAAGCCTCATCTCCTACTTTGTCGGATTGCTGCCGGTACAGCAGCTCGATCTCTTCCGACGTCAGGTGCCCGTAGGCAGCCCGCTTGAGTCGTTCCTTAGAGCCAAGGAGTTCCCGCAGAAATTGCTGGGGAGTTATCTGCGGCCAGATTTTTTCGACTTCCGCTTCCAGAGCCCGTACATCGAGAAATTGTTCCGGGGCAACCTGACGGATGTTGCCAAGCAAAGGGGCACACAGCTCGACGAGCCGCTGCCTAAAGCGACGGCGGCCGTCAGCAAATGTCTCGAACTGCATGTTACTCAAGACATCGGCGACGGTATTTGCAGGGATAGAAACAGTAAGGACTGTATTTCGTCGTTGAATTCGTACATCCGCGGCCGGAACTCGGATGCGTTGCTTCAGCCCGTTTTTCAAGACCTGGCTCATACGTGCCGAGCCCTTAACCTTCGCCGTCTCAGTTGAGTCTTCCCCGCTGATACGCACGTCGTTGGACAAGAGGTTCTGCAATGCTTGCTGGACGACGTCATCATCTCCAAGATCGGGCAAAACCCTTCGAATGTATTTCGTGAAGGTCGGATTGGGCCCGACGACAAGTACATCCTCTGGCGGCAATTCGTCCTGATAGTTAAACAGAAGCCATGAAACACGATGAAGGGCCACCGCCGTCTTGCCAGTGCCGGGACCACCTTGTATGACAAGGAGCTGGTCCGGCTCCGCGCGCACGAGCTTGTCTTGAGCCGCCTGGATCGTCTTGACGATATCCGTCATCTCGGAGCCGCGCTTACGACTCAAAGCCTGCAGTAGGGCGTCCCCCGTATAGGTGTGCTCGTCGAGCTCGCTAACGGCTTCGGCCAAAGCTTTGAAGACGATGTCTTCGAAATCGAGAATCTTGTTCGCTGGCGCGTCGAACACCCGCTTGCTGCGCAGCCCCATGGGGTCTTGTATAGAGGCCTGATTCGCTACCGCCGCGGCTGGGGCCTGCCAGTTGACGACCAGGAGATTCTTGTCCTCATCGAAGATGGCAACCTTACCGATATACAGTTTGTCGCCGTCTTCAAAGTCAATGCGCGAAAGTGCAATCGGGTCATCAGGGGAGGCAACCCTGCGTTTCTCCATGGCGCGTTTATAGGCACGCCGTTCAACTGCTGAACCCGAGGAAGCCGTGGCCAGGGACCACGCTGCATCCTGGCTGTCACGGTATTGCTTCGCTCGATCGAAATAGGACTGCTCCCGTTGAAGTTCAGCCGCCTTAGAGAGAGATCCGACGCCGGCGTCTACACCCACTATTGCCCCCAGTTTTGTCGGCCCCTATGGGCCGTTTTAGCTCAGTCACAATAATGTAGCTGGAACGGCCGACAATTCTAGAAAGCCATGCGTCGTGAGCAGGTAAATTCGCAACGTAAAGGCCCCACGATTCCACTCCCCTGGTTCAGTAGCGGTGCCCCGTCTAGGAACTAACCCCAAGCAGTTCCGATGGCTTCCCGCTCCACGAGACCACCAGTTCATCCCGCGCCCGAGTCGCAGCAACATATAGCAATGACCGCTCCTGCAACAGGGCATCAGACTTCTCGGCGTCGCCGAGGTTTTTGAGCGCCCACTGCAAAGGCATGTTCGCCTCCCCCACGCCGAAAAGGATGATTTTGGAGAACTCCATTCCCTTTGCCCGGTGCATGGTCATCACAACGGGCTCGCCGGGATGTGCCTCTTTATCACCGGAGACTTTTTGGGCAGAGACTCCGCGCTCAAGCAGGCCGCTGACGACGAAGTCCACCTGCTTGCCCGAGCGCACAAGTACGCCGATGGTTTCCGGTGCGAATTCTGGATCGGCCGTCCACGCCTTGACCCAGTCAGCAGCGTTATCGAGCTCCTTGGAGAGCGACTCCTTGCCCTCGAGCTGGGGGTGTGGCCCGCTTCTGGCTGACCGATAGTCTGCGGACTCCTCTGCGGTGTCCTCAATGTCAGTGAACGGAATTCCGGAGAGAAGCCCGACGGCGAAAGCGAGGTTCTGGGCCGTCGTCCGGTAGTTGAGCGTCAGACGCCGTGAGCGCCCCACGATTTGGATGCCGAACCGGCTGAGGGGCACCTTCTGCCCATAGATCCGCTGGTGGGAGTCCTCCGCAATGAACAAGTCGTTGGCACCAGGCGCCACCAGTGCACGCAGCAGGAGCCAGTGGCCAGCGTGAAAATCTTGAGCCTCATCAACAATGACGTGGTCGAAGGGGCGGTCGCCTCCCCCAGCGGCCCGGTGATCAAGGACCGCAGCGGCCAGTGCTGCGAGTTCGGGGTAGCTCACGGCTCCCTTGCTCCGGCAGATTCGCCGATACGCCTCAATGACCTTCCAAACCTCGATCCGTTTCATTCGGTTCAAGGCCGTGCCGCGACCTCCTCTCGGAACGGTCAGGTACCCGTCCCTGTCGGTGACTGAATTAGCAAGGACGATCGACAGGTACTCCTGCCCGAGGAATATGGGGTTCGCCAGAGCGGGCTCGAGCTTGTGCTCCACTTGCTCGAGGGCCTCAGCCCATTCCTTGTCATTCGATCTGCTCGTCGCCGTGGCATCGGCAGTCCCCAGCACAGCAACAAAAGCGCCTGTTTGTTCTTCCGATGTCGCCTTTGACCAGACCTGGGCAGCGACGGAGTCGATGCCGGCTACAGTCACCGGGGCTTCACCGAGCTTGTCGCTCTGTTTCAGCCCCGGATCCAGGCGCCCCACGTTTTGCGCCAGACTCTCGGCCAGCGTCTTGGTGAATGTGGTCAGCAGGATGCGTGAGTCCGGGTACCGGTCCGCCAAGTGTTTGGCGCGATGGATCGCCACCACAGTCTTGCCCGTACCCGCCCCGCCGGAAAGCCGAAATGCTCCGTTGCGGTCCTTGACCGCGTACTGGGCTTGGGCCGGGTGCAGGAATACGAGCCAGTCCTGAAAGCTCTCGTTGTTGATGACGTACTCGAGGTCTTCGGACCCCTCGGCGTACGTGAACTCAAGCTTCGAGGCAGGGTGCTTGAGTGCTTCGGCAAGCTTCTCATCCTCGGACTTCGTTGGATCATCGACGTAGTCGCCAATCCCCAGGCCTTCTCTGACGTCCGGAAGTGACTTTCCTGCCTCAAGGTCAATGAGGGCAAGACCCTGCCATTCCGGGACTGCCTCGTCGGTGACCACCAGTTCGAACGCTTCCACAGAAGCTGCACCGATCGCAGCTGCGCCTGTCCGTTCGGGGATGCCCAGCTCCTCAAGGAGGTACGACGGCGTGTACCCGGCCTTTTGGAGGCCGTTCTCATATGCGGGACCCGTGGCTGCAGGGGGAACTACGGCGGCCGGCTGAGGGGGCGCTGATCCCTCTGCCGGTGCACTGATGAGTTCCGCAATACCGCTGACCGGGTTGACGGTCAGGATGCTTGTCTGCGCCTTTTTAATCGCCTCATCGTGGTTGAAGGTGCCCGCATAGACGTAGTGCGGTTCAGTCCCAGCATTCAGCTTAAATAGCACCGCCCGGAACTGCTGGTCAACGCGGCCTGTGCGCGCCCGCGAGTCCTTGTAGGTTTTCATCGGCTCGATGTGGAGGCCAGGCGAAGTGTCGTCTTCCTGAAGCTTGTAGAGGAAGTCCAGGACCTTGCCCCTGAGCGATCCGTCGACCTTGTTGGCCCCCTTCATCAGGGTTACCGATGCCATCAGTCGTTCTCCTTCAACTTAAATGCTTTCAAAACTTGTGCAGCATCGCCGGCCACAAGTGTCCAGCCTTCATACTCTCCCGCCGGATCGAAGACGACAGCCAGTTTGTGCTCCGGCCACGCAATGTCCATCGGTGTCCCATCGTCAAGCTCGTAACCGAGCTCCGGCAGCGGCAACTCGTCGACTTCGGCGAGCACTTCCAACAGTTTGCGCTCTGCAGGCGTCGCCATGTCGATAAGGTCCTGCCATTCCGGCCGGAGGTGCCCACCCAGTGCTCCCTGTTCCACGATGACCGGGACCGAGGGCATGGCCAGAGTGACCGCGCCGATGGCCGGGGCTGTCCGCCTGAATCCGAGAAGGTTGCTGAGACGCAGCCACTCGTGCCATACGTCCTTGTACCCCGGCTGCGCCACTGCTTCGTCCCGTCCATCAAGGACGAGCACGACGTCGGCGCTCACCATGAGTGGCGTCGTCAGGTTCGCGGCGCACCGGAGAGGGCCATCTGCGTACATCCATGCGCGCCCCACCCCCAAGTCGGGCGCCGCTACCGGGTCATCCAAGGTGGTTTGCACAAAGTCCGGAAGATTCACAACCGAACCCTTGAACGTGGTGCACTTGCCCAGCATGAGCATGGGGATGGCATCAGACAGGTCAGCCCATGCGTTGCTGTTTGGTTCCCGGATCCACTGCCACAGTTGGCTCATTGCGTCGGATTTAACGGCGGCGAGCAGCGCGGGCTGGAGCGGCCTCGTCCCGTTCTGCACGATGCCCGCCGCCTTGTCAGTGAACCACGGCGGGATCGACTGCCCGTCGCCGGAGAAGGTATCGATGTCCTCCCACGTGACCGCCCACGGGACTACACCAACCGCCCTAAGAGCCTCCCGCTTAGCGGCATCGTCGGCCACCCTGTTGTACTCAGGGGAAGCGTGAAAAATGTAGCCGTCGGTGTAGATTGCCACTTTGGGAATGTTCGGGTCTGCGGTCGTGAGTACGAAGTCAGGTCGCGTACCGTGAATGTCGACCTGGGGTTCGAGCCACCAGATGTGTTTGGCACCCGGCAGGCGGAACTCCACCTTGTCGGCGCGAAGACCGGGGGTGACCTTAACGTTGGCACCGACTGCGGTAAGCCTGTCCACGAGTGTCTTGCGGAACTTGACTTCGAGGTGTGATTCCAGGGCCGGTGCGGGCGGCGGCACCCTAGTGACGGTCCAGCCCTCGAAGGTGGGATCACCGTCGTCGGGAACTCCGTCATGCCCCGCCAGGATGCTGCGCAGGAGACGCTCCGCGGTCACGCGGGCCACCTTATCCACATTCCAGGGGGACGCGAAGGGAAGGAGGCAGCGATGGCAGGCGAGGCGTTCCTCGGCGCGGCAAGCGCAATTCCGCACCACATCCCATGCGGCCCGTAAGAGGTTCCATACCTTCTCCGGCTCGGCGAATTCGGCGAGGTAGCCAGTGCCGCCGGGGACTTTGTCGTGCAAGAGCAGAGAGACGGCGGTGCCGCCGTCGGCAGGCTCGTTGATCGGCACTGCGGCGATATGGTCCGGGGATCCACCAATCACTTCACGGAGGCCGAGGAGTAATGCAGCGGTCAGGCTGGGGAGGGCAAAATCATCCCCCAAGACACGGCCGGCCGGGAGGCGAAGGGCAACCCCCTGCGTCGCGAGAACACGTGCGAGCGCCACCTCGGCGACGTGCTCGTCACCGGACTTCCGGTACTTGCACCAGAAGCGGTGCTCATCAGGGTTGTTCGCACGCCCGGCGGAGTCCAGCTTGCCGCAGTACGAGCAGACACGGAACAGCGGCGCCTTGGACTCGTTGCCGGCGATGATCCGCGGGGCGGCGTTGGCAGAGGCTCGCCCCAGGTTGAGCCACCTGAGCTGTACCCGGTTCGCGTACTTGGCGCCGAACTCGAAATCATCGAGGAACCATTCCTCGGTGACATGCTCAGGATCGATATCCGCCGCGAGAACGGTGTTAAAGCGTTCTTTGACGCGCTGGTCGCTGCGATCGCCGATGGCCACCTCGTCGCGGCGCACCTCTGCTGAGACGTTTTTCATGACCACAACGTCGAATTGCTGGCTTACGTCGGCGATACCGCCGAGATGGCACCGGCCACACAACTTAACCGGACCTGCGGCGTCCACGTCGGTGTGTATCCACCCGCACTCCGGGCATGCCTGCCAGCACTGGATGTGGCTCTGCTGTGGGCCGAGGTCCACAGCGTCGATCTTTACCTCGAGGCCACGCGAGTAGAACGTGGCACCCGGGGCAAGCTCGTTGATCGCGATGGCAGCGCCGCGCTGCAGCGAGATCGTCTCGGTGACGTAGTCCTGGGTTTCGACTTCCTGCCAGGTCACACCGATGTCGAGATTCACCGAGTCGTCGAGGAGCGTGTAGTTCGGCAGCAGGCCGTACTTCTCGAGCACGGAGATCCAATATTCGTCGCGTAGGGCGAAGAGCTGTCCCCGCAGCATGCGCTGTGTGGCCTCGGCGGATTTGGGGGCACGCTTGTCCTCGTCCGTGGCGGCGTTGGACTCAGCCATGGCCCTAAGCTCGGGCATCGTTTTCTCGATATCGTCGATGCGGGCCTTGAGTTCGTCGCAGTCGTCGGCCCACAGCCTGGCGGCCCGGACCACGTGTTCGGCGAGCTCGCTCGAACCGTCAGCACGCGGGGCAGCCCATTCCCGGAGCCTAGCGGCGCTGGCGGGAGCGAGAAGATCCCCGAACTGGCCGAGGAACTCGCTGATATATTCCTCCGCTTTGGAGTGCGCTGTCTCGATCAGATCGCCAAGGAAGGTTCCCGGTCCATCCCCAGCGAGTGCGCCGGCGGCCTTGCGCGGGTGAGGACGGCCGGCGTCGCGCGCGAACCTGTCCACCAGGTGGGCGAGGTATTGCCTTTGCAGGATCTCCTCGGCGTCGAGAAATGTGGCAGGCGGGCGGACTTGCCCGTTGATCACAGACAGCGGGTCGTGGAGCTTGGGCAGGTGCTCACCCCGTCCACGCGCGTAGGCGAGGACGAGTGAGTTTCCAGTGAGGCGGCCGGCGCGCCCCACTCGCTGCAAGTAGGAAGAAACGGACGTGGGCAGGGAGGCTAGCATGACGCAGGAAAGGTCACCGATGTCGATGCCCATCTCGAGAGTAGGTGTCGCGACCAGTACGTTTGGCGCCTGCGGCGTCTGTACCGAGGCTTTGAATTCGTTCTCAGCGCGCACCCGCTCCTCATCAGGCAGCAGCGATGTATGCTCCTTGGCGACGACGCGCTTCGGCTCCCGCGCTCCGTACAGCTTGAGATAGAAGTTCTCCTCCTCGGGCTGGCGCGCGAGCCGGCCGGGGCATCGAATATATAGACAGTTCGCACCGTCGAGCTGGTCCACCACAGTCGCGGAACCGGGTGTAACCGCACGGCACACAGAGCACGCGAGGAAGTGGCGGCCGGCGCCGAGGCCCTCGCCCGTGGGTGCCTGAAGCAGGATTCGGTCGGTGGGAAGCGCAAAGATCGTGGCGCCGTCCTTGGCCTGCACCGTCTCGAGCACGCCTTGGCCGGCGAGCTGCCCGAATAGAGCCTTGGCCACAAAGGTGGCGTCCGCCTTCGGGATGTTGAGGCACAGCGAGGTCCATCGCGTGTACCAGCTCTGGGCCTGGGCTATTGGGTCCATGTAGCCGGAATCGCCGCCGCCGAGCCGCGGGAAGGCTGGCTTGGACCGCCCGGCAGGGAAGGCAGGCATACCCTCGCTGCGGCGTCGGCCGCCCCACACCTTCCAGCGCTGGGCCTTCTCCCCCGCCTCGACCATGTAGTCGTTCAGCCACTGGTGGCGGATGCCGCCCTGGGTGCGCACGCGTTCGACGACGCCGCGCACCCAGGCGAGCAGCGCGGCGTCGTCAGTGAACTGCCCCTCGAGGCCGAGGGTGTCGGGCGCCGCTCCGACCGCGGCGCGGGCGGCCGCGAGCATCGCGGCGGGCGATCCGGCGTCGGTCTCGGCGACAATGCTGCCGGTGAGCTCGAGGGTGCGGCCGAGGCGGGACTGGAGGCCGAACTCGAGGGAGGCGTCGAACAGGACGCGCTTCTCCGCGTTGCGTGTCGCGTTCCGGTTCTCCTGGGCGTGGGCTTCAGGATCCCAGTAGGCGCGGAACTGCGGCCTGTCGGCGTAGTCGGGGGCGATGAGCTGGTACTTGCGGACGGGAGTGGCAGCGTCTGCAAGTGCCCTGTCGACCAGCTGCTTGAGGGTGACGACTCCCCCGTCCGGTGCAGCAACTTCGAGCGCATTGCGGAAGGCGGCTCGCAGGGTGAGGATGTGCGAACGGGCTTGAACGAAGCCGGCACGGTGGGCGGCGTCCTGGACACTGTCGGTGAAGACGAGGGCCTTCTTCTCCCCCGAATCGAGGCCATCGGCGCCGAAGAGGTTTGAGATGCTCACGGAGAGCATGGTGGCGATGGCGCTGCCCAGGAAGCGGATGCCGTCCGCCGTTTGGCAGGCAGGGCAGACCTCGCGCTTGGAGTCGTCGTCCGCGTCCTGGCCCCGGAGCATGAGGACTGGGACGATGTGGCCCTCGTGGGCCTCGGCGGTGTCCTCGGCGGGCGGCTCGTGCAGGATGCTGCGGTTGACCGTATCGAGCCAGACAAGGCTGTCGGCGATCTCGCCCTTCTCGGCGCGGAGGGCGTCCTCGTTGGGGGCGTGGATTAGCGCGCGGAATCGCGGGTTGCCGGTGGCCTGCTCGCGGCGGATCTTCGAGTCGTCGTTCTCGAGGTCCGTGCCTGTGGGGCCAAGGACGGCGCCCCAGCCGGAGCGGCCGCAATGGCGGCAGAAGACTGCAGGAAGGTAGAGGGTCCGGTCGGTGTGGGGGCCGTCGTCGCCCCAGCGGTAATGGTGCTCACCGTCCACCGACTTGTCGAGGCGGGACAGCTCACGCACCCAGAGGTGCGTCTCAACGGAGATGGCGTTGCGGTTGGGTTCGGGGACCGCGCGAGCGTGGCTGAGGAGGGCCAGGAAGTGGGCCATAAACTCGGTGTGCCGCTCGGCGAGAGTAACGCGGCGGCGCGGGCCGCCTGAGTTGTTGAACCCGCCGAAGACGCGCTCGGCCAGGTCGGCGAGGACGACGGCGTCGCTGGCCTCGTGGAGCACTGCGCGGGTGAGCGGATGTTGGCGGATGGCGCCGAGGAGGTCCGCTGGCTGTTCGCCGAAGAGAAGCTGGGAGACATGCTCAATGATGACAGCGTTAGTGTCTTCGGCTCCCGAGCCGAAGACAGTCTCGATGGCCTTGCCGGTGTCCTCAATACCTTCGGCAACGCGGGCCATCTCAGCGGCCGGATCACCGGCCCAGGCCTCGCACCAAGCATCGATGCTGAGGCGGGACTCGGTAACGACAGCGTCGTCAGGGAAGGTTTCTCCAAAGACAGTCTGGGCAAAGCGGAGCATGGGCTTGGACTCGCCCTTCGCGCCGAGCGTGGCAGAGGTCGCGACGGGTGTGATGCGGCCGAGCGGGCGGGCCCGGTCCTCCTCGCTGGGTCCGTGGGGGATAGTGCTGAGGTCCTCCGGCCAGTGGCTCTTCAGGGTGAGGCCGAGGCGGCGCAGCAGCATGGCGACGTCGGTGCCCTGGGCGCCGTCGTAGGTGTGGAACTCATCGAGGACCACGTACTGCAAGGAGGTGGCGGACTGTTCCCAGATCGATGCGTCCTCGCTGCGGAGCAGGAGCATGTCCAGCATTTTGTAGTTGGTCAGGAGGATGTCCGGGGCCTCGCTGCGGAAGATCTCGCGTGTGTTGATGAGCCCGGCGGCGGAAACCTTCGTGTGCTTCTGACCGTCCCTCTGACCCGTGTAGATGCCGGCCGTGATGCCGCCAAGTTCGGGGTTGTCCGTCAGCAGACTGGCGAGGCGCTGCGCCTGGTCGTTGGCCAGGGCGTTCATTGGGTAGAGGATCAGCGCCTTCATGCCCGTGATGCCCGCGGCCTTGGCCCTAAGGACGTGGTCAATGATCGGGTACAGAAACGACTCGGTCTTGCCGGAACCCGTCCCGGTGGTAACCAGCGTCGGTTTCGGCCGCCGAAAAACGCCGTCCACGGTGCTTGAATCTGCCGAAACAGCTGGCTTTGACGTCAGTCTTTGAAAGGCCAGGGCCTGATGGCCGTATGGGGCAAAGCCCTTGTACCAGTCAAGGCAGTCGCGCCACCCGTCGGCCGCAGGCTCGAAAGGAAGCCTGAGTCGTACGAAGGGCCCCTTGAATATTCCGTCCTGTGAGTCCTCGAGGAATCCCTGCAGGCCGTTGCGCGCATCCCGATCCGTGAGGGCAAACGTTGTCGACAGGTAGTCAATCAGCCCAACCTGGAGTTCCTCGACCTGTTGCGTGGGCAGCAGGACTGCCATTAGCTCTTCTCCGCTAGGAGCTTCTCGAAGTGTGCATAGGCCTTCCGCATGTCCTCTTCACGGTCGTACGAGACAAACGGGAACTCGAAGACGTACTCCACTTGGCTCTGGGGATGCGTCCACGTGCGCTCTTCGAGGGTCAGATCTTCCCCGCGTGTCAGGAACAGACGAGCGATTTCCGCCGGGACTTTTCGCCCGAGCAGGTCATACAGATCCTTTCGCTCGTATCCATGCAGCACAGGGAATTGAGAACGGTATATGACGCATAGCTCGTCAACACCTATCCCGAAGACGAGCGCAATGGCGGCATCTAGCTCGACCGACAGAAGCCGCCGTTGGGAAGCCACACGAATAGGGCTCGAGCGGGTCCATTTTTCAGGCATGACAGCATTCCACAAGTCCGAGTAGGCCGAGGTCAGGCAGGTGAGACGAGCGCTTCGTTCAACTATCTCCTCGAAAAGAGGATGGTCCGCGGGGATCGCGGGAACTTGCCCGACTGCCGTGGCGCTGATCTCAGAACCCACGGAGGACCGAACCTGTAAGTCAGCGCCGATGAAGTTCATGGACGCAAGCACAGCGAGCAGCCGGCATGCGCTGTCGCCTCCGACGAACGCCGCTGCTCTCACTGCATGCACGTGGGCCGTACCGGGAGGGACAACAGATGCACGAAGAGTCCTCTCCCCGGTGGTGGCAGCCATTGACCGCCAGACGACCCGATAGGTCGAGCGAACGCTTACAGGTTCGGCTTGCTCACCCTGCCAGAAACCATAGTCCGAATCATATCGCCGACGATCCTCATCGGGCTGGTAACTGGTTCGGGGTATGAAGTCGTCAGGGAGGGCCTCCAGATCGATCTCAGTCCAGTCAAGGTTGTTCTTCATCGTCGGGTTGGGCTGCTTCGCGAACGGATTGGCCACAGTGAAGTGAGGGCCCTGCAGGATCACGTCTTCCCAAGACTCGGGCACGGCAGAACCGACCTCAAAGTAGCCCTTTTTGCGGTCCGTCGTCTCGTTCCAGCCGCTCGAGTACTGAAGCCCGAGCTCTCGGACACGTGGTGTCGAGCTCAGCTTCTCGAGTACAGAAGCGCTGGCACGGTTAACTGGATAGACCATTCGCGCCTGAATAGGAGGGGTACCGGAGTCGTCAACGATGTTTGCCCATACAGCAAGCACCGAGTTGTCAACGTGGATGATCCTTTCAGGATGTGGCCGAAGATCCCAGTTGCCTTCGTCATCCTTCAGCCCTGGCACTGGTCCAGTGCCATCGTGCGCAAGTGATCGCGCGACGGTGTCCGGGTGATACAGTGACGCCGCCATCTTAAATCTAGGGTTGTCTTGGCGGGGGCCGTAGACATGAACTCCGTACGAAACTAGGTGATGGATTTCGAAGAGCGACAGCTCATTTATAAACTGCCAGTGCTGCCGGAGCCGTCGGTATGCTTCCGCACGGAGCATCGCAGCTTTCTTCTCGGTGAAATGCGACTCAGGATGTATAAGTGTAACGACGCCTTTAGTGCTTACGGATTTCCAAGTTCGTTCCATGAATGAGCGATAGAGATCTGGTCGGAGGGCGGCAACTAGGGGATACATTCCGGCATCCGTGAGGTGCTCACGGAGCGCCGAGATAGATGCTGCCTGAGAGCACATAAATTCGCGCTGGTCACCGTCGGCAACTGCTAGTGCCCTCTTCATGCTGATTTCTGCTTGGGTCGATTTTTCAGCCAGCTGCCACCAAGGATCATGCTCGGCAAACGTTGCCTTTTCGTCCCAATCAGGCCTGACCCAGGGTGGATTTCCCACTTGTAGATCAAATCCTCCGCGCCGAAAGACGGAGGCGAAGTCCAGCTCCCAGTGGAAGAATCCCTGCTCTCGAGCCACTCGGTCGCATACAGTCAACCACTGATGCTCTGAGAGCAGATCCTTCACGTCCCTCGCCAATGCGAGCTGGAGATCAGCGTGCTCGGCATCATTCAGCTCATCCCAATTTGCCCCCGCGCTGAGTGCGTGCTGGCCCACCATCCGGGATTCCTTACCGGTTCGGCCGAGCAGGGCTTCTAGAGCGTCGAGCCACTGGTCGAGGCGCGGCGGGACGGCTCCCCTCGTGGCTTGATCCGTCAGCGGCCAGAACCATAACGCGTTCCAGGCATCCATCACGCGACGGAGGCGCTGGTAGGCACCGTTGGGGTCGTGGATTGCCTCTTCGATCTCGGCACGGGTGACCACGCGCGTTTTTCCGACAGGATTAGGCGCCGCGGGTTTGCCGAAATAGTCGATCTCCCGGCGCGCTTCCTGATCTGCAATCTCAAAGCGGCGCAACGTGAGCTTCCACAGCGATTCGACCCGCCGGGAAAGGTTGAGGAGGCGGTCGACTTGCTGCTTCGTCGGCTTCACTCGCAGGGACTTGCGCCACGCCCCGAGGGCCTTCTGCGCGTCGCCAGCGAGGTCTTTAACCTCCTTGGCGTCCGAGGCTGCACCCCAACCCTGAGCGGGGAGGAGGAAGTGGTGGACCCGTCCAACCACGGCGGGATCGTCGTCGTCCGTCCCCAGCCCAGCAACCAGCCCGGCAACGGGGGCGTCCTGCGGCGTCGAGGTGAGCCAGGACTTGTCCCTGATCTGGCCCACAGAGTATGTCGCACGGCGAGCCCCAACGAGCGAGTTGCCGCGGCGAAGCCGGAGGCCGAACCAGGGCGCTTGCAAACCTGCCACCATTGTGTCCAGCCACAGGGAGACCTCGGCGAGCTCGACGGCCGTCGCATTGAGGTCCACGCCGTGCACCTGGTGCAGGGCGATCTGCGCTTTTACCTTCTGCAGCTCGAGCGGGTACTCGTCGGCGGGGATGCGGACGTCGAGCTCCTTCTGCTTGCGCTCGAGGTACTCTGCCGCAAGCTGGCGCACGGCCTCAATGGCGAACGCTCCCGACCCAAGGGCGGGCTCGCAAACAGTGAGCGTGAGAATGTCGTCGGCAGGCGTCGTCGCACCGTCCTGATCGAGCAGCTCTTCGAGCGCCTGGGAGACGACAAACTTGGTCAGCACCTCGGGCGTGTAGTACGAGGCCGACTGCTGGCGTTCGCGCCCGGCAAGCCGAAAGACGAAGGTGCCTTTCTGGTGAAGGACGGGCTTGGGCTGCCCGGTGATCTCGTCCTGTGTCATGACAAAATGCTTGGCATCGATCTCCGCGGAGCGAGTCACGGGCACAACCCATGAGCCCTTCGACGAGTCGCCGTCCTTGGCAACCTCGTGCAGGTCCTCCTGCGCAATAAAGCCTGTGTAGGACATGAGACCCTCGTATACAGCCCCGAGCTGGTTGACGCCGAGCTCAGCGTAGGAGATGAAGCCGCGATCCTTGCCGCGGGTCTCCTTGCTCAGTAGGAGGTGCTCAAGGACTTTTTGGAGCGGGGCGTTGCCGAGCTTTACCCCGTCGATGTCCGCCGTCCGGGACGGCGAAAAGAGATCAGCTTCGAGGTTCTCGAAGGTCAGCGCGTCGTCGGCCTCCATTGGCCGGTGTCCCTTGTTCACCAGGGTGAAGAGGAGGTTGAGGGAATCGTAAAGATGAGTTCCGCGCTTGGCCTTTTCCGACGTGATCGGGTTGAGGACCAGCTCCCGGATTCGATCCAGGCCGTATCCCTGGTCGTACTGCTCGTCGCCGACGGGGATGACTCCCATCTCCGGCGAGGCCTCGGCGTAGAGCAGGAACAGGATCCGGTAGAGGAAGCGCAGGGACTGGCGCGCAAGCGACTGGCCGTCTACGTCGTCGTTTGACATCCCGGTTGCGGTGCGGCGCGTGAGGACGTCATTGGCGATGATTTCGATGGAGAGCCTAATGCCCTCACGGAGGTCCTTCGAGACGCCTACGGTGTGCTTGACCGAGGACTCGATGACGCCGTTCCACCAGATCTGCTCGTTCGCGTCCGGGTGGAGCGAGTCGCGCCCGAAGACGGCGAGGAAGCGGTCCAGCTCGCCTCCGCGCTTGGTGTCGTTCCGTTCGACGGCGAGCAGGGCGTCAGCAGCGAGGTAACGGCCTTCGGGCCACCGCTCGCGCTCGGTCAGGATGAGCCAGCGGCCGGCCATGAGGACGACGAACTGCGGGGCCTCGTCGGTCTGGTAAAGCTCGGAGATGAGCTTGCTGGCCGCGTAGTTCGCTTCCTTGTCGTCCACGAGAGGCTTCTGGAGGAGGTCGCCACGGTCCTTGGCGAGTGCGTCTTCGAGAGAGTCGGCAGGCTGGGCTTCAACGAAGAGGACGTCGTTGTTCGGGGTAGACCAGACGTTGTGGGCCAAGAGTTCGGCACCGCTTCGGTCGGCCTTGAACGTGGTGCTCGGGCCTTGGAAGCCGAGCGCTTGGCGCAGGTCCCGGTAGACGCGAGAGGCGTTACCGGGCTCCTCGGCGAGGGTGCCGATATCGATCTGAAGTTGGCCGCGTGCCTTCCGGAATCGGTCCATCGGGGACTCGTGGCCTTCTTTTGACGCGTCGTCCCATTGCTTGCGGAGCTTGAGGACCTCGGACTGGAAGGACTCGCCGGCCTTGGTGGCGTCCGTAGTGAAGAAGTGCTCGCTGACGAAGTCCTCGCCAACGACGAATGAATCGAACGAAGGCATCTCAGTGCTCTCCTTCCGCAGGGGTGCTGAGGGGCACAACGACGAGCAGCGGCCGCACGAGACGGCGGTCCGGGGCAAGGGATGAGACGATCTCCTGTTCCTGCTCAACGCGTACTTTGTTCTCTTTGAGGCGCCGCGTGCTCATGCCGGGGAGCTGTGCTTGTCCGCGGATTTCGCTCCAAGCGTCCGCTCGTCCATGCCATTCATCGAGCCGATGGTCGGCTGCCTGGGCGGCGGCCTCGAACGTAATATCGAGTGAGCCAATGGTGTTTTTGACTGCCCGGGCGATGTAAGGCTGGTACGCCCCGGCGTCTGCAACGGGCCCGGTGTTGATCGATTTGTCGGTGAGGCCGATGCCACGAAGGTACTCGGCGAGGCTGCCAATCTGCTCGGGGATGCATAGCTTGCCGCCCTGAGTGGCGAAAAACGCTTGGGAGATGACCTGCCCTCGGCGGTTCATCAGTGTGCCCATGAGGAGGATGCTAGGTTCCTCGACGTCGGCGCGGACCACGGGAACCTCGTTGCCAGCCATGGACGCGAGGGCTCGGTCGCTGGCCCATTCGAGGACTGGGTGTAGCGGGCCGAGGAAGTGGGCCTCTGGCCACGTGGTGGCCTTCTCACCCTTCGCCGGAATGGCCTTCTTGGCCGCGTCGAGCTCGTTCTGGCCCTTGTCCAAAGTTGTGGCCAGTTTCAGCTTTTCCGTGACCTTGCGGTCGGCGAGGTAGCCCTGCGGCAGGTGAGCGAGGCGCTGCTGGAGGTCGCGGGGCGGTACGAGTTCTGCGACCTGGTGATGGGCATGGACCCTCCATTTCACCCCTCCCCCGGCGCCATTGGCAGGTGGCTCTTCGGGGTTACCGAAGGCTTCGTGGAGGGCGTCGTCGAGGTAGTCCAGCTCGCTCGCATAGAGCCCTACGCCGGTGTCTGTCGGCACCTTGGGCGAGCCGTCGCCGTCGTCCGCGGTGAGCTGCTCGAAGAAGCTGTCGAAATCGTCGAAGGCACCGTCACCGGTGTGGGCCGGGTCGAGGACGTCCTCGACGGTCCGCACGACCTGTTCCTCCGACTTTTTGCCTGTGAGGACGGCGAGGATCGCGCCTTCCTCGGCCTTAACGCTGTGCTCGCCCATGAGGGAGCCGACGTCATTGAGGGCGCCGTGGGCTTCGTGCTCGCGCTCCATGAGGCGGGTGATGACCTTGAGGTCTCCGGCAAACTTCTCGTGGTTCGGGTGCAGGAGGAGCGTGGTGATCTGGGGGTTCTTCTTCTGGCCGTACCGGTCGATGCGGCCGTTGCGCTGCTCGATGCGAATAAGCGACCACGGGATGTCGAAGTGGATGAGGTGATGGCACTGGCTGTGCAGGTTGACGCCTTCGGAGGCGACGTCTCCTGTGACAAGCACGCGGATGGGTGAGGACTCTTGCTTGAAGCTTTCGACAATCTCCTGCTGTTCAACGTCGCTCAGGCCGCCGTGCAGAATGCGGACATTCTCCGGCTTGAGGCCGAGGTCCTTGGGCAGGTGCCGCTCGAGCCACATGAGCGTGGGGACCCGCTCCGCAAAGACGACGGCGCGCATGCCCGACTTAGGACCAACGCCAATTCCCTTCAGGTACTGCGCGAGCTCCTGGTACTTGGCTGAGGGCTTCTTAAGCGACTCCTCGGTGAGGGCCCGAAGGTGTTCAAGGGCTTCGTGCTCCCGGTGCTCCGCTGGTAGCTTCGGGTCCGCGACCTTGCGGAGGCGCTCCTTGACTGTTTCGATAAGAGCCGCAGGGCTTGAGAGGAAGGCTTTCGCGAGGGTCCAGGGGAAGAGTGAGCTGTTCGCGCCGGAGTAGGGGCTGGAACCGTTTGGGGGATATAGCCAGCTATCTGCGATTTCCTGGGCGACGGCGTTCTCGGCAGGGCTTGCCGGGATCAGTCGGTTGTCTGGTTCGAGGCGCTCCATCCAGTTGGCGCCCACCTCAGCAGCTACCTCGGGACTGTGCCGGTGACGCCGGATGATGAGGCGCTGGATGTCGTTTCCGTCGAAGGTACCGTCCGGGCGGATGGCAGTGGGATCGAGGAGACGGATCAGCTCGGCAAAGGATTCCTGTTTGCCGTTGTGAGGGGTTGCCGACGCCAGGATGAGGGCCTCGGTGTTGGGGGCGAGGATCCTCGCGAGTTCGTTGTTGAGCGTACCTGCGTTGGTGAGGTTGTGGGATTCGTCGATGACGACGGCGTCCCAACGGATCTTCTGCAGGTGCGCCTTGTAGCGGGCTGACTTTAGGGTGTCGATCGAGATGATGGCACGTTTAAAGTAGGTGAAGGGGTTGCGCGTCGCCGGAAGGGTCTGGCGCACCTTCTGGATGCCGGCGGAGTCAAGGCGGACGAACGGGAGGGCGAAGCGGCACCAGAGCTCGTGCTGCATCTGTTCCAGGACGTGCCTTGGCGTGACGACCAGGACGCGCTCCGCCCTTCCGCGCCGGGCCAGCTCGCTCAGGATCATGCCGATTTCAAGGGTCTTGCCGAGGCCTACGGCGTCTGCGATAAGAATTCTGGGACGGACGTTCTGGGGGTCTAAGGCGCGGGCGACAGCGATGCGCTGGTACTCGAGCTTGTCGGCAAGCATGCGAGTGGAGACGGTGAGGCCCTCATGATCCTGCGGAATGGGTGTCTTACGTAGGGTGGACTCGAGCCACAGGCGGGCGCGGCGGTAGTTTGGGCTCGCATCGGCGACTGGGATGGCTTCTGCCGGATCGACAACCTCGATTTTGTCCAGGCTCTTATAGAAGGCCGCTGTTGTGTCGCGGACAAGCTCACTGAGTCCACGGACTCTTATCAGGAGGCCGTCACCCGTTTGCTCCACGCCTGTAACGAGCCACTCCTCGTCTCGAACGTGAACGACGGAACCTGGTGCGACGTTGAACTCGACCTGCTCGTTGACTGGAGCTGACACTAATCCTTGCTTTCTTCTGTCCCCATAGCTGCCGGTTTGGCCTAGGCAGCAGTGACCCGAGGGTCAAGACACATCTAACCATCTACATGTGCAAAGGGAACAAAGCGGGGCCACATCCCTCGCGTTTATAGTTACTGCGCAACGGCAGCAGCTGAGGCATAGACATCGGCCGGCATCGACCGGTGCAGCTTCCAGGTAATGGCGATCGGCCTCTCGCCGATGTGCTGCACGTAGTCCACCTGCCCCAGGCAGGTGTACGGAACAGTCAGGCCGGTCTCGTCATCCGCCGTGTCTCTCGTAAAGATCAGAATCCTAGAGCCATGGGAGGCCCGGTCAAGGTAGCGCCGTCCGGTCGGGCTGCTCGGCGAGGTAGCGTTTTGAGACTCCCAGTGGAACAGCTCGGGGCTAATGGCGTAGTCCTTGTACATCGTGGTCGCCGAGTGCTTCTTGTCGTCCTTGTTCAGGGTGACAAAGAACGCGTCGGTAGCCGTCGCGGGACACCACGCGACGCCTTCCCGGTGCTGGACGTTCTTGCCCTGTTCCAGCGAGCCGTACTGCAACGCCGCCAAAACCTCTTCGCGCCGGTAGGTTGCATGCGAGAGCAACGGGATGTGCTGCAGCCCTGCGCCAAGGCTCTTCGCTGCATGTTTCGATGCCGCCACTCCCAGCTGCACAACCTGGCGGATCTCGCGGCACACAAACTGGTAGCCGCGCAGGTGGTCCAAGCCGTCGTCGTACGTTGTGAATCCTCCGCCGTCATCCCACAGCGTGTAGAACAGCATGCGTGCAAAAGCCTGCTCGCGCATGCCAAGGTCCGCGTAGCGGGGCGCGTCGGGAGCAACCAGCATCGAATAGGCAGCGGCCCGTTCCGGATCGTCCACGTGAATCAATGCGGCCATGCGGCCCAGCAGCTTCTTTTCCTCCGTGTGGGACAGCTCCTCAATCTTCCCCCGGAGCACGGTCTCCAGGGACGAATAGCCTTCGATCAGCCCTGCCTGCCGGAGGTAGCCGGTCCATGAGTCCCTGGTGGACCGGTAGATCGTCTTCATGTCATTCCCCGACCGCTCCAGATAGGCCTCCAGCTCGGTCTCGGCGTATGAGGCGATGTCCCGGACCAGCTGCGCCCGGTTGAACCGAAGCTGTGCCTTGATGTTGTCCAGCACCACCTTCTGCGCCACCCGGTCCAGCACGATCTGCGAGCCCGACGGCAGGTACGGGAACTCGTCCTCGACAGCCTTCTCCAGTTCTTTACGGCCGTAGCCGGTCAACGCCCTGTAGCGCAGATCAAAACGGAACTCTCGGCGCTGCTGGCCGATGAAGTCCAGGACCGTCAGCACCGCTTTGCCCTCGGCACGGCGGAGGCCTCGTCCCAGCTGCTGGAGGAAGACCGTGGCGCTCTGCGTGGGCCGGAGCAGCAGGATGGTGTCCACCTGCGGCAGGTCCAGGCCTTCGTTGAAGAGGTCGACCGCGAAAATGCAGTTGATCTCCCGCTTGCCCAGGCGCCGCAGGGCTTCCTCGCGGTCAGCATTGTCAGTGGTGCCGTCGACGGCGACCGAGGCAATGCCGGCACGGTTGAACACCTCAGCCATGTAGCGGGCATGTTGGACCGAGACGCAGAAGCCGATGGCCCGCATCTGGTCGGTACTGGTGACCTTGTCCCTGAGTTCGCGGATCACCTTGGCGGCCCGCGCGTCGTTTCCGGTGTACAGGGCGCTCAGCTGGGTGGTGTCATAGTTACCGCGCTTCCATTCCAATTGGCTCAGGTCCACGTCATCGGAAACGCCGAAATAGTGGAAGGGGACCAGCAGGTCAGCGTCCAGAGCGTCCCAGAGCCTGAGCTCACTGGCGGTACGGCCATCGAAGAACTGCTTGGCGACGTCGACGCCGTCACCACGTTCCGGGGTCGCGGTGAGCCCGAGAAGCTGCTGCGGTTTCAGGTGGTCCAGCAGGCGGCGGTATGTGGGCGCCATCGCGTGGTGGAACTCATCGATGACGACGACATCGAAGAAGTCAGGCTCCAGCTGTTCGATGCCGAGGGAGGACAGCGACTGGACGGAAGCGAAGATGTGTTTCCACTCTTGCGGCTTGTGCTCCCCCACGTATAGTTCGCCGAAGGCGCCGTTCTGCATGACCTCGCGGTAGGTGCGCATCGCCTGCTTCAGGATTTCCTGCCGGTGAGCGACGAAGAGTAGTTTGAGGCTTCGTCCGGCGGCTTCGGAAAGACGCTTGTAGTCCAGGGCGGCAATAACCGTTTTTCCGGTGCCGGTGGCCGCGACCAGGAGGTTGTGGTTGTAACCTTTAAGTCGTTCCGCTTCCAGGTCCTCCAGCATCTCCTCCTGGTGGAGGAACGGCTGAACTTCAAGGCCTGTGGCTGCGTCCGAGGCCGCTGTGCGGCGGCCGCCGTTGCGTTCCAGGGCAGCGTCCAGCTTCTCGCCGTCGCGTTCGGGGTCGTAGCGTTGGAAGGCACGCTGCTCCCAGTAGCTGTCGAAGGTGACCTCAAACTTCTGAAGGAGTGCGGGTGTTGCGACGGAACTCAGGCGGACGTTCCATTCCAGCCCATCCAGGAGTGCTGCTTGGCTGAGGTTGGAGCTGCCGACATAGGCGGTGTCGAAGCCGGTGTTACGGCGGAACAGCCAGGCCTTGGCATGCAGCCTTGTGGCCTGGGTTTCGTAGCTGATCTTCACTTCGGCGCCGTACCGTTTCACAAGCTCGTCGATGGCGCGGCGTTCGGTGGCGCCCATGTAAGTTGTGGTGATGACCCGGAGTCTTGCGCCGCGTTCTTTGAGTTGCTCTAGGGCTGGCTGCAAGAGCCTAAGACCCGTCCACCGGACGAAAGCGCAGAGAAGATCAACTGTATTGGCAGACTCCATCTCGGCCCGGAGCTCGGCAGCAAGGTTGGGGTCGTCCTTACTGTTAGTCAGCAAAGCGGAATCGCTCAGCTTTGTGGTGGGACGGCGAAGCCCGTGGCGCTTTAGAGTGTCCTGGCGGTGTAGCGACTGGAGTTGAGTCGCGCCCGGAGCTATCTTTTCGGACGCATTGAGTGCCCGGAGGAGCATGTTGGTCAGGTTCACACGCTCCGGTGTCTTCATTTTCGACAAGGCCTGACGAGCTACCCGCGCGAGATACCGAGCCAGAACGTCGACTTGATCTTGCTCGTCCAAATCAGAAAAGACGGGTTGGAGCTCGGGCACCTCTTTTAGGCGGGCCTCCAGTTCCGTGGTGTTGAGCAGTTCATACAGTCCTTCAGCCAGCCGTTCAGCCGCCGGCCCCCCATGCGATGTGTTCACCGCGCCAGCGTACGCCAAGAGGCGAGTTGACCCACAACAGAAATCGCGCTTCTACATTTGGACGAAGCCAGAAACTGAAGCCCTTCGCCTGCCCGATAGTTCTAGCAGCCTGATACCGAAGAATTAGACGTGGAGATCGCCCGTCTCTTTTACCGCCCCTCCATCGTCAACTGATCCCACAGGACTCGAAGACTCCGCTCTACGAGGAAATTCCTGCCAGTATTCAGCATATTCGGACTCAAAACCTTCAAGAAAACGAAGCATCTCGTTAGGTGATGCAAATTTAGCCCCTAGCATGAGATATAGCGGCCGACCTAGTCCTGGGAGTTTTATCCACTCGTACGGCGAAGGTGACGAAAAGCTGACGGACCGCCCCTTCGCCTGCATTGTCGTCGTAGAGCCACCCCAAGCGTTTACTGCGGTGGACGAAACTGAGTATTTAGCGCGGACACAGCCGACTGATTCCAGGACGTCAAGAGCCGCCCGCGCCTTCCTCAGGGCTTCTTCGACTTCTCCCGTAGTAGGCACTCGATTCTTTGCATGGAGCAGTCCGTTACGGGCCGTCATAATCCCGGAATCTTTAAGTTCAGCACCCACCTTGTGAAGCGCTTCGATCATCCGTGCTTGAGAATCCGTCGTTAGATCAAGGAATGGTGTCACGTGCTTGAAAGGGAACTTTTGCAGCTGGGTCTTGTCAAAGAACTTGGGAAAATCCACCTCACTTCGCACGTGCAAGCTCTTCTCTCGTTGCAGTGTGACGAGGAGCTTCGACAGCCGAATGTACCCTTCAACGATAGAACTCAGAACCGGCTCTTCCACGAGCCTATGAGGGTCAACTGCTTCAGATGATGTCGCATTCAGTTTGGTAAGCGTAAATTCAAGCGCTTTCTGCTGGTAAAAGACGAACGGGTCCCTGTCGGTGTAGTGATCAGATAGGAGTGCCCACGTCGCAAAAACTAGGGAATCCATCAGAAACTTCTCAAGACAGACAAAATAATCAGTAGAGGCGGCGCGCAGCCCCTCAGCGCTGCTCGACACGTCTATCGCAGATGTCTTCGCAAGTCCCTCAAGGAGGTGGTGCAGCCGCCAGTACTCATCTCGCAAGTCTTCCGAGAGAGGCAAGGGGAAACCGAGCTTCCACAGGAGCATGTCGCGTATTTCATCGGCGGGCAGATCCAGTGGAATTCCAAACCGACGGGAGACCTGCGTCGCATAAGATCTACGTGACATGATGAGGCGGTCTATTATCGCAGTCGGGGACGATGACCTAAGAAATTCCTCGAGTCTTCCGGCTGTGTTCTCACCCGTTATCTCGCGAATAGTCCAGTCTAATTCATCCCTTTCTTCTTCCGAATCCAGGTTATACAGCGACCGGGCTAATTCTGAAAGTTGGAGCAGAGGGAGATCGGTATCTGCGCTAACCATCCGAACCCCAAGCCGACTCGCCTGAGGACGGAGCCTCCAAGCACCGGTACGGAAGTTCCTATGAATTCGAGGGCGCCTTATTTCGTCTCCCGGTATTTTTATTATGAACTTTCGTACGGCCGAATCAACAATCGTCTCTAACGTCGCATCGTCAATCATAAACAGGAGTTGCAGCGACCGGGCCCGATCTAGTCCGTCTATCCAGTCCTCAACTCGCGGGCTGAGACCAAGAGCAGTACATGCGGGCACGAACTTGGCACCTTGGACGTCTCTAGCATGAATCAGCAAGAGGCGCAGTTCCGCATCACTAAAAGCGTCACCTAGGAGCAGCGCAATTCCTGACGGCGATTTCAGGTCGTAGGGATTACGCCTGTCTTTAGTAATTTCAGCTAGGTAGGAGTTCCAAGCAGACGGTTCGCGCCCCACCTGATTCAGTACCTTAGAAAGGGCCGCGCGGGAGCTATTGACTTCGGCATCCCTTGATGTGTATAGGCTGACCCGATGCACTGCATGGCAGCCAACATCCGAGCAATGCTGGAGTGGAACCGAAGTTGTCGGATAAATTCGCCGCTCGTAATCTAGCTTTTTCAACCCCCATGGACCAACCAGAAACTTTCCAGCTTGAAAGACACCCTGGGGCATTGACTCCAGGAGTCGAAGTGTATCTTCATGGCCCAAAAATGACCTTTCTTCTGGAAACAAGTCAGCGGCGCGATGGTAAAGCTCGCTTCCGAAAACAAGTGGGAAGGAAAGATGTCCTTCACGAACTTCTTCCGATATTGCTAAAGCGACCGCATCAACGTCTATATTATCGACGTCGACAAGAGGTGTGATGTGCAGAAGCTTCAGGAAAGTCAGTATGTTCGCTTCCTTTGCATTAACCTTCTCCTTAGTGGTGAGTTGCGTCCGCAGACGAATGCCGCTTTCGGTTAGGCGTATGGCGTCATTTAGTCCATCTGATGGTCTGTATGAGCGCCTTATTATGCAGTTCTCCAGAACTTGGACGAGCATAGTCAGCTCGATGAGTTTTTCCCGCCAGTCTTTGTCGGGGTACTTCTCCAGTAGTTCAGCCTTAGTGAGTCGCGCATGATCAAGCATGCGGGAACTCTATATCAGAAGTGCATTAGCTGGCCGGAAGCACCACTTATGGCAGGTTCGTAGCTGGAACCGTCTGCCTGTCCCTTTGCCGACAACAGTGTCATATCCGAGCGCAGCAGCCGTGCACACCTCGGTGAGGTAGCTTCGCGGCCGAAGTGTCATGCCTGCCATACCACCTATATGACGTGCCGCTTCACCATATCCCGCGATGTAGTTCCAGGGCCTGGGGACTGCCCCGGCTTTTGTTGACTCGGGGTCTTAGGCCGCTGTGAGCGCGGTCCGGTTGATTGTTTCATATTCGATGGGCGTGAGTTTTCCCAGCCGTCTTTGCCGTCGCCGGCGGTGGTAGGTCCGCTCGATCCAAGTCGTGATGGCCAGCCGGAGGTCCTGCCTGGTGAGCCACCGCGGACGGTCCAAAACGTTCTTCTGCAGCAGTGAGAAGAACGATTCCATCGCGGCGTTGTCCGCGCACGCACCGACCCTGCCCATCGAGCCGGTGAGCCCGTGGTGCCGGAGGGATTCGACGAAGCGACGAGACCGGAATTGGGACCCGCGATCCGAGTGCACCACTGTCCCCGCAGGGCGGCGTGCCCCCACCGCGTTCTCCAGCGCGGCGACGGTCAGCGAGGACTTCATCCGCGAGTCCATCGAGTAGCCGACGATCCTTCCGGAGTAGACATCCTTCACCGCGCAGAGATAGAGCTTGCCCTCGGCAGTGGGGTGTTCGGTGATGTCCGTCAGCCACAGCTCATTCGCCGCGGCGGCGGTGAAGTCCCGCTCCACGAGGTCGTCGTGGACCGGCGGCCCGGGTCTGCGGTTCAGGCCCCGCTTCTTCGAGAACACCGACCAGATGCCGTGGTCCCTGCACAAGCGCTGGACCCTGTTCTCACCCGCTGTGATGCCCTTCTCCGGGAGCTCGTCGGCGATGAACCGGTAACCGAATGCCGGGTCGTCGGCGTGGATGTCCAGGGCGGCGTTGACCAGGTGCGCATCGACCCAGTCCCGTTCCGTCACCGGGCTGGCCCTCCACCGGTAATAGCCTTGCTTGCTGAATCTCAACACCCTGCAGGTCACCGCCACGGGAACACCGTCGGCGGCAAGATCCGTGACCAGCGGGTAGATCATTTTGGGTTGATGTCCCTTGCCAGATAGGCAGCAGCCCGGCGCAGAATCTCATTCTCCTGCTCCAGCAAGCGGTTCCGCTTCTTCAACTCCCGCATCTCGGCCGACTCCGCCGCCGCCGGGCCGGCCCCGGATTCCTTACGTTCGGCTATGGCAATCCAGCGCTTCAACGTCGTGACCGAAAGCCCGAAATCCTTCGCGATCTGCGCCAGCGGCGCCTCGCCCTTGCGGGCCACATCAATAACATCCTGGCGGAACTCCGCCCCATAAGCCGTGGGCATGGTCAACATCCTTCCACGAGCACAAGCTCGCTAGGTCAAGGAGTCAACAAAACCGGGGGCAGTCCCGACAGCTCCGGCTGCCCCGCCGGTCCGGGAGCGATCGCTTCATGGATCAGCCTTCCACCTTGTCCAAGGCCTGGTTAGACATGGTCTCCAGGGCGGTCTCGCGAGCGCCAGCAATGCAGCAACGAGGACGGCACACATGACGCGATACTAGGCCTAGTTATCACCCGCGCGAAAAGAGGACACATTTGACCATATGGTCATCTAAGACAGGGCAGAGTCAGATCGGATCGCTCCGACATAGACATGGCGGTTCGATAGGCTGAAGGCACAATTCCGAGTCAAGAGGTAGAGATGACTGATCCCGTGACAGCGCTGTCAGCCGTTGCAAGCGCCGCCAAAGCTATCGACCCTGATTCCAAATCCGTCGACTTGGGAGTGTCGCTTTGGGGTAAGGTGCTGGGTCCCCCGGCGGAGGCGCTGGGCAGGCATTTTGAAAGACGCGTAGAGCGGTGGTCAGAAAGCAACCAGGCTAAGCATGTCTTGAAACTGGCTGCCGCGAAGTCTGACACCTCCAGACCCGGAAGTGTTCCCCCGAGAGTTGCTGCTGCGGTTCTGGACGCAGCCGAATACAGCGATAATGAGTTCGTCGCAGAATACCTGAGCGGGGTACTGGCCTCGGCCCGAACGACAGATGGAACGGATGATCGCGGCGTGTCATGGTCGGCGCTCGTTGACCGTTTGTCTTCTGATGCGCTGAAGCTGCACTACGTAATCTTCTCAACAATGCGTCACCTGATGGAAGGCGCCGACGCAGATGTGATCAGCACCTGGTGTAAAAAGCACATTGTCATTAGGTATCTGGATCTACTGCCTATGATGGGCCTCGGGATTAACTATGAAGCCATCAGGCGGGTCCTTGACGCCGCCTATACTCTTCAACGCGAGGGGATGATTGACGCCCTAACTCACGGTAGCGAGGACCATCTGACGGGCCTTCCGTGGGGGCTATACCAGCTGCCGGCCGGAGGTGACGTGCTTATTGTTTCCACAACGGTTCCCGGTATCCAGTTATACCTCCAAGGCCACGGATACGGCGGCGCTTGGGCGTCTGCAATCGCCGATACTGACCGAACTTTCGACGCTGCGGGGAAAGTGGACCCCGCCCTTTCGAAAGTGGCCGGACACTGGCTCGAAGAGCTGCCAAGGAAAGCGGGGTAACGCGCCTAGAGGCCGCCTAGTTAGTTGAGACAAGCACGGAGCACAAAAGTGTGACCGAGCCCAGTTCTCATCACTCTCCGTTCCGCCTCATGACGCTAGAACAGCTGGGAAGGCAAGTCGTCGAAATCTACATATTTCCCGTTCTCCGCTTGCTTGATCACGTACATGGCGTCCTGCATCCATTCACGCAGTTTGAGGGAATCGCCTGATCCTATGGTCTGGCTGCCAACGGCAAGAAAGGGCCGGAGCGACGTCCGAAGCTTTCCTGCCTGCATCTGGTCCTCCAGGAAACCCAACATGGACGAGGCCTCAACCTCGGTAGCCGTTTGCAACGACTTCTGCGGGACGGGTCGCCGATCGATGGATTCAATCTTGGTTTCCAGTCGTTCTACGACCTGCAAAATCAACTGCTCCGGGGTGCCTTTCTCGCTTTCCATCCGTTGATGAGTAGTCCATCTTTGGAAAGCCGACGCAACAGGGTTCATCATGTCCTTGAACGCCGAAGGTAGGCCTGCGCTGGCAGCTTTGGCCCTGAGCTGCTGCACCGCCTCCTCGATCTCATCAGGCATAAGCCCGTACTTGATGGCCCGTTGATCCTGGATGTCAAAGGGGGACCGCTCATCGTCCCCATCCATGATGACGACGTGCTTGTCCATTGCGTGAGCAAGGGCGAGCTCATAGAAGACGTTCGGGTTTCGCCCAGTTATGTCGGCGACACAAATATCTGACTGCACTATCGAACTGAGCATTGCAGCCGAGATGGCTAGGGGAGAATCGTGTTCGTCCGCCCGCTCCACCTGAAACTCAGGTGCTGGCAACGCCGCACGAACGATGTATTTGAGAAATAGATCGGCTCGCCTGCGCTCTGGGCTAGTTGGTCCTCCTATTGGAGAGATAACGAAAACACGCTTCCCGGCGTTGTTGTTCTGCGGTTGATTAGAAGCAGGCAATGGAAACCCCCGGTGATAAGTGCGAGAAATTCACATCCTAGTCAAACAGGGGCTTAGACTTGTGCCCGCCATGCTGGGTGAACGGTTGCCACCGCTCTCGAGGGCGGCTGGGGGCGACCCCACGTACGTTATGAGCCGGCTCAGGATATCCGCCCCATGACGACAGGGCAGAAGGTCCCAATCTTCAACCAAGCGGACAGCAAGTCAGTCGGAGGTTTGGGACGGCGACATTTGCGGCGCCCAGTGCGGCGTCTGAATCCTGTTTCTGTTGTGTGAGGTGATACCGTCCTGTGGGACGGTCCCGTCGAGAATCTTCAGTGTCAGATGGTCCAGTCGCCCGGCGAGCTTATCGACCTGCTTGGCGACGCCGGCGCCCTTGTCGGTGTTGGCCGCAACTTTCTTCATCATCAAGGTGGCCGCGGTGCCCTCGGCGTTTAGGTCCACAGCCCACTCCGTGAGCTGCTCGGGTAGGAGTCGTGCCACGTATTTGACCATCACGTAGCCGACGGTGTGGGCGCGCTTTTCTGCTGCGGCTTGACATCGGTACTTCGAGCGCGAAGTACGAAGACGTCGCCGCAAGAAGCGCCGATGCTCATCAGGGAGAGGATGCTGGCCGCATCGAGTGCCTCATCCGCTACACATGCGGGACGAGGATGAACGCGCTCCTATTCGGAGCCAACAACACCCAAAGTGGCCCGTATCGGACCAGGCCTTCAACCACTTGGTTGACCTGGAGACGGATCTGGACGCAGAAGCGCAACACTAGCCAGAACTGCGTTGCCAGGGTGGCGTACACACGGTGCGTGCCACCTGATGCAACTCCCCGGCACTCCTGGAACGATGCTCCACATCCACGCCCGGAGGGCGCGCCCGGCCAGACCGGACGCGCCCTCCGCGCGCAGACGTACCGCGTGCTGCAGCGTGTGATTCAGTCGATGAGCACCGACTGCTTGTCAACGTCCGAAGATTCGACACGCGGCCGCTCGTCGCGCTTCCGGTGGTTGACCCAGTTCGCCACCGCCAGAAGTGCCACCAGCCCAAAAGTGCTCAGGAGCTGCGGACGTGAATCCTCGCCGATGAAGCCCACCGTGAAGATCGCCGCGAGGATCAGAAGGCCAAGGGAAGTGAGCCACGGGAACCCGGGCATCCGCAGCGGAAGCTCCGTTCCCTCACGGTCGGCGCGGAGGCGCAGCGCGAGCTGGGCCAGAAGCGCGGACGTCCACACCAGCAGGCAGGTAGAACCCACAATGTTCAGCAGGACCCCGAGCACCATCTCGGGGAAGGCCATCTCCAGCACCACCGTGACAACGCCGAAGGCCACGCTGGCCAGGACCGCCACCACCGGGACCCGGGCCTTGGACACGGAGGCGAGAACACGAGGTGCCTCACCGCGCTCCGCCAGGGAGTACGCCATCCGGGAGGCGCCGTAGAGGTTGGCGTTGAGCGCGGACAGCAAGGCTGCGACGGCCACGAGGGTGATGACGGTCGCTGCGCCAGGCATGCCGGCGGCCTCCAGCACTGCAGCGAACGGGCTCTTCAGCCCCTCAGAACCCACGGGAACCACGGCCGCGATAATGAAGATCGAACCGATGTAGAACACCAGGATGCGCCACAGCACGGTCCGGACTGCCTTCTTGACGCTGCGGGCCGGCTGAGCCGTCTCGGCTGCCGCCACGGACACAATCTCGGTGCCGCCGAACGCGAACGCCACCACGAACAGCGCCGTCGCAATCCCGGCAAAGCCGCTCGGGGCGAAGCCCTCGCCCATGAAGTTGGCCAAGCCGGGCGACTGCACGCCCGGCACCAACCCGAGGAGCAATGCGAAGCCCACCAGCAGGAACCCAACGATCGCCACGACCTTGAGCAGGGCGAACCAGAACTCGAACTCGCCGAAGTTCTTCACGCTGGTCAGGTTCACGGCGGTGAGCACCACAATGAACACGAAGGCCATCAGCCACACGGGCAGCGCCGGGAAGATGGTGGCCAGAAGGCCCGCCGCGCCGAGCGCCTCGGCGGCGATCACCACCACCAGCTGCAGCCACCAGAGCCAGCCGACCGTGGCACCGGCCACCGGCCCGTACGCCTTGGCGGTGTAGACGGAGAAGGCGCCGCTGTCCGGGTTGGCGGCGGCCATCTCGCCGAGCGCCCACATCACCAGGATGATGAGCGTGCCGGCCACGAGGTAGGAGATCAGCACCGCCGGGCCGGCGGCCTGGATGCCCGCGCCCGAGCCGATGAACAGGCCCGCGCCGATCGCGCTGCCCAGGCCCATCATGGTGAGCTGCCGGGGCTTGAGGGCCGCGCCGAGGGCGCGGTCAGACGTCTTTGTCTGGTGTTCCATGGGGATTCCTCTAGTTAGTAGGTGGAACGGGTTGGGGATTTTGGATCAGCTAGTAGTTCAGGCCGCGTGGGCTGCGAGGAGCCGGAGCACGCGGTTGTTGGAGGCGGGGTCGGCAACGGTGATCCGCAGGCCGTCGCCCTGGTACGCCCGGACCAGGATGCCGGCGTTGTCGAACGCGTCCACCAGCGTGGCCAGGCGTTCGCCACCGGCACGGATCCACAGGAAGTTGCCCTGGCTTGGCTGCAGCCTCCAGCCCTGCGCCTCCAGCGCAGCGGCCATCCGGCCGCGCTCCTGCTTCACCAAGGAAACACGCTCCCCCATCTCCTCCCCCGCGTCCAGCGACGCGACGGCCGCCTTCTGGGCCAGCGCGCTCACCGAGAAGGGCAGGGCGGTCCGACGCAGCCCCTCGGCGATGGCCGGCGTCGCAATCGCATAACCCACGCGCAGCCCAGCGAGCCCGTACGCCTTGGAGAAGGTGCGCAGGATGCAGACGTTCGGGTACCGGCGATAGAGCGCCAGCGAGTCGGGGCCGCTGCCGGCGTCGGCGTACTCCACGTAGGCCTCGTCGATCACCACCAGGACGCTGGACGGCACAGCCTGCAGGAAGGCCTCGACGCGGTCGTGGCTGATCGGCACGCCGGTGGGATTGTTGGGGGTGCAGAGCAGGATCACCTTCGTGCGGTCGGTGACCGCGGCGGCCATGGCGTCCAGGTCGTGGCCCTCAGCCTCGTCCAGCGGGACGCGGACCGCCCGGGCGCCCGCCAGCTCCACCAGGATGGGATAGGCCTCGAAGGAACGCCACGCAAAGATGGCTTCATCCCCGGCGTCGCACAGCCCGGTGATGATCTGCTGGAGGACGCCCACGCTGCCGGGCCCCACCGCAACCTCCCCGGCCGTGACGCCCAGGTGCCGGGCAAGCCGTTCGCGGAGTTCGACGGCGGCCGCGTCAGGGTAGCGGTTCATGGTGCCTGCCGCTTCAGCCACCGCAGCGGTGGCTGCGGGCAGGGGCTCGTAGTGGCTTTCGTTGCTGGCGAGGGCTGCGATGTCCAGGCCGGTGCCGCGCCGGCCCGGGACGTAGGCCGGCAGTCTGGTCACCGCCGCGCGCAGGGTTGGAAGCGCGGGTGGCGCTAAGAGTTGTTCGGGGGTCATGAGGACCGATCATGGTTGTGACCCCGCGCACAATGCAAGATACCCTCAACCCATTGGGACTTCTGCTCAACTTCTAGAACCTCTGGTGAAAATATGACCATCACTACCTCCCGCACGCTCGATTCGCTCGACGGCCGGATCATCCTCGCCCTCGACAAGGACCCCGAAGCCAGCGCCCTGGCACTCTCCCGGACCCTCGGCGTCGCCCGCAACACCGTCCACGCCCGGCTCGCGCGGCTGGAACGCAGCGGCGCGCTCCGGACCTTCAGCCGCAGGCTGGACCCCGCCGCGCTGGGCTACGAACTCACGGCATTCCTCTCCTTGCACATCAGCCAGACCCGCGCCGGGTCGGTGGAAGACGGCCTGGCGGCGATCCCGGAGGTCATCGAGGTGCACGCCACGGCCGGCGACGCGGACCTCATCGCCAAGGTGGTGGCCCGCGGCACCAGCGACCTCTACCGCATCACCAACCAGATCCTGGAAATCGATGGCATCCAGCGCACCAGCACAGCCATCTCCGTGCTGGAACTGATGCCGCCGCGCTTCGACGGCCTCCTGGCCCGGCTGACCGAGCAGGAGGCGCGCACAACGCAGTGATCAGGCATGCGCATGGCTCCCCTCGGCCTCTCGCCTCCGTGTGCCGACGAGCGCATACTGAACCCATGGCAACCTATCGCCTGTCCACGTTTGTCGCCGCACCGCCCGAGCGGGTTTTCGCCACCTGGACCGATCCCGACCGGTTTCCTGAATGGATCGGCGGAGTCACCGGCGTGACCGACCGCGTCGGCCCCAGCGATGAAGCCGGCAGCCGCTACACGGTGCACTTCGGACGGATGACGAGCCCCACCGAGATCCTCGCGGCCGAGCGGCCCCGGCACATCCGCACCCGCTTCGGCAACGCGATCCTGAAGGGCGAGTCCGATGCGACGTTCACGCCCGATGGCACCGGCACCCGCATCGACCAGATGTTCGTGACCCGCGGGTTCGTGTCTGCGATTTTCGGCCGGATCTTCGCGACGGGGTCATATCGGGGCAGCTTCCGGGGCGAGCTGGAGGACTTCCGCAAACTCGTCGAGCGAGAGGCGCTGGGGGAACAGTAGCCGCCCGGTCAGCGCTGCAGGCCCCACGGCTGTGAATGAGTGATACGGACCACAGCTGGGCATATTCTCAGTTTCTTGATTCTCTGCTGCCAATAAGCCCACTCGAATGTTGGGGTGTTGTCTATCTGGACACCTAGGCGCAGGATTCCTGCATGACTTCCCTCACCGTTTCCGGCCGCGTGGCACAGGTTCTCAGCAGCTATGTCAGCGACGTCTTCGGCGTCATGGGTAACGGCAACGTCTACTTCCTGGACGCCGCCGAGCACCAGGGCCTGCGCTTCACCCCGGTCCGGCATGAGGGCGCCGCTATCGCCGCGGCTGACGCCTACTACCGCACCTCGGGTCGGCTCGCCGCGGGCACCACCACCTACGGCCCCGGCTACACCAACGCGCTCACCGCCCTGGCCGAGGCCGTCCAGGCGCAGATCCCCGTCGTGCTGGTCACCGGCGACGCGCCCACCAGCGGCGCCCGGCCGCAGGACGTCGACCAGGCCGCCATCGCGGCCGGCCTCGGCGCGGCCACCTTCACTGTCACCCGCGACGCCGCGGGCGCCATCACACGGCAGGCGGTGGAGTACGCACTCACCCGGCGCACCGCCGTCGTGCTTGCCATCCCCTACGACCTGGCTGCGCTCGAGGCTGCGGACGAGGACCTTCCGGAGCCGGCGGCTTTGCAGGTGACGGACGACGGCGGCGCGGACCTTGCGCGGGTGGCCCGCCTCCTCGCCGGGGCCAGGCGGCCGCTGATCCTGGCCGGCCGGGGTGCGCACCTCGCCGGCGCCGGACCGGAACTCCGCGAACTCGCCGACCGGCTCGGCGCACTGACCGCCGGAACCGCCCTGGCGCTCAACCTCCTCAATGGCGAGGGGTATCTGGGCGTAGCGGGCGGTTTCGGCACCGACACCGCGGCCGGCCTCATGGGCGAGGCCGACGTGGTCTTGGTGGCCGGGGCGAGCCTGAGCCCGTTCACCATGCGGTTCGGGCACCTGCTCGGGCCGGACGCCACCGTCATCCAGATCGACACCGCGGTAGAGCCGACGAATCCGCGGGTGGATGTGTTTGTTCAGGCGGATGTGAAGGCCGCTGCATCACGGCTGTTGTCGTTGGTTGATGGTGAACTCGCGGCGGCTGGCTGGCGCGCCGAAGCGGCCCGGCGCCTGGCCTCGGGTCCAGGGCACCACCCCGGCTCCGGGTTGGCTGAGGACGGCCGGCTGGATCCGCGCGCCCTGGCCGCCGCGCTGGATGCCGTGCTGCCGGAGCGCCGCACGGTGGTTCAAGACGGCGGCCACTTCATCGGCTGGGCACCGATGTACTGGAACATCCCGCGGCCGCAGGACCTGGTGATGGTGGGGACCGCGTTCCAGTCCATCGGGCTGGGACTCGCGAGCGCCGTCGGAGCTGCCCGCGCGCTGGAGGATGGCCGCACCCTGGTGCTGTCCTCGGGCGACGGCGGGTTCCTGATGGGTCTGGCCGATCTTGAATCGCTGATCTCTGTGGGGCGCAGCGCGATCGTGGTGATCTACAACGACGCCGCCTACGGGGCCGAGATCCACCAGTACGGCTCGCAGGGCCTGACCGAGAAGCCAATGCTGATCCCCGAGGTGGACTTCAGCGGTGTGGCGCGGGCGCTTGGTGCGGAGACCGCCGTCGTCCGCTCGCTTGGTGACCTGTCCGCGCTGCAGGACTGGATCGACGCCGGCGCTCACGGGACGTTTGTGGCCGACTGCCGCATCACCTCCTCCGTCCGGGCGCCGTGGCTGACCGAGTGGATGAACGCCTCCAAGGCGGCGAAAGCGGCTGTGGCGGGGTAACCCTCTGTGGGGAATGCCAAGGCATCACGCAGTGGGTTCACCGACGACCGCCCTATGCGAAGACGCACGCACTACCAGCGTTGTCGCGCTGAGCAGTGACGCCCCAGCGGCGGCGACCAACAGCGGACCCAGACCCAACACTGGAATCAGCGCGCCCGCCACCGCCGGGGCCGCGACCGAGCTGAGCGCCCCCACGATGAGGCAGGCCGTGAACGCCTCGCCTGCGCGCCCTGGCACCAGTTCGGCGGTCCAAATCGCGAGCACCGCGGATCCTGCCATGTACCCGGCTCCGAAGATGCACCCCGAGACCGCTGTAGCAGCCAGGGAATCGCCGGCCAGCCCGAGCAGCGCCAGTGCTGCACCTACCGCTCCAAGGCACAGTCCGCCAACCCTCGGACTGCCCATCCGGCGCGCGAAGGTTCCGGTCGCCACGCCCACCAGGCCGCAGATGCCGATGCCCGCATAGAACGCCGCGACCGCTCCCGCGGGGAGGGCGCCGCTGTCCAGGACGTCGGCGGCGTAGGTGAAATAGATGACGACGGCGGCAAAGTAGGCCACCGAATAGGCTGCCGGACCCCTCAGCGCTGCAAACAGTGACGAGGTGGCGTGACGGGTGGCCACCCGGCGGGCCGGCCAGGTTTTCGGTACCAGGCGAAGATTCAGAAGCGCCGCGGCCACCGCAGCCAGGGCGGTGCCCACCCAGATCAGTCGCCACGATCCCAGCAGCGCCGCGACGGACAGCCCGCCCAGCAATACCAATCCACCGCTGGTGCCGGTGGTGATGACCGCCAGCGCCCCGGGCTGCTCCCGCAAGGGCACCGCACGGGTCACGATGTCCGAGTAGGGTGCCCAGACCAGACCGCCGGCGCTGCCGGCCAGGATGACCCCCGCGGCGAGCAGCCCGGGAGACTCCGCGAATGCCACGGTCACCGCGCCCAGGACACCACAGGCTCCGCCCATGGTCGTCGGAGCACGCGAGCCATACCGGGCAGCGAGGCGCCCAGCCAACAGCAATCCAGCCAGGTATCCGGCGAACGTTGCGCTGGCAATAATGCCGAGCACCAACTCGGACAGGCCAAGATCTTCGCGGATGTTCGGCAGCGTCAGACCGTAGGCGTAGCGGGCCATGCCAAACGCGACTCCGACTACCGCCGCTCCGGCCAGGCCGATTCGACCGCCAGCTGAAAGCCCCATACAGCTTCTCCTCACTGTGGCAGAGCGCCTTCGCTGCCGCCACCGACTCACACGGGCCCGTCTGCCGCGTTGAATTTCTCCCCCGAAAGGTTGTAACGCTCGTTACGCTAGAGCAAAACTGTCGTTCTGTATATGGGTTGCCTAGACTAACGGGATGACTATCGGCCAGCGGTCCCCTGCACGCACCCGGCTGCTCGAGGCGGCCGACCAGGTACTGTTCGAACGCGGCATCCGGGACACGCCCGTGGACGATTTGCTGCGCCAGGCGGAGGTCTCCGCGGCCACCCTGTACACCCATTTCGGCAGCAAGGATGGCCTGGTTGCCGAGGTGCTGCGGGTCCGCCTCGCGGACTGGCAGAGGGCCTGGGACCAGCACATCGTTGCGGCCGACAATGACCTGGACCGCTTGCTCGCGGTCTTCGACGCCCTGGCCTCCTACCGGGACACCCAGGGCCATCCGTCACGCTGGTGCGCATTCCTGGCCGCCGCCAGCGAGCTCCCCCAGGCCGCGGACGAAATCGGCGAAGTCCTGGCTCAGGACACCGCCCTGCTCTCCGACCGCCTCCTGCACCTGTCCCGCCCACTTGCCGGTGAGGGCGCCCAGGACCTGGCCCATGAAGTGCTTGTGGCCTACACCGGGGCCCTGGCCGGATTCCTCCGCGGCTCCCCCCGCTCCCCGATCGACGTGGGCCGCCGCCTGGCCCACGCAGCAGTCCAGGCCCACAGCCGCAACTGACGCATCCATCTGCCGCCCCGCCTGCGCGTTCCCGTGGAGGAGCGCGTCCTGAATCCGCCCCCGCCTGGTAGCTTCCCGGGCGTACCCTGAAGGTGTGGACCCCGGCGTCGTCGACCTCCGGCTCCGGACGGGTATCACGGTGCCATGCCTCGTCGCGGGCGACGCCGACGCCCCGCCGGTGCTGCTGTTGCATGCCTGGGCCGAATCCCGCTGCAGTTTTGACCGGCTGATCCCCCTCCTGTCCGGCTTCCGGGTTTACGCCCCCGACCTTCGGGGCCAAGGGGACGCGGACAAACCGGAGGCCGGCTACTCCCTCCGGGAACAGGCCGAGGACGCCGCGGCGATCCTCGACGCGCTTGACGTACGGCGGGCCTTCGTCGTCGGTTCCTCCAGCGGCGGCTACGTGGCCCAGCAACTCGCCGTCGCCCATCCTGGCAAAGTGGCCGCGCTGGTACTGGCGGGTTCTCCCCTAAGCCTTCAAGGAAGGACCGAGTTTGCCGACGAAGTGGACGCGCTGGCGGACCCCGTCGACGAGGACTGGGTCCGGGATTCGCTGACCTGGTTTCCCCTGCAGCACGAGGTCCCCCGATGGTACGTCGAGGACAGGGTGCGTGACGGGCTCAGGATGCCCGCCCACGTGTGGAAAAGCATCCTGGCCGGAAGGATTGATGCTTCCGTGCTGAAGATCTACCCCCGCGTGGGGCACCTGGTCCTGTGGGAATGCCCGAACCGGGTCGCGAAGGATGCTGCTGCGTTCTTCCGCTCGCATGCCCAGGGACCTGGCCAGCCCGGCCCCGGCCACACCGCCGGCTCGCTGGTTGGCCGCGTCAAGGCGGCCTACGACAACCTTCCGCTGCCGTTTCCCGTCGTGGCCGCCATGGCCGCGGACCTCCTCCTTGCCCGGCTCCGCCCCATGCCGCTTCCCGGGTCCCGTGCCCTGCACCGGGCGTCAGGGACCGCACTGGTGATTGCCGGCCTCGGGCTTAACGCCTGGGCGCTGGCGGAACGGCGGCGCAACTCACCGGGCCCCTTCGCGCTCGAACGGCCGGAGGAACTGGTCACCAACGGCCCTTACGCGTTCTCCCGCCACCCCATGTACGTGGGCTGGTGGCTTATCGAACTGGGCGCGGGAACACTGGCCGGCTCAGCCTGGGTCCTGGTGACCATGCCGGCGGAACTCTTAGTGGAACACCCCGTGGTCCGGGAGGAGGAAGCCACCCTGGCGGGACTCTTCGGGGCCTCCTACCGTGACTACGCGGCGAAGGTGCCGCGCTACCTGGGGCATGCCGGACTCCCGAACCCACTCACCACCCTACGAACAGGAGCGATTATCATGACGGAGCGGCACCTCACCGTACGGCGGCAATCGGCAGCATCCGCAGCCTCCATCTGGGCCGTGTTGGCCGATTTTCCGAACCTCGCCCGAGTCTGGGACGGCATCAAGGCGTCGGAAGGCATCGGTGGCCGGACGGCAGGCCTGGGAGCCCGCCGACGGGTCCGGCTGTCCCCGTTCGGCAGCATGGTTGAAACAGTCACCGCCTGGAAAGAGCACCAAGAACTCGGCACCGTGAATAAGCCATCGGCGCTGGTGCCGTTCAAACAGGCGCATTCCAGGCTTACCCTCGAGCCTGCCGGCAGCGGAACATCCATGACCTTCCACTACCGTTACGTGCCCAGGGGCGGGCCCTTGGGCACACTGACCGGCATCGCGATCGACAGAATGCTGACAGCAACATTCACGAGCATGCTGGCTGCCATCGACAAAGCGGCCGTCAAGGCAGGCTAAGGAAACGGCCGCCTGGCTCCAGCACGGGACCAGGCGGCAGGCAGCGTTAGCCGGCAGTGCGATACCCCACTTTGTAAAGCTATCTGGAATAGTGGCGCGCGGCTTCGTGGTTGTCGCAGTCATGAAGGCAATTACTTACAGCACATACGGAAACCCCGACGTTCTCGAATACGGCGACCAGCCGATGCCGAAGGTCGGACCCGGAATGGTCCTGGTCAAGGTCAAGGCAGCCGCGGTGAACCCGGTGGACTGGAAGATCATGGCCGGCGGCCTCGACGCCGTCATGGACTTGCAGTTCCCCGCCATACCCGGCTGGGATGTGGCCGGGGTGGTGGAGTCGGTGGGGATCGATGCCCGGCAGTTCCAGCCCGGCGAAGAAGTCATCGCCTACGGCCGCAAGGACTACGTCCACGGCGGAAGCTTCGCCGAATACATCGCGCTGCCGGAACGGCTCCTCGCCCGGAAGCCCGCCTCTCTCGACTGGAATGAAGCGGCCGGTCTGCCGCTCGCCGGCCTGACCGCCTACCAGGTTCTGAACCGGCTTGGCCTGAAGTCCGGCGAGACGGTCCTCATCCACGGCGGCGCCGGAGGCGTAGGCTCCCTGGGAATCCAGATCGCTGTGGCCATGGGCGCAAGCGTCATCGCCACCGCTTCCGAGAAGAACCACGAATTCCTCCGCTCCCTGGGCGCCGAACCGGTTGCCTACGGGGAGGGGCTGGCAGAGCGTGTCCGCGCGCTGCGCCCCGGCGGCGTGGAGGTCGTTGCCGATTTTGTGGGCGGAAACCTCGAATCAACTTTGGCGGTCCTGGCCGAAGGCGGTCGGCACGCGTCCATCGCCGACAGTGAAGTGGAAGAGCACGGCGGGCAGTGGATGTGGGTCACCCCCGTGGCTGCCGACCTGCAGGAACTGGCGGACATGGCGGAGAGCGGCAAGCTCCGCGTGGAAGTGGCTCAGGCATTCCCGCTGGAAAAGGCCGCGGACGCGTTCCGGTCCAACATGGAGGGGCACACGCGGGGCAAGATTGTCATTACTGTTGACTAAAGGCCTGGGGTGTAACTGATCGGCGAAGGCTCCGTCCGTTGGGCGGAGCCTTCGCCATGCCGAACCTCTCTTGGTTGAGACCTGCGACACGGTAGGCTTTGGCCTATTAGTATCCATAAATCGGACCGACAGATCTCCGGGCATAGCCGGATCACGAGAGGCTGGAATGGCGCAATCACTTTCGACAGGATCCGGCGTGGTCCTGGACCTGATCAGGTCCGGGGAGGCGACCACTAGGAATGACCTCCTGGAACGGCTGGGGTGGTCCCGCATCACCCTCGCCCGCAGGCTCGAGGAACTCCTGAACGCCTCCATCATCATGAGCGTGGGCCAACTGGACTCCCGCGGCGGGCGTCCGCCGGAAACCTTCGCCGTAAAGCCCGACTCCGGAGTGCTGCTGGCCCTCGACATCGGCGGCTCCCACAGCATGGTGGCCATCACGGACTTGGTCTCCACGGTCCTCAGCGTTGACCAGGCGGACATCGGCCCCAGCCAGGGCCCGGCCGAAATCTTTGAGTGGGCCGGGCAGGTCTTCGACCACATGCTGGACCGGCTCGGCAAGACCAGGGCCGACGTTGTGGGGATCGGCGTCGGCGTCCCCGGTCCCGTTGACGTCACCACGGGGCGCCTGGCATCGCCGCAGGTCGATCCCCAGTGGGACGGCGTTGCTGCCCGCGATTACTTTGCCAGCAGGTATGGGCACGCGGTTCTTGCTGTGGACCGGGACGTCAACGTCATGACACTGGCAGAGGCCCGGCGGGGAAGGGTCAAGTACCAGGACATCGTCGGCGTCAAAGCCGGCATCGGCATAGGCCTGGGGTTCGTACTTGACGGCGCCGTGTACCGGGGGGCGCGCGGCGGAGCGGGCGACCTCAGCCGCCCGCGGATGGGCGGCGGGCGGCTGCAGCGGCTCGAAACTGTAGCCAGCGGAGCGGTAGTGCGCGCCGAACTGGTGGCGCGCGGTTACAAGGTCCGGACAGGGGCCGACATTGTCGAGCTTGCCGACAGCGGCGACCACCGCACCCTAAGCCTCCTCGAGGAAACAGGGACAATCCTCGGCCAGACACTGGCCGACATCGTCGGCCTAATCAACCCCGAAGCCGTGATTGTCGGCGGCAGCCTTGCGGCGGCCGGCGACGCCTTCCTCCGGCCCATCCGGGACGCGATCTACGCAGGGGCACGGGAATTCGCCACCCGGGATCTCGTCGTCGAAAGATCCGGACTTGGGGCAGTGGCAGGCCTGACCGGGGCATCACTGCTGGCCCAGGACGCACTCTTCGCTCCGGCGAGGATCAGCCGGCTCACCCACAGCGGCGCGACGTCCCTCGTCATGGCGGCCCCCTAATCAACCCTCGCCGCAACATACTTTGGTCTACTTGTAGACTTAAGCCCCTGATTCTTGCTACGGTGATCTGACTCACATCGTCGTGATGTGATCCGTTGACTGAAGGATCCCCACCCGTGGCTTTGAACCTCGCTGAAGAACTCTCATCCATCACCACCAATGTGGCCGCTTCCGACTGGCGGGAAGCTATCCGTCGCGCAGGCGACGGCCTGGTGGCAGGCGGTGTCACAACAGAGGACTACACCGACCAGATGATCGCTGCCGTCGAAGAGCACGGCCCCTACATCGTCATTGCGCCGGGCGTCGCCCTCGCCCACGCCCGGCCCTCTGAATCCGTCAAAAAGGGAGGGCTCAGCTGGGTCAGCCTTGCCTCCCCCGTCGAGTTCGGTCACAAATCCAACGACCCTGTGTCGCTGGTCATTGGCCTCGCAGCCCTCGACCACACGGCCCACATCGAAGTCCTCCGGGCAGTCGCCGGGATCCTTTCGGATCCGGCCACCCGCGACGGCCTTGACGCGGCGGCGAGCCCGGAAGAAGTCCGCTCCCTACTGGCCAGCGCCGCCTCCCCGAAATAAATAACTCCAACATCACCTCGGAATCGAAAGGCAACGAACCATGAAGATCGTCGCTGTATGTGGAATGGGCATTGGGACATCCGTGCTCCTGAAAATGAACGCCGAAAAGGTCCTCCAGGACCTTGGCATCGACGCCGACATCGAGGCCGCCGACATAGGCGTGGCCCGCGGCGCCGCACAAACGGCCGATGTCGTACTCACGTCCCAGGAACTCGCACCTGAAATTGGCGATGTCCCGGCAGAGGTCATTGTCATCGACAACTTCTTTGACCTCGACGAAATCCACAAGAAACTGTCTGCCGCCGTTCAATAGACCGGGCCGGCGTTCCCCCTCACTCCTGCATTACCTCCCCAACCAACATTTCCGCAGTAAAGGACCGGCATGGACTGGCTCGTAGTAGTACTGAATTTCATAGGGCAGCAGATTCTCAATGTGCCCGCGTACCTGATCGGCATCATCACCGCAGCAGGGCTGATAGCGCTGCGGCGCAACTCGGGCCAGGTCATTGGAGGTGCACTAAAGGCCACCTTGGGCTTCTTCATCCTTGGCGTGGGCGCCGGCGTGGTTGTCGGATCTCTGGATCCGCTGGGCCAGCTCATCCTCACCGTCACCGGAGCCCAGGGCGTCATTCCGACCAACGAGGTCATCACTGCGATGGCCCAGGAACAGTTCGGCGCCCAGAGTGCCTACGTGCTGACCCTGGGTTTCCTCATCATGCTGGTACTGGCGCGCTTCACACCGCTGAAGTATGTCTTCTTGACCGGCCACCACATGGTGTTCATGGCTACGATGCTCACCGTCATTCTGTCTGTCGGCCTGGGCGAGGGCCTCGACTGGCTGGTGGTGCTCCTGGGTGCTGTCCTCCTGGGTGTCATCATGGTGGTCATGCCGGCGTTCCTGCACCCGTGGACAAAGAAGATTACCGGTAACGACACCATCGCAATCGGCCACTTCGGTTCTCTCGGCTACATTGCCGCCGGGGCCGTCGGACAGGTCGCCGGCAAGCGCAGCAAGTCCGCCGAAGACATCCACTTTCCCCAGGGCCTGAAATTCCTGCGTGATTCCATGGTTGCCACGTCGCTGTCCATGATCCTGATCTACATGGTCTTTGCGATCTGGGGACTCATTGCCCTGCCGCTCGCTGACGCGCTGGCCATCTTTGAGGTCCCCGACGCCGGAGCCTTCATCATGGCCGGCTTCAAACAAGCGCTGATGTTCGGCGTCGGCGTGGCCGTGATCCTCTACGGCGTCCGCACGGTGCTGGGCGAGCTCGTTCCTGCCTTCCAGGGCATCGCAGCCAAGGTTGTTCCCGGCGCCAAGGCCGCCCTGGACATCCCCATTGTCTTCCCGTTCGGCGCAAACGCAGTGCTCATCGGCTTCCTGAGCTCCTTTACCGGAGGGCTGATCGCGCTGGGTATCCTGGCGCTCTGGCTGAACCCCGCCTTCGGCCTGGCACTGATCCTGCCGGGAATGGTCCCGCACTTCTTCACCGGCGGAGGCGCCGGCGTCTATGGGAACGCAACCGGCGGCCGCAGGGGCGCCATGCTTGGCGGCTTCGTCAACGGCATCATCATCACCATCCTGCCGGCAGTCCTGCTGCTCGTCCTGGGCCAGTTCGGACTCGCCAACAGCACCTTCGGTGATGCCGACTTCGGCTGGTTCGGCACCCTCATCGGCGTCAGCCTCACCGGCGGCCCAGCCCTCGGCGCCATCCTGACCGTCCTCATTGCCATGGCCCTCGTAACCGGCGCCATCATTTTCCAGCGTCGGGTGGTCGACGCGGGATGGGTTCCGGGCGCCAAGCGTGATGCGTGGCTTAGCGCAGCCCAGGAAAGCGCAAAAGAAAAGACCAAGCAGGACAGCCCGGCTGCATAAGGGGTTGGCCCAGCCCTCCCCTCCAAGCCGACAACCGGCCACGGCACATAACCAAGGAATGAAATGCCCGAAAGAACCGCAACAATTGCCAGTCGAGTGGGCCTCCATGCCCGCCCAGCATCCATTTTCGCCGAGGCTGTCAGCGACCTCGAGCTGGACGTCACCATCTCCGCTGCGGACGCCGGCCCCGGTGAGGCGCTGGACGCGGGAAGCATCCTCTCGCTCATGAGCCTGGGGGCGTCCCACGGCGACGTCGTGCTCCTGCGCGCTGAAGGGCCGGGAGCGGACGAGGCCCTGGACCAGCTGGCGAAAATTCTGGAAACGGACCACGATCCGGCAGCCTGACACCACCGGAATCCTCCACCTTCGGGGACGGCACGCGCTGCGCGTGCCGTCCCCGAAGCCGATCCGGAACCATGCCCGCCGACCGGACGTTGATGTTGTATGAGGCGGCGCATACTCATCCCGGTTGCAGCCCTTGCGGCTGTCATCGCGGTCGCCGTGGGGCTTTACCTGTTCCAGCCTTGGCGCATCTTCACCAGTTCAACGGTGGTCGAGGATGTCCCTGCCGTCACCACCCCCGCGGTCACGTCGCCGGCGCCTTCGGCAGCGAATGCCACGGCCACCGCTGCCCCCACCGCCGCCGCGGTTCCCCGTGAGCTGGCAACAGGGCGGCTTATCAGCCACGAACACGCCAGCTCGGGCACTGCGAAGATCCTGGAGCTCCCCGACGGGAGCCGGATTCTCCGGTTTGAGGGCCTAGACACGTCCGACGGCCCGGATCTCCGGGTATGGCTCACCGATGCCCCCGTCATCGAGGGAACCGCCGGCTGGTACGTCTTTGATGACGGCGCCTACCTCGACCTGGGCGCACTGAAAGCCAACAAAGGCAATCAGAATTACCCGATCCCTGCCGGGGCTGTACTGGGTGACTACAGCTCGGTCAGCATCTGGTGTGCCCGCTTCGCCGTGTCATTCGCAGCAGCTGAACTGAACTCCTGAGGCGCTTCGCCCGGATTCCACTGCATGGTTTTCCGCCCGGCGCACCCGGATGGCGGGCGCGGGCCGGGATGGTCCATGATCGGAGCATGAGCGGCTCCGGAACACCACGATCCCGGTGGATCCCGCCGACCCTGCGCGGCTACAAGATGGGGTGGCTGCGGCACGACCTGGTGGCCGGCGCCGCGCTCTTCGCGGTCCTGGTCCCCGCAGGCATGGCCTACGCCCAGGCCGCCGGGCTGCCTCCCGTCACCGGCCTCTACGCCACCGTCGTCCCCCTGATCGTCTACGCCATCGTCGGACCGTCACGGGTGCTGGTGCTGGGGCCGGATTCGGCGCTCGCCCCGATGATCGTGGCCGCGCTGCTTCCCCTGGCCGCCGCCAATGAACAGCGGGCCGTGGCTCTGGCGGGACTGCTGGCCATCCTCATCGGCGCCATCATGCTGGCCGGAGCGGCGCTGCGGCTGGGCATCGTCACGGGCCTGCTGTCCAAACCCATCCGGCTGGGCTACCTCAACGGCATCGCCCTGCTGGTGGTGGCGTCCCAGATCCCCACGCTGCTGGGGATCCCCGTCGACGGCGAGACGCCCTGGGACAAGCTCTTCGCCGCCCTGCCGAAAATGCTCGCTGGCGAAACCAACCTGGTGGCAGTGCTGCTGGGACTGGCCTCGCTGGTGCTCATCCTGGTTCCGAGGTGGCTGAAGTGGAAGGTCCCCGGGGTGCTGATTGCCGTCGTCGTCTCCTCTATCGCCGTGGCCGCGCTGGGACTGCACGACGACGTCAAGGTCACCGGAGCGCTTCCCCAGGGGCTCCCGGCGCCTGCCCTCGGCGGCATCGGCTGGGCCGACGTCGTGACCCTGCTGCCCGCTGCCGCGGGCATCGCCCTGATCGTCTTCGTGGACACCGGCACGCTGTCCCAGTCCCTGGCCGCGGCCCGGAACGGCAAGGTCTCCGGCAACCACGAAATGGCCGCGCTGGGAGCTGCCAACGCAGCCAGCGGCCTGTTCGGCGGCTTCCCCATCTCGGCCAGCACCTCCCGCACACCCGTTGCGGTCGAATCCGGGTCGAAGTCCCAGCTCACGGGCGTGGTGGGCGCCCTCCTGGTCCTCGGCTTCATGCTCGCGGCGCCCGGCGCCACCGAGTTCCTCCCGTCCGCCACCCTGGCCGCCATCGTGATCGCCGCAGCCGCAGGAATAGCCGACCCCGCGGGGGTGCGCCGGCTTCTCGGGATGAGCCGCAGCGAATCTCTGGTGATGCTCGCCGCGTTCCTGGGCGTCATCGTCCTGGGCGTCCTGCCGGGCATCGTGGTGGCCGTCGGCCTGGCCATCCTGGACTTCCTGCGGCGGGCCTGGGACCCTTACCGCGCCGAACTGGTGGACGTGCCCGGAGTCCCCGGCTACCACGACGTGAGCCGCCATCCGGAAGGTGAGCGCGTCCCCGGCCTGCTGATCCTGCGCTTCGACGCACCGCTGTTCTTCGGCAACGGGGCCCTCCTGGGTTCCTTCGTGCGGGACCAGCTGGACGAGGCCCCGCCGGGCATCGAACGCGTGGTACTGGCGGCGGAACCCGTGACCGGCATCGACACCACCGCGCTGGATGAGCTCATCCAGCTGGACGAGTGGCTGGAACGGCACGGCGTGGACCTGGTGTTCGCGGAGATGAAAGGGCCAGTCAAGGACAGGCTGCTGCGGTACGGAATGGGGTCCCGCTTCACCCCCGAACACTTCTACCCGACCGTGAGCGAGGCGGTGCGCGCATTCCAGCGGGAGGGCGGGTCCTTTCCTGGCTTATCGAAAGGGACCGACTGACACAATATTGCGAATCAGGTCAGTTACCGCGGCGTCACTGGGCATCGTTAGGAAAGAGGGTCCGGGAGGCGCATAGTGGGGAGATGACAGGTCCTTATACCCGCGGCGATTCCTGCAGCAGCGAGGCTTCCCGGAAACACATCGGGCAGGCGCTGGCGAGCTATGGCGCAACGGACGTTGTGTTTACGCAGCGGGGGAACCGGAGTGCCATCGGTTTCAGGGCTGACGCCCGGCAATTCCGGATCGTCATGCCCATACTGCAGTCTGAGGGAGCCCTGGCGATCCGAGGGGACATCGCGGATAGCCGGCTCCGCGAAGCGAACGCGAAAATCCTGGAACGGGCCAACCGCAAATCCTGGCATGCTCTGGCCCTGGCCATAGACGCCAAGCTCGGTGCCGTGGCGGCGGGCGTTGCCACCCTGGAATCGGAATTCCTGGCCCACGTGGTCCTCCCCGGAAACCATACGGTGTTTGAGGAACTCGAATCTGTCATCGACTTGGCCTACCGGTCAGGCCGGCGTCCGTCATTGGGCGGCCCCGATTCTGCTGTGCCCCACGCAGAACCGCAGGCCGCCGGTCAAGCGGTCCTTTAACGAAAGGTCAGAGGGTGGCGAGGGCACCCCTGGCACTCTCCACGCGGACGTGGGTTCCCGCCTGGATATGGACCACCTCGCCGTCAATCTGGCATGGAACAGCGTTCCGCGTGGAGAAGGCATAGCTCGCGACGCCCGGCTGATGTCCGAGTCCCAGGGTGACGGCGCGGAGCGTCATCAGTGACATCTTCATCAGTCCTGCATGGGGCAGCGTCACCACTTCGAACAATCCATCGTCCGGGTAGTGCGACTCGCTGACCTTTCCGTACTTCGCCATGCGCGAGATGTTGGCCAGGATCAGGCTGTCGAACTTCGCGGTAGCGCCGTCGTCCCGCACGAGCTCGAACGGTTTCAGGCGGCGGAGCGTGCGGGCAACGGAGACGAGTTCGAGCACTTTTCCCTTGCCGCCCTGCTCGATGCCGATGGCCATCAGGGGTGTGAGCCCGAAACCCACGTAGGAGTGGGCGTACTGGATCTGCTCCCGGTCTCCGGAACGGAACACCACCCGCAGCAGGTCGATGTGCCGAACCGTCGTGGCCCTCAGTGCTTCACTGAGCGACCTGGCGGGGAGGCTCCGGAAGTGGTCGTTCGCGTTGCCTGCAGGAATAACGGTGCAAACCGCCTGGCTGCCGGGAACGTCCATGACGCCGTTGACCACCTCGTTGTACCCGCCGTCGCCGCTGACTGAGAGAATCAGCGGCGCACCCCGGCCTGCCTCGGCCCGCGCCAGCGCGCGGGCATGCCCGGCATGGTCCGTAGGCAACAGGTCAACAGGCAGCCTCGCTGCAGCCAGCTCCCGCTGCAGGGTCTCGATCCACGCGCCCATCCCCGTCCGGCCCGGGTTGAAGATCACCACGGCGCGGTCAAAGAGGCCGGCGGTTGCTCCGTCCTCAGCCACCCGCGCTCCCCTACCCGCCCATTCCAGGATGCACGGGAACGAAGTCGAGTCTGTTCCCGGAGTTGGTCCGGCCCGCAGGCGTCCGGTTGTACCCCCGCGCATCCAGCCCGTTCCGGTTGCGGAATTCCGCGAGGGCAGCATCGTAGACGTTGTTCAGGGTCCGGCCCGAAAACTCTCCGGTGCTGCCGTCAGCGAAGGCGATCCGGATCCGGAGACTGGCCGGGTAGTGCCGGCCCATCCGGATGAAGCCGTCGGCGTCCTGCTGGAGGGTGATCATGGAGGCTGCTTTCATTCGGGGGTGCAGTCTCCAGTTTGACGCAATCCTTGGCAGCCGGAGAACTGGCGGCGTTGGCCACCAGTCAGGACGCGTTGAACTCGATCGTCAGCGGGATGGACCGGCCAAGGGAGTCGCCCACCGGAGAGGAGCGCTCAATCCGCTCGCGCAGTAACCGGATCTGCTCTTCGCTGGCATCCGGGGCGTCAAGCATGACTTTGTAGGAAATACCGGTGTAACCGGAACCCGGCGCATCAAGGCCCAGATACGCCTGGACATTGAAGTGGCCGGTGGCTTCGACGCGCAGGTCCTTCACCTCGACCCCAAGCAAGGCCGCGTGAAGGGCGATGAGATCCACGTCGCACGCGGCGAGCGCTGCAAGAAGTGTCTGCATGGCATTGAATTCCCCGCGGCCGCCAATGTGGATGCTCTTGTCTTCGAGCTCCACCCGCGACCGCGATCCGCCAAGCCAGTGCGCGGTGACGGACGGATGCCTGTCGGCCGCCGAGGCGTCGTGCCGGACCTCATCGCGGAAAGCTTCCCACCCCGCGACGCTGATTCCGTTAATTTGCGCTTCCGTCCCGTTTGCCATCTGGCTCAACGACCTTTTTGTGCTGTGCGGCGGGGCGCCCTCATACGGGGCGCCAAAGCTATTCAATAGCTTTCTTGAATAAGACACCCCGCCCAAGCCATTGTCAAGAGAATTCTTGAATACTGCAGTCTGCTTTCGTGGAGGGATGCGCCGCAGCCGCATTCCTAGCGGCAGGCGCCGTCGAGCGTCTGCTGAGCGAACTCACCCAGCCCATAGTCGGGCGGAGGTGCATCAGCACTGAGGGGTTCTTCCGCGAGCGCGACGAAGAGTGTCAGCTGCCGGGACCCGTCCGCGCTGACCATGGCAGCCGACGCATAGCCGGGAGCACCTCCGAGATGTCCGTAGTAGTAACCCTTCGCGCAACTGTCCCACCACTTGGCCAGGCCAAGGCCGTACTGTGATGCGTTGGGGCTCTGCATCTCCGCCAGGAGATCCGGCCCCAGGAGCCTGCCGCCCAGCAGTGCAGCATAGAATTCGCTGACGTCCGGCGCAGTGGAGACCATGCCACCGGAAGCCGACCCGTCCTGGACGCCGGCAAGGGCGGCGTCGACGCGTTCGCCGTCGATCACGACGTACCCGTGGATCATGTCCGGTGGGGCGGGGCCCGTCCCCGTCAGCCGGGTCCCCCTAAGACCGAGGGGTTCTGCGATGTCCGCCTGCAGCACATCGCTTAGGCTGCGTCCGGTGACCTGCTCAATGAGCAGGCCGAGCACCACATAGTTAGAGCTCGAATATCTGAAGACGCCAATATCGTCCGTATTCCACGGAAGGGTACCGGCCAGCTCCATTCGCCGCTCAGCCGTCAGGGGTGTGGTCAGGACCTGCTTCAGGGGGCCAGATCTGATCAGCACTTCCTCGAAGCTCGGCATCCCGGAGGTGTGCTCGAGAAGCATCCGGACGGTGACCGGTTCCGGCGGCTGCAGGCGTTTCTTGAGCTCCGGCAAGTACTCGCTCACCTCGCCATCCAGCCTGATCTTGCCCTGACCGACCAGTTTCATGACGGAGACGGCCACCATGGACTTGGTCAGGCTGGCGATGTGGAAGGAGTCGGCTGGCTCCGCTGGCACCTTCGTATCGAGGTCGCGGACTCCCGCGGCACCGGACCAGGCCTCCCCGTTGATCCTCAACTGGATGAGGACCGCAGAGGCTCCGGCTGCCAGCCTGTCTTGGCTGAACTCCTCCAAGCCAGTACGCAGCCGGTCCATCGGGGAGGAAGCCGATGGTACAGGCGTCGTTGCCGGGGAGCAGCCAGTGCCAAACATCAGGACGACGGCGGTGCAGGCCGCGACGATAAAGCGCACCATGGCTCAGATGTTCCTCAGCCCGCCGGCCGGCGTCAAGAGGCGCTGCAAGCGGTATGCGGGATTCGCTGGCGCTTCGTGGCTGCACCGCCGGGGAAGGCCGGAGCCGGAAGGGATGGCCCGCACACTCGGGGACGGCCGCCGCCGCATTTCGCCGGGCGCTCCGCTGAACGACGTCACCGTCTGTGTCGGGGCCGGGCGGTATCGTCTTGATCATGACAGATAGGCCACGATTGGCAGCCCTGGCACAAGACTGGATCGAAGAGGCACGTTCCTTTCACAGCCGGCAGCTCGCCAAGCCCCGCAAGGTGATGCGGCTGGGAAAAACCCGGATCTTCTTCACCAAGGGGCAGGCCATTACAACCTCCGCCGCTGTTTTCGTTGGCAGTTCGCTGACCTCGGCAGACTCACCGGACTGGATCTTCTGGTCTGTTGTGCTGGGCGGAGTCATGGGAGGCAGGTTCGTCTTCCCCGTCCCAAACAGCAGCATCGCCAGCAAAAAGGGCCCTTTCGACGTGCAGCACAGGAGCGCCGCCGAGCTGGACCGGATGACGGCCGACGAAATCCAGGCGTACGAGTACAACATGCTCCTCAAGCATCGTCTCAAGACAGCGGATGGACTCGGCACCCAACAGGCGCTGGCCCGGGGACGTGAAGCTGCCCGCTCCACCGAACACGCAGCGGCCCTGGAACCGGGATCACTTAACGGGCTTTCATTGGTCGAAGCCCAGGCATTCAATGCCGCCGCAGCACAGCATGCCCGCATCCAGAAGCGATGGTTGGCCTATGAGGTCGACTCGAAGCTGCAGTTCGACTTTCCCGCGATGTCCGACGCGCGCATGCCGGCAACCGCTGCAATGATAAGGGCAATGCGGGCGGCTGAGCACGCCAAGGCCAGCGCCCGGGCGGCGGAATACGCATCCGCCGTCGAAGCCTTTGCAACTGCACTAAGGGCAGCCGAGACGGACGCAGGGGTACCAAATAACAGGCGTCCAGGCCACGAATTCTGAAAGCCGCGCGCACGTTTGTCCGTCCGGTAAACCAAAGACAATGCCCTGAACACCCGTCAAGGTGCCCAGGGCATTACTTTGGGCCATTACCTACTTATCGCAACCGATCCCGTCGCGGTCCCTGTCCAGGTGGGTCCCATAGCCTGGAGTGCCCTGGTACACCGGCGCAGCTCCCGCTGCCCTCGCCGCCGCGCAGTTCGGGTAATAGACGGCGGCCGGAGCCGGTGCCACGGGGACTGCCGGCGGTGCCGGGGGTGCCGCCTGTTCGGCGGCCAGACGCGCAGCTTCCTCGCGGGCCACCTGGTCAGCGGCAGCCTTTTCAGCAGCTGCCCTCGCCGCAGCGGCTTTTTCCGCGGCGGCCTTTTCGGCTGCGGCCTTCTCCGCGGCGGCCTTTGCAGCAGCCGCCTTTTCGGCTGCAAGCTTGTCTGCCGCGGCCTTCGCTGCGGCTGCCCGCTCAGCCGCGTACCTGTCAGCGTCTTCCTGGCTCAACCACATGAACCCCTCGTCCTCCTCACCCAAGGCACAGACGAAAGTCACGCCGTCGTACTCCCGCGTGGCCCCTTCGGTGGCGCAGGGATCAAGCGCGGGGCTTGTCTCCGTCGGGGTGGGGGTAGGAGTAGGCGTTGCAGATTCCAGGAGGCTGGCCTTCTTCGCCGCGTCACCACCCGGAGCGGCGGTGGCACCCACCACCCCGGTCCCGACGATCAGGGCGAGGAACCCGGCCACGGCGACTACTCCGCCAGACTTCCGGTGAGGCAATCCAACCCAGGACCGCCGCTTGAACACCCACGCATACAGCCCCGTCAGCAGGGCGATCAGCCCAAGAATGAAGAGAACCATGCCAAACCCGCCGGCGATGGCGAAGGGGATCATCACGAGCAGCAACAGCGCGGCAATGATCCAGAAGAGCACCGTCGGCTTCCACGAACGCGGCGCCTGGACGGCTGGATACGGATTTTTTCTCATTTTGTCCCCCTAGGAAATGCGAGTGATGGTGATGCAAAGATGTTCAGCAGCGCGGAAGCCCCTACTCGCAGGCAACGCCGTCGCGGTCGCGGTCCAGCCCGGCCCGGTAACCGGCCATCCCGGCATACAGCGGCGCGGCGCCGGCGGCGCGGACCGCCGAACAGTTCGGGTAGTACACGGCCACGGGAGCAGGCGCCGGGGCGACCGGCGCGACGGGAGCGACGGGAGCGGGAGCAACCGGCGCCGGGGCAACGGGTGCGGCAGGTGCCGGAGCAACGGGAGCAGCAGGCGACGGCGCCACAGCGGCCGGCGGCTTGGCCTTGGCCGGCGCCAGCTGCCCCGCGCAGCTGCCCAGGATCCGCGCCATCGCGTCATGCTCAGCCTGCGTGACCCACAGCGAATAGGTGGCCTTCACCGAAATCTGGCGTGCAACGTACTCGCACCGGAACCCCTTGTTCGGGGGCAGCCAGGTGGCCGCGTCGCCGTCGCCCTTTCGCTGGTTGGTGGGCCCGTCCGTAGCCTGGAGGTTCAGCGGGTCGTTGGCGAACGCCGTCCGCTGCTGCAGGGTGAGCTGCTGCGCGCCCTTCTGCCACGCGTCGCTGAGGGCCACCACGTGGTCGATCTGCACCTTGCTGCTGGTGTCAGCGCCGCGGAGGAAGCTGATGCTGGTCCCGGTGTACGGGTCCGCCAGAACGCCCGACTTCACCTTGCAGGGCACGCTGTTCGCGTACCGGATGGCGGTCAGGTCGCGCTTGAGCATGTCATTGCGCGTATCGCAGCCGTTCCGGTCCACGTCCGCCCAGGCCTGGCCGAACTGCGCGCGGTCGTATCCCGTCTTCGGGGCGCGGCCCTTGACGGGCAGCGTCGCCAGCAGGTCCAGCGCCTTCTTGGCGTAGGCGGGCTGCCGCGACGGCGCCTGGGCACCCGTCGTCGGGCGGTCCACCGGCGTGGCGGTCCCCTGTGGTGTCGGGACGGACGACGGCGTCGCCTCACCGGATGTTGTTGCCCTCGCCTCGGCGGTCGCGGCCGCAGCCGTGCTCCCCGCCGTCGGGCCGTCCAGTTTCTCAACGGTGGCCGGCGCCCCGCAGCCTGCGGCCAGGAAGGCCATGGAAAAAGCGGCGACCAGCGCGGAAAGGCCACGAAGGGCCCGGTAGTTCGACATTCATCCCCATAAACGGCACATCACGTTGCCAAGTCGTACTCGCAGAATCGCGATGCCGCTGAGCTTATTCTCTTCGCCGCGGCTTGAGGCGTCCGGAGCCAGAACCTTGACCGAAACTGAGCCGTTCTTGATCCAGTCTTGAGCCAACGGGCCACCAAAGTATCCAAAGCCGGTTATATGACTGCTTCGGTCAAAGGCATTGACCATAAGTATGCTGATTATTATCGTGAATTAACACGGGGGAACATTTATAAGCTTTCCCGTCAAACAGGAGTAACGAGCAGAAGGAGAACACGATGCGTAAGCTCTCGATGATCACCCTGGCCGCAGTTCTGTCCCTTGGCGGCGTCGCCATCGCCTCGCCGGCCCTCGCGGAGCCGCCCGGTCCAGGCAGCAAGCAGTGCATCCCGGGCCAGCACGGCAGCCCGCAGCCCGGCTTCAAGGCCGGAGCGTGCTCCAACCGTTAACCGCCGGACGGCACCCGTTGCCGCAACCACGACACGAAGGGACCCTCTCCCCCACGGGAAAGGGTCCCTTCGCCGCGTTCCTGCTTGGACGAAATATTCTCCTGTACCGCCGCGTTATCCCCCTTCGGTGGCCGCTTTGCGGCGGCGCCACCCGCTCCCCAACCAACGAAGGAGAACGCCAGTGCCTGATTTCACCCCGCTTTGGGCCCCCCTCCGACTCGGTTCCACCGAACTCGAGAACCGCGTCGCACTTTCCCCGATGACCCGGGTCAGTGCCACCGAAGACGGACACGCCACGGAGAAAATGGCCGCCTATTACGAGGCCTACGCCCGCGGCGGCTTCAGCCTGCTGGTCACCGAGGGCATCTACCCGGACACTGCCTACAGCCAGGGCTACCTCTTCCAGCCGGGCATCGCCACCGAGGAACAGGCGCAATCCTGGACCAAGGTGGTGGACCGGGTCCACGCCGCCGGCGCCCGGATCTTCGCCCAGCTGATGCACGCCGGCGCCCAGGCCCAGGGCAACCGCTTCGTCGACTCCTCGGTGGGCCCCTCCGCTGTGGCGCCCAAGGGCGAGCAGCTCGCCTTCTACCGCGGCGAAGGCCCCTACCCCGTGCCGGCGGAAATCACGCGGGAACAGATGGATAAGGTCCGGGAAGGCTTCGTCCGGGCCGCGCTGCATGCCAAGGAAGCAGGGTTCGACGGCGTCGAGATCCACGGCGCCAACGGCTACCTGATCGACCAGTTCCTCACCCACTACCTTAACCAACGCACCGACGAGTACGGCGGTTCGACCGAGAACCGGGTGCGGTTCGCCGCGGAGATCAGCCGGGCTGTCCGTGAAGCCGTGGGCCCGGATATGACGGTGGGCATCCGGATCTCGCAGGCCAAGGTCAGCGACAACGACCACCGCTGGAGCGGCGGCATCGAGGAAGCCAAGGTGATCTTCTCCACCTTGGGCGCTACCGGGATCGACTTCATTCACACCACCGAATACCGCGCCTCCGCACCCGCCTTTGGGGACAGCGGTCCTTCCCTGGCCGCCCTCGCCAAGCAGTACGCAGGCGTCCCCGTTATCGCCAACGGCAATCTGGACGACCCTGAAGCCGCCGCAGCCCTGCTCCGCGACGGAACGGCCGACGTCGTCGCCCTGGGCAAGGCGGCGCTGGCCAACCGGAACTGGCCACACCGCGTGCGAAACGGCCTGCCCTTCGATGAACTGAACCCGGGCATCTTCGCCCCGGTGGCGGACGTCAAGGACTGGGAACTGGAGCTTCCGGCGTAGCGCCGGTCCGGTTTCAAGTAAGCGGCTTCAACCGCTTGGAGGGCGACGGCGGGAGCACCGCCGTCGTCCTTTCCTGCTTGCGTGGGTTTACAGGGACTTCAGCGCCGTCAGCGTCGAGGCGAGGGCATCGGCCAGCTCACGCCCCTTCGTCACGAAGTGGTTGGAAAACTGCTTCCGGTGCTCTTCGTGCTCATGGAAATGGTGCGGAGTCAGGACACCCGAAAAGACGGGTACGTCCGTCTCCAGCTGCACCTGCATCAGTGCCTCCACCACGGTCTGCGAGACGAACTCGTGGCGGTAGATCCCGCCGTCGACAACCAAAGCGGAGGTGGCAATGCCGTCGTACTTGCCGGATGCTGCGAGCCTTCGGACCATGAGGGGGATCTCGAAGGCACCGGGGACCTGGTAGGCGTCAACATCGGTTGTGCCCAGCTCGTTGAGCCGGTCACGGAAGCTTTCGACGGCGCAGTCGACGATATCTGCGTGCCACTGGGCGCTGACGATCGCTACCCGGAGAGAGGAGTTAGCCAAGGATGGGGCCTTTCTGTTTGCTGTGCTCAGGATAGTCGCGCCAAGGGTTCTAGCGGGCGAGGAGGCTGGCGGCTTCCTGGCGGGTGGTGCCGGAGTCCTGGATGCCTTCGGCGATGTGGGCGAGGTGTTCGGGGATTTCGCGTCCCTTTTTGCGCATGGCGGTGGCCCAGAGCCGTCCGGCCCGGTAGGAGGACCGGACCAGGGGCCCGGACATGACGCCGAGGAAACCGATCTCCTCGGCTTCGTGCTGCAGGTCCAGGAATTCCTGGGGCTTGACCCACCGGTCCACGGGCAGGTGCCGCTCGGACGGGCGCAGGTACTGGGTGATGGTGATCAGGTCACACCCGGCCGCGTGCAGGTCCCGCAGGGCCTCGCTGATTTCCTCGCGGGTTTCGCCCATGCCCAGGATCAGGTTGGACTTGGTGACCATGCCCAGGTTCCGGCCCTGGGTGATGACATCCAGGGACCGTTCGTACCGGAACGCGGGCCGGATCCGCTTGAAGATCCTGGGCACGGTCTCGACGTTGTGCGCGAACACCTCCGGGGCGGAGTCGCAGATCGCCGCGATGTGTTCCGGTTTCCCGGAGAAGTCCGGGATCAGCAGCTCCACCCCGGTACCGGGGTTCAGCTCATGGATCTTCCGGACCGTTTCGGCGTACAGCCACACACCCTCATCGGCGAGGTCATCCCGGGCCACCCCGGTCACGGTGGCGTAGCGCAGGTTCATCGACTGCACCGACCGGGCCACCTTGGTGGGTTCGAACATGTCCACCGGGGACGGCTTGCCGGTATCGATCTGGCAGAAATCACACCGCCGCGTGCACTCGGACCCGCCGATCAGGAACGTCGCTTCCCGGTCTTCCCAGCACTCGAAAATGTTCGGGCAGCCGGCCTCCTCACACACCGTGTGCAGGCCCTCTTTCTTGACCAGGTTCTTGAGCCCGACGAACTCCGGCCCCATCTGGACCTTCGCCTTGATCCACTCCGGCTTCCGCTCCACCGGGACAGCCGCGTTACGCTGCTCAACCCGCAGCATCTTCCGGCCCTCAGGTGCCAATGTCATGACAGCACCCCCGCGGCCGCAGCGCCCACGCCGTGGCGTTCGGCGAGCAGGGTCAGCGCCGCCTCCGCCTCCTGCCTTGCCTTGCCGGTGTCCCAGCCGAGGTACGGCGCCAACTGCGAAGCCACCTCGTAGGCGAGCTCCGCGGTGACCAGGCCACGGAAGGCCAGGCTCGTCCGGCGGATCAGGACGTCGGCCACGTGGGCCACCTGTTCGTGCGCCGCCATCCAGGCCAGCTCGCGGGTGCTCAGCTCAGCGGTGCTCCGCAAGGGCGCGTCGTCCCCCTCTGCCAGGAACGCCAGCACTTCGTCGGCCCGGGTGCCGTAGCGGCCCAGGAGCGTCCGGGCGCGGTCCGCACTGACCCCGGGGCCGGTGCGGGCAGCGACCCAGGCCTCGACGGCGGAACCATCCTGCGGGTAGGCCCGTCCGCCGCCGATGGGCAGGTTCCGGGTGTCCACCGAGCGGACCCGCCCGAGCAGGCCCAGGACCTCGTCGGCCACCTGCTCGGACAATGCCCGGAAGGTGGTCCACTTGCCGCCGACGATGCTCAACACAGGCCGGTCAGTTCCCGGCAGGAACGAGCGTTCGATGCGGTAGTCGCGGGAAACAAAGCCCGGGGCGGTATCGTCATGCCGCGGCAGGGGCCGGACCCCGGAGAACCTATAGACAATGTCCTCGCGCGAAACCGTCACAGCGGGAAAAACATGCTGGATCAGGTCAAAGAAGTACTGGATCTCAGCATCCGTGCAGACCGGCTCCAGATCCTCCCCCGCGTCGATGTCGGTGGTGCCTACCAGCAAGCGGTCGCCCATGGGGTAGATCAGCACAATCCGGCCGTCGCTATGCTCGAAGAAGATCTCGCGGCCGTCCGTGGCGGCCAGCAGGCCCGGGTGGTCCAGGACAATGTGCGAGCCTTTGGTCCCGCCCATAAAGCGCGACGGCGACCCCAGGGCGCCGTTCGTTGCGTCCACCCACGCGCCGGTCAGGTTGACGACGACGTCCGCGGCGAAGGTGAATTCCTCACCGGTGAGCTCATCACGCAGCCGCGCGCCGCCGTCGTGCGTTCCGACGAAGGAAAGGTAGTTGGCGGCGCGGGCGTGCGGCCCCGCCTCCAGGCCGTCCCGGAGGGCGTCCAGCGTCAGCCGCTCCGGATCATGTACCGAGGCGTCGAAATAGGTGGCCGTGTATTTAACGTCGGACCGCAGGGCGGGCAGCTCCGCCAGGGAACGCTTACGGCCCACGAACCGGTGGCGCGGCACGGTGCCGCCACGGCGCGAGAACGCGTCGTAGAGGCTCAGGCCCACCTTTATTAGGAGAGCCCCGCGTTCCCGCGGTTTGCCGGAGCGGTGCGTGATGAAGCGCAGCGGAGCGTTCAGCAGTCCGGAGAACGTCGAGAACACCGGGATGGTGGTCTGCAGCGGCTTCACGTAGTGCGGCGCGATGTTCAGGAGCCGGTTCCGCTCCACCACGGACTCGTGCACGAGGCGGAACTCACCGTTCTCGAGGTACCGGATGCCGCCGTGGATCATGTGGGACGAGGCTCCGGACGCCCCCTGGCAGAAGTCGCCCCGCTCCACGAGCGCCACCTCGACGCCCTGCAAGGCAAGGTCGCGGAAGGTGCCGACGCCGTTGATGCCGCCGCCGATGATGAGGACACGGGCGCGGGGGCGGTCCTGGAGGGCTTGGACAGTGGGGCGGGGGGAATGGTCAGTGGACACGGGTGGCTCCAGACAGGGCAAAAGGCGGTTGGGGGTCAAGGGGTTGCGCAGCCTGAAGGACGGGCATCAGGCGGTGGGCCAGGGCTTCGCGGACGTCGTCCACGGTGGTTCCCGGCACGGCATCGGCGACGCAGCCGACGGATTCGGGTCGGAAATCGAGGTCCAGCAGGGCGTACGCCTCTTCAAGGGCTGCCCGCGCGGGGCCGGCCTCCTCGACCATGACAACAGCGCTGAACAGGTAGCCGTGCCTGGTGAGGCGCTGCCCGGTCCCGGCCAGTTTGGCGCGCCCGGCATCGTTGACGCTGAACTCGCCGGTGCAGTATTCACCCGGTACCGCGCCGACGCGCGCGTCCGCGCCAAGGCCGCGGAGCGCCGCGGCGGTGTTCCGGCCGAAGGAGTCGAAGCGTTCCTTGATCGAAGAGCGCGGGTCCGCGTGCGGCGCCCACAGGTGGACCACCAGGTCGCCGGAACCATACAGCGCCAGGTGTCCCCCGACCGGCCTGATGATCGGTTCATACCCGCGCGCCGCCAGGAGGTCCCTGGCTGCCGGGTAGCCGGGGCGGAGGGAGTCCCGCCGGCTGAAGGCCGCCGTCGGACGCGGGCGGGAGAAGTTCAGCTCCCCGCCCGGGGCGGAAGGAAGCCCGCCGAGCCGCCCGGCGATGAACTCCATGTCGTCCGGCCCGGAACGCGGTTTCGGATCATGGACCAGCCGGAACGGGCCGGGGCCGAACGGCGGGTGCACGCCGTTCACACCGTTCCGGGACCCGGACTCCGCCCGGTCACGGTCCTCACGGCGTCGCACCAGCCGGCGTACAGTTCCTCGCGCCGGTCCGCCGGCATCGCCGGTTCGAAAACCTGGTCGATCTGCCAGCCGGTGGCCAGGTCGTCGCGGCTCCACAACCCGACACCCATGCCGGCAAGGTGCGCCACGCCCAGGGCGGTCCGCTCCAGCTCGGTGGGACGCAGCACAGGCACGCCGAGGATGTCCGCCTGGAACTGGCACAGCAGGTTGCTGCGCGCCGCCCCGCCGTCGACCTTAAGCTCCGGGACCGGATTCCCGCCAGCGACGAGTACGTCGATGTTGTCCCGCGTTTGGTACGCCATCGCTTCGATGCCCGCACGCACAATGTGCTCGGAGCTGCTCTCCAGCGTCAGCCCGACGATGCTCGCCTTGCTGTCCCGGGACCAGTGCGGGGCGCACAGTCCGGCGAAGGCCGGCACGATATACACGCCTCCGGTGTCCTGGACCCTGCGGCCCAGTTCCTCGAGGTCGGTGTCCTCGGAAAGGATCCCGAGGCGTTCCCGCATCCACTGCAGCGTCTGGCCGCAGTGGAACACGACGCCTTCGATCTCGTAGGCGGTTGCGCCGCTCTCGGTCCAGCCGACGCTGGCGGTGAGGCCGTCCAGGATGGCGGGCGCGGGGCCGCTGTTTGCCGTCAGGACGCCGGCCGTGCCGTAGGTGTTCTTGACCGACCCGGTCTCGAAACACGCCTGGCCGAACATCCCGGCCTGCTGGTCGCCCATGATGGCCATGATCGGGACGCTCTTCGTGCCCGGCAGTCCCACGTCGGCGGGGCGCATGTCGCCGAAGTGCGAATCGGACGGCAGCGCCGGCGGCAGCAGGCGGGCGGGGATGCCGCAGGCCTCGATGAGCTTCTCGTCCCAGTCCCGCGTTTCCAGGGAGAACAGGGCCGTCCGGGACGCTTCACTGTGGTCCGTAAAGTGCGAACGGCCCCCGGTCAGCTGCCACAGCAGCCATGTATCAACCGTGCCCGCTGCGAGCTCGCCGCGCTGGGCGCGCTCCCGGACGCCGGGCACGTTCTCCAGCACCCAGGCCAGCTTGGGTGCGCTGAAGAACGAATCATTGAAGAGGCCTGTCCGCTGCCGGAACTCCTGGTCCAGCCCGTCCGCCCTCCAGCGCTGGACGATCCCGTCCGTCTGCTTGGACATCCACATGATCGCGTTGTGGACCGGCTCACCGGTGCGGCGGTCCCACAGCAGGCAGGACTCGCGGTGGGTGGTGATTCCGACGGCGGCAAGGTCGTCCGTCGTGGCACCCACCTTGGCCATCACAGCCTGCATGCTGTTCCGCTGGGCCTCCCACAGCGCCTTGGGATCGAGCTCCACCCAGCGCGGCTTGGGGAAAAGGGGGATGACGGGATGGCGGGCTTCGGCCACGATCTGCCCGTCGAGGGACACCAGCACCGCGCGGGCGCTGGTGGATCCTTCGTCCAAAGCCAGGACGTAGCGCGCGGTCATGACGCGGAGCCCTCCGCTGCTGCCCGGTCCTGGGCAGCATGGGCGGGAACAGCCAGGCGTTCCAGCCATTCGCGGTAGTCCCGGATTTCGGCGGCCTGACGCTCACTGTCCCAGCCGCGCTCGCCGCCCATGACGGCGGCAGCCCGCTCCACGACGTCGAGCCCGTGGCCCGGTTCGAAGGCCAGGAGCATCCGGCGTGCCAGGACATCGGCCAGCGTCTGGGCGAACTCGTGCCGGACCGCCAGGAGGATTTCCGCCTCAAGGGCGCCGGTTGCGGGGTCGAGGACGGGGTAGCCGGCCCCGGCGGTGTCCGCCTCGGAGATGACGTCAAGGGCCCTGGTTCCATAGAGGGCCAGCAGCCGTTCAACCGTGCGTTCCTCCAGGCCTTCCCGGCCGAGGGCAGTCCGCGCAGCGGTGAAGTCGCCGGCTGCGCCGGGGAGCGGGAGGCTGGCGGTCACGCACTTGGGGCTCTTGCGCCCCAGTCGTTTGAACACGTCGTCCACTGCGTCCTGGGCAAGCTGGCGGTAGGTGGTCAGTTTCCCGCCCACCACGGTGACGAGGCCGGGCAGGTCCGGGGCGTGGTCGTGCAGGACATGGCTGCGGGGAATCTCCCACTCCTCCACGTCCGGTGCGTACGGCAGCGGGCGCACTCCGGAGTAGGTGAAGAGAACGTCTGCGGGCGTGAGGTGGGCGCCGGGGATGAGTTCGTTGACCTCGCCCAGCAGGTAGTCCATTTCGTCGGCGTCGCAGCGGGCTTCGCCGGGATCCCGGTCGAAGCGCAGGTCGGTGGTACCAATGAGGTAGCGGCCCATCCACGGGATCACGAGGACCAGGCGGCCGTCGGTCTTGGACTCGTAGTAGACGACGTCGTCCGGAGCCCCGGGGAAAGGGTCAACGATGAGGTGGCTGCCCTTGGTTCCGCCGTTCAGCCGTGGCTGTTCCGGCGCGCCCCGGCGGAAGATCCGGTCGATCCATGGTCCCGCCACGTTAAGGATGACGGGTGCGCGGACCTCATGCATTTCGTCGGTCAGGGTATTCCGGTAGCGCACCCCGACAACCCGGCCGCCTTCGAGGATGGGCTCTTCGACCCGCGACTTGGTGCGGATGACGGCACCGGCGCCTGCAGCGGCGAGCGCCACCTCGGTGCAGAGCCGCTCCGCGTATTCAACCTGGCCGTCGGTGAAGACAACTGCGCCGCGGAGGCCGTCCGGGGAGATGCCGGGGAAACGGCGGAGGATCGCCTCCCGGTTCAGGACCTCGTGCCCCTGGGTCTTCTTGTCAAAGGACAGGGCATCGTAGAGCAACATGCCGATCCGGATCAGCCAGGCGGGACGGCGGCTGTGCGAGCTCAGTGGCATGATGAGACGCAGCGGCTTGACCAGGTGCGGAGCCAGCCGGAAAAGAAGTTCACGTTCGCGCAGCGATTCACGGACCAGGGCGAAGTCACGGTGTTCGAGATACCGCAGCCCGCCATGGACCAGCCGTCCCGACCATGCGGAGACGCCGCTGCAAATGTCATCCTGTTCAAGCAAGACAACCCGCAGCCCCCGAAGGGCGGCATCCCGGGCGATTCCCAGGCCGTTGATTCCGGCCCCCACGACGACGACGTCGAACGGAGTGCTGAACTCCTCCATAGCGCTTCCCTTTCCTGCCCCACAAGCGATAGAATAATTATTTATGGGCTGCATTTCCATTTATAAGTGTCATGTGCCCCGAATCACGTGTCAAGGGGGCCCTAAGATGGGCGGAGCAACAAAAGGAGTGCAATGAACGACGTCGACGCGCAGCGACTGATGATCAAGGTGGCGCGCCTTTACCATACCCACGAGATGCGCCAGACCGACATTGCGAAACGGCTGCAGATTTCGCAGTCCCGGGTGTCGCGACTGCTGGCCCAGGCGGAGGAAGCCGCGATCGTGCGGACCGTGGTGGCGGTCCCCCCACACGTCCACGCTGAGCTGGAAGAGCGTGTGGAGGCGCTGTACGGACTGAGCGAGGTCCACATCATCGACGCCGTCAGCGACAACGAGGAAGAGCTGGGCAAGGACCTGGCGCACACCATGGCCTCACTCCTGCAGGACGTGGCCTTCGAAGTCCGCACCATTGCCCTGACTTCATGGAGCAAGACCATGCGGACCATGATCAACGTCATGCTGCCCATGCGAACCCGGTGCAAGCACGTCATCGAAACTCTCGGCGACCTTGGCCCGCCCTCCCTCCAGCACGACACCGCCCGGTCCACCCAGCAGTTCGCCGCCCTCACCGGGGCCCAGCCTGTCTTCCTCCGGACGCCCGGCGTCGCCGCGAGCAAGGAGATGAAGGACCTCCTGCTGAGCCGCGACCCGCATGCGCAGGAGGCGCTGCAGATGCTCGACTCGGTGGACCTGGCACTGGTGGGCATCGGCGCCGACGAAGTCGATCCGGACCTGCGCCCGGGCGACAACTTCTTCACGGACGAGCAGTTCGCCCACGTGCGCGGACTGGGCGCCGTCGGGGAGGTCTGCCTGCACTTCCTGGACGCCGACGGGAACCCCATCGACTCGGAACTCGAAGACCTGGTGGTTGGCATCACCCGCGAACAGCTCCGCAACGCAAAACACCGCTGGGCGGTAGCCGGCGGCGCCCGCAAGCACCGCGCCATCAGGGCGGCAGCGGCCGGCGGCTGGGTGGACACGCTCGTTACGGACGCCGCCACGGCCCGCTTCCTGGTGGACACTGCGCCCGAGGACCGCAAGGCAGCCGCCGAGCCGAAGCCGGCGCGGACCACCTCCCGGCGCCGCACGGCCGCATCCAAGGCCTGAACCGCCCCCGCACCGCGGCGACCTATTGACAACAGTGTGACGCACGTCCCATGATCGATGGCATATTCATTTCAAGTGCGCATAACGATTCACAGCCGGCAGGTTGCCGCTGGATCGACGCCACGCCATCTGCCAGGAGGTACTGTGACCACCGCCCTCGACAAGTATGCCGACATGAAGCCGAACTGGGACTACCCGGTGGTGATCGAGTCCCACATCAACGGCATCCGCACCAAGGAGATGAACCCCAATACCCCCATCTCCTACGAGGAAATCGCCGAAGACGCCATCCGGTGCTGGGAAGCGGGCGCCGGCGCGATCCACGCCCACAACACCAGCTTCGACCTGCTCGGCGAGAACGCCTACAAGGACTACATGCGGACGTGGGACCGGGTCTTGGAAAAACACCCGGACATCACCTGGTACCCCACCACCTGCAACAACCTCCGCCTGCTGCCCCATGAAAACGGACTCGAGCACGTACCGCACCTGTACGAGGGCGGCAACGTACGCATCGGCTGCGTCGACACCGGCCTGACCCTCTTCGCGGTCGAGGAGGACGAGGAAGGATACCTCTCCGGGCCGGAATTCGGATTCAACTACCAGCGCGTGGCCAGCCAGGTGAAGATGTTCCGGGAGCGGGACCTCGCCATGGTGTTCGGCGTGTACGAGCCGGGCCACCTGCGCCACGCCATGCACTACGTCAACCGGGGCCTGTCCACCAAGGGCTCCATGTGGGACTTCTACCTCATCGGCGACTACGGGCTCACCGCCATGGAGCCGATCGGCACCAACGGCATGAAGCCCAGCCTGGAAAGCCTCTACTACTACCTCTCCATGATCGAAGAGGCGAAGGTCAAGCACCCCTGGTACATCTCCATCTGGGGCCAGGGCGCCCTCGACGACACCGGCATCCTCCGCAGGGCGATCGAGCTCGGCGGCCACATCAAGACGGGCCTCGAGCTCTTCTACGACCCCGCCCGCAACCCCACCAACCTGGAACTGCTGCAGCAGGCCCAGGAAATCGCGCGCGAGGTCGGCCGGCCCATCGCCACGCATGAAGAAGCCCGGGCCCTCTACAACATCACCTGAGCACGTCAATTCCAACCACCTATTTCCGAGGAGGCGCAATGGCTGCGCACAACGAAGGCGGGGTAACCCCCTTCACCATCTCGATCCCCGATGAGGACCTCAAGGACATGAACGAGCGGCTCCGCCGCACGCGATACCCTGTGGACTTCGCCAACGACGACTGGCGGTACGGCTACAACACCGACTACCACAAACAGCTCGTCGACTACTGGATCAACGAATACGACTGGCGCGACGTCGAGCAGCGCATGAACGAGCTGCCGCACTTCAAGACCGAACTGATGGGCGTCCCGCTCCACTTCATCCACGTCAAGGGCAAGGGGCCGAACCCCATGCCCCTGCTCATCCACCACGGCTGGCCCTGGACCTTCTGGGACCTGCGCAAGGTGATCGGACCCCTCTCCGACCCGGCGAGCCATGGCGGGGACCCGGCCGACTCCTTCGACGTGGTCCTGATCTCGCTGCCGGGGTACGGTTTCTCCTCGCCGCTGACCGAGCCGGGCTGGAACTGGTGGCGGACGGCCGACCTGGAGAACGCCCTCATGAAGGACGTCCTGGGCTACGAAAAGTACGCCACCGCAGGCGGCGACTGGGGTGCCCTGATCGCCCAGCAGCACGGCCACAAATATGAGGACGACGTCTACGGCGTCTACACGCACTTCCCGGCACAGATGAGCCACTACCTCGCCGACCACCCGGACGCGCCTCCGGGCGTGAAGTACGACCCCTTCCTGGGGCTTCCGGACGAAAGCGAATACAACGACGCCGACGAGAAGGGCTGGTTCGAACGCGGCAAGCTCTTTGTCCAGAAGGAGAGCGGGTACGGCGAGATCCAACTGACCAAACCGCAGACGCTGGCCGCCCTCGTGGCGGACTCCCCTGCCGCCCAGCTGGCGTGGATCACCGAAAAGCGCTACTTCTGGGGCCTGGAGGAACGCGGCCAGGGCACCGAAGCGTTCGAACGGGTATGGCCCAAGGAAGACCTGGTCACCACCGCTGCGGTGTACTTCCTGACCAACACGGGCGGCACGTCCTCGCGCTACTACTGGGAATGCAGGGGCAACCCCTGGAAGCCCTCGCACGACCGCTTCCCCGTGGTGGGTGCGCCGACCGCCGTCGGAATCTATCCGGGTGAAATCTATAAGCCGCCCATGAGCTGGACCGAGAAGTACTTCAACCTCCAGCAGTACCGCGTGCATGACGACGGCGGGCACTTCGCTCCGCTTGAGGTGCCGGAGACGTATGTGGACGACGTCCGGACGTTCTTCAGGACACTCCGATAGGTCTGCGTGACCGCTGTGGGGAGGCTGCCATGCAGCCTCCCCACAGTTATTTAAGCCACCTCCAGAGCGAGTGTGCCGCGACCTCTTGACAGGCGCCTGTGAGGTATCGCACACTCATAAGCATGCAAATGCAGTAGCTGAATATTTATTAATCACTACTTCGGGTCGTCTCTCACAAAGGAGTCTTTGATGCACCTCAGGAAAACCATCACCCGCCGCGTAGCGGCGTTTGGGCTGGTGGCCGGCCTGCTGGCCACCACCGCCTGCTCTTCCACCACGGCCACCAGCCAGCAGCCGATCGACAAGAAGGACATCGTCCTGGTCGCGTCCGTCATCAACACCACCAACCCCTACATGGCGTCCATGATCGAAGGCGCCAAGGCCCTGTCGAAGAAGCTGGACGTGCCGCTCGAAATCGTCGACTCCGAGGGCAGCTCGCAGACCGAGATCTCGAAGATCCAGGCCATCCTTGCCCAGGGCAAGAAGGTGGCGCTGATGGTCAACACCGTCGCAAGCTCGGACGCTCCGCCCATCGTCAACGCCGTCAAGGCCGCCGGCGGTTACGCAACGGTCTGGTGGAACAAGCCGGACAACTTCGAACCCTGGGACCAGGGCGACAACTTCGTTGCCTTCCAGAAGCACTCCGGCGTTGAGAGCGGCCAGTGCACCGCCAAGGCACTCGCCGACAGCATCGGCGGCAAGGGCAACATCGTGGCCCTCGCAGGCGTGCTGGACAGCACCACCAGCCAGACCCGCGTCGCCGGCCTGAAGGATGCACTCAAGGCCTACCCCGACGTAAAGCTCCTGGACACCCGCCCCGCCAACTGGGACCCGCAGCTCGGCCTCAAGGAGACCCAGAACCTCCTGGCCAAGTACGGCGACAAGGTTGACGGCATCTGGGCCGCCGACGACGGCATGATCATCGGCGCCGTCCAGGCCGTGAAGGACGCGGGCCGCATCAACGACGTCAAGTTCGCCTCCGACGGCCTGTACCCGCCGGTGGTCGACATGATGAAGGAAAACATGGGCAACGGCGCCATCGCCGGCGAGACCTTCCACCGCGGATTCATGGCAGCGGCCATCGGCCTCTACACCTCCTACCTCGCCGCCACCGGTGAGATCAAGCCCTCGGAACTGCCCAAGGAAAAGCGCAACAGCCTCTTCAAGCTGAGCTGCGTCACCCCGGAAAACTACGCCGAATTCACCAAGTTCGACGGTGACATCGACGGCTGGATGGACGACCTCATCGAAAAGGGCCCCTGGGAGACCGACCCCGTGCCGCTGGTTTCGGGTGGCCCGGAGAAGTTGCCCTAACGGATCACAGACGCTGGGCGGCTCCGGATAATGCGCACGCGCACCCGGAGCCGCCCCTCGGCAGCAACCACGACAGGTGAAAGTAATGACAGACAAGGACACCGGGACCGGCCTCCTCGAGGCGGCACCCGCCCCAGCACAGCCACCCCACAGGCAGGGTCGCCGGTTCAATGCAAAGAACCTCGGCGAAGTGCTTGCACTCGTGGGGCTGATCGCCGTTTTCGCGGCGCTCAACCCCGGGACGTTCCTGACGCCGGAGAACCTGCGGACCATCCTGGACCACGCGTCCCTTCCGCTGATCATCGGCGTCGGCGCCACCCTGGTCATCCTGACCGGTTCGATCGACCTCTCGGTAGAGGGCGTCATGGGGGCCGCCGGCATGACCTTCGTCCTCATGACGGCCAACAGCCGCGGCAGCGCAGACTTTGGCCCGTGGGCCATTGTCGCCGCACTGGCTGTGGGCGTGGGCCTCGGGCTCCTGAGCGGCCTGGTGCACACCCGCCTCAAGGTGCCCTCGTTCATCGTCACGCTGGGCGTCTGGTTCGTGGGCCTCGGAATCGCCACGGTGCTCTTCGGTGACGAATCCATCCCCTTCCTTCCCGACGGCGGCATCAAGGGCTGGCCGTCCACGCTCACCTTCGGCCTGCCGAACTCCTTCCTCCTCGCAGCGGCGTTCGTCCTGGCAGGCATGTTCGTGGCCCGCTTCACCAGGCTGGGCCGCTTTGCCTACGCCATCGGCGACAGCGAGGAAATCTCCAAGGGCAACGGCATCCCCGTGCTCAGGTACAAGCTCTACGTGTTCGTTGTGGCCGGCGCCTGCAGCGCGGCCGCCGGGGTGCTGGCAGCCCTCAAGCTCGGCGCCGGCTCGGCGACGGTGGGCGTGGGAACGCTCTTCCTGACCATCGCGGCCGTGGTGATCGGCGGCACCTCCCTTGGAGGCGGCAAGGGAGGCATCCTCCGCACCGCGATCGGCGTACTCATGCTGACCGTCCTCAACAACGGGCTCATCCTCAGCGGGGTCAGCCCGAACATCCAATCCGCGGTCTCCGGAACCGTCCTGATCGCGGCCGTCCTCGTGGCCACCTGGCCGCACCGCAGCAGACTGAGGATCGTAAAATGACCAACGCTTCCCTGGCCCCCCGAACCGGAGTTGAAACCCCGGCACTTCGGCTGACCAACATCTCGAAATCCTTCGGTTCGACCCACGCGGTCAAGAATGTCTCGCTCGAGGTGCCGCGCCACGAAGTGGTCGGACTAATCGGCGAAAACGGCGCCGGCAAGTCCACGCTCCTGAAGATCCTGACCGGCCTCTACCAGCCGGATTCGGGAACCATAGAAACCGACGGCCGTCCCGTGAAGTTCCGCCGGCCGCAGGACGCGGTGGCCGCAGGCATCGGCGTGGTGCACCAGGAGCAGTCGCTGCTGTCCAACCTGTCTGTCGCGGAGAACATCGCGATGAACGCCCTCTCCTCCAAGGATGCCGCCACCCGCTACGGGTTCTACCGCTGGAAGCGGCTGAACCAGGAGGCAGCCACCATCCTCGCCCGCGTCGGGTCCACCATCGACCCGCGCACCCAGGTCAGCGACCTGTCGTTCGTGGACCGCCAGATGGTCGAAATTGCCCGCGCCCTGCGAGTGGACGAGGCCATCCACGCGGCCCCCCTGGTAATTCTGGACGAGCCCACCTCCGTGCTGGAGCGCAACGAAACCGCGATCCTCGAACGCGAGATCCGGTCACTGCGCGAAATCGGCTCCGTGCTGTTCGTCTCCCACCGGCTGGACGAAGTGCTGCGGATCTGCGACCGCGTCGTGGTGATGCGCCACGGCGAAGTGGTGGCGGATGTACGGCGCGAGGACGTCACCGAGGACGAACTCTTCCGCCTCATGATCGGCCAGGAATCACGCGCACGGGTCCGCAAGGGCGGCAGCGCCGCGGGCGCCGTGGCAGCGGTCGAAGCCAAGGGCCTGGGCCGGACGGGGCAGTTCAAGGACGTCTCCTTCGCCGTCCCCGCCGGACGGTCCCTTGCGATCGTCGGTGCCATGGGCTCCGGACGCGAATCCGTCTGCCGCGCCCTCTTCGGAGCAGAGGCCTTCGACGCCGGCACCCTCGAAGTTGGCGGCCGGCCCGTGCAGAACTGGTCGATGCGCCGCGCAGTCCGGAACGGACTCGCCTACATTCCCTCCGAGCGCAAGGTTGAAGGCATGGTGGGCGGCCTGAGCGCTGCCGAGAACCTCGCCCTGGTGCACCCGCGCGAGGCCGCCAAGGGCCCCCTCCTGCGCCGCAAGGCGCGGATGCAGGCCGCGGAGGAATGGTTCGAGAAACTCGACGTCCGCCCCCGAGACCCGCGCCTGCCGCTGGGACGCTTCTCCGGCGGCAACCAGCAAAAAGTGGTCATGGCCAAGTGGCTTCGCGCCGAGGAACTGAGCGTCCTGATCCTTGACCACCCGCTGCGCGGCCTCGATCCGGGAGCCTCGCAGACGGTGAACGACCAGATCCGCGCCGCCCAGGACGACGGCGCAGCGGTCATCCTGCTGCCGGACACCCTCGAGGAAGCCCTCGAGATGGCGGACGAGATCATCGTGATGCGCGACGGCGAAATCACCGCGCGCTTCGACCTCTCCGTCGACAGCCCCACTTCACTCGACCTGCTGGAAAAGATGGTGTGACTCCCATGTCAAAGAAAGCTCTCCTCGAGCAGCCGGCCGCACTGCCGGCCACCGCCGACGGCAAGGCGGCGCCCGCGCGGCGCAGGCCACGGAACCTGTGGTTCACTTTTGGCCCGTTCGCGGTGTTCCTCGCCCTCTTCGCCCTCGTCGCCGTCCTCCGGCCGGCGTTCCTCACCGGCGGCGGCATGGCGATCCTCGCCGTCCAGGCGGCAACGATCCTCCTGGTGGCGCTGGGGCAGGCCATGGTGCTCCACGTCGGCTCGATCGACCTGTCCAACGCAGCGATCGTGATCTTCGCAGCGATCGTCCTCGCCCAGACTCTTGGCCCCCTGGGTGCGCTTGCCCCGGTAGTCACGCTCGCCGTCGTCACCCTCATCGGAGCCGCCAACGGCTTCCTGGTGGCGTTTGGCCAGATCCCCTCCTTCGCGCTCACGCTCGGCACGCTCGGCATCCTGCAGGCAGCTTCGCTGGTGATCAGCAACGCGACCACCGTCTACGCCACCGCGAACGGCCAGCTGCTCGCTCCCCTGTTCGGCACAGCCCTTGCCGGCCTGCCCATGGCATTCTGGGTGGGCGTGGTCTTGGCAGTAGGGCTCTGGGCGTTCCTCCGCTTCACCCGGGCCGGCGAAGGCATGACCGCCGTGGGCCTCAATGAAACGGGCGCCCTGTTCTCGGGCTTGCGGACCCGCTGGTTCAAGGTAGTGGCCTTCGCCCTCTCCGGCCTGCTGGCCGGCGTCGCCGGGGTCCTCGTGATTGCACAGGCCGGCGCGGCGTCGTCCTTCGGCCTCGGAAGCGACCTCCTGCTGCCGGGCATCGCCGCCGCCATCGTCGGCGGAACCGCTATCACCGGCGGCATCACCAACCCGATCAACATCGTCTTCGGCGCCCTGACCGTGGCGCTCGTGCCGATCGGCGCGGCCGCCGTGGGCGTAACCCCCCAGGCGCAAAGCCTGGTCTATGGCCTGGTCATTATCGCCGCGGTGGCGCTTACCATGGGCCGGGGCCACAACGAAGTGGTCAAATAACACTGACCAACAGCCTCTAAAACAACTCCGTCCGCCGCAACGCCGCGGGGACGTCCCTACCCTTTCCGAAAGGCACCCCATGTCAGTCCTGAAATCCCTCCAGCCGCAAGAGGTGTTCTCATTCTTCGAAACCCTCGCCGGCATCCCCCGCGGCTCCGGCAACGAAAAGGAGGTCGCCGACTGGGTGGTCAACTTCGCCCGGGACCGCGGGCTGGAAGCCACCCAAGACGACCTGCACTGCGTCCTGGTCAAGAAGTCGGGCCAGCACGGACTGGAAGACGCTCCGCCGCTCATCCTCCACGGCCACCTGGACATGGTGTGCGAGAAGGAGGACGGCGTGGTACACGACTTCGAGCAGGACCCGATCGAGCTCCTCATCGACGGTGATTTCGTCACCGCCAACGGCACCTCACTGGGCGCCGACAACGGCATCGGTGTCTCCTACATCCTGGCCCTCCTCGATTCCAAGGACATTCCGCACCCTCCCCTCGAGGCCGTCCTGACCGCGATGGAGGAAAAGGGAAAGGTGGGAGCCGCCAGTTTCGACACGTCTAGGCTGACCGGCAAGCGGATGATCGACTTCAACTGGATCACCGACAAAGAAATCCTCGCCGGCTGCAGCGGTGACATCACGTTCACAGTGGACATCCCGGCCGAGTGGGAGCCGGCCCCGGCCACGCACCCGGAGGCCGTGCTGCTCAAGGTCCGGGGCCTGTCCGGCGGGCACTGCGAATTCGACATCCACCTCGAGCGCGCCAACGCCGTCCTGGTCCTGGCCCGCGCGCTCAACGCCCTGCTCTCGCAGTACGACGTGAAGATCTCGGATCCGCACGGCGGCGCCCAGAACAACGCCATCCCCATGGATGCACAGGCCATCCTGCTGGTGCGCCCCGAAGATGCCGAGGGCGTGCGCTCCGTCATCTCCGAGCTTGAGGCAGCGCTGCAGAACGAATACAGGTTGGCAGACCCGGACCTGCGCCTCGAGCTGGAGCCGGCGGAATCGCCGGAGCGGGTCTTTTCCTCTGCGGCTGCGGCGCGCTTCGCCCGCCTGACGGCGCTCGTACCCAACGGTGTCCTCAGCTGGAGCCTGACCGTTCCTGGCATCGTGGAAAGCTCGAACAACCTCGGTACCGTGCGGACCACTCCCGACGGCGCCCGGCTGATGTCCACGATCACAGCGGCAGTAACCTCACGCAAGCACGAGATCCTGGACCGCGTCCGCGCCCTTGCCGCCCTGGCGGGCGGAGGCGTCCGGGTGGAGGAATACGGGCTGGACGCGGCCGAATTCCCGTACCGGCCCGATTCACCGCTGCTGAAGACGGCGCGGGAAGCGTTCAGCGACGTCATGGGCCACGACGCCGACGTCCACGTCTCCCAGTGCAGCCTGGAACTTGGCATGTTCAGCGAGAAGATTCCCGGCCTGGACATCATCTCCATCGGCACCGAGCTGCACGATCTGCACTCCCCCAAGGAAACCGTCAACCACACCTCGGTGACCCGGGTATGGCCCCTCGTCAAAGAGGTCGTCTCCCGGCTGAAGTAAGCGTAGAAGGTAAGCGCGCACGGCGCGTGGCTGCAAGGGCCTGACCCCGGTATTGAACCGGGGTCAGGCCCTTGAGCTTTGTGGAGATCTTTGCCAGGAACCCCTGACCGCAAGGCGCATCAAGACAACGGACCGCCGCGGGGGAAGTGAGAGAGCGTTGGCTCAGAACCCGCCTTAGGTGAGAGAGCGTTGGCCCAAAACCCGCATTAGGTGAGAGAGCGTCCCGGGGTGGAAGAGCCGGATCACCCGTGCCGGCCCCCCTTCCGCCGCCGTCCTGTCTTGCTGTGTGGTCCCGCTTGCTGGCGTCCCGGCTCCGACGCCGTTTGGTCCAGCCGCACACACAAGAGGGAGGCCCGGGCAACCTTTCGGTTGTCCGGGCCTCCCTCGCCGCAGGTGGTGCAGGTCAGCTCGACTCCAGGTTCTCCCGTACGGCGGCCAGGAACCGGGCGCCGGTGGCGCCGTCGATGGCGCGGTGGTCGCAGGTGAGGGTGAGCCTCGCCCGCGGCCGCCAGGCGCCGTTGCCGTCGTCGGTGTGGACGAACTGCTGGCGCGTAGCGCCGACGGCAAGGATGGCAACCTGGGGCACATTGAGGATGGCATCGAAGCCGTCGATCCCCATCATGCCCAGGTTGGAGACGGTAAACGTACCGTCCGTAACGTCGTCCATGGTGAGCTTGCCGTCACGGGCGCGCTGGACGATATCCCGGCGCGCAGCGGCCAGGCCCGCGACGTCGAGTGACGCAGCATCCTTGATCACGGGAACCACCAGACCGGCCGGAGTGTCGACGGCCATGCCGACATTGACGCGCTCGAATTGAGTGACCGTCTCGTCGGCGTAGTGCGCGTTCAGCGCAGGATGCTCACGCAGTGCCGCCGCGCAGGCAGCGAGGATGGCATCGGTGACCGTGGCGCCGGGGCTGCGCTCCTTGACCAGGAGCGCAGCGCCCATGTCCGCCTCAACGGCAAGGTGGAAGGCAGGCGCCTCCCACGCGGCAACCATGCGCCGCGCGGCAGTGCGCCTGATTCCCTTAAGCGGGACGACAGTCCTGCCCTCTTCCTCGACAGTTGTCACCGTCCGACCTGGGCCAGGCCCCGGGCCTTTCCGGCGCAGCCGTACAGCTCCATCTTCTCGATGGTCGCCTGGATCATGCGCTCCCGGCCCTCCGCCATCGCGTCCTCAAGCTGCCGGTCCCCCTGCGACCAGACAGCCTCAATGCCCGAACGGAACGCCAGGCGCAGGTCCGTGTCCGCATTGAACTTGTGCACACCGGCAGCCATGGCGGCGCGGATCTCGTCATCCGGGACGCCTGAGGCGCCGTGGAGGACCAGCGGAATGCCTACGGCCGCCTCGATCTCCTTGACCCGCTGGATGTCCAGGGGCTGCGCGGTCGCCAGCGGAACACCGTGCACGATTCCCACCGAAATGGCGAGGAAGTCGACCCCGGTCTCCGCAACGAAACGCTCCGCCTCGGCGACGTTCGTGTAGTAGGACTGCCAGTCGACCTGCTGGTCGGCGTCGGGAATCTTCCCCAGCTCGGCCTCTACGGGAATGCCGAAGGAGTGGGCCACCTCCACCACCTTGCGGGTGGTGCGGATGTTCTCCTCGAACGGAAGATGCGCGCCGTCATACATGATGGACGTGAAGCCAAGCTTGATGGCCTCGAAGACTTCCTCCCACGGCCCGTGGTCCAGGTGGATCACGTATTCCGCGTCGGACTCCTCAGCGATGCGGCGCGTCATCTCGTAGGCCTTCTTGATGCCCATGTGCGGCACAATCGCCCGGCCCACCTGGAGGAAGACCGGGGACTTGGCACGTTCGGCGGCCCTGACGAGCGCCTCCGTGGTCTCCTCGTTGTGCATGTTGAATGCACCGACTGCGTACGCGCCCTCGGACGCTTCTTTGATGATCTGGCGTGGATCGACCTGTGGCATAACCGTTCCTCTTCCTTGCCCTGGACCGTCAGGCGGTCTCGATGTAGGCGATCAGGGTGCGGACGTCCACCGTTTCACCTTCGGGGACGACGATTTCGGCCAGGGTGCCGGTGGCCGGGGACTCCAGGGTCTCCTCGACCTTCTCAGCCTCGACTTCGGCCAGCGGCTCGTCCTCGGTGACGGTGTCGCCGACGCTCTTGAGCCAGGTGGTGATGGTGCCTTCGCTCATGCCCATTCCCCACTGGGGCAGCAGGACCTCAACTCGTGCCATGTTCTTTTTCTCCTTGCTTTGGTGTTCTTTTAGGGGGTGTCACATGCGCGGTGCGGGCGATGTGAGTTCGTTGTTCAGGGTGTTCGCCATGAGTCCCGTGACCCGGCGGACGGCGTCCTCGATCTTGGTCCGGTTCGGGTAGAGCTGCTTCTCGAGGGCGGGGCTGAACGGGATCTGGGTATCGGGCGTAGTGACGCGCATGATCGGGGCCCGAAGGGACTCGAACGCTTCCTCGGCCACGATGGCGGAAATTTCGGCCGCGGCGGAGCAGGTGCGGTGTGCCGGGTCGGCGATGACCAGCCGGCCGGTGCGCTGCACGGACCGGATCACTGCTTCGGAGTCGAACGGGACAAGGGTGCGCGGGTCGATGACCTCGACCGAAACGCCTTCCCCCGCCAGCGTTTCGGCTGCTGCGAGGGCTTCCGGAACGGCGCTGGAAATCGCGACGACGGTCACATCGTCACCGGTGCGGGCCACGTTGGCCTGGCCGAACGGGATCTTGTATTCCTCTTCCGGCACCTCGCCCTTGCTGCCCCAGAGCATGCAGGCCTCAAAGGTCAGGACCGGATCGTCTGAATCCACGGCGGTGCGCAGCAGGCCCTTGGCGTCATACGGGTTGGACGGAACGATGATCTTCAGCCCGGGAACGTTCATGAACATCGGGTAGGGCCGGTCCGAGTGGTGGGCGCCGGTGTTCAGGCCATAGAACATGGCCGAACGGAACACCACCGGGATGGACGCCTGGCCGCCGAACATGTACCGGTTCTTGGCGGCCTGGTTCACGAACTGGTCCATCGCCATGTAGAGGAAGCTCGAGTACGAGAGGTCGACGATGGGACGCAGCCCGGTCATTGCGGCGCCGATCGCGGCCCCGACGATGACTTCCTCGGAAATCGGGGTGTTGCGGATGCGGTTGGCCCCGAACATCTCCAGGAAGTCGCCCTTGTCCTTGCGCGACTTGCCGGCGCCGGTGGTGCCGTAAACGTTGGCTTCGACGTCCTCGCCAATAATGACGACCCGGTCGTCGGCCTCCATGGCCTCGCGCTGGGCTGCGCCGATGGCGCCAAGGTAGCTCATGACAGTCATGCGATTGCTCCGATCGGCTCGGTGTAGAGGTCTTTGAAGGCGACGCTGGGGTCCGGGTAGGGGCTCTCGTCCGTGAAGCGGACGGCTTCGTCCACCTCGGCCAGGACTTCCGCTTCCAGGGCGTCGAGTTCCTCGGCCGTGGCGATCCCTTCGCGCTCGAGGTACTGGCGGAACAGGACGATGGGGTCGCGTTCGACCCACGCGGCCTTTTCTTCGGCGTTGCGGTAGTCGGTGCCCAGGCGCAGGCCTTCGGAGTGCTCGTTGAACCGGTAGGTGACCACTTCCACCAGGGAGGGGCCCTCGCCCCGGCGGGCACGGTCGACGGCGGCCGTGACCGCTTCGAATACCGCGAGCACGTCCTGGCCGTCCTCCACCCGGACGCCCGGCATACCGAAGCCGGCGGCGCGATCCGCGATCACGCCGGAGGTCACCGTGTGGGCGGGGGTGGACAGCGCATACTGGTTGTTCTCGCAGAGGAACACCACGGGCAGGTCCCATACGCCGGAGATGTTCATGGCCTCATACAGGCAGCCCTGGTTCGCGGCGCCGTCGCCGAAGAACGCCAAGGAAACCTTGCCGTTGCCCAGCACCTTGCTGGAGAGTGCAGCGCCGGTGGCGATGGGAATCGAGGATCCGACAATGCCGGACTCTCCGAGGCTTCCGACGGCGAAATCGGCCAGGTGCAGCGACCCGCCCTTGCCCTGGCACACGCCCGTGGCCTTGCCCACCAGCTCGGCCATGAGCGGTCCCAGCGGGGAGCCCTTTCCGATCGGGTGGCCGTGGCTGCGGTGGTTGCCGGACATGTAGTCCCCGTCGCCGAGTGCCATACACGCACCGACCACCTGTGCTTCCTGCCCGATGCTGGTGTGCACGGTGCCAGGGATCTGGCCGCGCTTGACCATCTTGGATGCCCGCTCGTCAAACCGGCGGATACGCAACATGCGCCGCTGCATCTCCAGCAATTCCTGCGATGAAAGACCCATCACGGTTCCTCTCTGAGTAAATATTCAAGCTATGAATTCTAATTCTATTGGTGGGTAGCCGAACTGGCAATAGCTTTGGTCGTTCAAGCTGCCCCTACTTAGCGGGGATTCCCCTAGGAGCTCTTGAAGGGCTCCAAAAGGGCGTCGATGCGCGGCAGCACGAGGGTCGGCTGCCGCTCGGGAGGCAGCAGGCCCGCCATCTCCACCGTGGCCTCCCCCGTGAGGACCAGTGCCGAATCGATGCCGGCGTCCACCGCCATGGCGATGTCGGTCTGCAGCCGGTCCCCCACCATGACGCAGTCCTGCCCGGGCAGCCCCAGGACGTCCAGGGCGGTCTGCAGCATAACCCCGGCCGGTTTCCCGACGTTCGCCTCGCATTTCACCCCGGTGCACGCCTCGATGGCGGCGATGACGGCGGCCGCATCAGGCTCTCCGCGGCCCATCGGCATGGGGCAGTAGGCGTCTGGGTTCGTCGCCACCAGGCGTGCCCGACGGTGCTGCCACAGCGCGTCAAAGGCAATCTGGAGCTTGCGGTAATCGAAGCGCCGGTCATAGCTCGCCACCACCACGTCGATCTCCCGGGGATCTTCTGTGAGCCGGAAGCCGGACGAGCGGATGGCATCCTGGAGCGGCTCTTCGCCGATGACGAAAACTCCCGCCCCCGGAGCCTCCTTCCGCAGCCACGCAACGATGGTGACCAGCGGGTTCACAATGCGGTTGACGGGAGTGGGCAGGCCCAGCCGGGTCAGTTTGTCCGCGTACATCTGCGGGTTCTTCGTGGGGTTGTTGGACAGAAACAGTGTTTCCCGTCCGGCATCCCGAAGGCCGTGCACCAGCTCCGCGGCACCCGGCAGCAGCTCGTCGCCGAGGTAGATGGTGCCGTCCAGGTCGAAAAGGTAGCCTGCGTAAGCCCGCACGGGCCTGGCGGTCAGGGTGGTCGGCGCCGTCATCGGGTTGCCTCCGCAAGTTTGGCGAATACCGCCCGGTTGGCCGGATAGATATCGCGGTAGACGTCATAAAGCCGCTCATAGGCTGCGGCGGCGGCGGGCCGGGGCTCGTAGGACAGCCCGGTTCCGCTCATGGCCTTCGCGGCAGTGTCCACGGAATCGTGGATGCCGACGGCGGCCGCGGCCAGCATTCCCGCGCCGAGGCAGGTGCTCTCCGGGTCGCGCACCACGGACACGCTGCGCTGCATCACGTCGGCGATGATCTGGCACCATACGGGGCTGCGGGATCCGCCGCCCAGGGCAACCACCTCGGCCACCGGCTCTGCGAGCGCCTTTTCCGCGCCCGTCGTCAGGAGCCGCTGTTCGAACGCGAGGCCCTCAAGCAGCGCCCGGTACACGTGCGCCTTGCCGTGAATGCCCGCCAGGCCCACCAGGGCACCGCGCGCATTGTGGTCCCAGTATGGGGTGAGGGCACCTGTCCAGTACGGCAGCGCCAGCAGGCCTTCCGAACCCGGGGGCAACGCTGCCGCCGCGGTTTCCAGTATCTGCTCGGGGCTCAGCCCCAGGCCGAGTCCCTGGGCGTCGAGCCCGGAAAACTTCTCGACGAACCAGCCCAGGTTGATGGTCCCGCCGCCGATGAAGGTCTCAAGGGTATAGGCTCCCGGGACCGCGGCGGAGAGTGTCCTGTACTCCCGCGCATGGGAATAGTGGTCCGAGAAGGTCCCCGAGACGATCCCGCTGCCCAGGTTGAGGTAGGCCCGGCCGCCCGTGGTGGCGCCGGCACCCAGCTGCGCGCACTGCCCGTCCCCGGCGCCGGCCACGACGGCGACTCCCGACGGCAGGCCCAGGCGCGCGGCGGCGTCGTCCGTCAAATTGCCAAGGACGCTGCCGGGTGGCCGGAGCCCGCTGAGCTGACCGCGGTGGAGCCCCACCGCGGCGACCAGGCCGTCGTCGTAATCGAAGGTGGACATGTCCACCAGACCCAGCGGATCCGCGGAAGCCCACGAGGTGAGCCAGGCGCCGGTGAGGCGCTGGACCAGGAACCCGTGGACATCCACTACCTTGCCGATGCGTGCCATGGTGTCCGGTTCATTGGCCGCGAGCCAGTGCAGCTTGTACCAGGCCGGCGTGGGGTTGGCAGGCTTACCGGTGAGGCGGTGCACCTCGTCGGTGCCGAAGGCAGCCACCTCCGCGGTGGCACGGGTGTCGAGCCACAGCATTGCCGGCCGGAGCGGAATGCCGTCGTCGTCCAGGCAGACAAAGCTTTCCCGCTGATGGGTGATGCTGAGGGCGCCGATGCGGGAGGTGTCCACCGTCTGGGCTGCCCGCCGGATCGCTTCAGCCGAGGCAGTCCACCAGTCCTCCGCGTTCTGCTCGCCCCAGCCGGGCCGGGGCTGGCTGAGGCCGAAGGCGCAGCGCGCCTGCGAGAGCGCTTCACCGCGGGCGTTCCACACCACGGCCTTCGCGGCCGTGGTGGAACAGTCGACGCCGATCACATAGTCAGGCTGCATGGGTTCAGTTCCTTCCCGCTTCGGCAGCGGCGGCGGCGCGGGCGGCGCGCTCGAGCACCTCGTCCACGTCGGCGTCTTCCCACCAGCCGAGGAGCGTCAGCATGTCCACCACCGTGAAGCGGTTGCGCATCAGGGCGCAGTTCTCCACCGCCCAGCGGCCCAGTTCGGCGTCCACCGAGGGCTCGAGGCCGGACAGCGTGACGGCGGCGCCGGCGCCCGCGAGCGCCCCGGCGAGGGAGTCTGCGGGCCGGACGAGTCCGCGGAGTTCGTCCTGGACGTCCGCCCAGCCCTCCAGCAGCGCGCCGACGCGCGGGAGCCCGCGCCCGACGGTGTCCAGTTTGGCGGAGTAGTCGCGCCAGCATTCTTCGGCCACGCGCAAGGTCGGATCGACGCGCTCGAAGGCGGTGAGGACCTTGCGCCTGGCGGGTCCGTGGTCCAGCGCTGCCACGTCTGGGCGGGTGCCGGGCGCCGCGGCGAGCCTCTCGAACAGCATGTCCCAGGCGCTGGCGGCGATGACGGAACCGGCCCCCACCTGGGCGCCGTGGAAACCGATGGGCTCGTCGTGGGCGCCGTGGTACTGGTCGAGCATGTGGCTGATCAGGTGTTCGACGCCGGAAAGGACCGCGGTGGTCCCGGCGACGCCGGTGACGATGCCGCGCAGGGCCAGCGCGCGGGCGAGGGCGCCAACGGATTCCGGCTCCGCCTCCCGGACGCCGGCGCTCCAGCTTTCCAGGTCCTTGCCCACCATGCCGAGCAGGCGGACGGCGCTGGGCTTGTAGGTCGGGTCGGTGCCGACCAGGGAGGCGAGCTTCCAGTCCGCCGGGGCAACCAGCATGGACGTCATTTCACCGAACCCGGCACGGTTCATGGCTTCGGGCGCCTCTGCGATGACGTCTGTGTCGGAGATGACGGCGTCGGGCCAGCATGAGGGGATGGTGCGCTTCACACCGTCCCGCAGGACGACGGAGACGTCGTCGGTGTAACCGTCCACGGAGGCCGCCGTCTGTACTGACACCAGGACCGGCGTGGTTCCGGCAGCCCCGGCGCGCTGGACGGCCACCTTTGCGATGTCGCTGATGGTTCCGCCGCCGACGGCGACCACGGCATCCGCGCCAAGGACCACGCCGGCAGCCTCGTCCAGCACGCTGTCCACGACATGCAGTTCGGCGTGCCCGTCGTCGAGCACGGTCCGGACCACGGCGAACCTGGCCGCGAGCTGGGCCTGGATGAGGTCTTTGACGTCCTCCCCGGAGCGTACGATCCGGGTACGGTCCACCAGGAGCGAGACCCGGGGCCGCTGGCCTTCCGGCTGTGCCGGAAGGAGCCGGGTGACCTCGTCGGCCACGGCCGCGACGGCGCCGGGGCCGATGATGAGCTGCCGGAGTCCGCAGGGGGCGAGGGTCCGGTCGGGGTCGGCCTCGGCGAGCAGTTCCTCTATGGGCTCTACGACATAGGTGTCGGTGGTCATGATGTCCTCTCGGAACAGGGACGCGCCGTCAGGCGCCGTGTCGGGAGCGGCTGGCCCGGTCGGTCAGGACGGCGATGATGATCGCGACGCCGATGACCACCGGCTGCAGGTTCGGGGAAACGTTCAGCAATGACATGCCGTTGTTCAGGACGCCGATAATGAGGAGTCCGATGAAGGTGTTCAGCATGCCGCCGGAGCCGCCGGAGAGGCTTGCGCCGCCGATCACGACGACGGCAATGACGTTCAGGAGGTCGGCTGTACCGGCCGTGGGCTGGGCAGAGTCGAGCCGGGAGCCGACAATGACCCCGGCGAGGGCTGCGAGGAAGCCTGCCACCACGTACACGCCGATCTTAATGCGTGTGACGTTGAGCCCGGAGAGGCGCGCCACTTCGGCGTTCCCGCCGATGGCATAGAGGGCGCGGCCGGAAGGACGGAAGCGGAGCCAGTACGCCGCGATGAGGAACGTGGCCACCATGAGGAGGCCCTCAAGCGGGAGACCCAGGATGTCGTTGCTGGTGATGGCCAGGTACCACTCCGGGAAGCCGTTGATCGGGTTGCCGTTGGTGAGGTAGAGCGCCAGGCCGGCAGCTGCGGACATCGTGGCCAGGGTGGCCACGAAGGGCTGGATGCGGCCGTAGGTCGAGAGCACGCCGTTGATGAAGCCCACCGCGGCGCCGACGGCAAGACCGAGGATGACGCACAGCTCGAACGGCAGGCCGGCGGAACGGTACAGCCAGGCGCTGGTCATGAGCGACAGGGCCAGCGTGGACCCCACGGACAGGTCGATGCCGCCGATGAGGATGACCAGGGCTGCACCAACGGCCATGATGCCGATGTCCGCGTTTTGCGTGATCACGTTGGAGAGGTTGCGCCACGTGAGGAAGTACGGCGACATGATGGACAGCGCGACCATCACGGCGACGAGGCCGATGAGCGGCCCCGGCACGCGGCGGAGCACACTGGCGGCAACCCCGCCCGGGCCGCGGCCGGCTGCCCCGTCCCGCCTGCTGTCCGTTCCCGAGCCTTCCGGGGCCGGGCCTCCGCGTCCTGAGGACCTCTTTTGGATGGAGTGATCCGTTGTGGTTCGCATGGCTGCTGCTCTTTCTACTGCTGGGAACTAAGGGGGGAGGCCGTTGATTCCGAAGAGTGCACGGCGAGTGACATGACGGACTCCGGGGTCGCTTCGCCCCGGCGGAGGATTCCTTTTTGCCGGCCCTGCGACATCACCAGGACCCGGTGCGAGAGCCCCAGGACCTCGTCAAGCTCGGAGGAGACGACAATGACGGACATCCCTTCAGCCGCGAGGGAGCGGATGATTTCGTAGATGGCCATCTTGGCGCCGACGTCGACGCCGCGGGTGGGCTCGTCGATGATGAGGACCTTCGGATCCTTGACCAGCCATTTGCCGATCAGGACCTTCTGCTGGTTGCCGCCGGACATCGACTTCACCGGGAGGGCCATGTTGCCGCGGACATCGAGGCGCCGCGCCTGCGCCCCGGCGACGTCACGCACCAGCTTGCGGGTGATGAGGCCCTTCCGGGCGAGGTCGCGCTCCCAGGGAAGGGTTACGTTTTCCTCTGCCGTGCGGTCCAGGTTGAGGCCTTGGCCCTTGCGGTCCTCAGGAACCATCACCACTCCGGCGCGGATTGCCGACTGGGGGCTGCTGCAGGGAAGCTTGCGGCCCTCCAGGAGGACTTCGCCCGAATCCGGCCGGTCCACACCTGCGATGGCCCGGACCACCTCGGTCCGTCCTGCACCGACGAGGCCCGCAATCCCGAGGACTTCTCCGGCCGCCAGTTCGAAGTTGATGTCCGCGAACACGCCGCGCCGCCCGAGATCCCTGACCTCCAGCACGGTGGTTTCGCGGCTGGGCTGCGGCGGAACGTGCTCGTAGGTGAACTCGCGTCCCACCATCGCGTTGATGATCTTTCCCTTGTCCACGTCGCCCGAGCTCCAGGACTGCACCCGTGAACCGTCGCGCAGGCACACGATTTCGTCGGCCACCTCCCGGACCTCGTCGAGGCGGTGGGAGATGTAGACGACGCCGGCGCCCGCGGCCCGCAGGGCGCGGATCCGGTCGAGGACGTGCTCGGTCTCTGACTCGCCCAGGGAAGCCGACGGCTCGTCGAAGACGACATACCGCGGGCGGCGGCTGAGGGCCTTCGCGATCTCGATTTCCTGCTGCATGGCCATCGAGAGGCCGCGGACGGGGCGGCGGACGTCGAGAGCCACGCCGAGTGAATCCAGGACCTTCCGGGACTCGCGGCGGACAAGGTCCCAGTCCACCCGGCCGAAGCGGCGCGGGAGGCGTCCAAGGAAAATGTTCTCGGCAACGGAGAGGTCCTGGATGAGGCGCGTCTCCTGGTGGATCAGCGCCACACCCTGCCGGAGGGCCTCGGCGGGGCTGGACGGGGCGTACTCCGCCCCGTCCAGCCGCATGGTGCCGCCGTCGGGCTTCACCACGCCGGTGATGATCGAGCTGAGCGTGGACTTGCCTGCGCCGTTCTCGCCCACGAGTCCGACGACCGTGCCCGGTGCGACCCGGAAATCGACTGATTTCAGGACGGTCACCCCGGAGTAGGCCTTCATCAGGCCCGTGCCCTCGAGGCCGGCAGAAACTGGTTGAGTGGTCATGGCAGGATCACTTGAAGGACTGGGCGTCCGGGCCGTAGAAGTCCTCGACCTTGTGTTTGGTGACCGTTTCCTTGTTGATCAGCACCGTGTCCTGATACTGCTCCTTCGGGATGTCCTGGCCTTTGCCTTCGATGAGCGCGACGGCGTTCTGCACGGCGAGCTGGCCCATCATGTAGGGCTGCTGCGCCATGGTGGCCTGGGTCAGTCCGCTGGCCACCGCATCGAACATGGTGGGGAAGCCGTCGATGCCCACGGAGAAGATCTTCTTGCCCGAGGCCTTGGCTGCCTTGGACGCACCGAGGGACATCGCGTCGCTCTCGCCGAACACGGCCTTGAGATTGGGGTGCGCCGTGAGGATGTTCTGGGTGGCCTTGTACGCTTCCGTTTCGTCCCAGTTGGCGGTTTCCTCGGCGACGACCTTGATCTCCGGCGTCTCCTTGAGGGCCTTCTGGCACCCTTCCGTGCGCTGGATTTCCGCGGTGGAACCGAGCACGCCGTGAAGGATAGCGATCTCCCCTGAGCCGCCGATCTGCTCAAACATCCACGTGCAGAGCTCGTACGCGGCCTTGACGCTGTCCGTGGCGATGTAAGTGGCGAGGTCGCCCTGGCCGGATTCGGGCCGCTGGTCCACCGCAACGACGGGCACATCGGCCTTGTTGGCGGCACGGACGCCCGCGGCTGCTGCCGTCGAGTCCTGGGAGGTGAAGATCAGGGCGCCGATCTCCTTGGTCAGGAGGTCGTTGACCTGCTTGACCTGGGCGGAGGAGTCGTTGTTGGCGGAAGTGATGTTGACCTCGTAGCCGAGCTTCTTGGCTTCATCCTTGATGCCGGCCACCTCTGCCACGTAGAAGAGGGACTTCTGGTCCGCGACGGATACGCCGATCACCTTCTTCTCGCCACCGGCTGCGGGGCTCCCGCCGCCCGTGCCGCACGCGGCGAGGGAAAACGCGGTGAGGGCTGCCGTGAGGGCTGCGCCGCCCCAACGGAGCGTCTTGCTGGAAGTCATCTTTGTCTCCTCATGCCGAGCGACATCCTGTCGCTGAAATTTTTATTCAGTAGCTCAATTACTATGCATCTGATGATGAGGCCTAGATCACACCACTGTCAAGATGGCAGCGCGCCGGGGACTTGAGGCGACTGCAAGCAGGGTGGCCGGAGACAGAAAAAGGCGGGTGCCGCCGTCGTACGTTTGAAGTACGACGGCGGCACCCGCCTTTTTGCCGGCCGCTTACCCGAAGAGCGCGGCCACCCGGGTCAGTGTCTGGAAAATGCCGTAGGCGAGCGGGATCCCCACGAGGATCCACGCGATGGCGAGCTTCCCGGCGGAAACCTTGACGGGCGCCTGCGCGCCGGACGTGTATTCGGTACTCATTTTCAGGCCTCCAGTGCAGCTTCGGATTCCCGGCGGTCCGGGCGGGGTTCGTGGAACCGGTGGTCAACGGGCTTCACCATCAGGTTCGCCAGGAAGCCGATCACCAGCAGGGCCACCATGGTCAGCAGCGCCGGCTGGTAGGACGCGGCATCCAGCTCGCCCGGCTTGCCCTGCGCATCCAGGAACGCGTTGACGATCAGCGGACCGGCCACGCCGGCGGCGGACCAGGCGGTCAGCAGCCGGCCATGGATGGCGCCCACCTGGAAGGTCCCAAACAGGTCCCGCAGGTACGCCGGAACGGTGGCGAAACCGCCGCCGTAGAAGGAGATGATCACGAAGGCCAGCGCCACGTAGAGAACAGTGGTGCTGGAGCCGGCCAGCGCCAGCACCGTGTACAGCAGGGCGCCCACGCCCAGGTAGACCATGTAGATCCGCTTGCGGCCGGTGATGTCGGACGTGGAGGACCATACAAACCGTCCAGCCATGTTGCCGATGGAGAGCAGGCCCACAAAACCTGCGGCGACGGCGGCGCTGACTCCGGAGACGCCGTCGGACTGGCGGAAGAAGTCCTGGATCATCGGCGCTGCCTGCTCCAGGATGCCGATGCCGGCGGTGACGTTGCAGAACAGGACGATCCAGACCAGCCAGAACTGCTTGGTCTTGATGGCATTCTTGGCCGAGACATTCTCCGTGGTGACCAGCGCGGCCTTCTTGACCTTGGCGGGGTCGAAGCCTGCCGGCGCCCAGCCCGGCGCCGGGACTTTGATGGTGAAGGCGCCAAACAGCATGTACGCGAGGTAGATAACCCCGAGGGTGAGGAAGAGCTTGCCGACTGCGTCCCCGCTCGCCACCCAGCCTTGGGCGCCCGAGTTGGGATCGTACATCTTCAGCAGCGCCGTGGAGACCGGGCTGGCGATCAGCGCGCCGCCGCCGAAGCCCATGATCGCCATGCCGGTGGCCAGGCCCGGCCGGTCCGGGAACCACTTGATCAGGGTGGACACCGGCGAGATGTAGCCGATGCCCAGGCCAATGCCGCCCACGACGCCGTAACCCAGGTAGACCAGCCACAGCTGATGGGTGAAGATGCCCAGCGAGCCGATGAGGAAGCCACTGGCCCAGAACACCGCGGACGTGAACATGGCCTTGCGCGGGCCCTGCGTGTCCACCCATGTGCCCATGATCGCGGCGGAAAGCCCCAGCATCACGATCGCGATGGAGAAGATGACACCGATTTCGGTCAGGCTGGCCTCGAAGTGCTTCACCAGCGCCGTCTTGTACACGCTGGTGGCGTAGGCCTGGCCAATGCACAGATGGACCGCGAGCGCCGCCGGCGGGACCAGCCAGCGGTTAAAGCCCGGCGGGGCAATAGAGTGGTCACGGTCCAGTAATCCCATAGATGCTCCCGTTGCTTGATGACGTCACTGTCAGATGGATCCAGAGGCTTAAGACCCCTCTCGGGCCGGGCCTACCGGCCATCATCCGACAGATCATCAGCAAACGTACCATTGCCGCGCCGAGCGGTAGCGATTTTACGACGAACGGTTGCTGTCCGGTGCCGCACGTGGCGTGCGGCCCACGGGTTTCAGTTCCTCGGCCATGCGCAGTGCGTCATTGAAGGAGACTCCGTCCAGGCGCTCCACCAACCCCTTGGCCTGGCGGACCACTCTCCGCGTACGCGACGGCGCATCCTCCGCCACCGCATCCAGGACGGTGTTCAAGCGTTCCTGGGCCGCCGCGTCGATCGGCGCCGACTCGTTGCCAAGCCAGGTGCCGGCGTCCTGCAGTAAACCGTTCAGCGCGTCCTGGACCTCCGGCCTCTTCGATGCGAGCAGCGCCAGCGCGGGGCTGGCCGCCGTAAACTCCGCCCACCAGGCTCCCAGTCCGGGGAGCTCGCGGAACCTTCCTTCCCGGAAAGCGCGCATCGCTTCGAAGCTGTCCGCCTGTGCCGCCTTCTCCGGCCCGCCGGCGGCGCTGCCCATGAACAGCCTTTCCAGGCTGCAGTCCAGCTGCGGGAAACCCCGGAACACCCCGTGCAGTTCCCAGTCACCATCCCCGGACTCGTCGCCGGACCACCGCCGGTTGATGGTGATGGCCGGCGTGTCCACCAGCTCATCAGTGGTGGTGGTGAACGCCTCCGTGCCTATGCTGTCGTCATTGTTCCCAAAGCTGCCGTACCAGATGAGCTGCCAGCCGGACATGGCATTTTTTACCGCGGCACGCACCGAGGACGCTGCCGATTCCTTCACCACGTCCACCGCGTCCTTGATCTGCTGCGGCGTCGGTGCGGCCAGGGCGTGCTGGAAGCTGGCCGCCACCTTCACGACCGCGAGATGGACCGCGTCCACGAACGCCGAATATCCGGTATCGGCCAGGCTGTCCGGCCAGCCGTCCTCCTCCATCACTGAAACCACCACACCGGCAATAGCGGGAACGTCGTCGGCACCGAGCAACGAGCGCAGGCCTGCGTCGTTAATGGGGATGGGTTTGAGCTTGGTGGACCAGCGGCCTACGGCTTCCGGAATGGGCACGTCATCGCCGGCGTCCACGTCTGTATCGCCGAGGTTCCCGTGACTGCCGTTGCTGGACACGATCGTGGGTGACCCGATGAGGCCTGAGCCGGCCTCGACGGCGAAATTGTCGCCGTCGACCTTGAAGAACACGGTCCAGATGTACGGCTCGGCGTTTCCCCAGCCGTCGCCTTCATCGTGGCAGTGCAGCTCCTGCAGGACTGTTTCGAGGTTCAGTGTGGAGCGCACCGGACTACTCCCCCGTGCCGTCGCCGAGCGCCTGCTGGTCCTTGCCGTCCACGAGCGGCCGGTGCACGGGCCGGCGGATCTGCCGGCGGGCGGTCGACTGGACATGCGGCAGGTCTGCAGTGACGGTGAGTCCCGAAACGGCTGATCCCTCACACCGTCCAGAGGAGCTCAGCTGGCTGGTGAAGCACATCCGCCCGGCCCCGTAATGGGTGCTGCCGAAGATGCCGAAAGAGAAAGCCCACCACGTATAGAGGGTGCCGTTCTCACAGCCTTTCAAATGGCTGGCCAGGCCGTACCCGGTCTCCTCGACCCAACTGAAGTCATAACACCACTTGGTCACCTGGCGGGTACAGGTATCGAACCACTCCCACGGCCAACCGCCGGGGCACCAGTAGCGCTCGGTAACAACAACTTGCTGCGGCATTGCCGCCTCCTGAGACAAATATGCGCGCCTCCGGCGCCGGGCCTGCCGCCAGGGGGACGGCGGATCGCGCGCGTGTTGGATTACAGCCGGTTCCTGCGACGGAACCGCGGCAGGCGAAAATGCCTGTTCAGGAAGGCTGCACGCTGTTCGCAGCCCGTGCACGGCGGAATGCCGGCCAACTGTGTCATGTCTTTGACCGCATCGCCCAGTCCGATGGTCTCGCCACCGGTAATCCGAAACAGGGTTATGCGCCGGTCCTGCCAATGGCGTGATCTCGCGGGCCACTCGCGGAAGTTTTGCTGGACCATTGCCCATCCTTACGGACACCATGCGGGGTGGTTTTTTGCCCTCCGGCTACCGCCCCGGTTGAAATCTTCCTCGCGGCCGGAGGTCCCGTCAACAGTTTTTCCATCGATTTACTAAAGTCATCGCACACTCTTATTTAGGCCCACCAGCTTGCCCTACGGAAACACTTGCCATCGGGCTCAACGGTGACGGCCCCCAACCCCGCGCGGGCTCGCGGAGCGGGAACACGTACGCCCGGCAGTCCCTGCGCACAAGCGGCCCGGAGGCCCATAAGCGGCGGTCGCGAACACCGCCCAAGCAGTCCACGGCCGTTCATGCCCGACGGCGCCTGAGCTGGGCCGACACAGTTCCGGGACCGGACCCGCAGTGTGATAGTCGGTAGGTATGCTTCCTGAATCCAAGCCTTCCGTGCCGGCATCCGGCGCCGAAGAACGCAACGCCCGCATCGCCGTCACCCTGTTTCCCCTCCTGATTCTCGCCGGAGGAGCAATCGCCCTTGCGTCGCCGTCGTCCTTCACCGGGCTGGCGCTGTGGATCAGCCCCCTGCTGGGAGTGATCATGTTCGGCATGGGCCTGACGCTGACGCCGCCGGACTTCGCCATTATTGCCAAGCGGCCCGTGCCGGTGGTCATCGGCGTGGTGGCGCAGTACGCGGTCATGCCGTTCCTCGGCTGGCTGATCGCGGCGGCGCTGGGACTGCCGCCCGCACTGGCCGCCGGCGTCATCCTGGTGGGCTGCTGCCCCGGCGGCACGGCGTCCAACGTGGTGTCCTACCTGGCCAAGGGCGACGTAGCACTGTCCGTGGCGATGACCACTGTGTCCACCCTGATCGCCCCGCTGCTGACGCCGGTCCTGGCGCTGTGGCTGGCCGGGCAGTACATGCCCGTGGACGCCGGCGCGATGGCGTGGTCCATTGCCCAGATCGTGCTCTTCCCGGTGCTGTTCGGCCTGGTGATCCGGCGCTTCGCCCCCGGCCTGGTGACCAAGGCCCTGCCGGCCCTGCCCTGGATTTCGGTGCTCGCGATCACCCTGGTGGTCACCGCCGTCGTGGCCGGCAGCGCGAAGGCGATCTTCGCCGCAGGCCTGCTGGTGCTCGCCGCGGTGGTCCTCCACAACGGCCTGGGTTACGCGCTGGGCTACGGCGCCGCCCGGCTGTTCAGGCTGCCGGTCCCGTCCCGCCGCACCACCGCCATCGAGGTGGGCATGCAGAACTCCGGACTCGCCGCCGGACTGGCACGGCAGTACCTCACCCCGGAGGCCGCCCTGCCCGGCGCCATTTTCTCCGTGTGGCACAACGTCTCCGGTGCGGTGCTGGCAGCCTACTGGCGCCGCCGAGGCGCCCAGGCTGAGCGCACCGGCGAGCCGGCTCCGGTGGCCGTCACGGAGTAGGCACCTGCGTGCGGGTCAGCCCTCGCAGGCCACCCCGTCGCCGTCGCCGTCCAGGCCCGATCGGTAGCCGGGCGATCCGGCAATAAGTGGCGCCGCACCGGCGTCGTATACTGCCGCGCAGTTGGCGTAGTACACCGTCGCGGTCCCGGCGGCTGCCACCGACGCCGGCGCCAGCTGGCCCGGGCAACCGGCCAGGATGCCCGCGACCGCATCGTGTTCGGCCTGCGTGACCCACAGGCCGTAGCGCGCCTTGACCGAGACCTGCCGGGCCACGTATTCACAGCGGAAGTCCTTGTTGGACGGCAGCCAGGTGGCCGCGTCGCCGTCGCCCTTTTGCTGATTGGTGGGTCCGTCCGTGGCCTGGAGGTTCAGCGGATCATTGGCGAACGCGGTCCGCACCTCCGTGCTCAGCTGCTGCGCGCCCTTCTGCCAGGCGTCGCTGAGAGCCACCACGTGGTCGATCTGGACAGCGCTGCTGGTGGTGGTGCCGCGGACAAAGCTGATCAGGGTGCCGGTGTACGGGTCGGCGAGGGTGCCGGACTGGACCTTGCACGGGACGCTGTTGACGTACGTGATGTCCGTCAGGTCGCGGTTGAGGATGTCATTGCGTGTGTCGCAGCCGTTCTGGTCCACGTCTGCCCAGGTGGGCCCGAACAGCGAGCGCTCGTAGCCGGTCTTTGGCGCCCGGCCCTTGACGGGGAGGGTGGCCAGAAGGTCGGCGGCCTCGACCGCCTGTCCGGCGTCCGGCGTCGTGCTTTCCGCAAGCGCCGGCGCACCCGCACTGAAGAACCCCACGAACAGGGAAAGTACGACGGCGGCGGCGCCCCTTTTCGCGGTCAGCAGCGCGCGGGTGCCGGGCAGGGAGCGGTGGTTGGGCATGGCAGGTTCCCCCAGGTAGGTGCCGGAAAGTGGTGTCCGGCGCGGACGTATCCGTCCTGCGCCAGCGACGATCCTACTGGGGGTCTTCCTGCGAAACGGGCCGTTTTGGCCGCCCTTGTCGAATCCTTCCCGACTCCTGCGCGGATCCTGCGCTGTGCGGTATCCGCCGGCCGCCGAAAACGGCCCTGCCCCGCATAAGCGGTGCGGGGCGGCGCCGTTCATGTGGGGCAGGACCGGTTTTGGCGGTTAGCCCACGTCTGCGACGAAGGCCGCGCGGCGGGCGTCCAGCGCAACTGCGGTACCGCCGTCGAACGCTTCCGCGAACCTCCGGTAGGACATGACCAGGTGCCGGTACATCGCCTCCTCCGCCCGTGCGGGGTCGCAGGCACGGATGGCTTCGGAGACCTGGCGGTGCTCCTCGATGGTGATGGTGCCGTCAACGTCGGCCGGGTAGAGCCGGAACAGATGCAGGTGGCAGTGAGTCTGGCCGAAAGCGTTGTTGATGATGCCGTTGCCGGACGCGCCAAGAATGAGTTCGTGGAAGTGCGTATCGTGCGCCACCAGGTCCCGCCGGATGTCACCGCCCGAACCGCTGCGGGCGCGGAAGTCATCCAGTTCACCGTCCAGCCGCCGGGCAGGATTATCGAGCCGGTCCACGGCCGCGGCCCGGGCTGCCCAGGGCTCCACCAGGAGCCTGAATTCAAACAGGTCCCGCAGTCCGCCGGCGTCGAGCAGGGCCGTGGTGCTGTAGCCACGTCCCGAAGTCGCAACCACCAGGTTGTCCCCCTGCAGCCGCTGCAGCGCCTCGCGCACCGGGGTGGGCGAGACACCCAGTTCGCGCGCGACGGCGTCGATGCTCACCTTCGTCCCGGGCGGAATCCGGTTGTCCAGGATCCGGTCCTTAAGCGCCTCATACACACCCTGCGCCGGACGCTGCCTCCGCACCGCGTCTGAGATTGCCACGCTGCAACCTTTCTCAAGAAGTTCCACACCGCTCTTGCAATGTGACACCCATCATATATAGTTTTTTCACGAATCCTATATTTTTTGATTCGGAGGCAGCTGTCACGGCCTCCACCCCCACTCTTTCACTTTCACCTGGTTTTTCCGCGGCAGACCCGTCTGCCACCGCATCCATATCCCGTTCAAAGGAGAACCCCATGACCAGCACCGCACGCAAGATCCTGCGCGGAGCCCACCTGTCCGTCGCTGCCGCGGCGGCCCTAGCCCTCGCCGGCTGCGGCGTGGGCGGGCCGGTTGACGCCGGCAAGAAGCAGGAAGTTGCGGCAGCCGCCAGTGAGGGGCGCACCCTCAAGCTCGCCCACGTCTATGACGCTGCCCATCCCGTCGAAAAGTGCGGCGTGGCCACCCTCAAGGAAGAGCTGGCCGGAAGCGGCATCAACATCCAGAGCTATCCGAGCGGCCAGCTGGGCAGCGAAGCCCAGGCGCTCGAACAGGTGGCCGGCGGCGCGCTGGACATGTCTATCGCCGGCCCCTCCTTCCTTGGCGTATGGCACGAACCGGCTGCGGTGCTCGACGGCGCCTACCTCTTCGACGGCGTGGACCACTTTGCGCAGACCCTCGAAGGCGACACCTTGAAGCGGATCTACAGCGAACTCAAGGAAAAGTCGGGGCTGCAGGTCCTTTCCGGCTGGTACTACGGCACCCGCCACGTCACCTCTAACAAGCCCATCACGACCCCGGAGGACATGAAGGGCCTCAAGATCCGGACCCCGGACGCGCCGCAGTACATGCTCAACACCAAGATCATGGGCGGCACCGCAACCCCGATGGCGCTCGGAGAGGTCTACCTGGGCCTGCAGCAGGGCGTTATCGATGCCCAGGAAAATCCGGTCCCCACCATCGCCACGTCCAAGTTCAACGAAGTCCAGAAGTACATCAACCTCACCGGCCACCTGGTGCAGGCCGTCAACGTGGTCACCAGCGCATCCATCTATGACTCCCTGGACGAAGCACAGAAGACCGCCCTCGACGGCGCCATGGATGCTGCCTCCGCGAGCGTGCGCAAGTGCGTCGAAACGGCTGAGCAGGAAACTCTGGACAAGTGGAAGAAGGATGGCAGCATCACGGTCAATGAAAACGTGGACCGCGCCGCCTTCATGGAGCAGGCCCGCGAAGCCCTTCCCGGACAGGTGTCCTGGGGCGAGCTCTACAAGGAAATCCAGGCCAGCAAGTGACCGCCCAGCTCACCAATCCTGCGCCCCAGGCCCCCGCCGTGATCCCGGAGCATCCCGACCAGCCTGACTTCCTGGAATCCCGTAACCGGGCCATCCGGGCCCTGGTCAATGCCGAACGCGTCCTGGCGGCAGGCTTCCTGGCCCTGGTCTTCTTCCTTGTCCTGAGCCAAGTGGCCAGCCGCTACATCTTCGCCAGTCCGCTCACGTGGACCGAAGAGCTGGCCCGCTTCGCCCTGGTCTGGCTGACTTTCATCAGCGCCGGCTTCGTGATGGCCCGCAGGCTTCACGTCACCGTGGACCTGCTGGCCGCGAAGCTGGGCAAGCGTGCAGCACTGGTGATGGATTCCTTCGCCATGCTGGTGGTGCTGGCCGTTTCGGGCGCCATGGCCTATGCAGGCATGGAGTTCGCCCTCGCCGCCGCCCGGCTGAAGGCACCAGCCACCCAGTTGCCCATGTCCTGGGTGTACACGGCTGCGGCAGTCGGGTTCGGACTGATCTTCATCCACGGCCTGCTTAATACCTACGTCAACCTCAAGCATCCAGCGCAGGTGCCCGGCGCCATGGACAACCTTGAAAAAGAAGCCTTCTGAGGACCCGCCATGACACTTCCCCTCATGCTCGCCGCCCTGCTGGGGCTGCTTGCCCTCCGCGTGCCGGTGGCCGTCGCCCTCTTGGTGCCCGCCCTGGCCTATGTGCTCCTGGATCCATCCGCGACCCTGGGCATCGCCGTCCAGCAGACCACCTCCGGGGTCAACAACTTCGCCATCCTTGCCGTTCCGCTGTTCATCCTGCTGGGCAACGTGGCCAACGTCTCCGGCGTCTCGGACCGCCTCTATACCGCTGCCGTAGCCTACCTTGGCCACATCCGCGGCAGCCTGGGCTACGTCAACATCGCCACCAGCTTCGGCTTTTCCTGGATGAGCGGGGCGGCCATCGCTGACGCGGCCGCCATGGGCAAAATCCAGGTGCCGGCCATGAAGAAACGCGGCTACACCGAGGAGTTCGGCGTGGGCATCACGGGAGCTTCCTCCCTGATTGCACCGATGATTCCGCCGAGCATCCCCGCCATCATCTACGCCGTCACTGCCGGAGTGTCGGTGGGCGCCCTTTTCATGGCGGGCATCGTGCCGGCGATGATCCTGATCGGCTGCCTGTGCGTCATGGTCTGGTGGGTCACCCGCAAGGAGCACCATCTGGTGATGCCGCGCTCCAGCTGGGCCGAACGGGGCAAGTCGCTCCTGGGCGCCCTCCCCGCCTTCGGTGCCGGCGTGGTGATCCTCGGCGGGATCCTCAGCGGCATCTTCACTCCCACCGAAGCCTCCGGCATTGGCGTCCTGTACATCTTCGTCCTGGCGCTGCTCTACAAGTCCCTGACGTGGCGCAAGACCTACCGCATCCTGCTCGGATCAGTGGAGACCGCAGGATCCGTACTGCTGATCGTGGCCGCGGCCTCGCTGTTCGGCTGGGTCCTGGCCCGCGAACAGGCCCCGCAGCTGGCTGCCAACTTCATCCTGGGCTTCACGGACCATCCCATAGTGTTCCTGATCCTGGTCAATCTCCTATTGCTGGTGATCGGCTGCGTCCTGGAACCCACGGCAGCCATCCTCATCCTTGTCCCCGTGCTGGGTCCCGTCGCGGAAACGTTCGGCCTCAGCCCCATCCACTTCGGCGTGGTGGTTATCTTCAACCTGTTGATCGGACTGCTGACACCTCCCGTGGGCCTGGTGCTGTTCGTCCTCTCCAGCGTGACCAAGGTACCCGTCCCCCGGGTCATCAAGGGCGTCATGCCCTTCTTCATCCCCATGCTCGCCACCCTGGTGATCATCACTTTCGTCCCGGCGCTCAGCCTTTGGCTGCCCACGCTGCTCGGCTTCCACTAACCTCCCGAAAGGCGGACACCATGTCCAGAATCAGCTCCATCACCACCCAGGACCTCCGGTTCCCCACATCCCTGGAACTCGACGGTTCAGATGCCGTCAACGTGGACCCCGACTACTCCGCCGCCTACGTCACGATCACCGCGGACGACGGCGAAACTGGCCACGGCTTCGTGTTCACCTGCGGCCGGGGCAACGAAATCATCACCGCGGCCATCGAATCCTACGGGCGGCTCCTGGTGGGCCGGGACACCGACGACCTGGTCAACGACCTGGGCGCCGCCTCCCGCCGCCTGGTCCACGATTCCCAGCTGCGCTGGCTCGGACCCGAAAAAGGCGTCTCCCACATGGCCTGCGGAGCGCTGGTCAACGCCCTCTGGGACATGCGGGCCAAGCGCGAAGGCAAACCCCTGTGGTTGCTCCTGGCCGAAATGCCGGCCGAGGAGATCGTCAACGCCATCGACTTCACCCACATCCAGAACGCCCTCACGCCCACTGAAGCACTGGAAATCCTCCGCCGCGGCTCGGCCGGCAAGGAGGCCCGCATCGCGGAACTGCTGCAGCATGGCTACCCCGCGTACACCACCTCCCCCGGATGGCTGGGCTACAGCGACGAGAAGCTGGTCCGGCTCAGCAAGGAGGCAGTGGCCGACGGTTTCGGCCTGATCAAACTCAAGGTGGGCGGCAGCCTCGAGGACGACCGGCGCCGGATGCGCCTTGCCCGCGAAGCGGTGGGCCCCGACGTCCGGATCGCCATCGACGCGAACCAGCGCTGGGAGGTGGGGGAAGCCATCGACTGGGTCAACGGCCTGGCCGAATTCAACCCGTGGTGGATCGAAGAACCCACCAGCACCGACGACATCCTGGGCCATGCGGACATCCGCAAGGGCGTCTTCCCCGTCAAGGTGGCCACCGGCGAGGCCGTGGCCAACCGGATCGTCTTCAAGCAGCTCCTGCAGGCCGGTGCCATCGATGTGGTGCAGATTGACTCCACCCGTGTGGCCGGCGTCAACGAAAACCTCGCTACCCTCCTCTTGGCCGCCCGCTTCGACACCCCCGTGTGTCCCCATGCAGGCGGCGTGGGCCTGTGCGAACTGGTCCAGCACTTCTCCTTCTTCGACTACGCTGCCGTCTCAGGCACCACGGACAACCGCATGATCGAATACGTAGACCACCTCCACGAGCACTTCATGGACCCGGTAAGGATCGACGGCGGTCGCTACCTTGCGCCGCGGCTGCCCGGTTCCGGGGCTGAAATGCTGCCGGAATCCCGCGAACGCTGGACATTTCCCACGGGACAGGGCTGGCTGGAGATCGGCGACCGTGCCGCCGTCACCGCGGGGGCCGGCAAATGACCGGCACGGCGGGGACCCTCGCCCATTCGCCCAGCACGGCCGCCCAGGCGGAGCAGCAGATCATCGCCGCCCACCGAGCCTATGAAAAGTCCCGTGATGCCGAGCCGGCGGTCCGGGGGGCGTGGCTTGAGGCTATCGCCGCGGGTCTTGAAGCCAACGCGGACGAACTGGTGGTCCTAGGCATGGCGGACACCCACCTCGATGAAGGCAGGCTCCGGTTCGAGCTGCGCCGCACGGTGTTCCAGCTTCGGCTCATGGCCGCCGAAGTGCTCCGCGGCGAACCGCTGGGTGCCACCATCGACCATGCCGATCCGGACTGGGGCATGGGCCCGCGGCCGGACATCCGCCGGGTCAACGTGCCTCTGGGCGTGGTGGGCGTGTTTGGCGCGTCCAACTTCCCGTTCGCGTTCAGTGTGATGGGCGGCGACTCCGCTTCGGCACTGGCGGCTGGCTGTGCGGTGGTGCACAAGATTCATGAAGGCCATCTCCGGCTGGCGCTGCGGACCGGCGAGGTTGTGGCCGACGCGCTGGCCGGCGCCGGTGCCCCCGCGGGCCTCTTCTCCACCATCACCGGCCGCGCCGCCGCCGAACTGCTGGTTGATCATCCCCTGGTCAAGGCCATCGGCTTCACCGGCTCCACCGCCGGCGGCCGGGCACTGTTCGACCGCGCCAACCGCCGGCCGGAACCGATTCCCTTCTACGGCGAACTGGGCAGCATCAATCCTGTGTTCGTCACCGAGAAGGCCTGGGCCGCCCGGCGGGATGAGATCCTGGCCGGCTATGCAGCTTCCTTCACGCTGGGGATGGGCCAGTTCTGCACCAAGCCAGGGCTGATCTTTGTGCCGGAAACGGACACGGACGACGTCGGCACCGCCTTGGGCGGCTACCTCGCGGATAAGCCGCGGTTCCCGCTCCTCAGCCCCAAGCTCCGGGAAGGCTACGACGAGGCCCTTGCCGAAGTCGCGGGCAGCGAGGGCGTGAAAGTCCTGGTGCCCGGTGACCGGTCCGAGGCGCCCGCTCCCACGGTCCTCGCAACCACTGCAGAGGCCGTCAGGGCCAATCAGGAACTGCTGGCCCAGGAGATGTTCGGCCCTGCCACGGTTGTTATCCGCTACCGGCCCGGCACGGACCTTGCCTCCCTCGCGGAGCTGCTGGAAGGCCAGCTGACCGCCACGGTCCAGGCGGAACCGGACGAGGAACTCGCTGCCCTCACTACCGTGCTCCGCGAGCGGGCAGGCCGGCTCCTGTGGAACGCCTGGCCTACCGGGGTGACCGTCAGCTATGCCCAGCAGCACGGTGGTCCCTACCCGGCCACAACGGCGCCGGGCACCACCTCGGTGGGGACCGCCGCCGTCGGACGCTTTCTGCGGCCGGTGGCCTACGACTCCTTCCCTGAACCGCAGCTGCCGCCGCCCCTGCGCGACGCCAACCCGTGGGGGATCATCCGCCGGGTGGACGGCGTGTGGGAGCCGGCCGCGAAGGGCGGTAAGTGATGCCGCGCATGACGGACATCCTGCCCGCCGGATTCGCTGCCGGCCATTGGGTGGGCCGGGTCTGGGACCCTGCCACGGCAGGGCCGCGCGTGGTGATGGTGACGCCCGGGGCGGACGGTGACGCCGCCGTCGTCGACATCACCCGTGCCGCACCCACCGTGGCGGGGCTGCTGGACCATCCCGATCCCGTGGCGGTCCTGGACCAGGCGGAAGAAACCCAGCGCTGGCGGCTGGCGGACCTGGTGGCGGCATCCCGCGAGCATGACCCGGCGCGGCCGCACCTGCTGGCGCCCGTGGACCTGCAGGTGGTCAAGGCGTGCGGCGTCACGTTCGTGGACAGCATGGTGGAGCGGGTGATCGAAGAACGCTGTGCCGGGGATGCGTCGCGGGCGGCGGAGGTCCGTGCCCAGGTGGCGGAAGCGTTGGGAGGAAGTATCGGCGACCTGCGGCCGGGGTCCCCCCAGGCCGCGCACGCCAAGGACGTGCTGTTGCGGCAGGGCATGTGGTCGCAGTACCTGGAGGTGGGGATCGGGCCGGATCCGGAGGTCTTCACCAAGGCGCCGGTGCTGTCCTCGGTGGGATACGGTTCGCGGATCGGCATTCCGTCCTTTTCCGCGTGGAACAATCCCGAACCCGAACTGGTCCTGCTGGCCGATTCACGGGGGCGGCTCCGCGGGGCGACGCTGGGCAACGATGTGAACCTGCGGGATGTGGAAGGCCGGAGCGCACTGCTGCTGGGGAAGGCGAAGGACAACAATGCTTCAAGCGCGCTGGGTCCGTTCGTCCGCCTGTTCGACGCCGGCTTCACGCTGGACACGCTGCGCTCCGAGGAGATCACGCTTCGGGTCGCCGGGGCCGACGGTTACACCCTGGAAGGGTGTAACAGCGTCTCCCGGATCAGCCGTTCGTTCGAAGAACTGGCCGCGGCCACCTGCGGTCCGCACCACCAGTACCCCGACGGATTCGCACTGTTCACCGGGACCCTGTTTGCCCCTACCCAGGACCGGGATGCTCCGGGACTGGGGTTTACGCATAGGCCGGGCGACATCGTGACGATCAGCAGTCCGCATCTGGGTGCGCTGGTGAACACCACTGGCGTTGCCGAGGAGCTGCCGCCGTGGGACTTCGGCATCCGTTCGCTGTTCGGGTATCTCGCGGCGGAGGGCCTCGGCGTGAATCCGGCGGTCCCGGCCGCGCTCGCGTAGGGGCTTCCCCAGGCCGCCGAAAACGGTCCCGCCCCGCACAGGCGGTGCTCGGCAGCACCGTTCGTGCGGGGCAGGGCCGTTCATGCCGGACCTACGGCATCGACGAGATATTAAGGATGTTGCCCTCGCTGTCCAGGAACCAAGCCGCCTTCCCGAGGTCCGGGAGCGTGGCGATGCCGTTCTCGGTCTTCAGGCCCGGGAAGTCGTATTCCTCAAAAACGACGCCGCGGCCGCGCAGCTCCTCCACCTCGCGCTCAACGTCGCTGGTGGCCCAGCCCATCTGCGTGTTTTTCGCGGTGCCCGCGTTATCCGTCCGGTAGAGGAGGAAGCCGGAGCCGTTGCCGCAGCGGTACACCAGGTTGTCCTCGTCAATGGTGGTGGCGGGCTCCAGGCCCAGCTTGTCCCGGTAGAAATCCCTGGCCCGGTTGATGTCCTTGGCGGGCAACACGGGCATGACATCCAAATCTTTGAGCATGACGATTCTCCTTGCCGCATGTAATGGCGATGCTCTCCCCCGGTTCGGTCCCGCCGTCGCAGCGGCCCGGGCCGCGAGGCCACCCGTCGCGCCGTTTGCCGGGGCGGCCACTTACTTACGAGGCCATTATGGAACTGGAACCTGCCCCGGCGGAATAGGCGCTGGAATGCGGGTCAGAGAAGGACCACGTTGACCGGATCCTTGCCGTCCTGGAGGAGCCCGATCTGCGTCCGGATGAGCTTGACCATCCGCGGGAACATCGCCGAACTGGCGCCGCCGACGTGCGGGGTAATCAGCACGCCGGGCACGGTCCAGAGCGGGTGGTCCGCCGGCAGCGGCTCCGGGTCGGTGACGTCCAGGGCCGCGCGGAGCCTGCCCGACGAGGTCTCGGCCAGCAGCGCATCAGTGTCCGCCACGGGGCCGCGGGCCACGTTCACCAACAGTGCTCCGTCCGGCATCGCGGCAAGGAACTTCCCATCCACCAGCTGCTTGGTCTGGTCACTGAGCGGCACGCTGACCACCACGATGTCGTGCAGGGGCAGCTGCTCGTACAGCGAATCAATGCCGTAAATGGTCCCGGCAGCGTCCTCGCGCGCCCGGCTGGCCATCCGCGTGATCTCCGTTTCGAACGGCAGCAGCCGCGCCTCGATCGCCTTGCCCACTCCCCCGTAGCCCACCAGCAGCACGCGCCGGTCCGCCAGGCTGGGACGCTGCGCGTTGTCCCACACCCCGTCCGCCTGGTTCCGGGCAAAATCCGGAAGTCCCCGCTGGGCGGCGATCATCATGCCCACGGCAAGCTCCGCCGTCGACGTCTCATGGACGCCCGCCGCGTTGGCGAATACGCATCCGTCGGGCAGGACGTCCGCCACGCCGTCGTACCCGATCGACTGGCTCTGCACCAGCCCAACGTCCACGCCCTCCAGCGCGGCCAGCACAGACGGCTTGCCCATGTAGGGGGGCACCACCAGGTCCAGCCGGCCTTCGGGCGCGGGTCCGGACAGGTCCCAGAGGAGAAGTTCGACGCCGGAGACCGGCTCCAGCGCGTCCAGCAGGTTTTGTTCGGGCAGGCTGACCCGCAGCGGGGCGCTCACGCTGCCACCACCAGCTTCACCTCGGCTGCCCGCAACGCTGTGGCAATATCCCGGGGTGGCGGCGCGTCCGTCACCAGCACATCAACTGCGTCGAACGCTGCGAGCCTGGCAAGGGCATACCGCAGCATCTTCTGGTGGGTTGCCACCACCACTACCTGTTCAGCCGAGTTCATAAGGGCGATCTTAGTGGCGCGCTCAACGTCACGCTCAATATAAAACGCCTCGTCATGGATGCCACTGACCCCAATGAAAGCGGTCCGGGCCCGCAGGCCCGCCACAGCACTGACGGTCATCGGCCCGTTAAACGCCTGGCTGTCCAGCAGGAGTTCGCCGCCCAGGCAGATGGTCCGCGCCGCCGTCAACTGAAGGCAGCGCTGGATAGCCGGTGCCGAGTGGGTAATGACGGTCCCGGTGAAGGAGGTGGGCAGCTCCTGGGCGATCTGGTAGGCGGTGGTACCGGCGTCCAGGATGATGGCATCCCGTTCCCCGATCATCGATACGCAGGCGCGGGCCACCCGAAGTTTCGCTGCGGCGTCCTCCCGCACCCGTGCTGCAAAATCCGCGTTCTGGCCCTGCCCGTGAATGGCGCTGACGCCGCCGTGGACCACCCTGACCAGCCCCAGTTTGGCCAGCACGCGCGTATCCCGCCGCACCGTCATGTCCGATACCTCGAAGGACTCGGCGAGGTCGGCCGTGGACATGAATCCACGCCGACCAAGCTCCTCCACGATGGTGCGCTGGCGGGGTGTCAGCGTTGCTTCTTCCCGTGCGATGCTCATGGGCTCTCTCTCTTGCCTGTTTGCCGGACACCCCGCCTGCTTGGGTGTTGCAATTCCAACACGAATTTAGTTAATCACGTACCCCGGCAGTGGCGCCCGTAAGCTCAATGGGACGTCCTTCTACGATCGAGCGTTCGGCGGCGAGCCCTATCCGGACCGACTGCAGGCCGTCGGCGACGGTCACTTCCACCGGCCCCTCACCCAGGATGGCTTTGCGGTAGCCGAGGTGCTCGTAGTACGTGGAGCCGTGGTGGGCGCCGGCAGCAAGGACTGCCTCGTCGACGGGAACCTCATGCTTTTCCGGACCCAGCGGCGACCGCGGGCTGAACTCCACGGTTGCCTCGGCCTCGTCCCCCGGGATCCAGTGGTTGGCCGCTACGGGGATCAGGGTTTCGATCTTGGCCGCGTCACCCACGATGGAAATTCGTTCCTGGAACTTGGACCCTTCTGCGAACATGGACAGCTCCAGCATGGCACGCTTCCCGCCCTTGAAGTCGACAATCACGTAGGCGTTGTCCACCATGTCCGAAATCCTGCCCCCGTACACCTCATCCATGTGGTTTACATCGTGCCCGCCGCTGGCGTAGACCCGGGTGGGCTCGTCCTGCAGGATGAGGCGCATCAGGTCGAAGAAGTGGCAGCACTTTTCCACCAGGGTGCCGCCGGTCCGCTCGGCGAAGCGGTTCCAGGCATCCACCTTGTGCAGGAACGGGAAGCGGTGTTCCACGATGGAGAGCATGTAGATATTGCCGAGCCTGCCGTTGTGGGCTGCCTGGATGACCTCCTGTACCGGGGGCATGTAACGGTATTCCATGGCCACCCACACCGGCGCCGGGTAGTCAGCCGCCAGCCGCTCGAGTTCGTCCGCCTGGTCCGCGCTGACGCATACCGGCTTCTCCACCAGGACCGGCAGGTTGGTGCCGCTGGCAAAGATGTCCTTCAGGATCCCCAGGTGGGTGTCATTCGGGCTGGCAATGACCAGCGCGTCCACCAGGCCGGAGGCCAGGAGTTCCTGGTGCGAGGCGAAGCTCTGCACCTCATATCCGATCTCCTTCGCGGTCTCTTCCAGGGAGGACTGCTGGGGATCGGACACTGCGGTGATCCGGCTTCCGGGGATCAGGGCGAGGTTCCGGACGTGTTCGCGGGCCATGTGGCCGGCGCCGATGAGACCGTACCGGATAGTCCGGACCGATTCCGCAGTTGGCAATGACATGAGCTGCTCCGTTTCTCTACGTTGAGTGTTTGGGACCGCGGCGTTGCATCCCAAACATAACTATACAGAAAGTGTTGTTTTTCCAACATGGCGTGTGTATATTTTTTCAGTACCAGCCGGAACTACAACGAGGTGGAACGTGCCCCAACCGTCAACAGGAACCCTGCTCTTCGTAGGCTGCGCCACCCTTGACGCAATTGCCCTGGTCGAGGACTACCCCGCCGCGGACAGCCGCACCGTCGCCTCAGACTTCGCGACGGCGGGCGGCGGCCCGGCGGCGACTGCCGCCGTTGCTGCGGCGCGAGCCGGAGCCCGCACAGCCTTCGCGGGCGTCCTGGGTACCGACGAGGAAGGCGACCGCATTATCACCGGCCTCCAGGCAGAAGGAGTGGACACCTCCGCCGTCATCCGCGACCCGGATGTCAGGACCGGTGCCAGCGTCATCGTGGTCAGCAGGGCAGCCGAAAGCCGGGCCATCGTCACCCGACCCGTACCTCCGGTCAGCTTTCCGGCCAACAGCCGCTTCCACGAGCTGGCGGAAGCGGCATCCTGGATCCACGTCGACCACCTTGGCTGGAACGCCGTCGCGTCCCTCCCCGGGGGTCCTGCCGGACGGAGCATCAGCGTAGACGCAGGCAACCCCATCCCTTCCTTCAGCCCACGGGGGGTCGCCCTGTACGTGCCCACCATCGAAAGGCTCCGCGCCGAGTACGGTGACGGACTCGCCCCCGAAGCCCTCCTGCAGAAAGCGCTCGACGACGGCGCCTCCGCCGTCGTCGCCACCGCCGGCTCCGAGGGCGCCTGGGTCCTGGAACGCGGCGGCATGCCTGCCCATGTTCCGGCCACGCCGGCAGCCATTGTCTCGACCCTCGGCGCCGGCGATGTCTATCACGGTGCCATCCTGGCCGCGGTCGCAGCCGGCCTCCCACTCGTGGAAGCCGCCGCGTTCGCCGGCCGTACCGCCTCCGCCTCGTGCGCAGGACTGGACGGACGCTCCGCGATCCCCCGCCAGGCCATCACGCCTGCCCTTGCCTAACAAACCCGTTCATTCAAACCGTCCAGCTGAAAGAAGCAGCCCATGAGCCCTACAGACCTCTCCCCGCTCCAGCGTCCGTCCGGTGCGTTCGCGATGCTCGCCGTAGACCAGCGCGAAGCCATGCGCAACATGTTCGCCGAGCACACGGACCAGCCCGTCACCGACGAGGACCTCCGCACCTTCAAACTCGAAGCGGCACGGATCCTCAGCCCCTACGCCTCCGGAATCCTGATTGACCGTCAGTTCGCACTCGACCAGGCCATCGAGGCCGGTGTGGTCGACCCCGGCTGCGGACTGATCGCCTCAGCCGACCACTTCGAGCCGGCACATGGTGAACTGGTAGGCGAAGTGACCATCGACCGCCTCGTAGATCCGCACAAGTACAAGGCGCTGGGCGCGAAAGCGCTCAAGCTGCTGGTCCTCTACCGCCCGGATGAACCTGCCGAAGGCCGTGTGGCCATGGTCCGCGAATTCGTTGAAAGCTGCCGGTCCGCCGGCCTGATCAGCATCATCGAGCCGGTCTCCCGCAAGCCGCTGGCCGGCGGCGACTTCGACTGGAACGCCGGGATCCTGGCCGCCGCAAAGGAACTTGGCAGTCTGGGCGCGGACCTGTACAAGGCCGAGGTCCCCTTCAAGGGCCAGGCCTCCGAAGCCGAGGTCCGTGCCGCCTGCGCCGAACTGACCAAAGCCATCGACGGTCCCTGGGTGGTTCTTTCCTCCGGCGTCCCCGAGGACGTCTTCCCCGACGCCGTCCGGTGGGCCTGCCTGGAAGGCGCCAGCGGCTTCCTTTCCGGACGCGCCGTCTGGGCCTCCTGCATTGGCGCGCCCGACGTCGTCGAATCCCTGTCAACTGACGCCGTCCGGCGGCTCCAGCGCCTCTGCGCGGTAGTCGATGACGTCGTCTCTGCCCAGCGGGCCAACGCATAGGAGATTCCACCCCGGCGAACCAGCCACCAGTCCGCGCGAGTCCGGGCACCCCAGCAGTCAACCAAACAAGGCACAGCAAAACACTCAACGAGGAGATCATTGTGAGTCAGATTTCACGCCGCCAGGCCATCGCCCTTCTCGGAGCCCTGGGCTTCGGCGCCACCGCGGCAGCCTGCGCCGGCCCCGGCGGGTCCACCACACCGGGCGGGGCAACCGGTCCGGCCGCCCCCTCCGCCGGTGCAGTCACCGGCAAAGTGTCCTTCGCTCACTGGCGCGGTGAGGACAAGGCCGTGTTCGACGAGCTGATCAAGCGGTTTGCCGCGCTGCACGACGGCGTGGAAGTGGCCCAGGACATCTCCACGTCCAACGATTACAACGCCCAAGCCTTGCAGAAACTCCGTGGCGGCTCCATCGGCGACGCCTTTGCCACCTTCCGCGGTGCCCAGTTCAAGAACTTCACCGAAGCCGGGATCTACACGGAACTCAAGGACAGCAAGGCGGTGAAGAACTACCAGGAAAGCCTCTTGTCCGCCGGAAGGTCCGGGGAGAACCAGCTGGGCCTGCCGTACCAGGTGGTATTCCCGATGCCCATGGCCAACGTCGATTTGTTCGACAAGGCGGGGGCCGACCTTGCCCCGAAGGACTGGGATTCCTTCCTTGCCATGTGTGACGAGCTGGCCGGCGCCGGAGTCATTCCCATCTCCTGGCCGGGCGGCGACGTTGGAAACGGCGGGCAGCTGTTCAACAACATGATCGCCAACAACGCTCCCGTCGATGACATGTGCGCCCAGATCGAGCAGGGCAAGCTGAAAGTCACCGATGACTGGTTCATCAAGATGCTGAACCAGTACAAGGAACTGGTTCCGTACCTGCAGCCCAACGCCACCGGAACCGCTGTCGAACCCGCCCAGAACCTCTTCTCCCAAGGCAAGGCCGCCATGCTGGCCACTGGCTCGTACCACATTGCCGCGGTCCGCGGCCTGGGCGCCAAGTTCCCCATCGAGCTGGTATTCCCCAACACCTCGGACGGCACCGGCAAATACGAGGGCGTCTACAACGCCACCTTCATCCTGGGCGTCAACTCCGCAAGCAAGAACCAGGCAGCCGCGGCAGCGTGGATCGACTTCCTCTCCGAACCGGAGAACGCCGCCTACTACGCCAACCAGACGGCGCAGCACGTCTCCGTGAACAACGTGGAATACACCAACCCGGACCTGAAGCGCCTGAGCCCCTGGCTGGAGAAAAAAACGGCTCTGGCAGCCAGGTTCCAGTTCCAGAACCTGGATGTCCGCAATGCCGTGGAGGCGAGCGCGACGGCGGTCATCTCCGGCACCAGTCCGGAACAGGCAGCCGAAGCCGCTCAAAAGATCGTGGACGAACGGATATGAGCACGCACACAGGGCTGCCTGCTAAACGGAAGGCATCAGGCAGCCCACCGGACCCGATTCACGCAGGGAAGAAACGCCGCCGCTCCCCCACTCGGGTGAATCCGGCGCTGTATCTCTTCCCGCTTCCCGCCGTCGCCGTAATTGCCTTCTTCCTGGTGATGCCCACCCTGCAGGCCTTCCAGTACGCCCTTACGGACTGGAACGGCTTCTCGGCCGCCTTCAACTACGTCGGACTGGACAACTTTGTCCGGGCCTTCACCAATGACTCGCTGTTCACGAACGCACTGTCCAACAACCTCAAGTTCGTACTGCTGGTGGTGATTGCCCAGACGGTGTTCTCCCTGATCCTGGCGCTGCTGCTGACGAAGAACTCGCGGGGGAGTGTCCTGCTCCGTGCGTTGTTCTTCTTCCCCACCATTCTGTCCTCGGTATCCGTGGCGTTTATCTGGAAGTTCATCTACGATCCCAACTTCGGCCTGGCCAACACAGTCCTCAGAAGCGTGGGCGTGGACGGCGGTTCCTACCTAGGCAATGACGCCCAGGCACTGTACTGGGTGGCCGTCACCCAGGTGTGGTTCCACGCCGGGCAGATGATGGTGGTCTACATCGCCGGCCTGCAGGCCATCCCGCGGGAGCTCTACGAGGCCGCGGAGATGGACGGCGCCAATAGGTGGCAGCAGTTCACGTCGATCACCTGGCCATTCGTGGCGCCGGCAACGTCCATTGTGGTGGCCTACACCACGGTGCAGTCCTTCAAGGCGTTCGACCTGATCCTGGGTATCGCGGGCAACCCGCCGAAACAGTCCCTGGATATCCTCTCCACCCGCATCTACAGCACCTTCGCCAACTCGGAGTTCGGCTACGCAGCCGCCCAGTCGATCATCTTTATGGCGATGATCGCCCTGGTCACCTGGCTGCAGCGCCGGCTGCTCCGCCTCACCCCGAAGGGGGAATGACAGCATGCTCGCATCAATAACCCGCCGCGGAATCCTCGCGATCTACGCGGTCATCATCATCATTCCGCTGACCGTGGTGGGGTTCGGCAGCTTCAAGTCCACCCAGGAACTCTTCGCGGGTCCGTTCAGCCTGCCGCAATCACTCTCCCCCGCCAACTACGCGGAAGTGATCGGCGGCCAGGACCTCGGGTCTTCCTTCTGGAACAGCGTCATCGTCACAGCGATCTCAGTGCCGCTCACACTTTTCCTCGCCAGCCTGGCCGGCTACGCCGTCTCCCGGCTCCGCGGCTTCATGTCCTGGGCCATTTTCGGATTCCTTGTCCTTGGCATGGCCATCCCCGCCCAGGCCAACATGGTTCCGTTGTATGTCCTCTTTGGACGATTGGGGCTCCTGGACAGCCTGGCCGGCCTGGTCCTGGCGAACCTGGTCTCTACCCTGCCCATCGCCGTCTTCATCCTGGGCGGGTTCATGCGGACCCTGCCCAAGGAACTCTACGAAGCGTCGTCGATCGACGGCACCGGCCCGTGGCGGACCTACGTGTCCATCGCCCTGCCGCTATCCGCCCCGTCCATCGCCGCCGCAGCGATCTTCCTGTTCGTCATCCACTGGAACGAACTGCTGTATCCGCTTCTTTTCATCCAGTCCCCCGGCAACCGCACACTGCCCCTGGCACTGCTGAGCTTCCAGGGCGAGTTCCAGACGAACTACCCGCTGCTGTTCGCCGGCGTCATCATGGCCTCCCTGCCCGTGGTGGTGGCCTATGTCTTCCTGCAGCGGTACTTCGTTGCCGGCATCACGGCCGGAGCCAGCAAGGGATGAGCACCGCAACCACGGCGGCCAGCCCAGCCCGCCCCGTCGTACTGGACGTCCCCCAGCCCCACGAAAGGCACCATCCATGAACCTCACATCAGCCCGGCACCTCGTGAACGGCACCTGGCACACCGCGGGAACTGTCAAGGACGTGACAGACCCCGGCAGCGGCAGCACCGTGGGCGAGGTGGCCTGGGGCACCGGCGAGGATGCCACCAGGGCCGCGGACGCCGCGGCGCAGGCGTTCGGGTCCTGGTCCCGCACCACCGTCCGGCAGCGGGCAGACCTGCTCCGCAATGCAGCTGACCTGCTTGCCGAACGCCGCGACGAACTGGCCCAGACGCTGGCCCTCGAGGCCGGCAAGCGGCTCCCCGAAGCCCAGGGCGAGGTGGACTTTTCGGTGGAGTACTTCCGTTGGTTCGCCGAGGAAGTCCGCCGTTCCACAGGTACTGTCAGCCCGCCGGAGCTGCAGGGCCGCCGCCACCTCAGCAGCCGCAAACCGATCGGTGTGGCGCTTAGCCTCACGCCGTGGAACTTCCCGGTGTCCATCCAGGCGCGCAAGCTTGCCGCCATGCTGGCCGCAGGCTGTACCGTGGTGGGCCGCGTGTCCGAAAAGGCGCCGCTCGCCGCCACCGGGCTGTTCGAGGTCCTGCACGACGCCGGGTTCCCGGCTGGCGTGGTCAACCTGGTCCACGGCCCCTCCCGCGAGATCACCGGTGCCCTGATGTCCCACCCTGCCGTGCGGGCGGTCAGCTTCACCGGATCCACGGGAGTGGGCCGCCAGATCATGGCCTCAGCCTCCGCAAGGGTGGTCCGTCCGCTGCTGGAACTGGGCGGCAATGCGCCCTTCATCGTCTTCGAGGACGCGGACCTGGACGCCGCCGTGGAGGGTGCCGTGCTGGGCCGGCTCCGGAACACGGGTCAGTCCTGCGTGGCGGCCAACCGGTTCCTGGTGCAGGACAGCATCGCCGACGAATTCGCGGCGCGGCTGGGCGCGCGCTTTGATGCGATGAGCATCGGGCACGGCGTTCCGGACGACGGCACGCCCGTCCCGGACCTGGGTCCCATGATCGACGCCGAACGGGTGTCCGCCGTGCAGGCCCTGGTGGACGACGCACTGGAGCGCGGCGCCAGCCGGGTCACAGAGCGGACCTCAGTGCCCGGCCAGGGTGCATTCATGGCACCCACGCTGCTCACGGACGTCCCCGATGATGCCCCCCTGGTGACAGAAGAAGTGTTCGGCCCGGCGGCCGGCGTCGTGACCTTCTCCTCGGAGGAAGAGGCAATCCGAAAGGCCAACGCCACAGAGATGGGCCTGGCCGCGTATGTCTGGAGCAGCAGCCCCAAACGCGGCTGGGACATTCCCGAGCGCCTCGAGGCGGGCATTGTGGGCGTCAACGATCCCCTGCCGTCCGTTGCGTTCGCCCCCATGGGCGGCGCCAAACAGTCCGGCCTCGGCCGGGAAGGCGCAAGCCTGGGCCTGGAGGAATTCGAGGAGATCCAGTACGTGGCCTGGAGGCCGTAAGTGCTGACCACCGGACTGGTGCTGGGCGCCGTCGTCATGGGTGCCGGGATGCAGCGCGTCACCGGCATGGGCTTCGCGCTGGTGGCCGCGCCCTTCCTGGTCCTGCTCCTGGGGCCGGTAGAGGGAGTGGTACTGGTGAACGTATGCGGCGCCGTGACGGCGGGGGCCATCATCTTCCGGGTGGTGAAGGACATCGACTGGAAGCGGTATCTGCTGCTCACCGCCTCAGCACTGCTGGGCATCATCCCTGCGGCATTCCTGATCCGACTCATCCCCGCAGCAGTGCTGGAGATCGCCATCGGGGTGATTCTCGCCGTCGGACTGACCGTCCTGCTGGTCCTGAAATCCGCCACCTTGCCGGAGCGCCGGCGCTACCTCTTCACGGCCGGCGGCCTGAGCGGGTTCATGAACACGGCGGCTGGGGTGGGCGGACCGGCGGTCAGCATGTACTCCATCGCCACCCGGTGGCAGCACAAGTCGTTCGCTGCCACCATGCAGCCCTACTTTTTCACCATCGGCGCACTCTCGCTCATCTCCAAGGCGATCACCGCCCCCGAAACGTTCCCCATGCTGCCATGGGGAATGTGGGTGGCCGTTGCGGTGGCCTGCCTGGCCGGGCTGATACTGGGCGACGTCGCCGCAAAGTTCGTTCCTGCCCGCGCCGCACAGCTCCTCCTGATCATCCTGGCCTACCTTGGAGCGGCGGCGACCATTATCCGCGGCGTGCTCGACGCTGCCGGATAGCAACAGCACCACCACCGACACAACCCCTTCGCACCGCACCACAGAGAGGAAACAACAATGACGTGGCTGAACAGTGCCGCCCACGCACGATGGCTCGAGGCGGAAACCGACCGGCTGATCAATTTCGCCGCGGCTTCAAAGGTCCCTACGGGGTTCGGCTGGCTCGACAACTACGGCAAGGTGTTCCCCGACAAGCCGACCCATCTCTGGATTACCGCCCGGATGGTCCACAGTTTCTCCGTCGCCGCCCTCCTGGGACGGCCCGGCGCAGCGACCCTCGTGGACCACGGCATCGCGGCGCTCAACGGGGTGCTCCACGATAAGGAATTCGGCGGCTGGTATGCCGAGGTGGATGAAAGCGGTCCCGTAAACGACACCAAGTCCGGCTACCAGCACTCGTTCGTGCTCCTTGCTGCTGCCAGTGCCGTTGCGGCCGGACGGCCAGGTTCCCGCGAACTGCTCGAGGAAGCGCTCCGGATCGCTGACCTGAAGTTCTGGGACCACGAGGCCAACATGTGTTTCGACTCCTGGAACCGCGACTTCACCGAAACCGAGGCGTACCGCGGCGGCAACGCCAGTATGCACTCGGTGGAGGCGTACCTCATCGTCGCCGACGTAACCGGGGAGAACCGGTGGCTGGAGCGGGCCCTGCACATCGCCGAGGTGCTAATCCACCAGTTCGCGCGGAACAACAACTACCGGGTCTTCGAACACTTCGACCCGGCGTGGAACCCGATGCCGGAGTACAACACCGATGACCGGGCCAGCCAGTTCCGCGCCTACGGCGGAACCCCCGGTCACTGGGTTGAGTGGGCGCGCCTGCTCCTCCACCTCCGCGCCGGGCTCGAAGCCCGCGGCCTGGAGGTCCCCGCATGGCTGCTCGAGGACGCCCGCGGCCTCTTCGACGCTGCCATCCGTGACGCCTGGCAGCCGGACGGGAACCCCGGCTTCGTCTACACGGTGGATTGGGAAGGCAAGCCGGTGGTCACCACCCGCATCCGCTGGGTGCCCGCCGAGGCAATCGGCGGAGCGGCGGCCCTCTACATCGCCACCGGCGAACAGCAGTACGCGGACTGGTACGAGCGGATCTGGGACCATGCCCGCGACTGGTTCATCGACTACGAGCACGGATCCTGGAAGCAGGAACTCGACGAGAAGGGCAACGTCACCTCCACCGTCTGGTCCGGAAAGGCGGACATCTACCACCTCTGGCACTGCCTGGTGGTCCCGCGCCTTCCGCTGGCGCCCGGACTCGCTCCGGCCGTGGCAGCAGGCCTGCTGGACGCCCGGATCAGCGCACCCGGCCAGGCCAAGTAACCATGTCCATCAAGGAATCAATTGTCAATAACCCACCGGAAAGGACAGCCATGTCTGCCACCGCCCCCGAAGAAACCGTCCTGCATGTCTCCGCTGCAGCGGCGGCACCCGTGGACATCCGGCTTCAAGCCGGCCAGGCCGTAACCGTGAGATTGGATGTGGCCGGTACCTGCACGTGCCAGGCGGCAGGCCGGCCCGGTTCCTACACCGACACCGATTTCGGCAAACGGTAAAGCGCAGGCGGACCGGTGTGCGGTGCCCCGGAATGGCACGCGTAACACGGCTTAGCGGAGCGTCTGTCATATCCATGACAGACGCCCGGATCCGGTAAATTTAAGGGAGGAATTGTCCGGCCAGCCGAGCCGCGTTCCACCCCTCCCCTTGAATGGATCCCACCCCCATGTCTTCCGCGATTTCCGCGCCGGAACCTGCCCGTTTCCCGTACGCCGCGATGGCTGTCCTGGCCACCATTGCTTTCACTGCCATCACCACCGAACTCCTGCCGTCAGGGCTGCTGCCGCAGATCAGCGACGCACTGGGAGTGTCCGAGGCGGTGGCCGGGTACCTCGCCGCCGCCTATGCCGCGGTCATCGTGGTCACAGTCGTGCCGGCAGCGCGGCTGCTGGCGCGCATCCCGCGGCACGGGCTCCTGGTCGGGCTGGTGCTGACGTTCGCTGCGAGCAACGCCTGGGTGGGCCTGGCCCCGGATTTTACGACGGCGATGATCGCCCGCATGGTGGGCGGCCTGGCGCACGGACTCCTCTGGACCACCATGGCACCATACGTGGCACGGGTAGTGCCGGCGGCGAAGGTGGGCAAGGCGCTGGCGATCGTGTTCAGCGGCAACAGCCTGGGTTTGGCCGTCGGCGCTCCCGCGGGCACTGCGTTGGGCGCGCTCCTTGGATGGCGCGCAGCGTTCCTGGCGATGGCCGGGTTCGGCGTGCTGCTGGCCGTGCTGGCGTTCCTCGTGCTTCCCCGCGTCCACCGGATTGCCGACGCCGCCCGTCCCTCGCTCCGCCTGGCCATCGCGCAGCCGGGGGTCAAGTCCGTCGCCGTGGCGTGGCCGCTGCTGGTCCTGGCCCACTTCGCGCTCTTCACCTACATCGCCCCGTACATCCACGGCGCCCAACTGCCCGACTACGCCATCAGCCTCTCCCTCACGGTCCTCGGCGCGTCCGGACTGCTTGGGATCTGGATTGCGGGCCTCACCGTCGATTCGAGGCCGCGCCGTTCGCTCCTGATGACGACGGCGGCCATCGCCGCTTCCATGCTCCTGTTGCCGTTCGCGGTGGGTAACCTCGTGTTCGCGCTGGTGCTGATGGCCGTCTGGGGCGCCGGCCTGGGCGCGATCGGCATCTACAACCAGTCCGCGATCCTGCGCGCCGGCGGCCACTACAGCGAAGCGGCCAACGGGCTGACGGTGCTGACCATCCAGCTGGGGATCACGCTCGGTGCCCTCTACGGCTCGGCCGCCCTGGTGGCGGGTGGCCCCCTCCTGGTTCCCGCCGCGGCCGCCCTCCCGGTGCTCGGCGCCCTGGCCATCGCACTGGCCGGGAAGAAGCACGCCTACCCGCCCGGGCCGCGCGAGCAGGTCTGGCTGGAGCCGCGGCCCGTAGGGTCCGAAAACGTCAAGGCATGACAACCCCGTCAAATTTTTTCCAAAACCCGTAACCTCGATGACGCAATTTTCGATCCACTAAGTGCGGGGACATCCCGCGAAGTTGAACGCAATCCATAAAATTCGTCAACGGAGGGTCTCATGTCTTACTTCACCTTTTCAGGCAACAAGCTGGTTATGACCGCACTTGCGGCCGGTGCCCTGGCGGTCGGCGGCACGGGGGTCGCGGCCATGGCCGATTCGCACGACGGCCCGGTAGCGCCCATCGAATCGCCCACGCCGGAGCCCACGGACACTGTAACGCCGGAGCCCACCCCCACCGAGACTGAAACAGCATCGCCGGATCCGGAACCGACCGAGACCGAAACGGCCGAGCCTGAGCCCACCGGCGACCCGGAACCCACACCGGAACCCACGGAAACCGACGATTCTGATGCAGACGACCCGGAAACCGATGATCCTGAGGAAGGCCCCGCCGCCACCCCGGTGGGCCCTGACGTCACCGGAGCGGCAGCAGCCGGCCTGTGCAACGCCTTCGAACACGGCGGCCTGAACTCCACCTCCACCGCCTACACCGTCCTGATGCAGGTGGCCGGCGGCGACGAGGCCATCGACGACTACTGCGCCACCATCCCGGCACCGCAGGAGCGAGGCGAAGGCAGCATCGATGACGGTTCGGACAACGGCACCACCCCCGGTGAGGGCGACGGCATCGTCCAGCCGCAGAGCGTCGAGCTGCAGAACGAAGGCGCACCTGCCTCCAACGGAGCCAACGGCTCGCCCGGCTCCAGCGGCGGCGCCGGCCACCAGGGCAACAGCGCCAAGCACTCGCACCACGGCTAGGAGTAGCCTGCTTTAAGGAGCGCTAACGCCGTGCCGGGGGCGGACTTTCCCTCCCGGTGCGGCGCCATCCCACCGATGTCCCGCAGGGGTATCTGCCGCAGGGGGGCGGATGCAAGAGATCAGCGATGAGGCACAGGCGCAGCGCCAGTCCGGCGAGGGCGCCTTTTGTGCTGTGTACCGGGAGCTCGCCCCGGCGGTCCTCAGCTACCTGCGCGCCCGGGACGTCGAGGACCCGGAGGCCATGACCCAGGAGGTCTTCCTGGCCCTCTACCCGCAGCTGGACGGGCTCGACGGCGGCGCGCAGGGCGCCAAATCGCTCGCCTTCTCCATCGCCCACGCCCGCTACGTGGATGAGTATCGCCGCCGGGTGAAAACTCCTTTCAGTACCGGGTATGACCCCGATGCCGACCCCCGCCGTGCCGATTCGGCCGAGGACCAGGTGGTGGCCGCCGCCTCCACCGAGAACGTCAAGGAAATCCTCGGCACGCTGCAACCGGACCAGCAGGAAGTCCTGGCGCTGCGGATCGTGGCCGATCTCTCCGTCGAAACCACCGCCGAAATCATGGGCAGGAGCACCGGCGCCATCAAGCAGCTCCAGCGCCGTGCCCTCTGCCGCCTCCGGAAACTCCGTCCCTCATTGAAGGAAGACGCATCATGACCAGTGAACAGCACGGGCGGAACCGCCGCCTCGAGGACCAGCTCTACGTGGACGCGCTGCTCGCCGAAGCGGGCTTCGTCGCGGACGACGACGAGCTGCGGGACGCGCTGCTCCGGTTGCGGTCGTTCAGAACTACTGAAGTTCCGGTGCCGTGCGCTGAGCTGGCGGCGCTGATTCAGGGGTCAGGCGCGGGCGGAGCAGGTCCCGCCGGAACAGACGGGCCACTGGCGGAGGTGGTACCGCTCCCCGGGCGGGCCCGGAAACAGCCACGGAGGAAACGGGCCGTCCTCACCAGCCTGGCCGTGGCGGCGTCGCTGGGCATTGCCGGCGGCGCGGCCGCGGGAAACGAAACCGTCCGGCGCCAGGCAGCTGGCACCATCGACACGATCGTCCGATCCTTCGCCCCGCCGGCCCCGGTCCCGGTCCCGGCCGGCGCAGATCAAGTAACAACAGACCAATCCGGCGCAGATCGATCCGGCATGAATCAATCCGGCCCAGGTCGATCCGGGACAGGTCCGACACCGGGGCCCGAACAGCGGGCGGAAGCACCCGGCCCTGAGTCCGGCGTCAGGACTTCCGCGGCGGAGCCGTCCGGCGCGGAACCCGGGCACCCCGGGACAGCGCCTCGAATCAAGGACCCCGCCGAAGCGCCCGGCCACGCAGGGGCAGGCGCGGCCAAGGCAACCCCGGCGGAACCGGAACCCGCCGCGGCCAGACCAGTGCCGCCGTCGTCCTCCGTCCAGGAAAGGGACCGGAGGCCTGCGTACGGGACGGCACCGGGGGCACAGGACGGACCCGGTGCGCCACCAGCGGAGGCAGTCCCGGCGGCAACGGAAGAGCCGCAGCCGAGGGTCAGTCGCGGTATTTCGCCACGGTGAACAGGAAGGTCGTGTCCTCCTCGGCGTCCAGGCTGTGCAGGCCCGGCGGAACGATCAGCAGGTCGCCGGGCTTGCCCTGCCAGGACTCTCCCCCGGCGTTGAGCCGGATGCAGCCGCTGAGCACGTAGAGCGTGGCGTCGCCGGGATTCTTGTGCTCACTCAGCCGGGTTCCGGCTTTCATGGCCATCACTGACTGCCGCAGGATCTTTTCGTGGCCGCCGTACACCGTGTCCGCGGCACGGCCGTTGGTGGCGGCGAGCGCCGCGGTGAGCTGCTGACGGGCCAGGGCGGCGATCGATATCTTCTGCATGCGCCCAAGGCTACCCGTGTCTTGACCCTCCCGGGGCGCCGCCAGATACTGAAAGTACTGCCGCCGTCGAGCGCCGTACCCTGGCGCTTCCCCAATCCCTGAAGCCTGCCGGACCAGCGACGATCCGGCCTCTAGTGGCGAGGCCAGCCATGGACCAGACAACACCCTCCGCCGCAGACGGACAGGTCGCCGGGGTACTGAACGATCTGCGGCAACGGCTCGCGGGAACCCTATTGGAACCGGACGACCCCGGTTATGACGAAGCGCGCAGGGTGTGGAATGGCATGCAGGACCTTCGCCCGCGTGCCATCGCCCGCGCCGGCTCCATCGCGGACATTGATCCCGTCCTGGCAGCCGCCCGCGACTCCGGCCTGGTACTGGCTGTGCGGGGCGGCGGACACAACATCGCCGGCCACGGCAGCGTGGAGGGCGGCCTGGTGCTGGATCTGGGCGCGCTGCGCCGCGTCACCGTGGACACCGAAGCGCAACTGGTCACCGCGGAACCCGGTGCCACGCTGGCGGACGTTGACCAGGCGACGGCAGCCCACGGCCTCGCCGTACCTGTAGGGGTGATCAGCCAGACGGGGATCGCCGGACTGACCCTGGGCGGCGGCGTGGGGTGGCTGACCCGCAGCAACGGCCTGACGCTGGACAACCTCCACTCGGCGGACGTGGTCACGGCTACCGGTGACCACCTGCGCGCCGGCGCGGACGAGAACGCGGACCTGTTCTGGGGTCTCCGCGGCGGTGGCGGGAATTTCGGCGTCGTGTCGTCCTTCACCTTCAGGGCGCGGGAACTGCCGGCCCCCGTCCTGGGCGCCAACCTGTTCTACCGCCCGGAGCACTGGAAGGAGGGGCTGCAGCGCTTCGCGGCCTGGTCGACGGCCCTGCCGGAGGACATGAATCCCATAGTCAGCTTCCTTGTTTTTCCTCCGGAGTTCGACATGGGCGCCGCTCCGTGGATGATCATCGGCTGTGCCTGGGCGAACGCGGACCACCGTCCCGGGTTGGAGCTCATCGATAAGCTCCGCGATGCTGCACCGCCTGACCAGGATGAGGTGGGACCCGTGTCCTGGCCGGAATGGCAAAGTGCGATGGACAGCCTCTTTCCCAAGGGCTCTCGTGGCTACTGGAAGAACGTCTCCTTTTCGCGCCTCGACGATGAAGTCATCGACGTGGTGGTTGGCTTCGCTTCCGAGGTCGCCTGGCAGGGCACCGGAATCGACATCCACCTGCTGGGCGGAGCCTTCGCCCGCGTTCCGGAGGAGGCCACGGCCTATCCCAGCCGTGCCTCACGCTACCTGCTGAACATTTACGGGTTCTGGCCGAGCCCCGACGACGATGCGCGCCTGACCGCCTTCGCCCGTGCGGCGCACGGACGGATGCAGCCCTTCGCCGAACAGGGCGAATACCTCAACTTCCTGGGCGGCGAGGAACGCCCGGACGCCGGCGCAGCCCGCCTGACCTACGGGGCGGACAAGTACGAACGGCTGCTCAGCCTCAAGCGGCGGTACGACCCCGGCAATCTTTTCACCCGTAACCACAACATCGCGCCGTAGCCGTACGTTCCCGCCCGGTTGCCTCGCTCTGCACCCGGTTGCTGCCCGCCGGAATCCCCGGAATCACGGAGAACTCCCCGGCGCGGGAGTGGCTCCGGCCAGGCCAAGTGGGCGGGAGCGCACGGGGGCCCGAATTTCACCCCCGGCGCGGGCAGTTGATAGTGGTTAAGTAATGCGAGACCTACTCAATCCCGCCATGCCCTTCATCGCCGTGACCGTCGCGGTGGCCGCCGGACTGGTCCTGTCCTGGCTGCTGCGCAAGATCGTCCTGCAGCTCAACCGCAAGCGGCCCGAGCTCCGGACCGCCTCCCGGGTTGCCCGCCAGCCGCTGCGCCTGGCACTGTGCCTGATCGGCGTCCGCGCCGCGCTGGGGCTGACCGCGTCGCACGAAAGCTGGCACGCCGCCGTCGACCATTTCCTGCTCATTGGCCTGATCGCGTCCCTGGCCTGGCTCGCGGTGGCCGTGCTGCTGATCCTCGAGGCGGTGGTGCTGGACCGCTACAGCGTGGACGTGGCAGACAACCGCAGGGCCCGGCGGCTGCGGACGCAGACCATCCTGGCGCGGCGGATCGGCGTGGCCCTGGTGGTGGTCCTCGCCGCTGGCTCCGTGATGCTGACGTTCCCCGCCATCCAGGCACTGGGCGCCGGGCTGCTGGCGTCCGCCGGCGTGCTCTCCATTGTGGCCGGCCTCGCCGTGCAGACGTCCCTGGTGAACGTGTTCGCAGGCATGCAGCTGGCCTTTACGGACGCCATCCGGGTGGATGACGTGGTGGTGGTGCAGAAGGAATGGGGCCGCATTGAGGAGATCACCCTTACGTACGTGGTGGTGCATATATGGGACGACCGGCGCCTGATCCTGCCCTCCACGTACTTCACCACCACGCCGTTCGAGAACTGGACGCGCCGCCAATCGGCCGTCATGGGCACCGTGGAATTCGACCTCGACTGGCGCGCGCCCGTGGAGGACATGCGCGTCGAACTCCGCCGCGTGCTGGCGGACACCGACCTCTGGGACGAGCGTGTGGGCATCCTGCAGATCACGGATGCCACCGGCGGGTTCGTCCGCGTCCGCATCCTGGTCAGCGCCGCCGACAGCGCCGCCCTGTTCGACCTGCGCTGCCTCATCCGCGAAGCCATGGTCACCTTCCTGCAGCAGGGCCACCCCGAGGCGCTCCCCCACCAGCGCTGGGAAAAGTACGACGGCGGCACCCCCTCCCGCCGCACACTCCCCTTCCAGCGGGACGACTCGGCCCAGGACCCGCGCAGTCCCGACCGGGGCGAGTCCCAGCTCTTCACCGGGTCACTGGAGGCCGTGGAGCGTTCGCGCGCGTTCAGCGGGCCGGGCGAGGACGTGTTCGAGGACCGGGACAAGCACCTGGCGTCCCGCAACTGACCTGCGCCGATACGGCTCCGGTGGCGCCACCGGGATCCCCCTCTCCGGCGTGAAGGTTCTGTAGGGTCGTTGCATGGACGGCACTACCCTGGTCAATTTCCTGCTCGTGCTCTTCTTTGTCCTGCTGGGCGGGGTGTTTGCCGGCACGGAGATGGCCCTGGTGTCGCTCCGCGAGAGCCAGGTGCGGCAGATCGAGAAGTCCGGGGACCGGGGCGCCCGCATCGCGGACCTGGCACGGAACCCGAACCGCTTCCTCTCAACCGTCCAGATCGGGGTGACGCTTTCCGGCTTCTTTTCCGCTGCGTACGGTGCCTCCACCATCGCACCGGACGTCGAACCCCTGCTGGAGGGCCTGGGCCTGGGGTCCTCGGCAGAGCCGGTGGCGTTCATTGCCATGACGCTGCTGGTGGCGTACCTGTCGCTGGTGCTGGGCGAATTGGTTCCCAAGCGCCTGGCCATGCAAAGTGCCGTGGGATTCACCCGTGTGCTGGCGCCGCCGCTGAACCTCCTGGCCAGGATCATGCGGCCGGTGGTGTGGCTGCTGTCCGTGTCCACCAACGCCCTGGTCCGGCTGCTGGGGGGCGACCCGCAGGCCAAGCAGGCCAACGTTTCGTCAGAGGAACTGTGGGACATGGTGGCGGAGAACGACCTGCTCGAGGAACCCAGCCGCAGCATCCTCACGGACGTCTTCGGCTCGGCGGACCGGACGCTGCAGGAGGTGATGCGCCCGAGGACGGAAGTCTCGTTCATTGAGGGGGCCCGGACCATCGCGGACGCGCGCGCCCTCGTCCAGGACGGGCCGTTCTCCCGTTATCCGGTGATCGGCCGGACCCCGGATGACGTGTTGGGGTTCGTGCACATCCGCGACCTGATGCCGCGGGGCGCTGACCAGGACCGGTCCCTGGTGAAGGACATCGTCCGCGAAATCCTGCCGCTGCCCGGCACCAACCACGTCCTCCCGACGCTGGCCAGGATGCGGCGCACCGGCCACCACATCGCCTTGGTCGTGGACGAATACGGCGGCACGGACGGAATCGTCACCCTCGAGGACCTGGTGGAGGAACTGGTGGGCGAAATCTACGACGAGTACGACACCGGAGCCGACCACGAGGACCGCGTGGACATGGCCAACGGTGCCATCGACGTGGACGGCGGACTGATCTTGCAGGAGTTCCAGGCAGCCACGGGCATAGAACTCCCGGACGGGCACTACGAAACCGTTGCGGGGTTCATGATCGACCGGCTGGGCCGGCTGCCGAAGGCCGGCGACCGGGTGGAGGTTCCCGGCTATGTGCTCATGGTGCTGGCCATGGACCGGCTGCGCATCGCCCGGATCCGGGCGACCCCGCTCGCCGGCTCCCCCGGCGAAGCTGCGGAACCCGCGTAGGGTGCACCGCCGTCGTCCGCGGTTCTGCCTTGATGATTACCCTGCCGGCTGCCCGCCTGCTACTCCGGCCGCGGCCGCCACACCAGGAAGACCGCCAGCGTCGCCGCGCAGAGGACCAGCATGGCCGCCACCATCCGCGCCCAGCTGTCCTGGTGCACGCCCCCGGAAGCGAAGACGCCGATCATCACGGTGGCGGTAATCGCCCCGACATACCGGCACGTCTGGTAGATCCCGGCCGCCACCCCGCGCTCCTGCGGCCGGCTGGAGATGAACATGCCCTGGTTCGTCGCGATGCCCAGGACACCGTACGGCACGCCCATCAGCGCGGTGAGGACCACGACGACGGGAATCACCAGGGTGCCGGTGAGCAGCCACATCAGGGCGGCCACCAGCGTGAGGAGGACGACGCCGGCAATCAGCACCCGCCGCACGCCGAACCTTCCCATGGCGCGGACCGCCCACGGGGTGGCCACGACGGACATGGCCGCCAGCGGCAGCATCAGCAGGCCGACGACGGCCGGGCTGTACCCGCCGGATTCCTGGAGCAGCTGCGGCAGGCCAAAGAAGACGAAGTAGTAGACGCTGCTGAACACGGCGAAACCCAGGTACACCAGCATCAGCGGCCGGTTCCTGCCCAGCAGCCGCAGGTCCAGGAACGGCTTGCCGAACCGCAGCTCCCGCCAGGCGAAGAGCGCGGCGATGACCGTCCCTGCGGCGAGCATCCACCAGCGGAAGTCCGGCGCCACGTTCAGGGCGGCCATCATCACCAGCAGCAGCGCCGCGATGAAGGCCGCGATCCCGGGAATGTCCGAGTCCCGCAGCAGCTCGGCCACGCTGCCCCGCTCACGGGATCCGTCGGGCGGCGCGGCCTTCCGGACGATCAGCAGGGCCGCGAGTGCCAGGGGCACGTTGACCAGGAAGAGTGCCTCCCAGCCGACCAGGCCCACCAGCAGCCCGCCCACCACCGGGCCGACCGCGGCCGCGGAGGTGTTCGCCATCTGGATCCTCCCCAGCGGGCGGGCGGCTTCGACGCTGGCCCGGGCGGCGATGGCTCCAACCATTACCACGGCACTGGGATACGCGGCAGCGGTGCCCAGCGCCATGACGGCCCGGGCCACGCACAGGAGTGCGAAGTTAGGGGCGAACGGGGCCAGGGCACAGGTCACCGCGACCAGCCCCATGCCGAGGAGGAACATCCGGCGTGGCCCGAACCGGTCCGCCAGCCGGCCCATGACTGGCTGGCCGGCGGCGGAGGCGAGGTAGAACGCCGTGATGACCCACGTAACCCCGGCGACGTCGAGCCCGAAGTCGGCGCGCAGCACCACCAGGGCCACGGCGATCATGGACGAGTTCAGCGGGTTCAGGGCCGTGCCCAGGCTCAGGCCGGCGATGGCCAGTGCGGTCCGGGGCTTGTTGCTCACGGTAACAGTCTGGCCTACGCGGGGCGCCCGGGCGAGTTGATGACCCGTGCGCCCGATCCGTCAGCTCAGGTAGCCATTGGGATTCAGGACGTACTTGGTGGCGGCGCCGGCGTCGAATTCCGCGTAGCCTTTCGGTGCGTCCTCCAGCGAGATCGCCTTCGCGTTGACGTTTTTGGCAATGCTCACCCGGTCATGCAGGATGGCCATCATCAGCTGGCGGTTGTACTTCATCACCGGGCACTGCCCGGTTGTGAAGCTGAGCGACTTGGCCCAGCCGGTGCCCAGGCTAAGGCTCAGCGCACCCTTCTTCGCCGCCTCGTCGACGCCACCGGGATCGCCGGTGACGTAGAGGCCCGGGATACCTAGGGCGCCACCGGCCGCCGTGATGTCCATGAGGGAGTTCAATACCGTGGCCGGGGCTTCCTCCGCATCTTTTCCGTGACCATGACCCCGCGCTTCGAAGCCCACGGCATCGACGCCGCAGTCCACTTCCGGGACGCCGAGGATCTGTTCGATCTGTTCGCCCGGACCGCCCTTGGTCAAGTCAACGGTTTCGCAGCCAAAGCTACTGGCCTGCGCCAACCGGTCCGGGTTAAGGTCGCCCACTATCACGACGGCCGCACCCAGCAGCTGCGCGCTGGTCGCCGCGGCGAGGCCCACCGGTCCGGCACCAGCCACATAGACGGTGGAACCGACCCCAACGCCCGCTGTCACGGCGCCGTGAAAGCCGGTGGGGAAGATGTCAGAAAGCATGGCCAGGTCAAGGATCTTCTCCATGGCCCTGTCCTTGTCCGGAAACTTCAGGAGGTTCCAGTCCGCGTAGGGAACCAGCACGTAGTTCGCCTGGCCGCCCACCCAGCCGCCCATGTCCACGTAACCGTAGGCGCTGCCGGGCCGGTCCGGGTTGACGTTCAGGCAGATGCCGGTCTTGCGTTCCTTGCAATTGCGGCACCGGCCGCAGGCGATGTTGAAGGGCACCGAGCACAGGTCGCCGACCTTGATGAATTCGACGTCACGCCCCACTTCCACCACTTCGCCGGTGATTTCGTGGCCCAGCACGAGGTTCGCCGGGGCCGTAGTGCGGCCGCGGACCATGTGCTGGTCCGAGCCGCAGATGTTCGTTGCGACGGTCTTGAGGATCACCCCGTGCGGTACCGGGCGGCCCACGTTGGCCGGGTTAACCCCCGGACCGTCCTTCAGTTCAAAACTCGGGTAGTCAATATCGATAAGTTCGACTTCGCCGGGCGCCTTGTAGGCAACGGCTTTGTTCCCTGTCATCTGTCTCTCCTCTGGCCAGGCTGACCGTGTGCGGACAACCATGATTACTGGGTAGTGACTCTCCCCCACAGCCACAGCGCGAACAAGGCTTCAGCCGTTCTCTCCGGCGGGAGCGGGATGCTCTCACCGGGGCGGCAGGATGGTTGGCGGGGTCCGCCCAGTCTAGGCAGGGAAGCTCTACAGCGCCAGAGGTAGTAAGCCGGGCTTCCTTTCGACGCGCAGATTGGAATCCGACCCGCATATGCGAAGGCGCACCCCATATATGAGGTGCGCCTTCGAGGACCCGCGTCGCCAACGAATATGCGCGTCGAAAACAGCCGCGGCCGGAAGTTACTAAGCCATGCCCGGCTGCTCCCGCACCAGCCCGTACGGCACGGCGGGGTGGGCGCGGACCACGTAGCAACCGTCCCCCACGTCGGTGATCATGATGCCGGTGCCGTAGCGTTCGGCGGCGTCCCCGACAGTCCGGACCGCGTCGGCCAAAGCCTGCTGGAGCTGGGCCTTGTCCCGAACCCGGACCTCTACCATGCCGGCGCTTCGGGACTCCGGCGTCGCCCGCGGCACACCGGCGCGCGGACGGTCCCGCACGCTACTCACCTCCGGCCCCGCTGCCGGCCAGGCGCTCCGCCGTCAGCCCGGCCGCAGCCGCCCATGCCTGCGGCGAACCGGCGTGATGGTACGTGACCGGGACCGGGAAGTCCGTACGGGAGAACCCGCCGAACAGCTCCGGAAGGGTGTTGCCGAAGTGCGCGGCGGCGTCCCGCATGCCGTTGGCCACTGTGCGGGCCTCGTCGAGGAAACCGTAGGCGGCCATGCCTTCGGCGGCGAGCATGGTGTCGTGCGGCCACACGGACCCGTTGTGGTAGGACATCGGGTGGTAGTAGAACTGGCCCTCGGCGAGGGTGCGGATGCCCCAACCCGTGAAGAAATCCGGCTCGAGCAGGCGGGTGGCCACGGCGCGGGCGTCCGCCGGGTCCAGGATTCCGGCCCACAGCAGGTGGCCCGCGTTGGAGGCCAGCGAATCCACCTGGGTGCCTTCGCCGTCCACCGCGAGCGCGGGGAAATCGTGAACGTCCATCCAGAACGCCTGCCGGAAGCGGGCCTTCAGTTCGTCGGCCAGGACACGGAGGGTCTCCGCCCAGGCCGCGTCGCCCCACTGTTCGGCAGCCACCCGGGCGCATTCGCGCAGCCCCCGCCACGCGTAGCCCTGGACCTCTGCCAGGGCAATGGCACCCTCGGGCTGGCGGCCATCCGCTCCCGCCACGGCGTCGAACGAATCCTTCCAGCCCTGGTGCAGCAGCCCGTTGGGGTCCGGAGTGTAGCGGAGGAAGCCGGTGGCGCGCAGGCCGCCGTCCCCCAGCATCCAGTCCACGGCCGCGCGCGCCGGCGCCTCGAGCTCGCGCAGCAACGCCGGGTCCTTGACCTCGCCCAGTGCCATCAGGAACAGCGGCGTTGAATCCACGGTGCCGTAGTAGCGGCCGTACGGAACGGCGCCCAGCTGGGCCAGCTCGCTGATGCGGACCTCGTGGACCATCTTGCCCGGCTGTTCTACGCGGGACGGATCATCCACCGTCCCCTGCGTCGCCGCCATGGCCCGGAGCACATCCGCCAGGAGTTCGGGCCGCTCTGCCCGCGTCAGCAGCGTGGACAGGAGCGAATCCCGGCCGAACAGCGTCAGGAACCACGGAAGGCCGGCTGCGGGAATGGTCAGCTCCGGCTTGACCGGGCAGGGCATGAGCAACGAGTCCAGGTCGGTCAGGCACTGCCTGCGGAGCGCGCTCCGGCCAACGTCGGGTGCCACGCTGTTAAGCACGACGCCGGCACTGGCTGCCGCTCCGGCGGCACCTGCGGCTACGGCCGGGTTGGCCGCGGTGGACCGCGCGGCGATGGAGAGGCTCCGGGACTCGCCCGGGCCCACCGGCAGCTCCCAGGAAAGCACCGCGCCCACGAAGCGGTCCGCTGCCGGTTCCCGGCGCACTGACGGCGGGATGCTGGCCGTGACCCGGGTGCCCGCGGCGAAAGTACGCCCATGGTAGGTGTGCCGGTAGTCGAAGGTGAGGGAGCCGTCGTCGCCCACGTCCACGCTGCTGGCCGCGCCGCTGAGGTCGAAGGTGCGCCCGTCGGTCCGGACCGTGAACTGGTCCGCGAAGTCCGTTCCGGCCCGCAGTACCAGCCGCGCCGTAATGGGTTCACGGCCCAGGTTGCGGATGGAGAGGGTCTCGGTCAGGCCTGCCGCGTCCAATTCCTGGCTGCGGAAGACGAAGAGGTCATGGGTCTGGTTGCGGCGTGCCACGGGGCTGAGTGCCGTGTCGCGGCGGCCCGGGCTGCGGACTGTTCCGACGTCCCAGAAGGTGGAGTCGTCGATTTCCAGGATCCAGCGGGACAGCAGGCGGGTGTCCGCCACGTAGAGGCCTTCGGTTCCCTTTGCCGGTGCGTCGGCGGTGCCGACGCTGCCGTCCGCCGCGCCGCGCATCATGGCGCCGTGGGCCACCAGGACCGATACGGCTGAGGGAGGAGGAACAGCGGTCATGACGGGCTCCCGTGGTAAGTGGTTTCGAGGGCGAGGGCGGCGGTCCAGCTGAAGCTCCGCGTGCCGTGCGCGGCACCGGTCCAGGGGTCCACGTATTCCGGGAAGTCCTGTTCGGCGGCGAGCCGGGCGATATTGTTCCGGAGGAAGGCTGCCTTCTCGCTGTGGCCCTGCTGCTCCAGGGCAACCGAGACCATCCAGCTCATGTTGAACCAGGCCGGGCCGCGCCAGTACAGGGCAGGGTTGTGGTCCTCTGCGGTGGCATCGTAGCTGGGCACCATGAGGGCGTCGTTGCCCATGAAGCGCGGACCGTAGAGGGTCTCGAGCAGGGCGTCCGCGTGCGGCAGGTCTGTCAGCAGCAGCGGGATCAAACCGTTGACCGTGGCTTTGCGGACCATGGTTCCGTCGGTGACGTCGCGGGCGGAGTAGCAGCCGAGATCAGGCACGTAAAGGGCCTCCAGCGCGGCGCTGATCTCCCGGGCACGTTCCAGGTGCGGCCCGGCGGGCAGCCCGAGTTCGCCGGCGATTTCCGCCAGCGCCAGTTCCGACACCGCGAGGAGGGTATTGAAGAGCGGGTCCTCCATCAGGAACGGGTAGTCCGGATCGGCGTCGTCGCAGTTGTGGTCCCGGTAGCGTTCGGCCATCCAGAAGTACTTGCCGTACTCCTTCTGGCTGGGGCGCTCGCCGGCATCCGCGTGCTGCAGGTCCGGACGGTTCAGGACGGTCTTGCAGTTGCCGGGGATACGCTTCATCACGGTGTCCCACAGCGGGGAGTTGTCCGTGCCCGATTCCCAGGGGTGGACGATGCATGCCAGGCCGGAACCGCCGCGGTCGCGGCGGGTAGATAGGTATTCGTGCCAGTGCACCAGCTTGGAATAGTTCCGTTCCAGGAAGGAGCGGCGCCTTGATTCGGCGGGGTCCGCCTGGTGGATCTTCCAGACAGCCCAGGCGTGGTTGGGCGGCTGGACCAGGCCGGCGGTTTCCACGTGCCTGGGTGCGCCCGGAATCCGGCTGGACTGCCAGAATGAGGCGCCCGGCGCGTAGTCCTTGTCGCGGTAGGGATCGAAGATGATCTGCGGGAGCCGGCCGTCGTCCCACTGGCCTGCGAAGAGTGCGTCCATTTCCTGGCCGGCGCGGCGCGGCGACATCCGGCTGAGGCCGATCGCGATGAACGCAGAATCCCAGCTCCACTGGTGCGGGTACAGGCCCCCCGCCGGAACGGTGTGGGTCTTGCGCCAATTCGCTTCGAGGATGGCAATGGAGCGGGCGGCGATCTGCGCGGCACCCACCTCAGCCGCTGCACCCGGGTGCATGCCGCCGTCGTCCGTTGTTCCGGGGGTGTTCACAGGTACCTCCCCAGGAGGGCAGGGACGCGCGGGAGAACGTCCGACGCCGGCCCGGACAGCCGCGATTCCAGCGCCACAGTTCCCTGGTAGCCGATCGATTTCAGGGTGGCGCCGAACAGCGCCCAGTCGATGTTTCCGGCGCCCGGCTCGAGCCGGTTGGAGTCGCTGGCCTGGACGTGGCCAATGAAGGGGGCGGCGGCCTGGAGCGCGGCGGCCGGGTCGCTTTCCTCGATGTTCATGTGGTAGGTGTCCGGGGCGAGCTTCACGGAGTCCAGCCCGACGAGCTTCAGCAGGCGCACGCCGTCGGCAAGGCGGTTGACCATGTGGTCCTCGTAGCGGTTGAGCGGCTCAAGGTAGATCTCCACACCCTCGGACGAGGCGTGCTCCCCCAGCGCGGTGAAGGCCTCCACCAGGACGGCGGTGTCCTCCTCGTCAGTGCGGGGCGGGACGAACGGCGGGAGGCGCTTGGAGAACATGCCGTAGGACGCGGGCGTCATCACGCCGCGGCCGCCGATTTCCGCCATGACGCTCAGCTGGGATTTGAGTTGGGCGACGGCGTCCTTCCGCAGCTCCGCATCGAACGCGCCGACGAAGTGGGTCATGTCCACGCAGGCGGTGGGCATGACAACCCCGACCTGGTGTGCGCGGCGCAGTTCCGGCAGGCGCGCCTGGAACTGCAGGTCTCCGGCGGAGCGGAGCTCGATCCCGTCAAAGCCCCAGGCCAGGGCCTGCTCGAATTTCTCTTCCAGGGTGCTGCCCGAAAGGTGCTGCTCCTGAACGGTGATGAGGGTCATGGGAACTCCAATACAACCTGGAGCGCGGACGCTGCGTCCGTATCCAGGAGTTCATAGGCCTTGGCTGCTTCAGCCAGGGGGAAGGTGTGGGTAACGAGCGACGGCGCGTCCACGAGGCCGCGGGCCAGGTAGTCCGCCACGGTCTGCTGCAGCCGGGGGACGGTCCAGCGGGAGCGGAGCCGGTTGGGGACGGAGCCGATCTGTGAGGCCAGGAGCTGGACCCGGTTGTGATGGAACTCTTCGCCGAAGCGAACGCCTGCAGCCTCGCCCTGGTAGAACCCGGCGGCGATGACGGTACCGTCAGCTCCCACGGCGCGGGTTGCCTCGTGCAGCGCCCTGTAGTTGCCGCTCAGCTCGATGGCCACGTCCACGCCCGCCCCTGCGGTGATCCGCCGGATTTCTCCCGCGAGCTGCGGAGTGGGTGCAAGCGCATGGCCGGCACCCCATTCCAGGGCCTTGTTGCGGCGCGCTTCGATGCCGTCCACGGCTATCACATTGGCGCCGTTGAGCACGGCAAAACGGGTGGCCAGCAGGCCAATGACGCCTTGGCCGAAGATGGCCACCGTGGACCCTGGTCCGAGGTCGGCCGCAAGCACAGCACTCAGTGCGATGGCGCCCACCCGGACGAACGCCCCGGCCATCGGGTCCACCCCGGGCGGCAGGACGTGGCCCCGCAACTGCTCTGCCGCAAGGACACCTTCATCCCGGTGGCCCCAGATGCCCCAGACCACATCGCCGGGCTGGACGGGCGGGTCCGCTTCGGCACCTTCACTTCCGGCACGCAGGGACGGGGCGACCTCCACCACTTCGCCCACTTCCGAGTAGCCCCACCCGTCCAGTGGATAACCCAGGGACTCCTGGCCAGGCTCGAACAGGCGGGACTTGGGGTCCCACACAGAGGTCAGGTACGGGTTGGTGCCGCGGTAGGCGGTCAGCTCGGTGCCGGCGGAGATGCCGGAATAGATGGTCCGCACGCGGACCTGGCCCGGCTCCAGCGGAACCGGCGGCTGATCGATGATGGCGACGCTGCGGGGCGCCGCAATGCGCAGGAATCGGGACACTGTGTGACGGTCCTTCGAGGTCGGGAAGAGTGGATGCACTCATGTGATGCAATCGACATTAGCACAAGAACTAGCCCACTTGTGTATAGAAATTATGCAAAATCTGCAGTACGTTTTTTACATGACTTCATCCCCTGCGGCAGGGCCGCCTGCAGCGAACCTTCCCCCGGTCCGGGTTGGCCTGGTCGGCGCTGGCCAGTGGGCTGCCACCATGCACGCGCCCCTCCATACGGCCGGAGCCGAAACAGAACTGGTGGGCATCTGGTCTGCCGGAGGCCGCAGCTCCGCCGCGCTCGCCGCACAGCACGGAGTGCGCGCCTTCGAGTCTTTTGACGAACTGCTGGCGTCCTGCGAGGCTGTCGACTTCGCAGCCCCGCCCACCGCCCAGGCGGAACTTGCCCCGCGCGCCGCCGATGCCGGCCTGGCGCTGCTCCTGGAAAAGCCGCTGGGCGGCTCACTGGAACAGGCATCCGCGGTGGCCGAAGCCGTCCGGCGCAACAGGACGCCGAACGCCGTCGTCCTTACCAAGCGGTACCACCCGAGGACCCGGTCCTTCCTGGCCGCCGCCGCCGAGCTCGGCGAGGAAGCGCCGGTCCTGGGCATCACCGGAACGTACCTGCACGGCGGGTTCCTGGCCGGCGGCTTCCTGAGCACGGGCCTGCCTGCGGGCCAGCGGAAGACGGGCTGGCGGGACGAATTCGGCGCGCTCTATGACCTGGGCCCGCACCTGTTGGACCTGATGGAGCTCGCGGCGGGGCCAATCGAAGCGGTCAGCGCACACGGCAGCCGGGAATACGTTGCCCTGACCACCTTTCATGCCGGCGGTGCCACCGGCCAGGCGTCATTGTCCGGGTCCGTCCAGCTGCCGTCGGTCCGGACCCGGCTCAGCGTCTACTCCCCCGCGGGCACCCTCGACTACACCACGGAGGGCATGGACCACGCGGAGTGCTGGCCCATCCTGCGCAGGGAGTTCGCCGACGCCGTCCGGCTGGGCAGCGCTGCCACCGTCGATGTCGAGCGGGCCCTGCAGATCCAGTCGATTGTTGAGGCCGCTGCCCTGTCCGCCCGGGAAGGGCGCCGGGTCACGCTAGAGAAGCCCTAGTAGTTGTGCACGGCATAGTTGTGCACAGCGACCGGAAGCTGGACCACGCGGGGCCCCGGCTCCGCCGCACCGTCCAGGCGTTCGAAGAGCATCGTGGCCGCCGCCGCGCCGAGCCGCCGCGGGTCGTGGGACATCACCGTCAGTGGAATGCCCAAAAGGTCGGCGAGCTCCACGTCGTCGAAGCTGGCCAGCGCCGGAACGCCGCGAGCGTCCATGCGGCCTTTCTCGCGCCACTCGCAAATGGCGCGCAGGGCCCCTACCGTGGTCCGGTTGTTGGCCGAAAAGAAGGCCGTTGGCGGATGGGGGCCTGCCAGTTGCCTGGACACAGCTGCTGCAGCCATCCCCGTATCCCTGACGGCGGCCAGGAGTCCTTCGTCGAAGTCCGCGCCGGCCTTTTCCAGTGCCTGCCGAAACCCCTCATAGCGCCGCTGCGCGGTGGACGTGCCCGCCAGGTCACCGAGAAACCCGATCCGCCGGTGTCCTTGCGCCAGCAGGGCGGCAGTTCCCGCCGCTGCCCCGTTGACGTCATCCACGAGGGCCGCGTCGAAGTCCGCGCCGCTGACCGTCCGCGTGGCCAGGACAATGGGCAGGGCGCCGGCGCCGGGCACGCTTTTGGACTTCTCCTCCCGGGCCGCAGGCACCAGGATGACGCCTTCCAGCTGGCGGTCCGCAAACTCTGCCATCAGCCGTTCTTCCCGGCTGGGATCACCGCCGCTGGTGCCCATGACGATCTGCCGGCCATGCGCGGCCGCAACCTCCTCGATGCCCAGGGCAAACTGTCCGTAGTACGGGTTGGCGAGATTGGTGACCGCCACCCCGATGAGGCCCGTGGGCTTCCGCAGGCGGGTGTTCCGGGCGTTCTGGTTGGGCCGGTAGCCGAGCTGTTCAACCGCTGCACGCACACGCTCCTGAACTTCGGGACGGACGTTGTGTCCACCGGCCATAGTGCGGGATACCGTCATCGGGCTGACGCCGGCCAGCGCCGCCACATCCCTGACGGTGGGGGCGGAGCTGGCCTTGGTGCCGGACATTTTTTCACCCCGAAGATTACTAGTGGACATGCGCCGCCGCGCCGGACGCTGCCCACGTTACCAAGACCCAGGAGACACCACGTGACCCATCCTCATTTGCCGACCCCCGTCCTGGAAATCGGCGGCACGCATGTCACCGCGGCCCTGGTCCACGGACCGGGCGGCACATGGCGGGTGGCGCCGGACAGCGTCGTCCGGCGCGGCCTCGATGCGCACGCGCCGGCCGCCGGGCTCCTGGATCGGATCGCGGAAGCCGCCTCGGGACTGGGCACCGGCCACAGCGGGACGTGGGGCGTGGCGCTGCCGGGGCCGTTCGATTACGCGGCCGGAGTGGCGCTGTATGAGCACGTGGGAAAGTTCGATGAGCTCAAGGGCGTGGATGTAGGTGCGGAGCTGGCCCGAAGGCTCGGCACGGCCGCCCGCAGCATCAGCTTCCTCAACGACGCCGACGCCTTCGGGATCGGCGAGGTCGCGCTGGGCGCTGCGGGCGGCAGCCACCGGGCGGCATGCATCACCCTGGGTACCGGCGTGGGTTCGTCTTTTCTGGCGGACGGCGTCCCCGTGAAGAGCGGCAGCGACGTACCGCCGGACGGCAGTTGCTACCTACTGGAGTACAACAGCCTCCCCCTCGAGGAGACCGTCTCACGGCGCGCGATCCGCCGGGCCTACGCGGACGCAGCCGGGGGAAACCACGACGACGCCGGCGCCCCGGACGTGCGCGAAATCGCCGGGGCCGCCCGGACCGGGGACCCGGTGGCGGCAGCGGTGCTGGACCATGCCTTCGGGGCGGCCGGGGCCGCGGCCGCGCCCTTCCTCAAGCGCTTCGGGGCAGAGGTGCTGGTGGTGGGCGGGTCCATGACCGGATCCTGGGACCTCGTGGAACCGGCGCTCCGGCGGGGCATCGCCTCGGTGGAGCCGGACCTGGCCCGGCTTCCCCTGCGCAAGGCCGAACGCTCGGAGGAAGCCGGGCTGGTAGGAGCCGCCTACTGGGCGATGGCCGCCGGCAGCGCCGTCTGAGTGCCCCGGACGTAGGCCTTCACGGTGCCCAGCTTCTGGCCCACGCCGCTGCCGTGCGGACGGATCGTGTAGGCACCCACCGACGCCGGGATGATGAACGTTTCGGCGTAGCTGACCACGAAGGGTTCAAACGCGCCGTCCGGGCTCTCGACAACCGCTTCGGACCCTTCCACCAGGTTCAGGACATTGACGGTGCCCTGGGTATGGTGCGGCACCGCGTCGGTGAACCAGTGCCTGCGGACCTCGATGAATTCGAGTTCGTGCAGGCCGGTTCGCTCCTCGCTCCAGCCGTCCCCCGAGCCAATCTGCTCCACCTGGTCCAACAGCTGCTCGCGGGCCCATTCGGTGTCCCGGTCCCACTGGATGTTGCGGCTGGCGTGCTCCACATGGATGGGCCTCGGGCGGCCATCGAGGCCCACCCGGTCCCAGTCCCACATCTTGAAGGTGAAGATGTAGGGCGTCGCGGAGATTTCCAGCACCATCGAATTGGCGCCCGAGCAATGGACAGTGCCGGCCGGAATGGAGAAGTGGTCGTGTTTCTTCGCCGGGAAGGCGTTGACGTATTCCTCCGCCGGGAAGTGCGTGTCGCCGTCGGACGCGTCCTTCAAAGCCTTCACCATGGCAGCCGGGTCGGTGCCCGACTTGAGTCCCAGGTACACCACCGCGTCGTCGTCACAGTCCAGGAGGTAGTAGCTCTCGTCCTGCGTGTAGTGCATGCCGAAGCGGTCCTGGATATAGTCCGTCAGCGGGTGCACCTGCAACGAGAGGTTCCCGCCTTCCATGGTGTCCAGGAAGTCGAAGCGGATGGGGAACTCGGCGCCGAACCGGGCATAGGTCTGCGGGCCGAGGAGCGCCTTGGGCTGGGTGAACACGACGTCGATGGACGGCAGTTCGATGACTGTCCCGCCGACGTCGAGCAGGATGCTGTTCTCCTCCGGCACGCAGTCGAAGCACCAGGCGTAGTTGTCCGCGTCGCTGTCCAGGCCGATGACGTGCTTCATCCACTGCCCGCCCCACACGCCGGGGTCGAAGAACGGCACCACGCGGAACGGCGCGGACGCGGCGGCGGCCATCCCGCGGTGGAACGTTTCGCCGCTGATGAGGACGGCTTCGTCGGTGCTGCGGTTGGTGTCCAAAACGTAGTCGAGCTGGCCGAACAGCTGCCGCTTGTGCCGGTCCGCCACGCGCCATTCCACGAAGAAACTCCGCTTGTACTTGCGCAGGTTGTCCTCGCCGCCGTTGTCGCAGCGCCAGTTCGGGGCACCGGCACGCTGGCGTTGCTGCAGTTCCCAGCGCGCCATGTCAGCCAGCACCAGGGTGCGTTCCGGCAGCGGCACCAGTGCCGCCCCCCAGCCCACCAGGACCACGGGAGCGTCCGACGACGACACGTCCGTCGCGAGCGCGGCAAGCCTTGGGGCGTCGTAGAAGTCGCGCAGGGTGTGGTGGCTCAGGACGCCGAAGACCCTGTCGTCGGTGAGGTTGGCCTCGATCAGGGCGTCGATCTCCTCGATGGGCCGGGCTGCCCGCTCCTCCACGTCGAGAAGGCGGTGGCCCGGGAGTGCCTCGGCGATGCACCGCTTGAGTTCCGGGAGGTCCGTGCCGGGGTAAGTGTCCACCACGATGGTCCGGGTACCCCGGGCGGCAATTTGCCGCCAGGCGTCGGCGCCCGACCAGGCGCGATGGTCTCCGGGAACGGTCACGGTGGGGAACTTGTCGTAGCGCCGGGGAGGATTGTGGCTCATAGTCTTCCGATCGGTTTGCTTGGTTTGATAACGTTACCAGAACTGTCCGGGACCTGCCGGAGGGATACAGCAGAAGGGCGGTTGCCGCGATGCGGCTGATGATTTCCTACGGGCATTCGTGGATCGACGGGGACGGGGCGTCCACAGCTGAAGCATGCCTCGCGGCACGGGCCGCCTCCGGCCTGGGGCTGGAGCTGGACAACCGCGGCGTCGGCGGCAGCAGCAGCACCGGGACGGCCGCCCTGGTCCTGGCCGACCCTCCCCCGCCGGCCACCCTCTACCTGCTGATGACGGGACTGAACGACCTGCGCCTGGCCGGGGATTCGGCGTCGGGCCTTGAAGGCTACGCCGCTTCGCTGCGTACCGTCCTTGGCGCGTTCCGGCAGGCAGCCCCGGAGGCTTTGGTGGTGGCCGTGGTCCAGCCACCCCTGCTGGACTTCAGCCTTTATGCACCGCACAACCTCGGCTCCAACGAACTGGTGGACATATACAACGAAGCACTGCGGCAGGCCATGGCCGGAGATCCCCGAGCCGTGCTGGCTGAGGCTCCCGACTGGGACGCAGCCACCATGCTTGACGAGGACACAGTGCATCCGAACGACGCGGGCCATGCCTGCCTGGCCCGCGCCGTCCTCCGCGTGGCTACTGCTGCATGGCAATGACCAGGCCCGCCCAGCTCTGGGGCACCGCGCCGAGGCCGCGCCCGTTCTCCGGGTTCCAGTATTCGGCCCAGCCGCTGGCCACGGCGCCCTTGGCGGTGAGCTCTGCCATGGCCTCGGCTTCCCGCGCCATGCCCTGGCCGAGGAAGGCCCGCTGGAACAGGTAGTTCAGTGGCGGCCAGGCCGGACCACGCCAGTAGGTGTCCGGATCGTAGGCCGGGTGCTCCCGGCCTACGTTCGCCGGTCCGAACGGAGCGCCGAACCTGGCCGGGTCCGCCAGCTGGTCCAGCGCAGCCCGGGCCTTCGCCGTGTCTGCCGTTACCAGGGCGCCCATCACGCCGTCGCTGATGGGAATGTGGACTGACGGTCCACCGCCCACCACGGCAAGGTCGGACCAAAGCTGTTCCTCCGCGTTCCACAGGTGCGCGTCCATCGCTGCCGCAATGGCGTCCGCCCGGTCCGCCAGCTCCCTGTCGCCGGTCACTGACGCCAGCTCGCGCATGTTGAACGCCGTGTAGGCGTTGAACGCCGCGGGGCACGCCACAAAGCTGGTGGACCAGTTGGCGGCACCGTCCTCGGAGAAGGTGACCTCGGTCATCCGTTCTTTGTTCCACGCGGTGCGGGCCGGGCGGCTGTAGCCCTCTTTGGTCCGGCCGGGGGCACCCCAGTCGTCCCAGCGCGGCGAGTGGTCGTTGCCCGCTTCCCAGGGATGGACCACGTAAATGAGGCCCTCGGGGGTGCGGCGGTTGTCCCACAGCCAGTCGAGCCCGGCCTTCGCCCTGGCCAGCGTTTCCGGAGCCAAGGCGATGCCGGCGTCCGCCAGCAGTTTGATCGTGTGGCCAAACATGGGCGGCTGGGTGAGGGAGGACGTCCGGGTGAGGGGGCCCAGCCAGGTGTCCGGGCCTTCTCCGCCATACCGCATGTGCGGGACCATCCCGTTGTCCAACTGCCCGGCCAGGACAGCATCGAGTTCCTTGACGGCGCGGGCATCCCCCAGCTTCGCCCAGATGATGGCGTGGAAGCAGGAGTCCCACAGCCACAGATGCGGATAGGTGCCGGGGTTCGGCACCGAGTAGCCGTGCTCCGGCCGCCAGTGCGCCTCGAGAAGGTTCCGCACCTCTTCGGTGAGCGCCGCCGTCGTGCTTTCCTGCATGTTTTCCTGTGCGTGCTTGCCCGTCACCCCTTCTCAGCTCCCGCTGTCAGGCCCTCGGTGAGAAGTCGTTCGGCGGCGAAGAAGATAATGATGATCGGCAGCGTGAGGATCACGGAACCGGCCATCAGGACCGTGGCAGGCACCTCAATACTGCCAGCCAGCTGGGACAGGCCCAGTGAGACCGTCCAGTTGGGGCGCGAGTTCACCAGGAACAGCAACGCGAACAGGAATTCGTTCCACGCGATCATGAAGACGAACAGGCCGTTGCTTACGATGGCCGGCATGGCCAGCGGCAGGCTGATCCTCCGCAGCACGCCCAGGCGGCTGCAGCCGTCCAGCGCGGCGGCTTCCTCAAGGCTGGTGGGGATGGTGTCGAAGTAGTTCCGCAGCATATAGATGGTCACCGGAATCACCTGCGCCACGTACACAATCAGCAGCGCCACCAGCTGGCCGCGGAGGCCGATTCTGGTGAAAAAGGTGAATAGGGGGATGGCCAGCAGGATGCTGGGGAACAGGTAGACCGCCAGGAACAGGCCGCTCACCTGGCGGCGGCCGAAGAAGTTCAGCCGGCTGATGGCGTAGGACCCCGGGATAGCTACCAACAGCGAGATCAGCACGGTCCCCAGCGCCACGATCGCACTGTTGCCCATGAACTTCAGGAAGCCATGACCGCCGTCCTCCTGCGTGGCCATGATGGACGTGTAGGCGCTCCAGTTCAGTTCCTGGAATGGAATCACCAGGGAGCCGGGGTCGCTCAAGAGCGATTCCAGCGGCCGGATGGACAGGATGAACATGTAATAGAACGGGAAGAGGGTCGCCAGCAGCAGGCCGACAATGACCACCCACCGCAGGACCCCGAATATCTTGGTCTCCACAACGTCGCGGGACACCCCGGAGCCCTCCGGCCTCCTGGAGGAAGTGCGCCTGGTCTCAACGGGTACCGCCATCAGGAGACCTCCTCTTTCCTGGTGAAGAACTTGATGTAGATGCCGACGAACAGGCCCAGGATCAGTGCCAGGACCAGCGCCTGCGCGGAGGCCGCACCGATGTCGCCGCGGGCCGTCAGGAAGTTGTAGACCGTCACGGCCACCACTTCCGTGCCGGCGCCGCCGCCGGTCAGCAGATAGATGTCATCGAAGCTGTTGAATGTCCAGATGAAGCGCAGCACGGACAGCATCGCAATGGTGGGCAGCAGCTGGGGAAGGATGATGTAGAAGAACCGCTGGATGGGCGTGGCGCCGTCCACGCGGGCGGCTTCCTCCAGGCTGTCCGGCACCGCGTGCAGGCGGGCGGTCAGGAAGAGGAAGGCAAAGGGGAACGAACGCCAGGCCTCGAAGAGGATGACCGCGATAAGGGCCGTCGGCACCTCGATTTGCAGGCCCAGGAAGCTTACTTCCCGGACGCGCTCGCTCAGGAAGGGAATGGACTCCTCCCAGCCGAACAGCCGTTTGCCCCAGTAGTTAACCACGCCGAACTGCGGGTCAAGCATGGTGGTCCAGGTAAACGTGACGGCCACGATGGGTGCAACATAGGGCAGCAGCATGGAGGCCCGGACCAGCGTCCTGCCCTTGAAGGGTTTGCGCAGCGCAAGCGAGGCGATCAGGCCGAGCAGGATGGCGCCGGTGGTGCCCAGGACGGAGTACGCCAGGGTAGTGCCCAGCGCCTGGAAGAAAGAGCCCGAAAAGACCTGGTCGAAGTTGGCCACCGTGTACGGGCCAAAGAGTCCCACCGAGCGGATGTTCAGGATCCGGACCTTCTGGAAGGCCAGCAGGATGGTCCAGAGAATCGGCAGGACCACCATGACCAGAACCAGGACAAGGGTGGGCGAGAGCAGCGTCAGGCCGGCCCGCTGTTCCTCCCTGGCCATGGGGGAACGCCGGGGCCGGCGCCCCGGCAGGGCGGCGGCTGATGCCGCCTGCCCTGCCGGAGCGTCCTTGTTCAGTTTCACTTCAATGAACCCTGGATGGAGCGGAGGGTCTCGGCGGCCTGCTTGGCTGCCTTCTCGGCATCGACGCCGCCGGAGGTGACGTCGCTGACGGCCTTGGCGACCGGGAGTTCACCCAGTGCCGCGCCCACCAAGTCGCCCTGGCCCTGGGTGATGCCCCAGCGCTTCAGCTCGTCCGGGCCCTTCTGGAGGATGGAGAGCACGTCCTCGGAGTAGAACTTGCCCAGCGGTTCCTTGCGGTCAACGCCGGCAGGCATGTCCTTCCACTTATCCGCGTACTCGGTGCCGTTGTCGGCGTTGCCGGCACGGACCGGGAGCCGGCCTTCAGGAGCGATGGACAGCCAGTCCGCGTAGCCCGTGCTCATGAAGTACTCCACGAACTTCTGGGCGGATTCAGTGGCTGAACCCTCCGTGATGGTCCAGGAGACTACCTCACCGAACTGGGCCGGCTGATCGCCATCCGGGCCCTGGATGCCGGTGACTACGCCGGTGTTTTTGGCCAGGAAGGCGGGGTCAGCCTTGCACTCGGGGCAGGTGGGCATGGCATCGTCGCGGAGGCCGGCCATTTCATCGAGGATGAAGGTGGACCAGATGGCCATGGCTGCCTTGCCGGAGAAGTAGGACGCACGGACGGTATCTACGTCCTGCGCACCCGGAACGGAGTAGTTCTTGAGCATGTCGCGATAGAACTCCAGGGCCTTCACGCATTCGGGGCTGTCGAAGGTAATTTCGCCCTGGTCATTGACCATTTCGCAGCCATTGCCCTGGGCGATGTGCTCGAAGGTCTGCTGGGTGAAGGCTTCACCCGGCTTGTTGGCGGCCACCAGGCCGGCCAGCTCCGGTGAATCCAGTTTCTCGGCCGCGGCCTTGATGTCGTCGTAGGTCTTCGGCGCCGTGATGCCAGCCTTGTCGAAGAGGTCCTTGCGGTAGTACAGCAGCTGCTGCCAGGACGAGTCCGGCACGCTCAGCTGCTCATCGCCGTCGCGCGTCAACTCCAGGGCACGCTTGGTGAAGGTATCCTCACCCAGGTTTTCCACCACCGTTTTGTTGGCCGCAGGGTCAACCAGGTCGTTTGCTGCGAGCGTGCGGACCTGGGCCAGCGAGATGGAACCGATAACGTCCGGAAGGTCACCGGCCGCCGCGGAGGAGGTGAGGACCTGGTTGAACTGGTCCTCCGGAACGCCGACGAGTTCGACCTCAACGCCGGTTTCCTCGGTGAACTTGGCGATAATTTCCTTGGTCTTGGCCACACGGTCCGGGAGGGTGTCCGCGGTCCACACGGTAATGGCCTCAGCGTTGCCGCCGTCGGTGGAACCGCCGTCGGAATCACCGCCCTGCGTGCAGCCTGCAAGCATTGCCACCGTCAACGACGCTGCGGCAAGCACGGCCAGTTTTGATCGGCCTCTGGTTATGGTCACTTGGATGCTCCTGTCTACGGCGGCACCGGCACCGGTGCCGCGGGATTCGCGCCTCAGCTTCCGCTCCTTCCGTCCGGACCGCGCCGGCCGGATTGGAATGACAGTTACTGGATAATTCCGGCAGTGAGCGCAGTCACAATCGGAACTTGTGCCTAAAGGCTATCCAAATGTTGCCTAGGTGTCTAGCATTAGCTGCAGAATGATTTAGCTTGTAGCCTATTGACTTCTGCGCTCCAGGGCGTCTGAACCCCTAAAATAGCAGGAATGCTTTGTGACAAAAGGAGCCACAAATGTACGTGGGACCCGGCGACGTCCTGCACCTGATCCGCTCCGGCCGAGCGCGGACCCGCGGTGACATCCAGGAAGAGACCGGCATGTCCCGCATGACGGTAGCCCAGCGGGTGGATGCGCTCCTCCGCGCCGAGCTGATCCGGGAAGCGGGCTCGGCCCGACCCTCCGGCGGCCGCCGGCCCACCGACCTCGCCTTTAACCTGCAGCACTCCTGCACTCTTTCGGCTTCCGTGGAAACGCGTTCCAGCCGGGTGGCATTGACTGACCTTGGCGGTGAGATCCTGGTGGACGAACACCTGGACATCGCCGTCCAGGAAGGCCCGGAGAAGGTGCTGAACGCCATCACGGCCGCCGGGCAGCGTCTGTTGAAACGCGCCAAGGTGCCCATGGCGAAGATTTCCGGCGTGGGTTTGTCCATCCCCGGTCCTGTGGACCCCCACACGCTTCGGCCCAGCCAGCCTCCCATCCTGCCGGGATGGGACGCCTACCCCATCGTGGAATTCATCCAGGAATCGTTCCCGGTTCCGGTCCTCGTGGAGAACGACGCCGATGCCATGGCTGTCGGTGAGTACAGCGCCGGGTTTGCCGGGGTCAGTTCGCTCTGCCTGGTCAAGGTATCCACCGGCATCGGCACCGGACTGGTCATTGACGGCCGCGTGTACCAGGGCGTGGACGGCGGCGCCGGGGACATCGGCCACGTCCGGCACCCTGCGTTTGCCGGGCTGGTGTGCCAGTGCGGTTCTCTCGGTTGCCTGGCGGCGGGAGCCAGCGGCGGGGCCGTTGCCCGCCAGATGACCGATCTTGGCATTCCCGCTGAGTCGGGCCGCGACGTGCGGAAGCACCTGCTGGCGGGAAACGTGGACACCATGCGCCTGACCCACGAGGCCGGCCAGCGGCTGGGCGAGGTCATGGCCACCGTGGTGTGCCTCCTGAATCCCGCCGTTCTGCTGATCGCCGGGGACCTCGCCTCGTCGTCGCTGATCGGCGGGATCCGCGAAACGCTCTATCCCATGTCACTGCCCCGCGCCACGCGCCACCTGGACGTGCGGCTGGCGTCCCTCGGCGAGGACGCAGCCATCCGCGGCATGTCGTCTCTGCTGGTGAACGAGGTCTTCTCGCCGGCGGCAGTCAACGCCAGGCTCGGCTGAGGTTTACGACGGATATCCTTCGGGGCGTCCGGTGACTTCTGTGCCGAAGCCTTGTAGTGTCGGCGTCAGTACGGCGGGCCCCAACACGGTCCGGACCCAGGCGTTGAAGGAGCGAAACATGGCTGTCAGTGAGCACGAAGCCCAGGTACTTGACCAGTGGAGCAACCGGCTGGCCCAGGCACTGCAGATCCTGGACCTCAAGGTGGACCAGGAACTGCTCCTCGACCTGGCCCGTGAGTCAGCGGATTCGGTGATCCACGCTGCAGCACCCGTCACCACGTTCCTGGTCGGGTATGCGGCCGGCCTCGAGGCAGGCACCGGCAGTGCAGGCTCGAAGGACGCGTCCGCGGCCTCCGTGGAAAAAGCCGCGCGCGTCGCCTTCCAACTCTGCAGCGACGGTGCCGACGGCGGCCCCGCCAGCCGCGGCTGGGCGGACACAGCTCAGTAAGTTAGTGCAAGACCGGCCCGCAACCGCACGAACGTTGGTTGCCGGGGCCGGCCATGCCGGCCATGGCCGGTTATGATGACGGGGATCCGGCTACGAGCCGGATCCCCGCACCACGCGGCGGAAGTGTCAGCCGACCGGTTCCAGTTTTACGATCACGGCCTTGGACGCCGGCGTCTGGCTTCCTTCGGCCACACTTTCCAGCGGCACCAGGACGTTGGCCTCCGGGTAGTAGGCGGCGGCACATCCGCGCGCGGACGGGTAAGAGACCACTCGGTAGTTCCGCAGGACGCGCTCCACGTTGTCCGGATAAACGCCGCGCACATCCACATGATCGCCGTCCGCGATGCCCAGTTCGGTCAGGTCCTCCGGGTTGACGAACACGACTTCGCGGCCCTTCTTGATGCCCCGGTACCGGTCGTTGTGGCCGTAGATGGTGGTGTTGAACTGGTCGTGCGAGCGCATGCTCTGCAGGATCAGCGTCCCCTCCGGCCGCTGCACGTGCTCCAGTTCGTTGACCGTCAGGATGGCCTTGCCGGTGGGGGTGTGGAACGTCCGCGAATCCCGGGGCCCGTTGGGCAGGATGAAGCCGCCGTCCTGCCGGATCTTGCGGTTGTAGTCTTCACAGCCGTTGACCACGTGGGAGATGTGCTCGCGGATGAGGTCGTAGTCCTTTTCGAAGCCCGCCCAGTCGGCGGTGGTCCGGCCGCCCACGGTGGCTTCGGCCATCCGGCAGACGATCGCGACCTCGGAGAGCAGGCCGGGGGCCACGGGTTCCACGGTGCCGTGGGAGGCGTGCACCGCGCACACGGTGTCCTCTACGGAGACGAACTGCGGGCCGGTCTCCTGCCGGTCGATCTCGGACCTGCCCAGCGTGGGCAGGATCAGGGCCTCGGCGCCCGTCACCGTGTGCGACCGGTTGAGCTTGGTGGAGATCTGGACGGACAATTCAGTTTTTTCCATGGCTGCCTCGGCCGCAGTCGTGTCCGAGATAGCCCCCACGAAGTTGCCTCCGAGGGCGATGAAGGCCTTGATGCTGCCATCAGCCATCCGGCGCACGGTTTCAACCGCGTCGTAGCCGTGGGTGCGGGGCGGTTCGAAATTGAATTCCTTGCCCAGGGCATCCATAAACGCCGGCGGCATCTGTTCCCAGATACCCATGGTGCGGTCACCCTGGACATTGCTGTGGCCGCGGATGGGCGATGCGCCGGCCCCGGGCTTGCCGATGTTGCCGCGCAGGAGCAGCAGGTTGATGATCTCCTTGATGGTGGCGACACCCTTCTTCTGCTGGGTGACGCCCATGGCCCACGTAATGATCACCTTGTCGGCGGCAAGATAGCGCGCGGCAAGTTCGTCGATCTCTTCGGCGCGGAGCCCGGTAGCCTCAAGGACCGCTGCGTCGTCCAGGTTGGCCAGATGCGCGCGCAGTTCCTCGAGGCCTTCGCAGTGTTCTTCCAGGAATGCGTGGTCCAGCACGGTGCCCGGGTTGGCGGTCTCGGCGTCCAGCACCCGCTTGGAGACGGCCTGCAGCAGCGCCATGTCCCCGCCGATCCGGATCTGCAGGAACTGGTCGGCCAGGTCCGTACCGCGCCCGATGATTCCCTTGACCTTCTGGGGGTTCTTGTAGCGCATCAGCCCGGCTTCCGGCAGCGGGTTCACGGCCACGATGCTGCAGCCGGCCTCCTTGGCTTCCTCCAGGGCGGTCAGCATCCGCGGGTGGTTGGTTCCCGGGTTCTGTCCCATGATGATGATGAGGTCGGCCTTGCCGAAGTCATCGTAGGACACGGTGGCCTTGCCGATGCCGATGGTCTGGCCCATGGCCCACCCGGAGGATTCGTGGCACATGTTGGAGCAGTCCGGCAGGTTGTTGGTCCCGTAGGCGCGGATGAAGAGCTGGTACAGGAACGCGGCCTCGTTGGACGTGCGGCCGCTGGTGTAGAAGGCGGCCTCGTCCGGGCTGGGAAGTGACTTCAGTTTGTCCGCCACGATGCGGAACGCTTCGTCCCAGCTGACGGGACGGTAGTGGTCCTCCCCTGCCTTCCGGTACACGGGTTCCGTGAGCCGGCCCTGCATGCCCAGCCAGTATTCGGACCGTTTCCGCAGTTCGCTGACGGGGTGTTCTGCCCAAAAATCGCTGCCGATAACCACCGGGGTGGCTTCCCAGGTGACGGCCTTGGCGCCGTTCTCACAGAACTCGAAGGTCTTGCGGTGCCCGGGGTCCGGCCACGCGCAGCTCATGCAGTCAAAGCCGTCCTTCTGGTTCAGCGCCAGGAGCGTCTTCCCCGCCCTGCCCACGCCCATATGCTTCAGCGCCGGCTGCATGGAGTGGTAGACACCGGGAACGCCGGCAGCCCAGGTTTTGGGATGCCCGCTGACTTCCAGCTCGGACTCGTCGGCTTCTTCGACCTTCGGGTTTTCACGCGTCACGCGACATGCTCCTTGGTTTGGGCCTGGCCCGGATACCGCGGCACTTGCCGGCGGACCAGATTCATCCAGACTTGTTCAGGGCGTCCTGTAAGTCAAGGAAGGCCCAGGGCGGGTTTGTCCACATAAAGGATTTTCATTGCGGTGCCGAGCCACGGCCCGCGTACGCTGGAGTCCGCGGCTGAAGCAAGCGGCCGCTGGAGCCACCGTGCGGAGAAACCAGATGCCGGACCACCAAAACCTCAGCGCCCTCGCGGCGTCAGCATTCAGCCTACCGTCCCTGCGCGAGGGCCAACTCGCCGGCATGGCGGCCCTGGCGGCGGGCCGCGACGTCCTCGCCGTCATGCCCACCGCCTACGGCAAGTCGGCCATCTACCAGGTGGCTGCCCTGTACCTGCACCGGGGCGGCAGCGGCGCCAAGGGCGGTCCCGCCGTCGTGGTTTCACCCCTGATCGCCCTGCAGGAGGACCAGGTGGACGGACTGCTCGAGGATCTCGGGCCGGACGCCGCTGTTGCCATCAACTCTTCCCACGGCGAGCCGGAGGTGGAAGCGGCATGGCGGGCCATGGAATCCGGAAAGGCGACGTTCCTTTTCCTGGCCCCGGAACAACTGGCCAAGGCCGCCACGGTGGATCGCATCGCCGCACTCGGCATTTCGCTGTTCGTTGTGGACGAGGCCCACTGTGTCTCGTCCTGGGGCCACGACTTCCGTCCCGACTACCTCAGCCTGGGTGAGGTGCGCAGGCAGCTGGGGAATCCTCCTGTTGCAGCCCTGACAGCCACGGCCTCACCGCCGGTGCGCGACGAAATCGTGGAACGGCTGGGCATGGCGGACCCGCTCATCTTGGTCCATGGGTTCGACCGGCCCAACATCAGCCTGGACGTGGTCCGCCACCACGAAGACAGGGCAAAGCGCCAGGCGGTCCTCAGCCAAGTGGCGGCGCTGGCAGGCGAAGGGCACGGCCTCCTGTACGCAGCAACACGTAAGGACACTGAAATTTACGCCGAGAGCCTTGCGGCTGACGGGCTGCGCGCCGAGGCCTATCACGCAGGCCGCCCGGCACGGGAGCGCGAACGGATCCACGATGACTTCCTGGCCGGCCGGCTGGACGTGGTGGTAGCAACCACCGCCTTTGGCATGGGGATCGACAAGCCGGACGTGCGCTTCGTGGTGCATGCCGACATTCCGGAATCGTTGGACGCCTATTACCAGGAGATCGGCAGGTCGGGGCGGGACGGCGAACCGGCGGCAGCAATCCTGCACTACCGCTCGGAGGATCTGGGGCTGCGCAAGTTCTTCACCACCCGTGCGCCGGACCCGGAAGCGCTGCTTGCAGTGCTGAAGGCGCTGAAGTCAGCGGGCGGGCCTGCGCCCCGAACCGCATTGGCGGAACAAACCAGCCTGTCGGCTCGGCGGATCACCGGACTGGTCAACCAGCTCGAGGAAGCCGGCGCCGTGGAAACGGATAAGCGCGGTGTCCGCCTGAGCTCAGCGGAGAAGCTGCCCGATGTGGTGCGCACCGCCGTCGAACGATCCGAAGCGAGGCAGACCATTGAGCAATCGCGCCTGGCCATGATGCGCGCCTACGCCGAAACCAATGGCTGCCGTCGGCAGTTCTTGCTCGGGTATTTTGGCGAGGACCTGCCGAAACCCTGCGGGAACTGTGACAACTGCAGGGGATCGGCAGCCGGGTTAACCGGGGCGGTGGATCTGGCAGCCGCGGAGGCGTTTCCCCTGCAGTCCTCCGTGGTGCACAAGGAATGGGGCCCGGGCCTGGTGATGCGGCATGAGGACGATGTAATCACTGTGCTCTTCGAACAGGAGGGCTACAAGACGCTTTCCAGCTCCGCTGTCATCGAGCACGAACTTCTCAAGCCTGCTTAGGTACGCTGGTGAGTACTCCAACGAAAGGTCCGCCGCGTGGAAGTACCCGCTTATGTATGGACGCTGACTGTCATCGGAATCGTGGCGCTCCTGGCGTTCGATTTCTTCTTCCACGTGCGAAAGGCCCACACGCCGTCGCTGAAGGAGGCGGCCATCTGGTCGTCCCTCTATGTGGGCATCGCGGTGCTTTTCGGTCTTGGGGTGCTGCTCTTCGGCGGCACCACGATGGGCGCTGAATACTTCGCCGGGTACATCACGGAGAAGGCCCTGTCCGTGGACAACCTTTTCGTGTTCCTCATCATCATTTCAAGCTTCCGCGTGCCCCGGGCCGACCAGCAAAAGGTGCTGCTGTTCGGCATCGTCTTTTCGCTGATCGCCCGGACGGCCTTCATCTTCCTGGGTGCTGCCCTGATCAACAGCTTCGCGTGGGTGTTCTATATCTTTGGCCTGATCTTGCTGATCACCGCCGGGAACCTCCTCCGCCCCAACGACCACGACGACGATGCCGAAGGCCTCGTGGTGCGGCTGGCGAAGAAGTTCCTGCCAGCGTCACAGCACTACGACGGCGACAAACTGTTCACCGTGGAAAACGGCAAACGCGTACTCACCCCGATGCTCCTGGTCATGGTCGCGATCGGCGGCACCGACATCCTGTTTGCGCTCGACTCGATTCCGGCCATCTTCGGCCTCACCCAAAACGTGTTCATCGTCTTCACGGCCACGGCGTTCTCGCTGATGGGGCTGCGCCAACTGTTCTTCCTGATCGACGGCCTGCTGGACCGACTCATCTTCCTCTCCTACGGCCTGGCGGCCATCCTGGGGTTCATCGGCGTCAAACTAATCCTGCATGCACTGCATGAAAACACGCTGCCGTTCATCAACGGCGGCCAGCACGTGGACGTCGTTGAGGTCAGCACCGGCGTATCCCTGACGACGATCCTCGGCGTACTGCTGGTCACCGTCTTGGCATCGATCTTTAGCCCGAAGGGCAAGGCCAAGAACGCCGTCTCCAACGCCCGCCGGCACGCCACGGATTACTTGGACCTCAACTACGAGACGGACATGGTGGAGCGGGACAAGATTTTTGCGCGCATGGTCCGGGAGGAAGAGCAGATCCGCAACCTGCCCGAAAAGTACAAGCGGCTCATCCGCAACGAGACAGAATTCATGGACCTGCTGCGCCGCGCACGGGTTGAGCACGACAAGGCCCAAGTGCGCGCCGCCAACGGCGGATAGCGGCGGCCCCCGGCGGGGACCACTTTGTCAGTGCCGGTTGCTAGGTTTGGTTCAGGGCCAGCGAAACCGTCCGCCGGCCCGGCTGTCAATGGGGAGGCCCAGTGTTTCTGCTCGAATCTGCCGGCAGCGGCAGCCCGGGGTCACCGCCGGATCTGGTGTTTTCCGCCAGCGACCTGGTGGCGGCCAGCGAATGCGAATACCGGACGCTGCGCATCCTGGATGAAAAGCTGGGCCGTGCGCCGAAGGCCGACTTCCCGGCCGACGAGATGCAGGAGCGCGCCGGCCGCCTGGGTGAGCGGCATGAACAGGAGGTCCTGGCCAGCCTGACTGCCAAATACGGTGGTTGGGACGCATCCCAGGGTACCGGCGTCTACTCGCTGGAGCGGGGGCCCAATACACGCGGGGACCTCCAGGCTAGGCACGCTGAAACGGAACTCGCGCTGCGGTCCGGGGCCGACGTGGTCTTCCAGGCAACGTTCTTCGACGGTGAGTTCCTGGGGTATGCCGACTTTCTGGTCAATGAGGCCGCGGGGTCCGGGACGCCGGGGCGTTATGAAGTCTGGGACACCAAGCTGGCGCGGCACGCCAAAGTGGGCGCGCTGCTGCAGTTGGCCGCATACGGTGACCAGCTCATCGGCATGGGTCTGGACCCCTCCCCCGTCGTCACACTGGTGCTGGGCACCCGCGTAGGCGACGACTGGCTGCGCAGCACACACTCACTTCCGGATCTGCTTCCGGTGTTCCGCGAACGACGGCGGCGCTTCCGCCAACTGACGGCCGGCCACCGGGAGAGCCCGGGGCCCGTGCAATGGCAACAGCCGGGTGTGGTCCACTGCGGCCGCTGCGACTATTGCGCGGAACAGGTCCAGGCGCACCGCGATCTGCTCATGGTGGCGGGGATGTCGGTGGTGCAGCGCCGGAAGCTGCACGCAGCAAGCATCACCACCATTGATGAACTGGCCGCGATGCCGGCTGCCGGCGTTCAGGGATCCGTCGCCCGGCTGCGGGCCCAGGCCCGCATGCAGTTGGGTTTGGATCCAGCGGCCGGATCGCGCACCTTCACCAAGGCCGGCCAGGAGCACACAGTTTCGTACACAGTGCTGCCCGGGAACAGCATCGATTCCCTGCCTGCCCCGAGCCCGGGCGACATCTTCTTCGACTTCGAAGGCGATCCGCTGTGGCAGGATCCGGCAACGGGACTGTGGGGCATCGAGTACCTGTTCGGTGTGGTCGAAGCCCCCGCGCCGTGGGCTGAGCAAGGCGCCGGCCGCGCCACTGAACCGGTCTTCCGGCCGTTCTGGGCCCACTCCCGCTCCGGTGAGCGCGGCGCGTTTCTCGCTTTCCTCGACTACGTGGAAGAGCGGCGGGCGGCCTACCCGGACATGCACGTCTACCACTACGCGCCGTATGAGAAGACAGCCCTGCGGAACCTCTCCCTGGTCCACCAGGCCGGCGAGGACACCGTGGACCAGTGGCTGCGGGACGGCCTGCTGGTGGACCTCTACGCGACGGTCCGCCATTCGCTGCGGATCTCCGAGGCTTCGTATTCCATCAAGAAGCTCGAGCCGCTCTACATGGGCGACAACCTCCGTTCGGGCGAGGTAAAGGACGCCGGTGCTTCCGTAGTGGCCTACGCGGCCTACTGCGCGGCACGGGACTCCGGGCGGCAGGAGGAGGCCGGGAGGATCCTCGCTTCCATCGCGGACTACAACCGGTACGACTGCCTGTCGACGCTGAGGCTGCGTGACTGGCTGCTGGAGGTGGGCAGGGCGGCGGCAGGCCAGGCCGGACCCGAGGTCCCGGCGGGAGCTTTCAACGGTCGAGCGGGCGGCTTCCCCAGCGAATCCAGCGGGGAATCCCGGCTGCGCCAGTACCTGTCCGGGCTCCCGGATGACCGCCCCTGGACCAACGATGAGCGTGCCATCGCCATGGTGGCCGCGGCCACGGGCTACCACCGGAGGGAGCGCAAGCAGTTCTGGTGGCAGCACTTCGACCGCGTCGAAGCGCCGCTGGAAAACTGGTCGGATCAGCGGAACGTCTTCGTTGTGTCGTCCGCGGACGTGGAGCAGGACTGGGCCTTGGCGAAACCTCGTGACCGGATGCGCACCAGGGTAGTGCGGCTCCGGGGCAGCATGACCGAGGGATCCGATTTCCGTGCCGGTTCCACGTGGTGCAGGCTGTACGACGCTCCCCCGCCCCCGGGCATGGCCGCACCGGATGCTGCCCCCGATGCCCGCGCGTATACCTTCGGCACCCGGATCAGCGGCCTGGCACCGGTGCCGGACGATCCCGCGCAGGTCATGGTCACGGTGGTAGAGCGTGAGACTGCCAAGGTTGCGGCGTACGCGGACTTTCCCGTGGCGCTGACGGAGGACCAGCCCATCCGAACCCCCAGCATTGAAGCAGCCCTCGCCGAGATCGCGGACAGCGTGGCCGCAGCCGTGCCGGACCTGCCCGCCCAGCCTGGCCTGGACATCATGCGCAAACGGCCGCCCCGGTTCCACACGCTCACGGCCCCGGTCCCCGTGCGGAACGGTCCGGACGGCACGGCCGACTACTCCACGGCCATCGCAGAGTCGCTGCTGGACCTGGACCGGTCGTACCTGGCCGTCCAGGGTCCGCCCGGTACCGGCAAGACCTTTGTGGGAGCGCATGTCATCGGCAGGCTCGTGGCCGAGGGATGGAAAATCGGCGTAGTGGGCCAGTCCCACAACGTGGTGGAAAACCTGCTCTGCCGGGCCATCGATACCGGCGGCGTCAGCCCCGCCGTCGTTGGCAAGAAACTGGCGGAGCGACGCGAGGTGCCGTGGAAACATACCCGGGAAGGCGACGTGGCAGCGCTTCTCGAGGCCCCCGGCGGATGCCTCGTGGGCGGAACTGCGTGGGTCATGACCGGCAAGGAGGTTCCCGCAGGTTCCCTGGACCTGCTGGTCATTGACGAAGCAGGGCAGTTCTCCCTGGCCAACACCCTGGCGGTGTCCGGGTCTGCCCGGCGCCTGCTGCTGCTGGGCGATCCCCAGCAGCTGCCGCAGGTCACGCAGGGAGCCCACCCTGAACCGGTGGACGAATCAGCACTGGGCTGGCTGGCCGCCGGGCATGCCACGCTGCCTCCCCGGCTGGGGTACTTCCTGGCCGGTTCATGGCGGATGCATCCCGAGCTCTGCGTCAAAGTGTCGCGGCTGAGCTACGACGGCCGGCTGCAGTCCGCCCCCGCGGCGTCCCTCCGGTCGCTGGAGGGACCACCGGCTGGGGTGGAAACCGTCTTCGTGGACCATGCGGGAAACGCCACCTCGTCCTCCGAGGAGGCCGGGGAAGTGGTCCGTCAGGTCCAGCGCCACCTTGGCCTGAAGTGGGTAGCTGGCTCCGAAGCGGAACCCCGCCCACTGGAGCAGCAGGACGTCCTGGTGGTGGCCGCCTACAACGCCCAGGTGCACCTGGTCCGAAAGGCCTTGTCCGACGCCGGGCTGCCGGAGGTACGTGTGGGGACTGTGGACAAATTCCAGGGACAGGAAGCACCGGTGGTGATCGTGTCCATGGCGTGTTCGGCGGTGTCGGAAGCGCCGCGCGGGGCCGAGTTCCTCCTGAACAGGAACCGGATCAACGTGGCGGTGTCACGCGGCCAGTGGCGTGCCGTGATCGTCCGCGCTCCGGAACTGACCAGCTACATGCCGCACAAACCGGCGGCTTTGGAAGAACTGGGCGCGTTCCTGGGACTCAGCGGGCGCTGAACTCCCCGAACGTCCCCTCTGCCGCGGTAAATGACGGGTCGACCCGTTCCACCCGTCCGGGCGCGTGGCTGGAACGCAGCCAGTCGAGCAGGCTGGAAACCTGCTCTTCCGGACCTTCCGCCACCACGGCGACCGAACCATCGGCGAGGTTCTCCACCACGCCGGTCAGACCCAGCTCTTCGGCTTTGCCCATGGTCCGGAACCGGAATCCAACACCCTGGACCACGCCGTAAACCCGCGCGCTCAACCGCACCGCGCTGTCTGTCGGACCGCTGTGCCTGCCCATGGTGCTCCCCTCCGGCTCCGGACCCCCGGCTGCCCGGGTGACCCGCTAGTTGATGGTGATGTCGCGGGTGCTGTGGTTGTAGCGGATGGTCACGTTGCCGCCGCTGTGGTGCAGTTCGTGGTTGGCGCCGTCGAATGCGCCAAACGCGCCATAGTTCTCGTCCCAGGACCGGTTAAGCGCGATCTTGAACGTGTAGTACCCGGCGGGCAGGTCGACGCTCTTCTTCCAGAGCTGTTCCAGGAAGTCGAATTCCATCTGCGCTTCGTCGTACTGCGGGGCCCAGTTTTCCGGGGCCCCCAGGATCGTGTTGAAGTCGCCGGCCACGGCTACAGCCTCGGGCTGCGGAAGGGTTTCGACGTCGGGACCCTCAAGCGGCTCAGCAGCCGCACCCGCAGCGGCTGCTTCGGCCGGCGTTGCCTTGCCCTTGCGCACCGCCTTCACCACGGGCTCGACGGCGTCCTCGATTGCCTTCGCAGCCTTGCCCACCGCGTCGGCGGCCTTCTTCGCCGGGGTCCGCTTGGCCGGCTTCTTAGCGGCACCCTTGTCAGCGGCCTTCGCCGTGTCCGCACCTGCCGCCGCGGCAGGTGCGGCGATTGGGGCGAAGCTGCGGACGAACCCTGCGGGAGCCTCGGGAACGGGAGTTCCGGCCGGAACCGGGGTGCCGGCGTCGAGCGCGGTGGCAAAGGAAACCGCGTCCGGGAAGGCGACCGTGGCCCGCATCCCGTCCTCAGTGATGGTCCAACCGGAGCGGCCCTTGACCAGCCAGCCGGCCTTGACCAGCTTGGCCGTAGCAGCGGTAAGGGTCTTGTGGCCGCGGGGAATGCCACCGCTGAGGAGCTCGGCCTCGTGCTCGTTGAACGGCACCCGGGCAGTGGCTTCGGCCAGGACCTGTCCGGCGTTCAGCGCATCGCCTGACCACACACCCTCGGTCAGGACATCCAGCACCGTCTTGAGTCGAAGGAAGGTGTTTTCTGCGGTGGACTTGGCCATGATTCCCCTTTTATAAGCGATCGGTCTTAGGCATCTTGCCAACTGCCGGTTAATTCGCGCGACTTGAAATGGTTAACTCTGCGTGTCATGACCGTCTATGAAGCGGGCAACGCAACAAGTGAGGCGGAGATATCGGTAGGGCTGACTGCACAACCCGCAGACATGGGTGCCGCCCTGCACTCTCCAGACACGCCTGCGGGAAACAGTTTAGCGGCACCCGGCACCGGTTGTTGCGTAGGACACAGGACAGGGCGGCGGTTGTTACACCGTTCCCTATAAACCGTTCAGCTCGTCCAGCAGCTGAGCCTTCCGCTCCTCGCTGGCGAAGGACGAGTGGACGGAATTGGCGGCAAGCCGTGCCCGGTCAAAGTCGGAGAGTTCGAAAACAGCCTGGAGCTGGGCGAAGTTGTCGTCCACATAGCCGCCGAAATATGCAGGATCGTCCGAGTTGACTGAGACGTTCAGGCCTGCAGCGAGCATGGCCGGCAACGGGTGGTCCGCGAGGGTGTCCACGGTGCGGAGCCGGACGTTGGACAGCGGGCAAACCGTCAGCGGCGTCCGGGCATCGACCAGGCGTTCCACCAGGCCGGGATCCTCCATGCAGCGGATGCCGTGGTCGATCCTCTCCACGCCCAGCACGTCCAGCGCCTCGATAATGTACGACGGCGGACCCTCCTCCCCCGCGTGTGCCGTCAGCCGCAGGCCTGCTTCACGCGCCCGCGCAAAGACCCGCTCGAATTTGGCCGGCGGGTTACCCACTTCTGCCGAGTCCAGGCCCACTGCACCGATGGGGGCTCCCATGGCCAGCAGGGCTTCCAGGACTTCCAGCGCGGAGTCCTCCGGCAGGTCCCTCAGAAAAGCAGCGATCAGGATGGTGGAGATCCCGTAGTCCTCCACGGAGGTGGCCAGGACTGAGGCCACGCCGTTGACGCAGGTCTCCAACGGAATGCCGCGGGAGACGTGCGCCTGCGGGTCCATCATGATCTCCGCATGCCGGACACCGGCCAGGGCAGCCCGTTCCAGGTACGCACGGGTCATGTCCGCGAAGTCCTGCTCTGTCTGCAGCACGGCCATGTTGGCGTAATAAAGGTCCAGGAAAGATTGGAGGTCCGTGAATTGGTACCGTCGGCGCAGCTCGTCCAGGCCCGGATACGGCAGATCGATGCCATTGCGTTCGGCCAGGGCAAAGATCAGTTCCGGTTCGAGGGTGCCCTCGATGTGCAGGTGGAGTTCGGCCACGGGGAGCAGTTTGGCGGGGGCGGCCGCCTGGTCCGGGAGCTCTGACACGACCGGGCCTTCCACAATGTTTTCCATCCGGTCAGGATAGTGCGCGACGGCCGATCGCGCCTCGTCCAGCCAGCCACCAGCTTCCGTTCAGGTTTGATCTCGATTTGATAACGGCCACGTCATGTCCTAGCGTGAAATGCATGCCCGCACGGCGGGCGCACGAATGCCCGGCGCTGCCTCCACCCAACTGCCCAGCGGCAGCAGCCGAAGTTGACCTCTATTCGTCAGGGGCGGGCAGTGGCGCGATCATCTTCGGGGACGGAGCCAGCGCTGGTGGCCTTCAGGAGCATCACCATCATGAAAAACACCACTTTCCGTACTGCCGCGCGCCGCGGAATGACCGTAGCAGCCGTCTCCGCCGCAGGCCTGGCACTCTCCGCCACGGCGGCCAACGCCACCACCAGCACGTCAACTTGGGATGCCCTGGCCGAATGCGAAAGCGGAGGCAACTGGTCGATCGACACCGGCAACGGCTTCAGCGGCGGCCTGCAGTTCACCGACTCCACCTGGTCCGCCTTCGGCGGCACCGGCTCGGCATCCGATGCCACGCGCGAAGAGCAGATCGCCGTTGCAGAGCAGGTCCAGGCGTCGCAGGGCTGGGGGGCCTGGCCGTCCTGCTCCGCCCAGCTGGGCCTGAGCGGCGACGCGACGGGCACGGTCCAGGCGGCACCGGTTGAAGCCGCTCCCGTCCAGTCAGCCCCGGTTGAGAGCGTGCCGGTACAGAACGCCCCGGTGGGCACCCCTGGCGCCGCGCACGCAGCCGAGGTGGCACTGAGTGGCGAGACCCACACCCTCGCCGCCGGCGAAACGCTGAGCATCGTGGCTGAAAAGCTGGGCATCGAAGGCGGCTGGCAGCACTTGGCCGACGCGAACGCGGACACCATTGCTGACCCGGACCTCGTCTTCGAAGGCCAGGTCCTGCAGCTCCCCGCATAATTCAGCACCCGCGGCTGCGCCAGCAGTTGCACCGCCCGCCCAGGGCGACCCAATATCGGGCCGGCGATAGACAAATTCCGTTGGCCACAAAGCACGGCGCCGGCACCCCCACACGGAGGTGCCGGCGTCGTGCTTTACGTCTCGGCGATCCGAAGCGGGACGGTGGGCTGCGAACGGCCGGGGTCAGTCAGCGCGTCAGCTGGACGCCGGCAGCTCCCGGACGATGCGCACCTTCCACGCAGCGTCGTCGCTGGTGTCCAGCAGGGCCACCGTGCCATGCGCCAGGTTGAGCGCGACGCGCTTGACGGCGAGCAGTTCGAGGTAGAGCTGCTCGTTCATCCGACTGGGAGTGTCGATCATGTACTTCACGGCGTCCCGCACCTTGCGGTAGTTGGCACTGCGCTCGCGGTGCATGTGCAGCTCAAGCGCCGAGCGCTGGCGGATCCTGGGCTCGTGCCGGTTGATGAGGGTGACCGCCACATGCACGCCGACCACCAGGGCCAGCGAAACGCCGTAGATCCACCAGCCACTCGAGAGCAGGAAGAGCGGCAGGTTGCCGATGGCGATGATCGCCACGACCACGCGGAGCGCAGCGATCCTGCGCACGGTCCGGGCGACGGCGGCCACGCCGTCGCGGAACCGGTGCTGCTCGTGGAGCGCGGCGGCGGGGTCCAAGGTGAACTCGTCAAGGACCAGGATGCCGTTGGCCTCCGGGGCGAGCATCTGGCCGTAGCGGGGCAACGGGGCTTTTTCAGGGGAGACTTGGGATGAAATAGTCATGGGTAGCTTCCAAAACGCTGGGCTGGTTGCGGAGATCTTAGTGCACCCGAATGGCCACCGTATGCAGGCGTCCGTTATTTGGACACGCTGCCGGCGGATGTGGGCAGCGGCACTGCAATTGGAACATCCGCCTGTAGCCGTCAGACTGAATGGATGCAAACCTTCCTCCCGTACCCTGATTTCCGGCAAAGCGCCGCCGCCCTGGACACCGCCCGGCTCGGAAAGCAGCGCGTAGAGGCCCTCCAGGTCCTGCGCGCCCTGGTCATTCCGGAATACGGCTGGCAGACTCACCCGGCCGTGCGGATGTGGATGGGACACGTGCCAGCGCTCACCATGTACGGGCTGGCCATGGTTGACGAGTGGGAACAGCGCGGACATCCGGACAACACCCGCGCCAACATCACCGAGTTCGCGCCGCAGGCCGGCCACCCGGACTACGCTTCGAAAATCCCGCTGCCGCCCTGGTTGGGCGACCCTGATTTCCACCTGAGCCACCGCTCGCGACTGCTGCGCAAGGAACCTGCGTTCTACGGCTCCGTTTTTACCGATGCCTCACCCGACCTGGACTACGTCTGGCCAGAACCGCGGCACGAGTTCCTGCCGCAGGAGCCGGAAGGCGAGATCCTCTGGATTCTTCGTTCCCCGCACGACGACGTCGACCCGGCCACGCTGGACACGGTCGCCTTGCCGTTCGTGAACCGCAGCGCTGCTGCCGCGGCTGAGGAGTATTCCCCCGTTTACATCGAGGACGGCTCGCGCCGGCCCTCGAAACAACCCAAGAAGGCCGCGCCCAAGCCCAAGCTGAAGAAGCCCACACGTAAGCGGCAGGCGCAGGAGGACGCGTTCGCCACCCTTCCGGGCAAGACGCCGGTGGCTGTGCCGTTCGAAAACGGCGCGAAGTTCGCCGTGGGCCAGGTGGTGGGACGGCCCATCACCCTGGAGGACGGCCGGTTCGGACGGAACTTCACCGTCACCGAGATCATCGACCGCTCGGCCTTCACCTACCCGGCGTTGCTGCAGGACCCGCGGGTGTTCTTCCCGGTGGAGGCGCCGTAATAGCATGACAATCCTCCTAGCCGGCTGCGGCGACCTGGGCACCGAGGCAGGGCTGCGGTTCGCCGCGGCCGGACACCGCGTTGTCGGGTGGCGGCGCAGCCCCGCGAAACTGCCGCCAGCCATCGAAGGCGTGGCGGCTGACTTGAGTGCCGCCGATCTGCCGCCTGTCCCGGCGGATACCACCGCCGTCGTTATAGCCGTGGCCGCTGATTCCCCCACAGAGGCGGCCTACCGGGCGGCTTACCTGGGCGCCGTGAACCACGTGCTGGATGCCCTGGTGCGTGACCGCATCACGCCGAAGCGGGTTTTGTTCGTCTCGTCGACCGCGGTTTATGGTGATGCGGACGGCGGCTGGGTGGACGAGAGCACCATGCCTAACGCCGGTGGGTTTTCGGGCAGGATCCTAGTGGAGGCGGAAGACCTGTTGCGGTCCCGCCTGGCGGGCACCGGGACGGCGGCGGTGTCTTTGCGGCTGGGCGGCATCTACGGGCCGGGGCGCACCCGGCTGATCGACCAGGTGAAGACCGGATCCGCCGTCATCCCCCGGGATGTCCGCTACACGAACCGGATCCACCGGGACGACGCCGCTGCCGCGATCGTACAGTTGTGCACCATGCCGCAGGACCCCGCGCCGGTCTATGTGGGGGTGGATGACGATCCTGCAGACCTGGGTTCCGTGCTGCGGTTCCTGGCCGGCGAACTTGGACTCGCCGAGCCGCCCGTGGGCGATGCGGGGCCCGCCCGCGGCGGCAACAAGCGCTGCCGGAATACCCTGCTGCGGAGCGCCGGCGCGGACTTCGTGTTTCCCACCTTCCGTGAGGGCTACCGGAGTGTTGTGGCGGGGCACGGAACCAGGCACCCGTAACGCCGTCGCACTGCCTGGGGTATCACCATGCGCAACGGCATCCCGTGGTTTACCCCGCCGGGCCACGTCGACCCCCGGCGAGCTCCTCAGAGGAACAGGTATTTCAACCCGCCGCCGTTGCCCAAATCCGCGTAGGTCTTAGCTGGGCAGCTACTGGTCAGCTGCCGCTTCGTCCTGCCAACCGATGCCTTCACGGAAAGTGGCCACCAAGGTTCCTACTCCTGCCTGCAGGGAATTGGACGGATCAACGTAGAGGGCCCCCGCCGTGGCGCGGCTGTGCCCGAGAAGCTGCTCGGCTTCGAGTTTGGCCTCGGGAACTGTCGCACCGATGATGCCGGTCCGGGCAGGCAGTTCGGGTGCATGGACGTGTTCGGCACGGGTTTCCGACAACGGGATGGTCGTGTCGGAGTTGATCTCATCATGGGGGAACTCAAACTCATCGGCACCGACAGGGGCAGGGACTGTGTATTCCAGGAAATAGGTCATACGCCCACCATTGCAGAAAAACCAGCACTGCCGAAAGCCGGGCCCCGATCCTATACTTGCGGCATGTTGATGTCGCTATGGTTCGGCGTCATTGCATCCAGCTCCCTATTGCTGGGTGCCCTCATCGGTGTGCGTTTCGAGCTTCCTAAACGTCTGTTGGCCATGCTCCTGGCTTTCGCCGCCGGTGCGCTGATTACGGCCTTGGCGTTCGAGCTTTTCCACGACGCCTACGAACGGGGCGGCATCATCCGGGCCGCCGTAGGCCTGCTCCTGGGTGCCGCGGTGTTCACCGCGCTCAGCGCCTTCCTTGACCGGTGGGCCCAGCCGGGGCCCCTGGAAGAAGCAGTCCCAGCGGACGAGGTGCGTGGAAGCGCGAAGCTGGACACTGGCGCCGCGGTGCAGGAGAAACCGGCAACCGCAGCCTCCACACGGGGCGCCGCCGGGCTGGCATTGCTGGCAGCCGTAACCCTCGACGGAGTTCCGGAGAACATCGCGCTCGGTGTCTCCTTGGGCGAAGGAACGGGCGGGCTGGCGCTGCTGGCGGCCATTTTCGTTTCGAACCTTCCCGAGGCGTTAGTCGGCTCGGCATCGATGCGCAGCCAGGGCCGCTCAGCCAGAAGCATTATCGGGCTCTGGGTGGCGTGCGGCGTCCTGCTTGTGGCAGCCGTTGTTATTGGTGCTGGCCCCTTGAGTGGAACAGACCCCGAAGCAATCTCACTGCCGTTGGCATTTGCCGCCGGCGCCGTCATCGCATCGCTCGCCGACACCCTGATGCCCGAAGCCTACGAACATGGAGGTCCGGCAGTAGCACTCAGCACCGCTGCCGGCTTCGTCCTCGCGTTCGTGCTGTCCCTGGCCTGACACATTGCCCCAACGGCGCTACTTACCGAGACCCGCCCTGCGCAGCGCCTCGGCCATAGCAGTGTTGGCCGGGCTTGCTGCCTGAACTGCTTTGCCTGTCGCTTTTCCTGGACGCTTGATCGGAGTCTTTGCATGACTCGCAGCGGGGCTTTCCCCGGAATCCTGCCGTCCCTGCTGCCGGCCCGGGGAGTTTCCACGCTGCCGGGAGGAACTGCCGCCTGCCGAGGGTTCATCGTCGAGCCTCAAGGTCAGCGAGATCCGCTTCCGGTCAGGATCAGCTTCCAAAACTTTGACGCGGACAACCTGGCCGGACTTGACCACTTCGCGGGGGTCGGCGACGAACCGGTTGGCCAGTGCCGACACGTGTACCAGCCCGTCCTGGTGCACCCCGACGTCCACGAAGGCGCCGAAAGCCGCCACGTTGGTCACCGTTCCTTCGAGCACCATTCCCGGCTTGAGGTCCGAGATCTTTTCGATGCCTTCGGAGAACGTGGCCGCAGCAAAGGCCGGCCGTGGATCGCGCCCTGGCTTGTCGAGTTCGGCCTGGATGTCCCGGACGGTAGGCAGCCCAAACGTGTTGTCCACGAATGCGGCAGGATCCAGCGATGCGGCAGGGGCTGAGCCGGCAGCTGCACGGATCCGCCGCGCCACAGCGTATGCCTCGGGGTGCACACTGGAAGCGTCCAGGGGCTCGGCTCCCCCCGTGATGCGCAGGAAGCCGGCACACTGTTCAAACGCCTTCGCACCGAGCCGGGGCACCTTCTTGAGATCTGCACGTTTAGCGAAGGGTCCGTGCTCGTTGCGGTAGGCCACGATGTTCTCGCTGAGGAGCGGCCCGACGCCGGCCACCCGGCTCAGCAGCGCCGGCGACGCGGTGTTCACGTCAACGCCAACGGCATTCACGCAGTCCTCGACCACCGCGTCGAGGCTGCGGTCCAGCTTCGCGGCCGTGACGTCATGCTGGTACTGGCCCACGCCAATGGATTTCGGATCGATCTTGACCAGCTCTGCCAGGGGATCCTGCAGGCGTCGGGCAATTGACACGGCACCGCGCAAGGAAACGTCCATACCGGGAAGTTCCGCGGCAGCGAGCGCCGAGGCCGAGTAGACGGAGGCTCCGGCTTCGGACACCACGAGCTTTTGGGGTTTCCGGTCCACGTCCGGCAGCAGCTTGATGAGTTCGACGGCCAGCTTGTCCGTTTCGCGGGAGGCGGTTCCGTTGCCGATGGCGATCAGTTCCACCTCGTGCTGCCGGGCAAGCCGGGACAGCGTTGCGAGCGCCTCATCCCACTTCCTGGCAGGTGCATGCGGGTAAACAGTGTCCGTGGCCACCACCTTTCCAGTTCCGTCCACGACGGCGACCTTCACGCCCGTGCGCAGACCCGGATCCAGACCCAGGGTTGCACGGTTGCCGGCCGGGGCCGCGAGCAGGACATCGCGGAGGTTCGCGGCGAAAACGCGGACGGCCTCGTCTTCGGCAGCAGCAAACATCCGGCCGCGCAGGTCAGCAGTAAGGCGGGCGAGGACGCGGGACCGCCAGGCCAGCTGTGCGGTCTGCATCAGCCAGGCGTCGGCTGGCCGGCCGCGGTCGGCGACCCCGAGGACCCTGGCCACCGCTGACTCGTAGCGGGTGCGGGCGGCGGCCAGGGCGCCGTCGTCCGCGGGATCTGCTTCGGCGAGGTCGAGGTCGAGGACCCCATCCTTTTCACCACGCAGCAGTGCCAGCACGCGGTGTGAAGGCATGGCGGCGGGAGCCTGGGCGAACTCGAAGTAGTCGGCGAATTTTTGGCCTTCAGATTCCTTGCCCTTCTTCACCCGGGAGACGAGCCTCCCCTGCGTCCACAGCCGTTCGCGGAGCGTTTCTGCAAGATCTGCGTCCTGGGCGGCGCGCTCCACGAGGATGGAACGGGCGCCGGCCAGGGCGGCCGCGGCATCCGCGATGGAGTGCTCCGGGCTGCGGTACTTGGCTGCCTCGCGCTCGGGGTCCAAGTCCGGATGCTTGACCAAGGCATCCGCGAGCGGTTCGAGCCCCGCTTCGCGCGCGGCCTGTGCCTTGGTCCGGCGCTTGGACTTGAACGGCAGGTAGATGTCCTCCAGCCGGGACTTGGTGTCCGCGGCGAGGACCGCCTTCTTAAGCTCGGGGGTCAGCTGTCCCTGCGCGTAAATCGCCTCGAGGACAGTACGACGGCGGTCCGCCAACTCCCTGAGGTAGCGGAGGCGTTCGTCGAGCTCGCGGAGCTGACCGTCGTCCAAGGTCCCGGTCGCTTCCTTGCGGTAGCGGGCGATGAACGGGACGGTCGAGCCGCCGTCGAGCAACTCGACCGCCGCTTTGACCTGCCACGGCTTGACGCCGAGCTCAACGGCAAGTTGGGCGTGGATTTCCCCGTCAGGGCGGGCTGTTGACGGCGAAGCGGGTGCGGGGACGTGCGGCAGTTGGGTCACCCGAACATTTTGCCGCATGCATCTTGCCTGCTCCACTGAGCTTCGGCTCTCCCACCGCCCTGTGCTGTTCCACTGCGGCAGCAAAAGTGCTGTGATGGAACTGCCGACACCGGCTCCGCTGCTCGAGGAAGAGGCACCCATGAGGGAACTGCTGGTCGTTTTTCAGGAGGGATTCGAGGACGCCAACATCACTTTGACGGTCAATGGCAAGCAGGCGCGGCGGGATCTCGGGATCTCAACGAACCCCATTCTGGGCATCGCCGCGGAGGTCTCCGTGGAGCTCCCGGCTAAAGGCGCACAGGTGGGGGTGGAAGTCACCAACCGGGGACTGAAGGCCATCAAGAAAGTCACCGGCAAGCCAAGGAGTGTGCTGGTTTCCGTCGAGGACGGAAAGCTCGTGATGAGGGAAGGGACCGGCCGGGAAGCGTTTCTTTAGGACTTCCCGGCCGGCAGCTCAGCCTTGGTAAGCCGGGTAATCCGTGTAGCCCACGGCACCCGATGCGTAGAAAGTGGCAGCATCAGGCTCATTCAGCGGGAGGCTCTCCTTCCAACGGCGGGCGAGGTCCGGGTTGGCGAGGGCCGGCCTGCCCACCACCACGGCATCCGCGTGTCCGGCTGAAACCAGCCCTGCGGCTTCGTCTCGTGAGGTGACTACGCCGAAACCGGTGTTCACCAGGAAGGTGCCGCCGAAGCGCGCGCGGAGGCCCTGCACCAGCTCATCTGCCGGTTCGTGATGCAGAACGCTGAGGTAGGCGATGTTCAGCGGAGCGATGCTGTCCACTAGCACTTCGTACGTGGCGCGGACGTCTTCGCGGTCCGTCTCGGCGATCCCTTGGACGTTGTGCTCCGGCGAGATGCGGATCCCTACCCGGTTGGCGCCCAATGCCGCAACGACAGCGTTGACCGTTTCTATGACGAACCTGGCCCTATTTTCCGGGGATCCGCCGTAGCTGTCGGTCCGGACGTTCGAGTTGGGCGCAAGGAATTCATGCAGGAGGTAGCCGTTGGCGGAGTGCAGCTCCACGCCGTCGAACCCTGCCTCAACAGCGTTAAGCGAGGCGGCGACGATTTCCTGGATGAGCACCGGAAGCTCGTCCGTGGTGAGCGCGTGCGGCACCGGGTATGTCTGCTTGCCTGAGGGTGTGCGGACTTCACCCTCGATGGCCACGGGGCTGGGGGCGACAATGTCCCGGCCGCTTGTCAGCTCCGGATGCGAGACCCTGCCGCCGTGCATGATCTGGGCGAACATGCGCCCGCCCTCCGCGTGCACGGCATCCGTGACCTTCTTCCAGCCGGCGATCTGTTCTTCGGTAGCGATCCCGGGCTGTCCGGCGTAGGAGCGGCCGCCGATGGTTGGGTAGATTCCTTCGCTGACGATCAGGCCCAGCGAAGCACGCTGGCGATAGTGCTCGGCGACAAGCGGCCCCGGAACGCCTGCTTCACCGGCACGGAGCCGGGTGAGCGGAGCCATCACGAGCCGGTTGGGAAGTTCGAGTTCGCCTAGGGTCAGAGGGGAAAACAGCATGCGCGGTTCCTTTCAGGGGCAGAAGCGGTACTGCTAGTGCCAACCTCACGGACCGGGCTGCTATTCCGGGTGGGACAGGGGTCACAGGGTCGGGCGGGGCCAGAACAAGGACCAGGCGCCGGCAGCTCCTACGAACCGAGACAACCCTGTCCGTTTGGATTCACGTTGCAGTCGTCTGCGTAGTTGCGTGTGATGGAACGCCAAACACTGATCGTTTCCGGGGCGGTGCTGAAATGGCCTTCCCCAGGAATTGGCAGCGGAGGCCCCTCGTTGACCGAATACGTCCCCCGGAAGCTGGTGGTCAGGACAACCTCAAAGTCACCCGTAGCTCCGTAGGCATGGCTGGTCCTCGTTTTCTCGCCCCAGCGGTCCTGCGGCAGCGGTCCACCCATGGACGGTTGCGGCCCGAAGACCGTTCCATCGCCGTAATTCCATGTGTACTGCACCGGCGTGGCCACAACATGAACCTTCTGGCCGAACATGGTGATGTCGAACTGCTGCTCTTTGGCATCAGCGTAGAAGTTGGTTTCCGCTCCCCGGAGCGTGTGCGGGCTTGGCTGCGCAACGACGGCACCCGCGTCTACGGGAAGATTTTCGAATCGTTTCTGGATGGCCGCGGCGATCCGTGGAAGAACATCTTCCGGGTTTGGGTCGTAAAGGCACATTGGACCCGAGTGACGAGCCCAGACTGCGCCCGGAACCCCGCGGGGCTTCGACAGCCACACCACGGGGATTCCGTCCTCGCCGTTGGGGCCGTTGGTACATTTCAGTTGACTGCGGAGGCACACCGAGTCAAAATCCCCGGCGCCTAAATGGCACTGCAACTCATACTTGTAGTCGTTGGGGTCCGTTGAAGCCTGATTCTTGGGGATCCGTACTACGGCCCCAGTCTTGGGATCCAAGCCCCAGCCCACACTTCCAACCTCCACACCAGTGTCGACGAATCCGACTGCTTCGTCGGTTTTCGCAGTGGCAGCGGCAATGGGGAGGGACACCATTAGAACTTGCACGAAGACCAGACAAAGGACGGGAGCGGACATCCGGCGAATGAGGCTGCCCATGGCTATCGTATTAGACCTAGTTCAGTCACCGTCCATCCATCACGGCCGAATGTGGCCACTACCTGACTTCCGACGTTAATTGCTTTGGTGGGGTCCTGCGTTAGGGTTCCATCAGGATTATGAATACTTATCTCATCTTGCATTACCTGAACGGTTGCCTGCCACGGCTCATTTTCTAGCGCTCGTCCCGTCACGGCTGGCGTCTTGACCCGACCTCCCGATATCCACTTATCGTCTTTCCAAGCGTTACTGACGTTCTTGACAAGACCGTTACAAAAGGCGCAGTCGGGGCCGGACACCCCTTTCAAGAGTTCGACGTCTCCAGTCTCATACGCATAACTGAGGACGGCAAACCAATACTTGGTAAACGCCTCCAGCCCCTCTTTCGTCTCAGTCTTCGCCACCGCCGGGAGGACAGGTAAGGGTACGTTCTGGGCCGGCCCTTTTGCGCTGGCTGGCTTGTAGGCGGGCATTGCCGTTGCAGTAGCCGTCGGCGAAACGGAAACGCTTGTTGTCCCAGACTGCGTCGTATCAGGGCTGGCTGCCGGCTCCGGTGCTGCCCCGGCGCAGCCCCCGAGCAGTAGCGCCGCTCCCGCAACCACTGCGATACGGCCTAAGAATGCAGGTTTAGAGATGACGTGCGATGCCATGGACCGCTACTCCCCCAATGTCGTGTGATGACGCTCTCCGGACGTTGCTCCAAGGGTAGCCCAGCACACAAATCGACGACGATAGTTATCCACAGCTACCCCGCACGGGTTTACCATCACTGCGGCGCCGAAAAAAGTCACACCCGCCTGGCAACCACTCCCCACAAACCCGCCCCCGTCCCCTTGTGGCCGTTCCACAAAAACAGCCAGCCTGCCCCGAACTACGGTCAAGGAGAGAGACCCACCCGCACGGACCAGCCAAGGAAACTCAATGACGATGCCCCTGCAGCAACGCACCCATCCGATCCTCGAAACAGCCCGGCAGCAGGTGCTCGAAAACGGCGACGGCCTTAACGAAGGGCAGCTCGTCGAGATCCTCCGTCTTCCGGATGAAGCGCTCCCGGCCGCCCTCCAACTCGCCCATGAAGTACGCCTGAAGCATTGCGGCGAGGATGTCGAAGTCGAGGGCATCATCTCGATCAAAACCGGGGGCTGCCCCGAAGACTGCCACTTCTGCAGCCAGTCCGGCGTGTTCGACAGTCCGGTACGGGGCGTCTGGCTGGACATCCCCGAACTCGTCAAAGCCGCCAAGGAAACCGCCTCCACCGGAGCCACCGAGTTCTGTATCGTCGCCGCTGTCCGCGGACCGGACATCAAGCTGATGAACCAGATCAAGTTCGCCATCGACCGCATCAACGAGGAAGTGGACATCAACATCGCATGCTCCCTGGGCATGCTCACCCAGCGCCAGGTGGACCAGCTCAGGGAATGGGGCGTGCACCGCTACAACCACAACCTCGAAACGGCACGCAGCTACTTCCCCAAAGTCGTCACCACCCACACCTACGAGGAACGCCTGGACACCTGCAACATGGTCAAGGACGCCGGCATGGAGCTCTGCTGCGGAGCCCTGATTGGCATGGGCGAAACACTCGAGCAGCGGGCCGAACTCGCCGCCCAGCTCGCAGCCCTCGAACCCCACGAAGTCCCGCTCAACTTCCTCAATCCCCGCCCCGGCACTCCGCTGGAGAACCAGGAGATCATGGACGGCAAGGACGCCCTGCGCGCCATCGCTGCCTTCCGCCTCGCCATGCCGCGCACTGTCCTGCGCTATGCCGGCGGCCGTGAACTCACCCTCGGCGACCTCGGCACCCGCGAAGGTCTCCTCGGCGGCATCAACGCGGTCATCGTCGGCAACTACCTCACCACCTTGGGTCGCCCCGCAAACGCCGATCTCAATCTCCTCGTGGATCTCAACATGCCCATTAAGGAGCTCCAGAAGACTCTATGAAGCACTCCACAACCAGCCCCACAGCGCGCTATTGCGGGCACTGTGGCGGGGAATTGCAGGGGCAAGCGTACGACGGCGGCGCCCTCCCGCCGTCGTACGCCCGCCATGGCGGAACGCGGCAAGGAAACGCGGCCCAGGCAGGTGCCCACCACGAGTGCACGAGGCGCCTCGAGATGGAACCGCCGCGCTACTGTTCCGAATGCTGCCGACGCCTGAAAGTCCAAGTCTCACCGCTCGGCTGGCGTACGGAGTGCAGCCGGCACGGCGCCACCGTCGCTTGACGGACGAAAGAAGGGACTTCCGGCACTGGCGCGCTTCTACCGCACGTAGAAGAATGGTTCCATGATGTTCAACCATGCAGACGCAAACCCCGTACTGGAACTCAGCGACGAGCAGTCCTGGAAGCTGCTGGAAGGCACAAAGCACGGTCGGCTGGTGGTCTCCGTGGCAGGCGAACCTGACATCTTCCCCGTCAACTACCTCGTCTCCAACCGCAAGCTGTACCTCCGCACCGCGCCGGGAAACAAGCTCGCCCAGCTGACCATCAACGCGAAGGTGCTCTTCGAAACGGACGGGATCCTCTCCGAAGAGGCCTGGTCCGTCGTCCTTCGGGGTACGGCCCGGGTGCTGACCAATTCGAGCGAACTGGCCGCCGTGGAGGAACTGGGCCTGAAGACCTGGGTGCCCACCCTCAAGGACTTCTACGTGGAAATCGAGCCGAGCTCCATCAGCGGACGTCATTTCGTTTTCGGCGAGCAGCCCGAACGGGAAATCTGAACCCTCCTAGACTTGAAGCATGGCGGATAGGCTCACCCCTGAGCAGCGCAGCTGGAACATGTCCCGGATCCGGGGCAAGGACACCAAACCGGAACTGCTGGTGCGGCGGCTGCTCCACGCCAAGGGCTACCGTTACCGCCTCCATGGCCGGTCCGGGAGCAGCCGCCTGCCCGGCAACCCCGATCTGGTCTTCGCCGCACGTCGCAAGGTCGTCTTCGTCAACGGCTGTTTCTGGCACTTCCACGATTGCCGGGTCGGCCTGCACGCGCCGAAAGCGAACGCCGCATTCTGGGAGGAGAAGCGCACCCGCACGCGCGAGCGCGACGCCCGCCAGCGCAGCGAACTCGAGGCCGCGGGATGGGAGGTCCTGACGGTGTGGGAGTGCCAGTTGAAGGACAGACCGGCGCTGGAGGACCAACTCATACAGTTCCTGGACCGCCAACTCAACATCAGCCCGCAATTCCCATCAAGAAACCCACAATTCTCTGCCCGCCCGGCGCCAGAACCCGGGATCGGCCCTACCCTGAAGTGAAGTGGATAGCCTCCGCTGACCGTTTTGTTCCCCGGCTGGTCTCGCCGCAGGACACCCGGAGCCGAAAGGACCGTCGTGGGCGCAGCTGATGATGCTTCCAGGCCTTTGGTGGACCAGTCCGTACTGGACCGGTTGCGCGAGGAACTGGAAGATGACGAAGGATACTGCAGGATGTTCGTGGCCGACTTCGTCCAATGCCTCCCCCAACGCATAGGCCGGCTCCGGCTTGCCTTGACCACTGGCGACCTGGACGGTTCAGTGGATGCGGTCCTGAGCCTAAAGACCTCGAGCCAGATGGTGGGCGCCGAGCGGCTGGCCGGACTGGCCTACGAACTGGAAGGCGAGATCCGCGGAGGAGCCCGCGAATCCGACGTCGCCGTTGTCCTGCCCAGGCTCGCCGCCGCATACCTCCGGCCTATCAGCCAGTGCAGCCGGCAGACGACGCACCGGCTCCAGGCTCAGTGCTCGACAGGCGGCCCGCCTGGGGCCAGGCGGTAACCCACGCCGCGGACCGTCTGCAACCAACGGGGGCGCTGCACCGAATCGCCCAGCTTCTTCCGGAGGTTCCCCATATGGACCTCCACCGAGCGTTCATCTGCCTCGCTGATATAGCTTCCGACGTCGTAGTCCTCCTCGCGGAGACGCCGCACCAGATCTGCTTTGGTGCGGACAGTCCGGCCGGCTTCCAGGATGGCGTGGAGGAGTTCGAATTCGGTGCGGGTCAGGTGCATCTCTTCCCCGTCAACGGTGACCGTGCGGGAGGCATAGCTCAGTTCGAGGCCGTTGTGGCTGTAATACCGGTCGCCGTTCTCGGCGCTGGGGGCAGTAACCGTTACGCCGGCCGTTGCCGCGGCAGTTCCGGCGGTCGGGGCTCCGGCGTTCGCGGCGCCGGAGGTGGAATGCCCGACGGCGGCCTCCCCGGCGGGCGCGGCACCGGCCGGGACGGGTGCGGCAGCGCGGGGTCGGCGCATCATCGCGGCCACGCGCGCCCGCAGTTCCCGCGGACGGAAGGGCTTGGTGAGGTAGTCGTCCGCGCCGGATTCCAGCCCGATCAGGGTGTCCAGCTCTTCGGCCCGGGCGGTGAGCATCACGATGTAGGCATCGGAGAACTCGCGGATCTGGCGGGCAACCTCGAACCCGTCGATATCCGGCAGCCCGAGGTCCAGGGTGATGACGTCGGGGTTCAGCCTGCGGGCAGCGGCCACGCCTTCGTAGCCGGATGCCGCGACAGTCACCTCGAACCCGGCCTGGGTCAGCACCGTCCGGACCAGTTCCCGGATGTCCTGGTCGTCCTCAATGACAAGTCCCACTCGTGCGTCACCCATAGCGTCCCCTCACAAGCCAACGTCAGCAGTATAACTGTCACCTGCCCCGCTGTTCCGTGCTTGCCGCACCACTTCTCCCCAAGATTGTTGCGCCAGTTCGGCGATGGCTGCCAGGATTTCCGCCGGTGGCCGGGACAGATCCAGCGGAAACTCCACGACGTCGATGTCTGTGTTGAGGATCCGGCGCAGCTTGACCTCCCCCGCACCGGCGTAGACGAGCCAGGCGGTGGGCACCGCGAGCGCCGTGCAGTGTGCCAGCATCTGGTAGTGGTCGGCGGTCAGGGAGGCGCCCATGTCCGTGGCTGCCTTGTACTTGGCGTTGTATGCGACCACCGGCCGGCCGCCCAGCAGGTGCACCGCGTCCGGCCGCACTGACAACCGGTCCGCGTCCCGAACGGCTTCGCTGAGCAGCGCGTTGTACTTGAGCCGCAGCTCCCCCGGAAACGCGGCCATCGCCTGGCGGAGCGCGGCACCGACGAAGTCCTGGAATACCTCTGCCATGTCCACCACGAAAGACGCGGTCTGTTGTTTTCCTTCTCCCGATTCTGCGGAGGAATTTCGCAGGATCAGTTCGGCCAGCCGGAGAACCGCGTGGTACCGCAGGTTCATTCGGGTCGGTTTCCACGGCGGCAGCGGGGCGCCGGCTGGAAGGCGGGTAACGGCGTCGAGCTTTCCCTTGAGCTGGCGCAGCCGGCTCAGCACCTCCGGACGGACCCGCGGCACCTGGCTCATCCGTTCCAGCGCCGCACGGAGGATGCGGTTCTCCGCGATGTCCTCGGTGAACTCGTCGTAGGACACTTCCAGGGGCACCAGCATCCCCGGGCGGCGGGAGATCTGGTCCGAAATCCGGATCCGTCCCTTCACGGTCCGGAGAGATTCGTCCACCGTGAGGTATCCCTGCAGCACGCCGCGGCCCAGTGCCCGTTCGGCCAGCTGGGCCAGCGATTCAGCCAGTGCGCTCCACAGCTCGCGGTCCTCCACCGCTGCCACGGTGTCTGGTCGGAAGCCCTGGTCCTCGGCATAGCTGAGGAGGAACAAGAGCCGGCTCAGCCCCAGCCGGTCCTTGGGCCGGACGTCCAGCTGGACCGTGGGCGTGCGGACCGAGCCCACCTTGCCTACCGGTTCGATCCGGTAGAGCCCCATCCCCATGGGCGACGCCTTGGCCAGGCCGCTGGCGTTCAAGAACGAGGCGCTGGCGGGGTCCAGCCGCTCCACGATGCCGCGGGAAAGTTCATCCAGCACCAGGTGGCGGACGGATCCGCCGGATTTAACCGGTTGCAAGGCGCCCCAGCAGCTGTTCCAGCCCGAAGCGCTCCTCCAGCTGCGCCCGGGTGAGCTGTCCGTGATAGTGCTCCTCAAGCAGCGGCATGAGCTCGTACTTCCAGATCCGGCGCAGCCCGGCCGGGGTCTGGGCCGCCGGCTTCATGAAGTAGGACGGGCCGATCATCAGGTCCCGGTCCCACTCGTCGATGGCCGCGTTGAGGGCGTCCAGCAGCAAGGCGGGTGTGAGGTCCAGCTTCCGTGCCTGGAGGAAGCGCAGCAGCGATCCCTTGACCGGCTCCGTCTGGGGGTGCAGCTCGATGAAAGAAAAGCGCCGGCGGATGGCGGCGTCCATCATGGCGATGGACCGGTCCGCGGTGTTCATGGTGCCGATGATGTAGAGATTGTCCGGCAGCGTGAACGGCTCGTTCGGGCTGTACTGCAGGTAGATCCGGTCGTCCCGGTACTCCAGCAGGAAATACAGCTCGCCGAACACCTTGGCCAGGTTGGCGCGGTTCATCTCGTCGATGATCAGGAAGTACGGTTTGTTCTCATTCCCCGGCTTGGCGGCTTCCTCCGCCAGGCGGCGCAGCGGTCCTGCCACGAGTTTGAAGGAGACCTGGCCTTCGTCGGTCTTGTCGGGGCGGTAGCCCTCGAAGAAGTCCTCGTAGGCGTAGGACGGGTGGAACTGCACCAACTTGACCCGTTCGTCCGTGGAGTCGTTGGCCAGTTCCGCGGCAAGGTGCTTTGCCAAGTATGTCTTTCCAGTGCCCGGCGGACCGTACAGGACCAGTTGCCGGTTCTCCTCCAGCAGCTCCGCGATCTCCTGGAGCGGTTCGAGTTCCATGTGCAGCGATTCGGCGAACTCCGGAGTCAACGGCCGGAAGCCCTCCTGCACCACGGGGATGAGGCCGGTGCTTGCGGCGTCCTCATCCGGTTCCGTTTCGGCTTCAGCCGGCACCAGGGCCTGCAGCGCCTGGACCACCCGCGTCACGTCCACCACGATCCCCGGGGTGGCCAGCTGCCGCTGCACATGGCGGGGCAGGTCAGTGGTGGTGTGCCCTTCATCGAACCAGCGCACCTTCCGGCGCAGGCGGCGGTTGTCATCGTTGTGCTCCGGCTCGCCGAGCACCACGCCCAGCCGCACGACGCCCGAGTGCTGGTACAGCGCCAGATCGCCCGGCTTCATCACCGTCAGGAAAGCGAAGACGGCCGTCTTGGTGTCCTCGCGCTCCACGTAGCCAAGATGTTTGTAGTCTTCGTCGACGGCGTGTTGCACCACCCCGGCCGTCACGCCCGGGTCAAGCAGGCGGAGATGTTCGACGTCGAGGGTGACCTTCTCCTCGCCCTGCCAGGCCGTGAGCAGTTCAGTGTTGTCGCTGTGCGTGCGCAGCAGCCACGCCCGGCGTCCGGGGTCCCCCACCTTGCGCCACTGGCTGACCAGCTGCCGGGAGTACCAGTCGATGCGCTGGCCCGCCTGCTCATCGAGGTGCCGGCGGATGCGGTGGATGTCCGCGGTGATGTCTTCCTCGGCGTCGCCCTTGGCACCACCCACCAGCGAGGCGAAGGCGTCCCGGATCTCCTGGCGCTCCACGTCCGCCACTACGGGCTCGAAGTAGCTGGGCCAGGTAAGGAACTCGATGCTGCGGCGGATCGCCGGCTGGTCGTCCGGCGTAGCCGCGGCCAGCCGGTGGAAGGCCAGAGGGTCCTGCAGCGCCGCGGTGATTGCATGCGTGGGCTGCTGGTCCACGTGCTGCACGAAGCGGCACAGCCACTTCAGGTGGTCCCAGATGGTCCAGTTGAACTCTGCCGTCCGGTCCCGGATGACACCGTGGTCCGTCATGCCCTGGTACAGCTCCTCGGGCAGCTCCAGCGGCGGCTCAAGCCAGGACGCAGCCTCTGCAACGCGGGCGCGCTTGACCTTCAGTGACTTCACTTCGTGCGCCAGCGGCAGCGACTGCAGGAAGAGCAGCTCAACGGCGAGCTGCTTGGCCTCACGCGAGGCGCCTTCAAGGTTGTGCCGGAGGTTGGTCATCATGGGAGCCTTGGGGTCCGGAGTGCCCCGCTCCAGCCGTTCCAGCAGTTCCCCGGCGGCGTCCGCAGTCCAGGTCAGGGTCCGGCCATCCAGCGCGGATGGTTTGCCCAGCATTCCCGGGCCCAGCACAAACCATGCTGCGTCCTCAATCTCGCGTGAGATACCTGGGGCACGTGTCATGGCAGCAGTTGAGGCGGGGGTCATACTTCAAATTTACAGGGTGAAACTGAACGGCTGCTCACAACGGGTGCCGGTACCCGGCAGGGAGCCTCAGACCCGGGGAGCGGGCCGCTTGCGCCCCAGGACGAAGTAGCCCATCGGGCCCACGAAGTTAATGAACGAGGCAGCCCGCCACGCAGCCTTGGGCCCGTTGATCAGTTCTGCGGGCCGGCGCGAGATGTCCCGCTGGGCCGCGAGCAGCAGCGAAACCTGCGCTATCCCCACCAGGATGAAGCCGGCGCGCGCCGAAGGTGACATCTCTTTCCAAGTCTTCTTCCGTGCCATCTCCGTGCTCCTTCATTCTCAGGTTATGGGCGCTTTCGGCTGATGCCTATTGTCCGACACTACGTGGTCCCCGCACAGTGCCGTCCGGCCCTAATGCACGAACGGCGCCAGCCGTTCTTTTTGCTCCGGCGTGAGCCGCTGGACCCGGCCCGTGGTTTCATCCACGAACGCCAGGTGGCTGCTTGCCTTGACACATTCCTGCCCCGTGGCGGGATCCTTGATGACGTAGTGGATGTCGAAGCTGGCCCCCTTCACGGCGCCGATCCAGACCTCCACCAAGGCGGGAATGTTGCGGTAGTCCAAAGTGCGTACGTAGCGGATCTTATGGTCCACCACCAGTGCCATGGTGCCCTCCGGCACGTCATTGAACAGTGAGACGTGCGGTTCCACTCCGGGGAGCCCGGCGCCACGGGGCGGCCCGAAGGCACCGATGCGTGCCTCCTCCAGCATGCGGACGATCTGCACGTTGTTGATGTGGCCGTAGGCGTCCATGTCCCCCCACCGCATGGGAACCAGGACCTCGATCCGCCGGGGGTCGGATCCCGCGGGGTCCTCCGTGCCTGCCTGCACGTCCTCCCCTGCCTCCGCTTCACTGGCGGAGGGCCGGTAGCCCATCTCCTCCAGAGGCCCGCCCTGTTTCACGCTGCTGCCGTTCTCCATGACCAGAATCGTATCGGCATTGCAGGACGCAAAAGACCCCGGCTCCTTGTGGGAGCCGGGGTCCGCGGTGATGCTGCAGGTTAGTCGCCCAGGTGGGTGGGGGCGAACATCTTCAGGAGCGTTTCAACCACGACGACGTTGGGTCCGTCTGCGGCGAATCCCGCCTTCAGGGCGTCCCCGACGTCCTCCGGCGCCACCCGGGTTGCCGGGACGCCGAACGATTCAGCAAGCTTGACGAAGTCCGGGCGCGCCAGTTCGGTGGCCGTGGCCTTCCCGAACGCGCCCACCATGTACTCGCGCAGGATGCCGTAGCCGCCGTCGTCCACGATCAGCCACGTGACCGGGACGTTGTGCTGCCTGGCCGTTGCGAGCTCGGAAATGGAGTACATGGACGAGCCGTCGCCGGACACTGCCAGCACGCGGCCGGGCTTTCCCACGGTTTCCAGGCCCACAGCGGCACCGATCGCCGCCGGGAAGCCGTAACCAAGCCCGCCGGCGCCTTGGGCGGAGTGGAACTCCCCCTCACGGGCATCCCAGCAGCTCCAGCCCCAGTACGCGGCGATGGTCATGTCCCAGAACGTCTGCATGTCCGCCGGAACGGCCTCGCGGATGTCCGCCATAAACTTCAGTTCCTTGGCCAGGTCCTGCCCTTCCAGTCGGGCGCGGACCTTGGCCAGCGAGTCCTTGACCAGCTGTTCCGGGGAAGTGCCGTGCCAGTCCGGCTGGGCGTGGCGGTCCCGCTGCAGCGCTTCATCGAGGGCACCGTCCAGGGCAGCCAGTGCCTGCCCGGCATCCGCCCGAATGCCCAGGCCCGGCCGGTTGGATTCGAGGACGCGCGGCTCGGCGTCGATCTGGATGATGCGGCCCCGGGGTTCGAACGTGAAGTAGTTGGAGGTGACCTCGCCCAGGGAAGAACCGATCACCACAAGGACGTCGGCGTCTTCCAGCAGCTCCGTCATGTAGCGGTCCTCCATCCAGGACTGCAGCGACAGCTCGTGGTTCCAGGGAAAGGCCCCGTTTCCCCCGGGTGTGCAAATGACTGGGGCACGGAGCTTTTCCGCGATGGACAGCAGGGACTTTTCGGCCCGCCCCCGGCGCGTACCTCCGCCGGCGATGATTGCCGGGCGCTTGGCCGCGGCGAGCCATTTCACGGCCTCGCGAACCAGTTCCACGCGCGGCGGGTTGTCCGCGGCTTCTGCGAGTGCGTCTTCCACTGGCGGGACCATGATGGGGTCAAGCAGCACGTTCTGCGGGATTTCGATCCACACCGGGCCCTGAGGGGACGAGATGGCTTCCGTCCAGGCGTCCTGGATGGCGGATGGTATGCCGGAGGCATGCTGTATCAGCCGCTGGCTCTTGGTGACGTTGGCGGCGGAAGCCTTCTGGTCATCCAACTGGTGGAGCATGCCCTTGCGCCGGGCGCCGAGTCCCTCGAGCGGGATCTGGCTTGCCACCACCACCATGGGCACGCCGGTGGCGTAGGCCTCCTGCAGCCCGGCCAGTGAGGTCAGCGCACCGGGCCCGGTGGAGAGGAACAGCACGCCTACTTCACCGGTGGCGCGGGAGTAGCCGTCGGCGGCGAAGGCTGAGTTGTTTTCAACACGCGACGAGACGAACTGCAGATTGCCGCGGCCCATGGCATCGAACAGGCCGAGTGCGTGCTGGCCGGGAATGCCGAAGACGGTCTTGGCACCGAGCGCTTCAAGGGTTTCGACGACGAGGTCCCCGCCGTTGCGGGCATCGGTACCCCTGGTGGGGGCTGCTGTGCCGGGATCGAAATCGATCATGGTGGCTACTCCTTCATTCCAGCGGCGAAACCGGCAGGCTGCCGGACTTCCCGGCCGAGGGCCTGGGCGGCATACCCGGTGGCCGCGCCGAAGCGGTTGCCTTCAACCGCATTGTCTGCCATGAGGGTGACCAGTTCATAGGCCACGTGGCTGGCTGCCACACCGGTGATTTCTGCATGGTCGTAAGCCGGGGCCACTTCAACGACGTCGGCACCCACCAGGTTCATCCCGCGGAAGCCGCGGATGATTTCCAGCAGCTCGCGGCTGGTGATGCCGCCGGCTTCCGGGGTTCCGGTACCGGGCGCGTGGGCAGGGTCCAGGACGTCGATGTCCACGGAGATGTACAGCGGACGGTTGCCGATCCGGTCCCGGACCTTGGCCACGGTTTCCAGGACGCCCTGGTAGTAGACATCCGCGGAGGTGACGATGCCGAAGCCGAAGCGGTGGTCGTCGTCGAGATCCTTCTTGCCGTACAGGGGGCCGCGGGTACCGATGTGGCTGATCGCCTCCGTGTCCAGGATGCCTTCCTCCACGGCGCGGCGGAACGGCGTGCCGTGGGTGTATTCGGCCCCGAAGTAGGTGTCCCACGTGTCCAGGTGGGCGTCAAAATGCAGCATGGCGATCGGTCCGCCGGCGCGCTCGGCGGCGGCGCGGAGCAGCGGGAGGGCAATGGTGTGGTCGCCGCCCAGGGTGACGAGTTTGCTGCCACCGGCCGTCAGGTCCCGGGCGTTCTGCTGGATGGTCTCGATGGCCTCGTTGATGTTGAACGGGTTGACGGCCATGTCCCCCGCGTCTGCTACCTGGACGTTCTCGAACGGGCTGACATCCCAAGCCGGGTTGTAGGGGCGCAGCAGGCGGCTGGACTCCCGGATGTGGTTGGCGCCGAAACGGGCGCCGGGCCGGTAGGAAACGCCGGAGTCGAACGGCACACCCACCACGGTGATGTCCGCCTTGGGCACCTGGTCCAGGCGCGGCAGCCGGGCGTAGGTGGCGGCACCGGCGTACCGGGGAATCCGTGATGAATCAATGGGGCCAAGGTTGCCGTTGGTTTCGATGCGGAGCTCTTCCACTGAAGGCCTCTCTGCGAAGTGGGTGGTGTGACTGCCATCATACACCTCTGTTTCCCACTAGGCATCACCTGTTTACCCAGGGATGCAGCCTCCCTTGCTGCCCGGTTTGTGCCACGAGTGACCGACGTGACTGTGGCGCGGGCGCCGAACCTGCGGGCAGAACTCTTCCTCAACCGGACCAAACCGGGCGGGAACGCACGGCTGGCTTATCCACATAGTCTCCGATGGGCATTTCCCTGGAACGCCCATCGGTCTGGGATGGTGGGATGCAGGCACTCGAATATCTCCGCCAAAACGGCGGTGCGGTCCGGACTGGACAACTGCTGGGGGCCGGATTCTCACGGCGGGCCATCAGGGAGCTGATGGATCAGGGCGCCCAGCAACCCAAGCGTGGCGTGTTCTTGTTGCCTGGCTGTGATCCAGGCGTCGCCACGGCCATTGTGCAGAACGGGCGGCTCACGTGCGCCAGCGCCGCCGCGCATTATGGCCTGTGGCTTCGACACCCGTCGCCACGGCATCATCTCGCGTGCAATCACGGCCATGGGCACGGCTTCATCCGGCACCGGTCGGTACACTTTCCAGGCCATCCCCTGCTGCCATTGGCGGCGGTGGAGGACGTGGCCCTGCATGCCATGGGGTGTCTCCCACCCCCATCGTCAACGGCCTTGGCAACCTCAGCCATCCGGCTGCATGGCGTGCCCGTGGAACTATTGAAGGACCAGCTGCGTGGTGACCGCTCCCGGCCTGTCCTGCGAGCGCTGCGGGAATTGGATATGCGGGCGGAATCCATTGTGGAAGTGGACGCCCAGCATCTCTTCCGCGCCAACGGCATCAGCTACGACGCACAGGTATTCCTGCCGGGCATCGGCCGGGTCGACTTCCTACTGCAGGGCTTCCTCATTGTGGAGATTGACGGGTTTGAATTCCACTCAAAACGGGCGGACATGCGCCGGGACAGATTGCGGAACAATGCCTCCGCGGTCAACGGGTTCGCGGTTCTCCGGTACATGCCCGAACACATCTGGTTCGAGCCAGATCGTGTCCTGGCCGACATCCGGGCGGTGCTCTGTTCGCGGGAGGCAGGGTGAGTGCGATCCCGCCCAGTTTGTCTGCCCGGCGCCTCCAGGATGCGGCGACGGTTCACCGCCGGCCGGGAGCACCCCGGCAGATAACGGGGACAAACCGGGCGGGAACGTCCGCCGCGGAAGGGGATTACCGGCTGGCGGCGGGCACCAGGACCCAGAGCACCTCGACGGGTTGGTCCGTGGGGTTGACCCAAGTGTGGGGCTCGCGCCCCGGAAAGGTGACGGTGTCGCCGGCGCTGAGGTCGAATTCCTCGTTGGTCAGGATGAGCCGAAACTTGCCTTTGATCACGTGCAGCACATCGACGTCGCAGTCCACTGCGTACAGCTCGGACTCACCACGGCCGTGCGGTTCGATCACGGCCTGGATGATCTGCACCCGCCGTTCGGACCGGGCCGTCAGCAACCGTTCCACGATCCCGTGGCCGCCCAGGGAAATACGCGGTCCGTCATTGCGCTTAGTGAGGTGGGTTTCCGGAGCGGCGAACAGTTCGCCGATGGAGATGGACAGCACCTGGCACAGCGTCACCAGCGAGGCCACCGACGGCGACGTCAAGTCGCGCTCCACCCGGCTCAGGAACCCCTTGGTCAGCCCCGTGGCGTCCGCAACCTGTTCAATCGTGAGCCGTTGCGACTGCCGGGCGGCGCGGATCCGGGAGCCGATGGCCACCGGAATATTGCTCGGCTCAACTGGCAGTGCCTTCATGTACGAACCTTTCATCGCAGGCTCACCGGCCCGCTCTGGAGCAATACTAATGGGCTGCCCCGGCTATGACGCGATCATGGCGGATCCCCGCCGCGCCGGCAGATTCATGGCGCACGACGGCGGCACCTCCTTCCGCATTCAGCGCAAGGAGGTGCCGCCGTCGTGCGTTGTATTCGGCTTCGCGTCTATTCGGCTTCGCGCACTCCGTCATCATCGAGCGGGACCACCCGGTCCTCGGCATCGACCACGACAGGCGGTGCCTGGACTACTGGCTCTTCCTCGTCCAGGAACTCGTCCTCCGTGTCCCACTCGTCCTGGTCGACCGGTGCGTCTTCGGCGTAGTCGTATGCCGGATCCGCTTCTACGGCGTCCAGGTGCGGCATGTCCGGGTGCTGTCCGGTGGTGCTCATCTTCCTACCTCCGATGGTTCGCCTGACGTGCTCTTTCAGTGGGGCGCGGATGCGCCACACGTTCATCTCAACACCGGGCCGCAAGCGGGGTCAAGAGCGGCCGGTGCAGGCAGCTGGAGTGCCGCGCAGTGCCGCGGAATTAAGGTTTACCGAAACCGCCAACGCTGGTTTACCGGCCAGAAATCCCCGGAAATCCGCAGTAAGCTGGCACTGCAACGGGGCCGAAACCATGCCCTTCCAGTCCAGGAGCTCCCGTGTCCAACCCCTCAGAACCGTTCCGTCCGGCAGAGCCGGACCACTCCCTGGACACTGGACCCCGGCGCGCCGAAAGCGCCGGCACGGAGCCCAAAAGCACCCGGCAGCCCTCCACCGCGGACATCAGGCGCTGGCGCCAGTACCTGGCGGACGAACGCGCCGAGGCTGCCGTGTACCGCGACCTGGCGCAGAACCGGCAGGGCGAAGAACGGGCCATCCTTCTGGCGCTGGCCGAAGCCGAGGGCCGGCACGAGGCCCACTGGCTTGCCCTGCTGGGGCCGCACGCCGGAAAACCCCGCCGGGCCTCGGTCCGCAGCCGGCTGCTGGGCTTCCTGGCCCGTAATTTCGGTTCGGTGTTTGTCCTGGCCCTGGCACAGCGCGCCGAAGCCCGCTCACCGTATGCCAAGGACCCCAATGCCACGGACGCCATGGCGGCAGACGAGCAGATCCACGAGGAAGTAGTCCGGGGCCTGGCCACGCGCGGCCGGAACCGCCTGGCCGGCACCTTCCGCGCCGCAGTCTTCGGCGCAAATGACGGCCTGGTCAGCAACCTGTCCCTGGTGATGGGCATGGCCGCATCGGGCGTCGCCAGCAGCGTGGTCCTGCTCAGCGGCATCGCGGGTTTGCTGGCTGGTGCGATGTCCATGGGTGCCGGCGAGTTCATCTCGGTCCGGTCCCAGCGGGAACTTCTGGCGGCCACCCGGCCCACGCAGGTGACCCTGGCAGCTGCCCCCAAGCTGGACCTGGAACACAATGAACTGCTGCTGGTGTACCTGGCCCGCGGGATGACCCAGGAGGCGGCACAGCACCGCGTGGCCGAACGCATGGGCCTGCTCTCCTGCGACTGCGACCCCAGCCTGTCCCTCCAGCCGGACCTTCCCCACGCCGGCGACGAGCACGAGGCCGTCGGCACCGCATGGGGTGCGGCGCTGTCCAGTTTCTGCTTCTTCGCATCCGGCGCCATCGTCCCCGTCCTGCCGTTCCTGTTCGGAATGACCGGGGTGGCCGCGCTGGTGACGGCCGGCGTGCTGGTGGGTATCGCCCTTCTGGCCACCGGTGGTGCGGTGGGCCTGCTCTCCGGCACCTCGCCGTTGACCCGCGGCCTGCGCCAACTGGGCATCGGCATGGGCGCAGCATTGGTCACCTACCTGCTGGGCCTGGCCTTCGGCACAGTTGTCGGATAACCGGCGGTTCCCGGTTAACCGGCCGCAGCTTAACAGTTTCCACAGGTGGCGCCCCTCCCATAGGCGTGCAGGCCCGGCAATGGTAGCTTGGCCGTGGCTGCCCCGAGTGGCTGACCCACTGGAGGTGCTGTGATGGAGACCCGGCCGCCGCGGCATGCCGACGCCAATGCTCGCAGGCGCAGTTCCGCCGCTGCGGTGCGCCTGCTCCTAGCTGGTTTCCTGTGCGCGGCCGCCGTCTTTGGCGGTGCAGCGGCCCTGGATGATCCCCGCATCCGCGACCTGCTGGACATCAGGATCGGCCCTTCGGGAATGGCCGTGGGGGTGGCCGGGAACGACGGCGCGCAGCCCGCGACCGCCGCACCGGCTACGCCCCCGCCGGGCTTCGAGGAGGCGGACGCGCCGCTCTCCACCCCGGTCCGGCCAGCCGCTGCCAGCGATTCCTATCGTTTCCTGGCGGTCAACACCGACGGCAGCCCCGTCGGTTACTCCCCCTGCCGTCCTCTGCATTACGTCATCAACACCGCGCTGGCGCCCGACGGCGCAGAGCACCTCGTCCCGGACGCGATCGGCACCATTTCGGCCGCCACGGGCATCAGGTTTGTCTATGACGGCACCACCGCCGAGCAGCCCTCGCCCCAGCGTCGGCCGTACCAGCCGGAGGCCTACGGCGACCGCTGGGCGCCCCTCCTGATTGCCTGGACCACCCCGGAAACCGCACCGCAGCTGAAGGGCAAGGTCATCGGCACCGGCGGCAGCACGCATTTCGGGTACGAAGGCGGGCCGAAGACTTTCGTGACCGGCGGCCTGGACCTGGACGCCCCGCAGATCGCCAACGAGCTGCGGCACCCCGACGGGCCGATGTATGCCACGGCCGTCATCCTCCACGAGCTGAGCCACGTCATGGGCCTTGACCATGTGGACGACCACACCCAGCTGATGTACCCGGAGATCGGCCTGCCGGAAGGGCTCTCCACCGGCGACCTCAACGGACTGTACGAACTCAGCAAGGTCCCCTGCCGCAAAGACCTCTAGTCTTCCGGCCGGTCAGCCGATGGACCGGTCAGCCGTGCAGGACCTCTACGGCTTCCTCCACGGTGTCCACCAGGAAGATGCTGTCCGCCATCGCCCGCCCCTCGGCCAGGCTGCGGAGCATGGGCCATGCCGGGTAGCGGTTTTCCCAGTGTTCCCTGCCCACCAAAACCATGGGCGTGACCTTCTCGCGGGCGCCATAGTAGTTTTCGCAGGCGTCCTGGAAGATTTCCTGGACGGTCCCGGCGGCACCCGGCAGGAAGACGATCCCGCCCCGGCACAGCTCCAGGAGGATGGCCTCCCGGATGGCGTTGGCGAAGTACTTCGCGAGGTGTGTGGCGAAGTAGTTTGGCGGTTCGTGCCCGAAGAACCAGGTGGGGATCCCCAGCGACGGGGTGCCGTCCGGATGGCCTTCGACGACGGCAGCCGCCGCGCGCGCCCACGCTGACACCGAGGGACGGAACCCCGGGACGGCGGCGAGGGTGTCCAGCGCTGCCTGGACATCGCCGTCGGTCGCTTTGCTGAGGTAGGCACCCAGGTTGGCCGCCTCCATGGCGCCGGGCCCGCCGCCGGTGGCCACCAGGCGCCCCGACTGTGCCAGAAGCCGGCCCAGCCGGGCCGCCTGGGCGAAGTCCCTGCTGCCGCGCTGCGCCGAGTGCCCGCCCATCACGCCCACTATCTGGAGCCCGGACCATGCGCCGGTTCCGGTCAGTTCGTCGAGGGCGTCGCCGATGGCGTGGTCGTGGAGGGCCGATGCGAGCGTGGCGTCAACCCGGTGTCGCTGGCCTGGCCGGATGCTCCACTGATAGATGCGGGCGTCCGGCAGGTCCTCATAGGGGGCGTCCGCGAGGCCTGCGTACAGTTCCTGCGGAGTGTAGAGCGCTGCACGGTAGGGGTTGAACGGCACGCCGTCCAGGCGCGGGAAGATCAGGGCGCCGCGGCGGCGCAGGGCGTCCTCCATCCCGTCGTCGAACGTGCAGCCCAGGAAGATGGCGCCCTCCACCTGGAGCCGTTCGAGGTCCGCCGACCGGCCGCGGAGGTCCAGCGATTGTGCATGCCAGCCGTGCAGGTCCGTGGACCCGGCTGCCACCAGCCGGTCGAAGCTGGCGAGGTCCTCCACCTCGAGGTTATGCGGGTGGGGGCCGAGGTTCCCTGAGAGATTCATGGGCGCCGCCTTCTGCTGGTCATTTTCCCAGCGTAGGCCACCTGCCCAAGTGTTAGTTGGTGGCCTGGACGGTGATCGGGGCGGGAGCCGCAGCCTGCGCGTCGCCGCGGAAGTGCGCCTCCAGTTCTTCCAGTGAGCGTCCCTTGGTTTCGGGCACGAACCGGGCGACGAACGCCAGGGAGGCGAGGTTCACCAGGACGAACAGTCCGAAGGTGCCGGTCGAGCCGAGCGCTTCCACCACGATCGGGAACAGGAAGGAGATGGCGGCGTTGACGGTCCACAGCGCGAAGACTGCGATACCCATGGCGAAGCCGCGGATGGCCAGCGGGAACATCTCGGACAGCAGCAGCCAGACGCAGGTGCCGATAAAGCACTGCACGAAGGCGACGAACAGCATCATGGCCGCCAGGATGGTGTAGCTGGCCAGGTCCGACTGCGGCAGCAGGAACACCACGGCCAGCAGCGCCTGCGAACCCACGACGCCGGAGAATCCGATGATCAGCATCCGGCGCCGTCCCACGAAGCCCAGCAGCCAGATGCCCAGGATGGTCATGAGCACAGAGGTAACGCCGACGCCGATGGTCGCCACCAGCGATGCGCTCGCTCCCAGCCCGCTCTTTTCGAGGATGGTGGGGGCGTAGTAATTCACCGTGTTGATGCCGGTGGCCTGCTGGACCGCGGCCAGTCCGATACCGATCCACAGCAGCCGTCGCATCCACGGATTGGTCCGCAGGTCCCGCCACGCGTGGCCGCGTTCACCCTTGGCCGTCCGGGCCGCGCGGGCGATTTCCTCGTACTCGGCCGCTGCTTCCCGGGGGCTGCGGCTGAGGTCCAGGACGCGGCGGCTGTCTTCCAGCCGGCCGCGGATGGCATACCAGCGGGGGGACTCGGGAAGGAGGAGCATGCCGGTGAGCAGTGCCACTGCAGGAACAGAGGCGATGCCCAGCATGGCGCGCCACACCTCGGGGTCCTGGATCAAGGCGTCGAGCAGGGCGTTCATGGCGAACGCGAGCATCTGGCCGGTGACGATCATGAGTTCGTTGATGGTCACCATGCGGCCGCGCAGGTGGGCCGGTGCCATTTCCGCGAGGTACAGCGGGCAGGTCACTGCCGCCGCACCCACGCCCAGGCCCAGCAGGATCCGCGCCCCGATCATGAACGTGACGGTGGGGGCGATGGCACAGCCGATGGCGCCAAGGAGGAAGAGCAGCGCGCAGACCAGCAGGGATCCGCGGCGGCCCAGCCGGTCCGCGAGGCGTCCGCCCGTCAGTGCACCGAGGGCGGCGCCGGGGAAGAGCAGGGCGCTCACGACGCCGGCCTCTTCCACCGGGGTCATGTTGAGGGAGTCGTTCATAGAGAGCAGGGCGCCGGAGATCACGCCGGTGTCGTAACCGAAGAGCAGGCCGCCGAGCGTGGAGATGGCCGTGAGGCGGCCCAGGTAGCCTCGGCGCCCCGTCCCATGCGCAGCCGTGCCCCGGATTGTCGTCCCCGGCGTGGTGGAGTCTGATTTTTGCAACAGCATCGTTGCCTCTCAAATTCTCTCGGGACCGGAACCCGGCCGTTGATGTGATGTCCGCCACCCACATTAGAGCGCTCTAACGCCTGACGTCAAAATAAAGTCCTAATGTCAGCACATTTGCGCCCTTGACCAGCGCCGTCATCCTGCTACGATCAAGTACGAAAGTATGTCCTATCAAGAGAACATATGATGGCAAAGCAGCCAGGCGCCCGACCGGGTCCAGCTGGAGCCGCAACCTAGAACAGGAAAAGAACGTGGCGAACAACCTGGGTCTCAGCATCGACCGCTCCTCCCCCGTACCCCTTTACCACCAGGTGGTGCAGGGAATCGAAGCGGCCATCTACAGCGGCGTACTCGAGCCGGGCAGCAGGCTGGACAACGAAATCGACCTCGCAGCCCAGCTGAACCTCTCCCGGCCCACCATGCGCAAGGCCATGGACGAGTTGGTCCGGTCCGGGCTGCTGGTCCGCAAGCGCGGGGTAGGCACGCAGGTGGTTTCCAGCCAGGTCCGCCGTCCCCTGGAACTGTCCAGCCTCTTCGACGATCTCACCAACAACGGCAAGAAACCCACCACCGAGGTCCTCAGCTTCGCGCACGTGGAAGCTGACGAACCCACGTTGGCCACCCTCCAGCTGCCTGCCGGCTCCAAGGTCTACCACTTCACCCGGCTCCGCAAAGTGGGCGGCAAGCCGCTGGCGCTGATGGAGAACTGGGTGCGCGATGACATCGCAGCGATGGACGAAGCCATGCTCGCGGCCGAAGGCCTGTACGCGATCCTCCGGCGCGGCGGCGTCAACTTCCGTCTGGCCAACCAGCGGATCGGTGCCATGATCGCCAATGACTACCAGGCGCCCCTCCTGGACGCGGCTCCCGGGTCCGCCCTGGTCACCATGGAGCGCACGGCCGTGGACGATACCGGCCGCCGTGTGGAAACCGGGCACCATGTCTACCGGGCGGACTCCTACAGCTTTGAAATGACACTCGTACAGCGCTAATCCAAGGAGCCAACTCCATGACCAACTGGGTCTATCCCCTCGGCACCGCCACCGACGGAACATGGGACGTTTCCATCGGCACCTCCGACTCCGCCCTCGCGGTGGAGGGGTGGGCACACACGGGACTGAAGATGGCCACCCTTGCCGCCGGCGCCGCCGTCGTACTCCCCGCCGCCGCTGAGGAACGCATCGTGGTGCCGCTCAACGGCGCCTTCACCGTCACCGTGGACGGCACGGACTACGCCCTCGGCGGACGCCCCTCAGTCTTCGCCGGCCCCAGCGACGTCCTGTACTCCGGCACCGGGCGCGAGGTCACCATCAGCTCTCCCGACGGCGGCCGCGTCGCCGTCGCCACGGCGCCCGCCGGGGTCTCGTACCCCACCCGCCTGGTCACCGCTGCCGAAACACCGGTGGAGCTCCGCGGGGCGGGGAACTGCTCCCGCCAGGTGCACAATTTCGGCACTCCCGCCGCACTGGAAGCCGACCGCTTCATCGTCTGCGAGGTCCTGACCCCGGCCGGCAACTGGTCGTCCTACCCGCCTCACAAGCACGACGAGGAAAAGGACGGCGAGACCCAGCTTGAGGAGATCTACTACTTCGAGACGCAGGTGGCCGCCGGGTCCGGCGCTCCGGCTGACGCGGATGCCATCGGCTACCAGCGCGTCTACGCCTCGGACGAGCGGCCCATCGATGTGTCCGCGGAGGTCCGCACGGGCGATGTCGTCCTGGTTCCTTACGGCTGGCACGGCCCTGCGATGGCTGCTCCCGGCTACGACATGTACTACCTCAACGTGATGGCCGGGCCGGGACCGGTGCGCGAATGGCTGATCAGCGACGACCCGCACCATGGCTGGGTCCGGCAGGGCTGGGAGGCCCAGGACATCGACCCCCGGCTGCCGTTTGGATCCTGAGGCCGGCCGCGGCCTGCAACTGGCATAGTTGGCTTCCGTGAACAGTTCCCCGCGCACCGTCACCATGGAGGATGTGGCACGGCGGGCCGGCGTCAGCCGCGCGCTTGTGTCCCTGGTCATGCGGGATTCGCCCAAGGTTTCGCCGGCCAAGCGTGCGGCGGTGCTGGAGAGCGCCGCCGCCCTGGGTTACTCCCCCAACCGGCTCGCCAGCCGCCTGGCCAGCCACCGCACCCGCACGCTGGGCGTGCTCATCATCGACATGCACAACCCGGTGTTCGCCGACACCTACGACGGCATCACCGAGGGCATTGCCGGCAGCGGCAACCAGCTGCTCGTGGCCGTGGGCGCGGCCGATTCCCGCACCGAGCTCGAGGCGGTCCGCTCCTTCGTGGACCTTCGCGTGGACGGCGTGATCCTGGCCGGCTACACCGGCACCGCCGAGGAGCTGGCGTCCGCGCTGCGCGGCACGCCCGCCGTCGTCATCACCCGGGAAATAGCGGCCGACGGCGTCGATTCCGTTTTGACGGACGACTTCCGTTCGGGTGTGCTCGCCGTGGAGCACCTACACGCTGCGGCGCACCGGCGGATTGCCCACGTGGACATCCCCTCGCGGCTTCCGTACACGGCCCGCCGCGCCGGGTACCTGCACGCGATGGCCGGGTTCGGGCTCGAACCGCTGCTTGTGCACAGCGACATGACCGAGCGGGGCGGCCGGGCCGTGATGGAGCAGTTCCTGGCGTCCGGCGCGCCCCTGCCCACGGCCGTTTTTGCACATAATGACGTCACCGCAATCGGCATCATGGAGGCGCTGGCGGGGCACGGCCTGCGCGTGCCGGAGGACATGGCCATCGTGGGGTGCGACAACATCACGATTGCGGCCTCGCCGCTGATCGGGTTGACCTCCATCGACCAGCACGCCGCGGAGCTGGGCAGGCTCGCCGCGAAGGTCATGCTGGACCGGCTGGAAGGGGCCGGCAGACGGGAGGCGCCCCCCGTCGTCGAAAAGCTCGAACCCGTGCTGAAGGTCAGGAGCTCAACAGCCCCGCCCCGGACCTGACCGCCACCGGGACGCCCGTGGCAAGGGATTCCTGGGCCGCGTCGGCTACGCGGGAGGCAACCACAGCGTCCTCGGGGGTGCACGGGTTTTCCCGCAGTCCGAGCACCAGTTCAACAAACGCATGCAGTTCCGACCGGTAGGCCTGGTCGAAGCGCTCGGCGAAGGTCTGGTGCGGGGTACCGCCAGGAAAACTGACGCCCGCTTCCGCCGACCGCAGCGCGGCCTTCTCATCCAGTCCCACCATCAGCGAGCCCGCCGAGCCCTGGATCTCCAGCCGTACGTCGTGCCCCGCCCCGTTGTAGCGGCTTGCCGACACGCTGCCCACCGTGCCGTCGTCGAACGCCACCACGGCGAGCGCGGTATCCACATCCCCCACCGCGCCGATGGCGGGGTCCCCGTTGTTGGAGCCGGTAGCGTAAACGGAGACGATCTCGCGGCCGGTCAGCCAGCGGAGGATGTCGAAATCGTGTACCGAGCAGTCGCGGAACAGCCCTCCGGAGGTGGCGATGAACTCGACGGGCGGCGGCGCCATGTCGCAGGTGACTGCCCGGAGCGAGTGGATCCAGCCCAGTTCCCCGGCCTGGAAGGCGCGGCGGGCTTCGAGGTAGCCGGCATCGAAACGGCGCTGGTGGCCGATCTGCACCACGCCGTTCCGGGCGCGGATGTAGTCCAGGACAGGCAGGGCATCCTCCACGTTCATGGCCACCGGCTTCTCGCAGAACACCGGGATCCCGGCGTCCACGCCGGCACGGATCAGGTCCGGATGCGTCGCCGTCCCGGTGGCGATCACCAGGCCGTCGATGCCGGATCCGATCAGCTCCTCCACGGTGGGCAGGAACTCCGCCCCCAGCCCGGCGGCCACGGAGCGGGCGTGCTCCTGCGCCACGTCGGTCAGCCGGAGCCGGACATTGATGCCAGCCGGGTTCAGGTCGGTGTTCAGGGCCGTGATGTTGTTGGCGTGCATGACGCCGATGCGTCCTACGCCGACCAGTCCGAGGACTACGTCTTTCATGCTTGTTCCTCCGTTGCAGGGGTGGTTGGTGGGGCTGCCTCGCAGGGGAAGGCAATGGCTAGCTGGCGGCGGATTTCGTCCGCGACGGCGAGGGTGCGGACGGAAGCTTCAAGGGGCCTTTCAGAGACTTCGGTCCGCCCAGCCGCGATGGCCCGGGCGACGGCAGCGGCCTCATAGTGGAGGCCTTCCAGGTGCCCCGCAGCCGGTTCCTCGTAGCGGAGTGTGGTTCCGTCCGGGAACCGCACCTCGAAGCCGCCCGGCATGTTGAAGGGCCCGTCGATCACCAGGGTGGCTTCCGTCCCCACGATGGTCGCCACGGTGGGGGTGAAGTTGTGCAGGTGGGTGTTGGCCACCGCCTGGGCCCCGTCCGGAAACTGCATCACGGCGGACAGCTGGGCGTTGACGCCTGATTCGTGCTGCTGCCCTACCGCGTGCAGGACGCCGGGCGCGCCCAGGATTTCGGTAATCAGCGCCAGCGGGTAGGTGCCCAGGTCAAGGAGCGGACCGCCAGCCAGGTCAGGGTCGAAGATGCGGTGGCTGCGGTCAAAGTGCTCGCCGTATTCGGCCAGGACTGTTGTGACGGTTCCCAGCGTTCCCGAAGTGAGGATCTGGCGGATCACGTCGAACTTGGGCAGGAAGAAGGTCCACATCGCCTCGGCGGCAAGAACACCCGCCGTCCGGGCCTGCCGCGCGATGTCCCGGGCCTGGTCTGCGTTGATGGCCAGGGGCTTTTCCACCAGGACGTGTTTTCCGGCAGCGATGGCCAGCAGAGCGGCCTGGTGGTGGAAGTTATGGGGTGTGCAGACGTACACAATATCGACATCCGGCGCAGCCGCCAGTTCCTCGTAACTGCCATAGGCGGCCGGGACCCCGTACCGTTCCGCGAAGTCCTTCGAGCGGTCCAATGAGCGAGAGCCGACGGCGGCAATCACCTGCCGCGTGGACGCCTGCAAGGACTCGGTGAACTTCCCGGCGATCCAACCCGGTCCCATAATCCCCCATCGCAGCGGGGGCGCATCGCGGGAGTCCGGAATACGGGAGGCTGGCAGGGAGCCGGGATGGGTTGCGCCCGCCATCAGTAGACCACCTTGGTGAAGGCGCCGTCGCTGTGCAGTGAACGGGTCATGGCCTGAGCCAGCTGGGCTGCCCGAAGGCCGTCGGCGCCGGTGGCCAGTGGAGCCGGCTCACCCTCTTGGAGCGCGGTGATCCAGGCCTGCAGCTGCAGCCGGTAGGCGTCGGCGAACCGGGGCCGCCAGTCCGCCGGGATCCCGCGGCCCATCTGCCCGGCCTCGCGGGTAACCAGCGCCGCCGGTTCGGGCAGCCGGGTCGTGCCCAGTTCGGAGACCACCTCGCATCCGGTGGTGTAGCCATACCGGGCGTTGAGGAACAGTTCGAGTGTTGCCAGCGTGCCGTCAGCGGTGCGGAGCAGCATGAAGGCCGGGTCTGACAGGCCGTCCGCGCTGTTCCGGGACCTCCGCCCGGCCTGCCAGGACACCTCCGTGATGGGCGAGCCCAGCAGCCACGGGATGATGTCCAGCTCGTGGATCGCGGAGTTGGTGATGGCGGACTCGGCAGTGGTGCCCGGCCCTGCGGCAGCGGTCCTGCTGGTGCAGTGCACCATCAGCGGCTCGCCCTGGGCGCGGGATGCCACGGCCGTCCGCAATGCCACGTACCCGGGGTCGAAGCGCCGCATGAACCCGAGGGACAGCAGCGAGGCGCCGGTGGCCGCGATGATGTCCGCGTCGGCGGCCACCACCTCGATGCTTTCCAGCAGCGTGGGCGCCAGCGGTTTTTCGCACAGCACCGGCGTCATGGCCTCGAAACACTCCAGCACAAGGCCGGCGTGCGTCGAGTCGTGCGACGCGACCACGACGGCGTCCACCTCGCTGGAGTGGATCAGCTCGCTGGGGTCGGTGGTAACCCGGGCGGAAGGCGGCGCCGCCGCCTGGGCCCGGCCGGCGTCGAGATCCGCCACATAGGTGACCTCCGCGCCGTGGACGCTGGTGGAAAGATTCCTGATGTGGTCCGCGCCCATGACTCCGGCGCCAATGACGCCAACCCGGATCGGCATGCTCGTTTCCTGTCTGATGGATTTTTTCGTGGCGGGCGTCAGTTGGCCCCGCGGGGCCAAACGGGCGTCAGCGGGTATCGCTGACCTCCGCCACTTCGGCCTGAACTTCCTTGAGGGCCTCGCTGTGCCCGCCGAGCTGCTCGAGTTCATGGGCAAGTTCGGCAAGTTCGGCGCCGCCGGCCATTTGGGCCGTGAGCTCGTCCAGGGTGATGTCCTTCTTGTCGTAGTAGCCGATGGACTTACCGCGCTTGAGCAACAGGAACCGGTCCCCCACGGGGAAGGCGTGGTGCGGATTGTGGGTGATAAAGATGACCCCAAGGCCGCGGTCGCGCGCCTGCAGGATGTACCGCAGAACCACGCCCGATTGCTTCACGCCGAGGGCCGCCGTCGGCTCATCCAGGATCAGGACCTTGGCGCCGAAGTACACCGCGCGGGCGATCGCCACACACTGCCGCTCGCCGCCGGACAGCTGGCCGATGGGCTGCTCCACGTCGCGGAGGTCGATGCCCATGTCCGCGAGTTCCTTCTTGGTGATGTCCTTCATCTTCTGGACATCAAGGCTCTTGAACGGGCCGAACCCGGTGGTCAGCTCGGAGCCCAGGAAGAAGTTCCGCCAGATGGGCATCAGTGGGACTACCGCAAGGTCCTGGTAGACCGTGGCAATACCGACATCGAGTGCGTCGCGGGGGGAACCGAACTTCCGCTCCTCACCCATGATGTTCAGCGTGCCTTCATCGTGCTGGTGCAGGCCGGCGATGATCTTGATCAGCGTGGACTTGCCGGCGCCGTTGTCGCCCAGGACGCAGGTCACGCGGCCATTGTCCACCGCCATCGTGACATCCCGCAGGGCCACGATGTTGCCGTAGTGCTTGCCAACGTTGTTAAGGGAAAGCAGGTGCACCGGCGTGTGCGTGAGCGGATCTTTTTCGCCCCTGAGCAGGGTCTGCTGGTCAATTTGTTTGGCGTTCATTGGTCCGTTCCTTTACTTAAGCTCTGCGCGGCGCTTGACGATCAGGTTCACGATGGTGGCCAGCAGCAGCATCAGGCCAAGGAAGAACTTGAACCAGTCCGGGTTCCACTGCGCGTACACAATGCCCTTGTTGGCCATGCCGAAGATGAAGGCACCGATCGCACCACCGACGGCTGAACCGTAGCCACCGGTCAGGAGGCAGCCGCCGATGACCGCGGCAATGATGTAGAGGAACTCATTGCCCACGCCTTCACCGGACTGCACCGCGTCGAAGGCGAAAAGGTTGTGCATGCCCAGGATCCAGCCACAGAAGCCCACGGCCATGAACAGTCCGATTTTGGTGGCCTTCACTGGAACACCCACGGCGCGGGCCGCGTTCGCGTCACCGCCCACCGCGAAGATCCAGTTGCCAACCTTCGTGCGCAGCAGCACCCACGACGCCAGTGCAACGAGGGCGATCCAGATGAAGACGGTGTTGTTGACATCCACGCCCCCGATGTTTACCGAGGAAGCAAAAATGGCGCGCGCGGCCTGGTAGCCGTCCATGTCGGATATGGACGGGGAGGATACCCCTCCGCCGATCATGCGGGTCAGGCCCAGGTTCAGGCCGGTCAGCATCAGGAACGTTGCGAGCGTGACGATAAAACTGGGCAGCTTCGTCTTCATCAGAATCCAGCCGTTGATATACCCGATGCCGAGCGAGACCATGAGGGCCAGGATCACGCCCACCCAGACGTTCATGCTGAAATACCAGCTGAACATCGACGCGGTGAGGGCGGAACTGATGACTGCAACGCCGGTGGAGAGGTCGAACTCGCCGCCGATCATCAGCAGGGACACGCCCACCGCCATGATTCCGATGGTGGAACTGCCGTACAGCACGGTAGCGAAGGCATTTGGCTGGATGAATGTCTGGGACACCGAGGCGAAGAAGACGAAGAGGACGATCGCACCCACCAGGGCGCCAACTTCCGGGCGGCCGAGCAGCTTCTGCAGAGGGCTTCGTTTTGCAACACGCTCATCTGCCACAGCTGGTTTTGTAATCGTTGGGGTCATGGTCATGATGGTTCTCCTTGCTTCCGGGGACCGGCGTCGGCCGGCCCCCGGCTGGCGGGTGTTAGCGGACGCCTTCCTTGGCGAACTCGAGAACGTCGGCGGCCGCGGCCTGGTCGACGATGGAGGGGCCGGTCAGTACGGGCTGCCCGCCGCCGATCCTGAACCCACCGCGCTTGGCCTGCCACAGGGCGTCGATTGATCCGTAGCCCTGCAGCCACGGCTGCTGGTCAACCGTGAAGATGACATCTCCGTCAGCAATCTTCTGGGCGAGCTCGGGGTTCATGTCGAACGAGGCGACCTTGGCCTTGCTGCCGGCGCCAGTCACGGCCTTCAGGATGGTCAAGGTGTACGGCGCGCCCAGGCCAATGATGACGTCGGCGTCAGCCGTAGCCTGCAGCTTGGCGGTAACGGTTGAGGAAACCTGGGCCATGTCAGTTCCGGGGACATACAGGATCTCCGTTCCGGCCACCTTTTCCTTGACGCCTGCGCACCGGGCTTCCAGGCCGACGTGCCCCTGCTCCTGGATCACGCAGATGGGGTGTTTCAGGCCCAGTTCGCTGAGCTTCGTTCCAACTGCGGCACCAGCGAGCTTTTCGTTGGATCCGAAGTGGGTGAAAGCGCCCAGTTGGGCAGAGACCGATTCGCCCGCATTGAGGCTGACGACGGGAATACCGGCGTCCGCGGCCTTCTTGAGGGAATCCTTCAGGGCATCGGGCTTGGCCAGCGTCACGGCAATCCCGTCAACCTTCTGGTCAATAGCCTGCTGGATAAGCTGCGCCTGGCGTCCGCCTTCGGGATCCGAGGTGTAGAGCAGTTCCACGTTGTCCTTTGCAGCGGCCTCCTCGGCCCCCTTGCGGACGATGTCCCAAAAGGTGTCTCCGGGAGCAGCATGGGTGATCAGGGCGACCTTCATGCGGTCGGTGGCGGCCACCTGGCCACCCCCGGAACCGCCAGCCGGCTCGGTCCGGCCGCCGGTGCTGGAGCAGGCGCTGAGCGCCATCATCGGCACGACGGCCGCCACCAGGGCCGCCTTCCGCCAGGAAAACTTCTTCACGATACATCTCCTTTGATCCGGGCTGACCCGGCGCCTCATTACGCCGGTTTCGTTCTTGCCTTCCCAATGATCATGGTGATCCAATTCACTAATGTCAAGACTTTGTTCTGACATTAGGATGTTATGACGTTCTGACGGGCTGAATGGCGGCAGGACGACGACCAAACAACGACGACGGGGCCCCAGCCAATGGCTTGGGGCCCCGTCAACGCGGTGTCTTTATGCTACTTGGTCACCTTCTGGACGTACTGCTTCATCGTCTCCAGCTGGTAGCGGGAGACTTCCTGGGCGTTCTCGTCCTCCGCGAAGACGCTGGAGACCATGACGGTGTCCTCGCGGTCCAGGAAGCCGATCTCCTGGAGCCCGCCAAAGAACTCGTCCCAGTTGACGTCGCCGTCGCCGATCTTGAGGTGCTGGTGCACGCGCACGGGGTTCCCGGGCGGGTTGGTGATGTAGCGCAGGCCGTGAGAGGCATGGTGGTTCATGGTGTCGGCCACGTGAACCAGGCGCAGCTTGTCCCCCGCAGCCCGCATGATGTCCAGCGGGTCATTCTGCATGTGGAAGCTGTGCGAGGCCACATACACCATGCCCACGTTCTTTGAATTCAGGCCACGGATCACGCGGATGGCAGCCAGCCCCTCCTCCACGAAGTCATCAGGGTGCGGATCGATCAGCAGGTCGATCCCTTCCCGTTCGATGATGGGCAGCAACTCCTCCATGGAGCGGTAGAACGCGCGTTCAGACTCCTCGGCCTTTTCCGGTCGGCCACTGAACTCGGTATTCATTGTCTTCACGCCCAGGTCCACGGTGATCTGGATAGCGCGTTTCCAGTAGCGGACGGCGGCCTCGCGGGCGTCCTCGTCCGGTCCGGACCAGCGCAGCACCGGCAACACCGAGGCGATTTCGATCCCCGCGTCCCGGCATGCCTTGTTCAGCTTGCCCACCAGTTCGTCATCCGCCTTGGGGTGGTTGTAGAACGGGATGAAGTCCGCGTGCGGGGTCATCTGCATGTACTTGTAGCCCAGGTCCGCCACTACCTTCGGGAACTCCAGGAGGCTCTGCGAGTGGTGGAACGGCGTGGGGTCAAGGGCGATTTTCACGTAAACACTCCATGAGGGATCAGGGCCGCTGGCTCGGTCAGTTGTAGAGGTCCGGCTTGGCTGCCAGCTTCACGGCTACCTTTTCGCCGTTCTTCTGGGCTTCGACGCCGGCCTCGCAGCACGCGGCGGTGGCGTACCCGTCCCAGGCGGAGGGGCCGCCTATGTCGCCCCTAAGTGCCGCGTCCACCCATGACTGGATTTCGACGTCGTACGCCGCGCCAAAACGCTCCTCGAACCCGGGCGTGACCTTGCCGCCCCAGCGGCCTGCGCTGCGGGTGTAGGGGCCCTTGTCGCCGCCGATGCTGATGATGCCGTCCTCGAAGGAGGCCTGCGTGGCCACCTCGTAGCCAAACTTGGCGTTGACGAAGATTTCGACGTCGGCCAGGACACCGGATTCGGTTTCCAGCAGGACATGCTGGGGGTCGTGCTGGCCGTTCGGGGCGTTTCGCGTGGCCTTGCCCAGACGGACCTGGACGCTGGTGATTTCCTCGCCGGTGAAGTACCGGACAGCGTCGAACTCGTGGACCACTGAGTCGTTGATGAGCATCTCGTTGGTGAAGCCCTCGGGCGTGGTGGGGTTGCGGTGCTGGTGGTGCAGCATCAGCAGCTCGCCCAGTTCGTTGTCCCGGATGATCCGGCCCAGGGCCGCGTATTCGGCATCGAACCGGCGCATGAAGCCCACCTGGATGCGCTTGCGGCCGAGCTCCACCTCGGCCTGGACGATCTTCCACGAGGATTCGGCGTCCGGGGTCAGCGGCTTCTCGCAGAGGATGGGGATGTCCTTGGCGATGGCCTTGAGCAGGATGTCCTCGTGCAGGAAGCCCGGGGTGGCGATCAGGACCGCGTTGACGTCGCCGTTGGTGAGCGCCTCCTCGGCATCGGCCAGGGCCACCGCACCCGGGATACCTTCGATGGCGGCCTGAGCGCGGGCCAGGTCAACGTCCACGACGGCGGCCACCTCGGCGCCATGGATGCGCGTGTTCAGGCGCTGGATGTGGTCGGCGCCCATGCGGCCGGCACCGATGACGGCCACGCGGAGGGTTTCAGTCATTGTTCTGTCCTTTTGGTGTGTATGGGTGGGTGTCAGCAGGCCGTCAGGCGACGGCGGTGCGGGAGCCGCAGGACAGCAGATAGTTGCGGGTCCGCTTGGCGATGGGCATGGGTACGTCGAAGGCTACCGGGTACATGTCCTGTTCCACGATGCCGAACATGGGCCGGTCCAGCGCCTCGACGGCTTCGATGACGGCGCGCAGGTCCGGCAGGCCGTTCGGCGGTTCGGTCATGACGCCGGCCAGGTTGGCTGCAGCCCAGGTCATGTTTTCCTCGTTGACCTTCTTGAGGATCTCCGGATTGATCTGCTTCAGGTGCAGGTAGCCGATCCGGTCCGGGTAGTTCTTGATCAGGTCCAGGCTGGACGCGCCGCAGTATTCGGCGTGGCCGGTGTCCAGGCAGAGGTTCAGGTACGTCGGGTCCGTGGCGCCGAGGAGGGTTTCGATGTCCTCCTGCGCGCCGACGTGGGAGTCAGCGTGCGAGTGGAACTGCTGCTGCAGGCCGAAGTCCTCGAGCAGGGTCTTGCCCAGGCGGTTGTGGCCGGCGAACAGGTCATCCCAGGCCTTTTCGCTCAGGGTGCCGCTTTCCACTGCCTCGCCGGTAACGTCGTCACGCCACATGGCGGGGATAACCACAATGTGTTCACCGCCCATGGCTGCCGTCAGTTCAGCCACCTTCCGGGCGGGCTCCCAGGCGGTTTCCCACTGGTCCAGCCCGCGGTGGAAGGCGGTGAAGACGGTGCCGGCAGTAACCTTGAGGTCGCGCTGCTTGAGTTCCTCGGCGAGGCGGGCGGGGTCGTTGGGAAGGTAACCGTACGGGCCCAGTTCAATCCACTTGTAACCGGACTCGGCCACTTCATCCAGGAAGCGCTCCCACGGGGTCTGCTTGGGATCGTCCGCGAACCAGACACCCCAGGAGTCCGGCGCGGTGCCGATGATCAGTTTGTTCTCAGTCATGACAGCGTTGCCTCTCGGGGTCAGTTGGAGGGGAAGTTGTAGGAGGCGCCGGAGGCGTGGTGGGTTTCGGGCCAGCGTGAGGTGATGACCTTGCCGCGGGTGTAGAAGCTGACGCCTTCGGGACCGTAGATGTGCTTGTCGCCGAAGAGCGAGGCCTTCCAGCCGCCGAAGGAGTGGTGCGCCACGGGGACGGGCAGGGGCACGTTGATGCCGATCATGCCGACGGTGACGGAGCGCTGGAACTTCCGGGCGGCGGCGCCGGAGGAGGTGAAGATGGCTGTGCCGTTGCCATAGGGGTTGGCGTTGATGAGCCGGATGCCGTCTTCGAGGGTGTCCACCCGTACCACCACCAGGACGGGTCCGAAGATCTCTTCCTGGTAGGCAGTCATTTCGGTCTTGACGTGGTCGATGACGGTGGGGCCCACCCAGAAGCCGTCTTCGTGGCCGGGAACCACCAGGTCGCGGCCGTCCACCACCATGGCAGCGCCTGCTGCCTCTGCCTCGCTCACGATCCGGACGATGCGCTCCTTGGAGGCCGGGGTGATAACCGGGCCCATTTCGGCATCGGGCGCGGTGCCGTTGTTGACCTTCACGGCCAGGGCGCGTTCTTCGACCTTCTTGACCAGCAGGTCAGCGGCTTCACCGACGGCGACGGCGACGGAGATGGCCATGCAGCGTTCGCCGGCGGAGCCGAACGCGGCGGCGGCGAGGTGGTCGGCGGCGTTGTCCAGGTCGGCGTCGGGCAGGACGATGGCGTGGTTCTTCGCCCCGCCGAGGGCCTGGACGCGCTTGCCGTGCTTGGTCGCGGTCTCGTGGACGTACTGGGCGATCGGGGTGGAGCCAACGAAGCTGATGCCATCCACGTCCGGGTGGGTCAGCAGCCCGTCGACGGTTTCCTTGTCGCCGTGCAGGACCTGGAACACACCGTCCGGCAGGCCGGCTTCCTTCCAGAGCTTGGCCAGCAGCAGCGAGGCCGAGGGGTCCCGCTCGGAGGGCTTAAGGATGAAGGCATTGCCGGTGGCGATCGCCATGGGCGCCATCCAGAGCGGCACCATCACGGGGAAGTTGAACGGGGTGATGCCCGCCACCACGCCGAGGGGCTCGCGGAAGGAGAACACGTCGATGCCGGTGGACACCTGGTCCGAGTAGTCGCCCTTGAGCAGGGTCGGGATGCCGCACGCGTATTCGATGACCTCCAGGCCGCGGCCGATTTCGCCCTTGGCGTCGGAGATGACCTTGCCGTGCTCGGCGGTGACCAGCTGCGCGAGCTCTTCAACGTGGGCGGCGACGAGTTCGCGGAACTTGAACAGGACGGCAGTGCGCTTGGCCAGGGACACATCGCCCCAGGAGTCCGCGGCGGTGCGGGCGGCGGCGACGGCGGTGTCCAGGTCCGCGCGGTTGGCCAGCCGGAGCTGGGCGGAGACCTTGCCGGTGGCCGGGTTATAGACGGGGGTGGTGCGGTCACCTTCGCCGGCGGTTTCGGCGCCGTTGATGAAGTGGTTGATGACGGTTTCGGTGGTGATGGCAGTCATGGGACTCTTCCTTGAGTAGTAAAAAGTGTGCTTAGCCGAGCAGCTTGCGCTGGCGTGATTTATGGTCGACGTAGGTGTGGAAGGCCTGCTTCGTGGAGTCCAGCTCGGAGACTTCGGAAACCGGCACGTCCCACCAGGACTCGGAGGACGGGGCGTCCAGCAGCGGGTCGGATTCGACGTGGATCAGGATCGGACCACCCCGTTCGGGTGCCGCCTTGGCGTCGCGGATGGCCTGCTCGAGCTCGGCGATGGCCTTCTCCCCCGGTTCGATCCGGATGACCTTCACGCCCAGGGACTCGGCGTTCAGGGCCAGGTCCACGGGCAGGGTTTCGCCTTCGTCGAAGCTGTGCTGTTCCTCGTTCAGCGCCCGGTACTGGGTGCCGAACCGCTGGGAACCGAGCATCTCGGAGAGCGAGCCGATGGAAGCATAGCCGTGGTTCTGGATCAGGACGACGATCAGTTTGATGCGTTCGGCGACGGCGGTGACGAGTTCGGTATGCATCATCAGGTAGGAGCCGTCACCGACCATCACGACGACGTCGCGCGGCTCTGCGCGTTCCCCGCCTCCCGCCGTCGTGCCTGCCGCTTCGGCCAGCGCCGCCCGCTTGACGCCGAGGCCGCCGGGGATTTCGTAGCCCATGCAGGAGTACGCGTATTCCACGTGGTAGCCGAACGGGTCGCGGACGCGCCACATCTTGTGCAGGTCACCGGGGAGCGATCCGGCGGCGCAGATGACGACGTCGCGGGCGTCCATGGCGCGGGAGGTAGCACCGATGATCTCGTTCTGCGCCGGCAGCGGCGTGTGGCGCGTATCGAAAGCTTCGTCCACGGTAGCGTCCCAGCGCTGCTTCTCTGCCGCGACTTTCTGCTCCAGGTCCGCACCCACCCGGTACCCGCCCAGGGCGGCGTTGAGCTTGACCAGCGTCTTGCGGGCGTCTGCGACGATCGGCAGCGTGGTGCCGTGCTTGTACGCGTCGATCGGGGCCACGTTGATGTTGATGAACTTCACGTCCGGGTTCCGGAACGCGGTCCGCGAAGCGGTGGTGAAGTCCTCGTAGCGCGTGCCGATCCCGATGATCAGGTCCGCCTCTGCAGCAATGGCGTTCGCCGCCGTCGTGCCCGTCGAACCGATGGCGCCCAGCGAGAACTTGTGGTCCCACGGCAGCACACCGACGCCTGCCTGCGTGTTGCCCACCGGGATGCCGGTCAGTTCCACGAGCTTGGCCAGTTCGTCGTTGGCGTAGGCGTAGAGGACACCGCCGCCGGCGATGATCAGCGGCCGCTTGGCGGCACGGATAGCTGCGGCGGCGCGGGCGATATCGGCGTCGTCCGCATCCGGGCGGCGGATCCGCCACTCCCGCTCGGCCAGGAACTCGACCGGAACGTCGAAGGCCTCGGCCTGGACGTCCTGCGGCAGCGAAATGGTCACCGCGCCGGTTTCCGCCGGGTCGGTGAGCACGCGCAGGCCGTGGTGGAATGCGGAGAACAGCTGCTCGGGGCGGGAGACGCGGTCGAAGAACTTGGACAGCGGGCGGAACGCGTCGTTGACGGTGAGGTCGTACGCGTAGGGCTGTTCGAGCTGCTGCAGCACCGGGTCCGCGGCGCGGGTGGCGAAGGTGTCCGAGGGCAGTAGCAGCACCGGCAGGCGGTTGGTCGTGGCCAGGGCGGCACCGGTCAGCAGGTTCGAAGAACCCGGCCCGATCGAGGTGCTGATCGCGAAGGTCTGCCGCCGGCGGGTGTGCCGGGCATACCCAACGGCCTGGTGCACCTGGGCCTGCTCGTTGCGGCCCTGGTAGTACGGCATGATCGCCGGATCCAGCTGCTGGTACTGCTTCAGCGCCTGGCCTACGCCGGCCACGTTGCCGTGCCCGAAGATGCCGAACGTGCCCGGAATCAGCCGTTCGCGGTACTCAACACCGCCCACTGTATCGACGGTGTACTGCTTGGAGAGGTATTCGACGACGGCCTGGGCCACCGTCATGCGGCGGGTGGCGGTTCCTGATGTTGTTCCCATGGCGGCTACTCCGATGCTTCCGGGGCGGTGGCTGGTGCGGTGTGGTGAAGGAGGGACGCAGCCGTGGCGACGGCGCCGGCAACGTCCCCGTCCGAGGGGTACAGCAGCGTGCGGCCCACGGTCAGGCCCTGAACACCGGGCAAGGCCAGGGCAGCCTGCCAGGTGGCGAACACCTCGTCCTGCGGGCCCGCCGGGTCCCCGCCCAGGAGCACGGTGGGCATGGTGGTCGCCGCCATGACGCGGTCCATGCCGGCCACCACGGGAAGCTTCATCCACGTGTAGGCGCTGGTGGACCCGAGCCCTTCGGCAATGGCGATCGACTTGATGACGGCATCGGTGGACAGGTCGTTCCGGACGCGGCCGTTTTCACGGACCGACAGGAACGGCTCCACCATGGCGATCAGCTTCCGCTCCGCGAGGGAATCGATCGCCTTCGCAGTGGCCTCCAGGGTCACCACGGTGTCGGGATCGCCCAGGCAGATCCGGGTGAGCATCTTGCCGCCGTCCGCGCCGAGCGCTTCCAGGGCGGCGGCGGTGTGGCCGGTGAACCGGTCGTCGAATTCATTGACCAGGCCGGAGAGTCCGCCGCGGTTCATCGATCCGAAGACCAGCTTGCCGTCCAGGGCGCCGAGGAGCAGCAGGTCATCCATGATGTCCGGGGACGCCAGGATGCCGTCCACGGCCGGGTTGGCCAGGGCGATCTGCAGGCGGTCCAAAAGCTGGCGGCGGTCCGCCATGGCCACCGGATCATTGCCGACGGCAAGCGCACCGCGGGCCGGGTGGTCTGCGGCCACAATGAAGTTCTGCCGGCCCGACTTCACGCCGGGGTGGCGGCGGCGGGCCTTCGCCGCGCGGGCCACGGCTTCCGGATCCTCCAGGCGGATGGTGCTCAGGTGCTCGTAGCGGCGGGGATCGTCGTCCACGTCCACGCCGAAGGATCCTGCGCCAGCCGTGCGTCCGCTGGAAATATTGATGGTCACAGTGCTGCTCCTTCGGTGACAAGCTGCGGAACGGGCCGGCCCCGTTCGGCCAGCAGCGAGGTGACCTCTGCCGGCGTCGGCATCGCGTCTGCGCAGGAGAGGCGCGAGGCAACGATCGCCCCCGCGGCGTTGGCATAATCCAGGACCTGGGCCAGCGGCCAGCCGGACAGCAACCCGTGGCAGAAGGCGCCCCCGAAGGAGTCACCGGCACCCAGCCCGTTCACGGTTTCCACCGGTACCGGCGCAGAGACCACGCGTTCCGTGCGGGTTTTGGCCATGACGCCTTCAGCGCCAAGCTTGACGACGGCGATCTCCACTCCCGCGGCCAGCAGGCGGTCTGCCTGCTCGTCCGGAGTTCCCTCGCCGACGGCGACGGCGCATTCCTTGTCGTTGCCGATCGCGACGGTCACGTGCGGCAGGATTTTTGCCACCTGGGCGCGGGCTTCTTCTTCCGAAGCCCAGAACATGGGCCGGTAATCCAGGTCGAGGACCGTGAACTGGCCGATGCGCAGCTTGTCCCGGTCCCGCGCCTCGTGCGCCTTGATGTGCGCTTCGCGGCTGGGCTCCTGGCACAGGCCGGTGACGGTGGACCAGAAGATCCCGGCGTTTCGGATGGCGTCCAGGTCCAGCTCTTCGGCCTTGATCTGGAGGTCGGGGGCCGTGGGAAAGCGGCCGTAGAAGTAGAGCGGGAACTCGTCCGTTGCCGGTTTGATCGCGCAGAAGGTGACGGCGGTCGGGTATTCGCGCACTGCGATCACAAAGGAGTCGTCCACGTTGAATTTGCGCAGTTCCCGGTGGAGGTACTTGCCGAACGCGTCATCCCCGGTCCGGGTGATGACGCCGGCGCGCCGGCCGTGCCGGGCAGCGGCCACTGCCACGTTGGACGGGGAACCGCCGAGGTATTTCCCGAAGGACGTGACATCCTCCAGGTCCACCCCAATGTCGTTCGGGTAGATATCAACGCTGATGCGCCCGATCGTAAGAAGCTCGTGGGTCACGGTGATCGTGGACCTTTCTGGTGTGGAACCCTGGACCTTTCGGACAGGAACTCCGGCTCTGGCTGCGGTGGCGTGGGCCACACGCACTACTTTGCCGTAGATCGGTTGTCCTGTCAAAGGTTTGTACTGACATACTTACAACAAACTTTTAAGACGCCGCCCGCTTCTCGCGGGAGGTTCGATCACTTTCGGGGAACAGCCAGTTCCCCCGTGACGTACTGGGCGCGGCCAAAGCCGAAGGACCAGTCGCCTGCAGTGTTTTCCACATAGCCAATGAAGACGTCCTCACCCGCCACGCCCGCTCCTGCAAGCTTTTCGGCCATTGCGGCAAACAGGCGCTGCTTCGCCTCCTGCGAGCGCCCGCCCTGAGTAAAGATCTGGATCATGACCACCCCGCGCGTCCGCTCGAAACCCAAGCCGGCATCCTGGGCAAAGATCTGGCCCCCCGGATGCTCGGTAAGGATGTGGAAGTAGTCCCGCTCCGGAATTCCGTACTCAGCCAGGATCGCGTCATGGATACCCCGGCTCAGCAGCCGCAGTTCCTCCGGGCTGCGTCCTTCGTTTACGTCAATGCGCACCAGCGGCATGCGTATCTCCTTGTTAGTTTGTCCTGTCATACTAACAATATGCCAATCGCCCCCACAAGCCCCTCTGCCGTCCCTTAAAAAGCAACGCGGCGTCACGCCCGGCCCAATCCAGAGGGATTACTGGGCCGGGGGTGACCCCGCGTTGCTCTTGGGGAGCCGGAAACTGGCGTTACAGGTTGAGAGCCGAAGTCCGGGCCGAACCGTCATAACCGCCCGCAGGCGGCTTGAGTCCATAAATCCTGCCGAGGGTCGGCGCCACATCCACCGTCCGGGCGGGTTCCGAAGACGTTGCCCCTGCTACCACCAGCGGACTGCCGCCTGAGATGAAGAAGGGAATAGGTTCCGTGGCCGGATGTCCGTGGTTGCCCGGGATCGGGTTGGACGCCACATACGGGTCCGCGAAGCGCCAGCCGGCCCGGCAATAGGCCACCAGGTCCCCCGCCTCGGGCCCCAGCCGCAGGTTTGCCGGTGCACTCACGGACAGAACCCCAGGGTGGGCCGCCACCAGTTCCCGGACGGCAGCCACGCCGGCGGCGCGTTCCGCTTCCGGCCCGGTCCAGTAGAGCAGGTCCGCCCCGCCGTTTTGCGCTATCACCATATTGGCCTGGAGTTCAGGGCGGGACTGCAGGATCAGGTTGACGGAAACAACATTGGTGGGGATGGACCAGTCCATCGAGTGGTCGGCCAGTACCGCCACGACACTGGACTCCCATTTGCCGGCATCCTTGAGGTGCGCCACGAAACGCCCCACCTGCAGGTCCGTCGCAGCCAGGGCGGCCTCGCGGGCGGCGCGCAGCGAGGTGCCCGAAAGGTCCGAGTGCCCAACCCTGTCAATATCCCCCAGGTTGGCGAAAACCACGTCGGGGTCCGGCCCGCCGACCATGGCCAGCAGGGCGTCCATGGTCGCTGCATCAGGGGCATGCCCCGTGACCGGCAGCAGCGGCTGCGGCTCCCAGCGGTATGTAGCGCGTTCCCCAAAGATCCCGAACAGGTATTCCTTGCTCAGCACCGAACCGGTGGTGAGCCCGCGTTCCCGCAGCCGCTCCAGCAGGGTTGGAAAACGCAGGTCCGCAGGCCGGTCCAGGTCACGGACCACACCCTCGGCACGGTCAAACACCGAGTTGGCCGGAACGCCCGACCGGTCCGGCCGCACACCGGTCATCATCATGACGTGGTTCGGGATCGTTTCCATCACCGGCAGCGAGCGCGCGGCAGGGAAATTCGTCCCGGCGCCCCGGAGCGCCGCAAGGTTTGGCGTCAGCGCCGGCGTGATTTCGTCCGGCCGGCAGCCGTCCACCACCAGCACGTAGCTGCGGGTGCGGCCGGCCGTGCGGGTTTCCGGTGCAGCCCAGGCGGCACCATGCGCAGAGGAAAGCACGACGGCGGCACCCCCTGCCGCGGCTAGCTTCAGGAATTGCCGGCGCCCCGCCGTCGTGCTCGCATGGGTTGCCTTTCCACCTATCACAGCGCACCGCCCGCGGGAACTGCCTTGCCGGTGCCGGTACCCACGTTGAAGGATCTCGACAGTGCTGCAGCGGATCCCGCCGACGTCCGGTCAGCGAGAACGTACCAGTCCATGCGGACCCCTGCGGGGGTGACGTCCAGGACGGAGTAGCCGTGGGAATCGAAATCGAGGTACTTCACGTGCGGGTTTGCCCCCCTGATGGCCGCTTCGACGCTGAGCGATCCCGTGCGCGGCGGAACGTCGAGGATGTCGTCCAGATTGTCACTGGTGACGGAAGTGCACACCAGCTCGGCGGCCACGGAATCCCCGGTGGCCGGGTAGGTTGCCGGGTCGGCCGGGATGTCGCATGCCCAGCCGGAGTGGATATCTCCGGTAAGGAAAACGGTGTCCTTGACTGCGTTGTCCCGCAGGTGCCGCACCACCCTGCTGCGGTCCGCCTCATAGCCGTCCCACTGGTCCACGTTGTAGGGGACGCCGTCAAGGGTGGTGCCGCCCATCAGCTTTTGGACGCCCGCGAGCTCAGCGGTGCTCAGCGTGGACGGGACCTTGACGGGCGTGATCATGACCGGGTTGCCCACGAGCTTCCACTGCGGGCCGGTGGAGGTGAGATTGCCGAGCAGCCACTCCATCTGCGCGGTCCCCGTAATGGTACGCGCGGTGCTGTCCACCGCGGGGTCCAGGCCGTTGGATGCCTGCAGGTCCCGGTACGAGCGCAGGTCCAGCATGGAGAGGCTGGCCAGGGAGCCGAAGTCCAGCCGGCGGTAGAGCTGTCCGCCAGGCTCGTAGCGTACCGGCATCCACTCGGCGTATGCCTGCTTGGCAGCGGCCACCCGGTCCCGCCAGGCACCCTCCGCACCCTCGGCGTGGTTTTCGGCTCCGTCCTTCCACGCGTCGTTGGCGGACTCGTGATCGTCCCAGGTAACGATGAAGGGCGCAGCAGCATGGACTGCCTGGAGGTCGGGATCAGTCTTGTACTGGGCGTGGCGGCGGCGGTAGTCCTGCAGCACGGTCATTTCCCGGGCAGGATCGTGGGGCCGTACCACCACGTCGCGTGCCTGGTACTCGCCGGGCGCGTATTCGTAGAGGTAGTCGCCCAGGTGCAGGACAGCGTCCAGGTCCGTGCGCGCCGCCAGGTGCCGATAGGACGAGAAGTAGCCGGCCTGCCAGTTGGCGCAGGACACCACTCCAAACTTCAGCCGGTCAACTGAAGCTCCGGCGGCGGGGGCTGTCCGGGTCCTGCCAACCGCCGATACCGCCTGGCCCAGCTTGAAGCGGTACCAGTAGGTGGTGGCTGGCGACAACCGGTCCGCGACGGCCTTGACCGTGTGGTCCCGCCCGGGACCGGTGGGCGAGGAACCCCTGGAAACGATCCGACGGAAGCTGCTGTCCGCTGCCACTTCCCAGGCCACTGTTAGGTCCGGCCCGCGGCCGCTGCCCGGCGTCGCATCCACCGTCGGGGTGACGCGGGTCCACAACAGCACGCTCCCGGGCAGCGGATCCCCGGAGGCAACGCCGTGGGAAAAGGCCGTTCCATCCCCTCCCTCCAAGGCACGGGCGGGGGATCCGGCGGCTGCCGCACCGGCAGCTCCGGCGGCGACCACAACACCGGCAGAGCGCAGAACTTGACGACGAGTAAAGTTGTTCATCAATCCAGTATCCGGACGGCCCGAGGTGGGAACCGCCCATTTCGACTGCTGTTCGCTGGCCGTTCACCAAGTGTTCCTCCGGGCCTTCCCTCCCAGCGGCGGCGGGGATACACTTAGACAACCCCTAGGTTGATAAACAAGTTGGTTGAATACATGACCCGTACGCACCCCGGGCAGAATGGGCTCGATGAAGCGTTTCTGGCCCTTGCGGATCCCGTGAGGCGAAGCATCATCGCCCGGCTGAGCCGGGGCCCGGCCACCGTAAATGAACTGGCGGAACCTTTCGAAATTTCCAAACAGGCAGTTTCGAAGCACATCCAGGTCCTCGAACAGGCGCAACTGGTCACCCGCACCCGGGAGGCCCAGCGCAGGCCCGTCCACCTGAACCCCGCACGGCTGGAAGCACTCACCGCCTGGATCGACCAGTACCGGTTGGTCCGCGAGGAGCAGTTCCGCGGCCTCGATGCCGTGCTTCAGTCCGGCGCCCGACATGGCGGCGCCAAGGAAAAGGAAATCTGATGAGCAATCCCTTAAAGCTCACCGTCCCGGAAGGCCAGCCCTTCATCGACTACGAGCGCGAGTTCGACTTCCCGGTCGCGGACGTGTTCCGGGCCCATAAAGAACCGGACCTGATTGTGCAGTGGCTTGGTCCGCGGGGCTACACAATGGACGTCGACCACTACGATTTCCGGACCGGCGGCAGCTACCGCTACCTGCACACCGGACCCGAGGGTGTGCCTTATGAGTTCAAGGGCATCTTCCACACCGTCCGCGAGAATGACTTCGCCATCCAGACCTTTGAGTTCGGCGGCTACCCTGACGTGGTCAGCCTGGAGTTCATGACATTCGAGGACCTCGGCGACGGCCGGACACGGCTGCGCGGACATTCTGTTTACCCCACGCTGGAGGCACGGGACGGAATGGTGCAGTCCGGCATGGAGCGCGGCATGAGTGAGGGCTACGAGCGCCTGGACGAACTGCTGACGTCATAAACAGCAACGCGGGGCCACCCCCGGCCGATCCCGAGGGATTTTCGGCCGGATGTGACCCCGCGTCGGAGGTTCGGGCTGCTAGAGCGCTGCGTAAACCTCGCGCAGGAGCTTGGCGGTCTCGGACGGCGTCTTGCCGACCTTCACGCCGGCGGCCTCGAGGGCTTCTTTCTTGGCCTGGGCGGTACCGGCAGAACCGGACACGATGGCGCCTGCGTGGCCCATCGTCTTGCCTTCCGGAGCGGTGAAGCCTGCCACGTAGCCGACAACCGGCTTGGTGACGTTGGCCTTGATGAAGTCCGCGGCACGCTCTTCGGCGTCACCGCCGATTTCGCCGATCATGACGATCGCCTTCGTCTCCGGGTCAGCCTCGAACGCAGCCAAGGCGTCGATATGTGTGGTGCCGATGATGGGGTCGCCGCCGATGCCGATGGCGGTGGAGAAGCCAAGGTCGCGCAGTTCGTACATCATCTGGTAGGTCAGGGTGCCGGACTTGGAAACCAGTCCGATGGGTCCCTTGCCCGTGATGTTGGCCGGGGTGATGCCCACCAACGCCTCGCCCGGGGTGATGATGCCGGGGCAGTTCGGGCCGATGATGCGGGTGACCTGGTTGCCCTCGGCGTCGACCTTGGACTGTGCCAGCGCCCAGAACTCAGCGGAGTCCTGGACCGGAACGCCTTCGGTGATGACGACGACCAGGCCAATGCCGGCCTCGATGGCTTCGACAACGGCAGCCTTGGTGAATGCCGGCGGTACGAAGACGATGGAGACGTCGGCGCCGGTTTCGGCCATGGCTTCCTTGACGGTGCCGTAAACGGTGATTTCGTTGTCGCCGTGGAGGACGGTGGTGCCGGCCTTACGGGCGTTGACGCCGCCCACAATGTTGGTTCCGGCCTTCAGCATCAGGGCGGTGTGCTTGGTGCCTTCGCCGCCGGTGATGCCCTGGACGATGACCTTGGAGTCCTTGTTCAGATAAATAGACATGGTGCGTCCCTTTACTTAGCTGCGTTGGCGAGCTCGGCGGCCTTGTCGGCGCCCTCGTCCATGGTGGCGGCCAGCGTAACCAGCGGGTGGTTGGCCTCGTTCAGGATGCGGCGGCCTTCCTCGACGTTGTTTCCGTCAAGGCGGACGACCAGCGGCTTGTTCGCGGTGTGTCCGAGCTCGGCCAGTGCGCCGACGATGCCCTTGGCGACGGCGTCGCAGGCGGTGATGCCGCCGAAGACGTTGACGAACACGGACTTGACCTGCTCGTCACCGAGGATAACGTCCAGGCCGGCAGCCATGACCTCGGCGGATGCTCCGCCGCCGATGTCCAGGAAGTTGGCGGGCTTGACGTTGCCGTGGTTCTCGCCTGCGTAGGCAACGACATCCAGGGTGGACATGACCAGGCCGGCGCCGTTGCCGATAATGCCTACTTCGCCGTCCAGCTTGACGTAGTTCAGGTCCTGCGCCTTGGCCTTGGCCTCGAGCGGGTCGGCGGCGTCCTTGTCCTCAAGGAGCGCGTGCTTGGCGTGGCGGAACTCGGCGTTCTCGTCGAGGGAGACCTTGCCGTCCAGCGCAACGATCTCGCCGGCGCCGGTCTTGACCAGCGGGTTGACCTCCACGAGGGTGGCGTCTTCCTTCTTGAAAACGTCCCAGAGCTTGAGGATGACGTCGGCCACCTTGCCGCGCAGTTCCTCGGCGAAGCCTGCTGCTGCGACGATTTCGTCAGCTTTGGCCTGGTCGATGCCCACGGCGGGATCGATGGCGATCTTTGCCAGCGCTTCAGGACGCTCGACGGCGAGCTGCTCGATTTCCATCCCGCCCTCAACCGAGCACATGGCCAGGTAGTTGCGGTTGGCCCGGTCCAGGAGGACCGAGAAGTAGTATTCCTCGGCGATGTCCGCACCCTGGGCGATCATCACCTTTTTGACGGTGTGGCCCTTGATGTCCATGCCCAGGATATTGGTGGAGTGCTCAAGTGCCTCGTCGGCGGACTTTGCAACCTTGACGCCGCCGGCCTTGCCGCGGCCGCCTACCTTGACCTGTGCCTTAACGACAGTAACGCCGCCGATCTTCTCGGCAGCTGCCTTTGCTTCTTCTGGGGTGTACGCCACGATGCCGGCAAGCACGGGTACACCGTGCGCCTCGAACATATCGCGCGCCTGGTATTCAAACAGGTCCACGGTTTAGTGTCCTTCTACGTCGAAGTAGTTTCTATACAGTCGGACACCATCGCTGACGATGACCGGGCTGCGGAATGCATGCGCCGGAGGCCTGTTGGAAACGAGCCACGCGGCGTATTGCTCCATGGGGAACTCTAGTCCTTTATGGGGACCGGCCCGTCCCAGAGTACCCCTTATGTGAGTAAGGACACTATTCTATGAGCGGTAGAAAAACCGCGTATTTCCGCGGTTTTTGACCGCTTTCTCAGGCGTCGAGCTTGGTCAGCGGGGCGTAGCGCAACAGAAGCCGTTTTTCGCCGACGCTGAACTTAACCTTCGCCACCGTCTTGTCACCGGAGCCCTCCACCGCGAGCACGGTACCGTTCCCGAAGCTGTTGTGGTTGACCTTGTCGCCCACGCTGACGGCCACGATTTCCTTCTGCGGCTGGACCCGGGTTCGGGCCACAACGGCAGGGACGTCGGCATTGAATCCGGCGGACGAATCGGCGGCAACCCCCCTGGCGCTGCCTGCACCCCAGAACGAGCCGCTGTACCGGCCCGACCCGATGGAGCCGCTGTTGCCCCAGGCCGGCTGCCGTGATGTTCCCTCGCGCTTCCAGTCGAGGAGCTCGGCCGGGATTTCCTCCAAGAACTGGCTGGCAGGGTTGTACTGGCTCTGACCCCACAGGCTGCGCACCTCCGAGCGGGTGACGTAGAGCCGCTTGCGGGCACGGGTCAGCCCCACGTAGGCCAGGCGACGCTCTTCGGCAAGTTCCTTCGGGTCCGTTGCCGAGCGCTGGTGCGGGAACAGCCCGTGCTCCATGCCGGTGAGGAACACGACCGGAAATTCCAGGCCCTTGGCGGTATGCAGGGTCATCAGCGTCACCACGCCCAGCCGCTTGGCTTCTGCCACGGCGGCGTCGATGTCCGCGCCGGGGGCGTCGGGGATCTGGTCGGCATCCGCCACGAGAGACACCTGCTCCAGGAACGCCGCCAGGGACCCGTCGGGGTTGTCACGTTCGTATTCGCGGACGACGGCGACCAGTTCCGCCAGGTTTTCGACGCGCGACTCATCCTGTGGATCTGTACTGGAACGCAAGGCGGCCAGGTAGCCGGTCTGTTCCAGCACGGCCTCCAGCGCGGCAGCAGCTCCGGAGCCTTCGGCTACCTCGGCGAGGTCATCGAGCAACTTCACGAACCCCAGCACGGCGTTCACGGACCGGGTGGCCATACCGGGGGCTTGGTCCGCGCGGCGCGCCGCCGCCATGAAGGAGGTCCGCTCACGTTCGGCAAGGGCCGCTACTGCGCCCTCGGCGCGGTCACCGATGCCACGCTTTGGTTCGTTGACCACACGCCGGAGGTTGACGTCGTCGTCCGGGTTAACCAGCACGCGCAGGTAGGCGAGGGCGTCCTTGATCTCCTTGCGCTCGTAGAAGCGCGTGCCGCCCACTACCTTGTACGGCAGGCCGACGCGGACCAGCACATCCTCGATGGAGCGGGACTGGGCGTTGGTGCGGTAGAAGATGGCGACGTCGCCGGGCCGCAGGTTGTCCTCGTCTTGGAGCCGGTCGATTTCCTTGGCGATGAACTGTGCTTCGTCGTGCTCGTTCTCGCCGACATAGCCGACGATCTTGTGCCCCTCGCCCTCGGCCGTCCACAGCCGCTTTTCCGGCCGGTTGGGGTTGCGGGAGATGACAGAGTTCGCGGCGCTGAGGATGTTCTGCGTGGAGCGGTAGTTCTGCTCCAGCTTGATGGTGCGGGCCTCCGGGTAGTCCTTCTCGAACTCCACGATGTTGCGGATGTCCGCGCCGCGGAACGCGTAGATGGACTGGTCCGAGTCGCCCACCACGGTCAGCTCCGATGCCCCGGGGCCCTCCCCCACGATTTCGCGGACCAGGGCGTACTGCGCGTGGTTGGTGTCCTGGTATTCGTCCACAAGGACGTGCCGGAAGCGCCGTCGGTAGGACTCGGCGAGCGCCGGGAAGGCGCGGAACATGTACACGGTCTCGGCGATGAGGTCGTCGAAGTCCATGGCGTTGGCTTGGCGCAGCCGCTGGGTGTAGCCCTTGTAGACCTCGGCCACGGCCTGCTCGAACGGATCGTTGTAGTTGGCGGCGGAGGCGTAGGAGTCCGCGTCAATGAGTTCGTTCTTGAGCGCTGAAATCTTGTGCTGGATGGCCTTGGGGGCGAACCGCTTCGGATCCAGGTCCAGGGCCTTTGCCACCTGGGTGACCAGGCGGAGGGAATCCGCGCCATCGTAGATGGAGAAGTTGGACTTCAGCCCCACGTTGGCAGCTTCCTGGCGCAGGATCCGCACGCAGGAGGAGTGGAACGTCGAAATCCACATGATTTTCGCGCGCCCGCCCACCAGGGCCTCGATGCGCTCGCGCATCTCAGCGGCCGCTTTATTGGTGAAGGTAATGGCCAGGATTTCGCCGTGGTGGGCGCGGCCGGTCGCGATCAGGTAGGCGATCCGATTACTGAGGACGCGGGTCTTGCCGGATCCGGCGCCGGCCACGATCAAAAGCGCGGAACCGGCATGTTTGACCGCTTCCTCCTGCTGCGGATTCAGGCCTTCCAGGAGCTGCGCGGCGTCCGGCCGCGGGGATCCACGGTGCGGCGATCCATGGTGCTCCGACCCGCCGGGTCCTGCCGCCGTGGCCACCCCTTCGGTGCTTGCTGCAGCGCGGGCAGCCGCTGCGGGAGCGGCCTTAAACGGTCCGTCAGAGTACGGGTCAAACAACATATCCATGGTGCCTACAAGTCTAGGCGTTGGGAACGACAGCCGGCCCCGGCCTGTGGATTACTGCACCGAAGCGGACTCCAGGGCGGCACGCAGGCCGCGCACCGCCGTCGTTCCACCTGCCATGAACCACTCCAGGCCGTTCACCGTGACGGTGTCCACCGCGCCTCCGGCCGCCCGGACGATAGCCTTGCCCGGCAGCCAGTCCCATTCCGGGCAGCTGTGCTGGAACCAGCACCCCAGCTGCCCGTCCGCAACGCGGCCCAGGTCGCAGGAGCCGGAACCCAGCATCCGGAGCGCCGCAGCAGATGTTGCCGCTGAATGCCATGGCATGGCGCACAGCGGGTTCATCAGCCAGGTGGGGTGGATGTAGGTGGCCGCGCCAAGGTCCGCGAGGGGTGCGGCGTTGCGTTCTCCCCCGTTGTCGCGGAAGGCGGTGATCTTCTCGCCGTTGAGGGAAGAAGGGTGCCCCTGGCCGCCCAGCCACAGCTTGTCTTCCTCCGGCTGGTAGATGGCACCGAGCAGCACGTCGGAGGTGTCCTTGAGGGCAATTGCGGAACACCAGTAGGTGGCTCCGTGCAGGAAGTTGTACGTGCCGTCCACCGGATCGATCACCCAGGTGCGGCCGCTGGTCCCGGCCACCGAGGCGCCCTCTTCGCCGACGATGCCATCATCCGGCCGGCAACGCTGCAGCTGCTCCAGCACATAGGCCTCGGCGGCGTGGTCCGCCGCGGTCACAACATCCGACACGGAGGTCTTCTGCTGCGACTGCAGGCCCGCCATCCGCATCAGGAGCGCCAGCTGTCCGGCCTCGCGGACCAGGGCCGCGGCCAGCTGGTAGTCGTCCAGGGAAGGGTCAAGTTGAACAGCGCTGTGCCTGCCAATGGTCATGGCTTCAGTTTAGGGGCGCGATAATGGTGCCATGGCAAAAACCCCTGCCCAGCGCATCAAGAAGCACGGCTCCAAGGCAGCTGTTCCACAGCACCACCTGCCCCCGGTGATCAATCCCACCACGGCCCGCACGCCGGAGAAGGCGCAGAACAACAGCAACCTGATCCTGATCGCCGGGGTGGTGGCCAGCCTGTTCCTGTTCTGGTACCTGCACCTGCTCACATTGAACCAGCTCACGGATCTGTCCGGCGGACTGGCCATGCCCGATTCGCAGGTGGGTGGCTTCGACCCGGCCTACATCTCGCAGCTGCAGGGTGCCATGGACGGCGACGCCCGTGGCCAGCTCAACTACGTCCACAAGACCGCAGGCACGCTTTTCCCGCTGATCTTCGGCTTCACGTGGCTGCTCCTGATCGGCACCAGCGTGACCCGCAAGGCCCTACGCTGGGCGCTGTGGGCGGTTCCGCTGCTGTTTGTGGTGGCCCGGCTCTGGGGCAATGCCGCCATCGACGCGATGATGGCCTCGGCGGCGCCGGACGCCGGCCAGGTGGCTTTGGCCTCAGGCCTGACGGTTGCCGGCTGGGTGCTGCTGGTGCTGAGCCTGCTGGCCGGGGGCGTGGCAGCAGTGCTGAGCAGGAGTACGAAGAAGGCAATCCGCTGACCGGACCCACCATCGAGTGCTCCGTAATGGTCCTTTTGAGCAGCCTGAACGACCCTTAGGCAGCAATTGATGCGGCCCGGAGTTCCTTCCGGTGGCGGTGCACCCGGCGGGCGATGACCAGGCCCGCCGTGGCCATGCCCACGGTCACGGGGTAGCCCATCAGCCGTTCCAGCGTGCCCGGCTCAGGGACCGCCATTCCGGTGAGCCCGCCGGTGGCCAGCGCGGCCAGGGACACGGCACCGCAGGCCAGGATGAACCAGGCCATGGGCGTCTTGCGCAGCCACAGAAGCCCCAGGACCACCAGGGCCGCAGCACCCGCAAGGAAGTACATGACCGCGCCCGCCAAGTGCCAGCCGGATCCCGCATCCTCCGGGACCAGGCCGACGATCACCGTTCCCGCCCCTGCCAGTCCGGTCAGCAGCCGGACCCACAGCGCCGCCAGCCACGGCTTCCGGGTGCCGGGACGGATGCGAAGGTCTGACCGCGCAGCCACGCACAGCAGGGCCGAGCTGAGCAGGAGGGCGCCCACCACCATGCCCAGGCCCTGGACCACGAACGAGGCGTTCATCAACCAGTTGAGCGGCGAGCAGACCTCGCGCCCGTCGAAGATCCCGCAGTGCAGCGCACCCAGGTCGCTGATGTAGCCCGTCCTCAGGTCGTAGGGTCCGGGCCCTGCCCAGGCGCCGATTGCCGCCGCTTCGGCCGCGAAGTACTGGAGCACGCTCAGCACGGCCCAGCCGCCGATGTATTGGCGGGTTGATGCAGTATCGGGAATCAGTACCACCGCGGAGGTGGCCTGGGGGGCTGGACTCATGCCTTGAGCGTAGTACGTGCCCATACCTTGTATGCTTGTATCCGTGTCCGCCCGGACCGGCCCCGCCGATCCTTCGGACGCCCGCCCTCGTAGCTCAGTGGATAGAGCACGGCTCTCCTAAAGCCGGTGTCGTTGGTTCGATTCCAATCGAGGGCACTTGAACCTTCCCTCCCCGGAGTTTGACCTCCGCGCCTACCTGCTGGGCCCCGGCGATCCCGGCCCCGGCACGTGGAGCGTGGACCGGGACCTGCTGGACCGCTCGCTGGGCACCCGCGGAACCTTCTCCGGCGTCGTCCGCTTTGTTTCCACGGCCGACGGCGGCCTCTCCCTGCGCGAGGAAGGCACCGTGCGCTGGCCTTCTTTCGCAGGGCCCGCCTTCCGCGAGTATCTTCTGCGCCCGTCCGGGCGCCCGGACGCACTGGACGTGTTCTTTCCGGACGGCCGCCCCTTCCACCGGATGAGCTTCTCCGCGGAGGCCAATCTGGACCGGCACTGGTGCGATCCCGACACATACCGTGTGACGTATATCTTCGAGGGCGGCCACAGATTCAGCTACCGCTGGGATGTGACGGGTCCGCGGAAGGACCTGCTGCTCACGTCCCGCCTCACCCGAACGGAAGACGCGTGAAGGATCGGATCGTAGTCTCCGCCGTCTGCGTCTTCGACGACGCCGGCCGGCTGCTGACCGTCCGCAAACGCGGGACCGGGATGTTCATGCACCCCGGCGGCAAGCCTGAAGCCGGGGAGTCGGCAGCCCAGGCCGCAGCACGGGAGCTGGCAGAGGAGGTGGGGATCGTCCTGGACCCTGCAGCTTTGGACCTGCTGGGCGTATGGATCGCAGACGCCGCCAACGAGGCCGCAACGGACATCGAGGCTACGGTCTTCAGGGCCCCGGGAACCTGGACGGCCCACCCGTCGGCCGAGATCGAGGAGATCCGCTGGCTGGACCCGGCAGCCCCGCCCACGCAGGATCTGGCGCCGCTGCTCACGGACCATATCCTGCCCGGGCTCAGTAAACCGTAGGCCGCCCGTCCCCTACAGCTCCGGCACCGCTTCCTCCGCCACTGCGGCGGCCTCGGCGAACTGCGTCCGGTACAGCTCCGCATAGCGTCCGTCCGCGGCGAGGAGTTCGGTGTGCGTGCCCTGCTCTACGATCCTGCCGTCCTCCACCACCAGGATGGCGTCGGCTGCCCGCACCGTGGACAGCCGGTGGGCAATCACCAGCGCCGTCCGTCCTTCCAGCGCAGCACCGAGGGCGGCCTGCACGGCGGCCTCGTTCGTGGAGTCCAGGGCTGCCGTTGCCTCGTCCAGGATGACCACGCGCGGCTGGGCCACCAGCAGCCGGGCAATCGTGAGCCGCTGCCGCTCGCCGCCGGAGAGCCGGTAGCCGCGCTCCCCCACCACGGTTTCCAGCCCGTCCGGCAGGGACCGGATCATGGTTTCCAGGCGGGCCTGCCGGATGGCCTCCCACATGTCCTCCTCCGTGGCGTCCGGCCGGGCCAGGCGCAGGTTGGAGGCGATGGTTTCGTGGAACAGGTGCCCGTCCTGTGTCACCATGCCCAGGGTGTCGCGCAGGGAATCGAAGGTAGTGTCCCGGAGGTCCAGGCCCGTTCCCGGCACGGACCCGCCCAGGCGCACGGCCCCCGAATCCACGTCGTAGAGGCGGGCGAGCAGCTGCGCGATGGTGGACTTGCCCGCCCCGGAGGAACCCACGAGGGCGACGGTCTGGCCCGGTTCCACCCGGAAGCTGATGCCGTGCAGCACTTCCTCGCCGCCGCGGGTATCCAGGGTGGATACTTCCTCGAGGGAGGCCAGCGAGACCTTGTCCGCGGAGGGGTAGGCGAACCGGACGTCGTCGAACTCCACGGAGACGGGTCCGGCTGGGACCGCCACGGCGTCCGGCTTCTGCTGGATCAGCGGCTTGAGGTCCAGGATTTCGAAGACCCGTTCAAAGCTGACCAGGGCGCTCATGATTTCCACCCGGGCGTTGGACAGCGCGGTGAGCGGGGCATACAGGCGGGTCAGCAGGAGCGCGAGGACCACCACGTCGCCAGCCGCCAGCTGGCCAGTGATCGCATACCAGCCGCCCAGCCCATACACCAGGGCCAGGGCCAGCGCAGACACCAGGGTCAGGGCGGTGACGAACGTGAACTGCAGCATCGCGGTGCGGACGCCGATGTCGCGGACCCGGCCGGCCCGCACCGCGAACTCGCGGGATTCGTCCGCTGGCCGGCCAAACAGCTTGACCAGGGTGGCGCCGGGGGCGGAGAACCGTTCGGTCATCTGGGTGCCCATGGTGGCGTTGTGCTCGGCGGCCTCGCGGCGCAGGTCCGCCAGCCGGGACCCCATCCGGCGCGCCGGAACAAGGAACACGGGCAGCAGGACCATGGCCAGCACGGTCACCTGCCAGGACGTTCCCAGCATGACCACCAGGGTGAGGACCAGTGCCACCACATTGCTCACCACGCCGGAGAGCGTGCCGGCAAACGCCGACTGGGCGCCGATGACGTCGTTGTTCAGGCGGCTGACCAGCGCCCCGGTGCGGGTTCGCGTGAAGAACGCGATGGGCATCTTCTGGACGTGGTCGAACACCCGGGTCCGCAGGTCCACGATGACGCCCTCGCCGATGGTGGAGGACAGCCAGCGGCTCACCAGGCCCAGCCCGGCCTCGGCGACGGCCACGACGGCGATCAGCACGGCCAGGCGGACCACCTCGCCGGCCGGGGCCTTGGCCACGATTGCGTCCACCACCTGTCCGGCGAGCACCGGGGTGGCCACGGCGAGAAACGCCATGACCACGGAGAGGGCGACGAAGGCGAGCAGCTTGCCGCGGTGCGGCCGGGCGAAACCGAGGACGCGCTTGAGTGTTGCCTTCGAGAACGGCCGGGAGCGGCTCTTCGCGGTGCTGATGTTGTAAAGCGAATGCCAGGCGACGCGGTCCATGCTCATTGCTGCTGCTCCGTTACTTGTCCGTTGTCCACTGCCCAACGTACATCCAGGCGGACGTTCTCCAGCAGGCGGCGGTCGTGCGTCACCAGCAGGAGCGCGCCATCATAGCTTTCCAGCGCCTCCTCGAGCTGTTCGATGGCGGGCAGGTCAAGGTGGTTGGTGGGTTCGTCCAGGACCAGCAGGTTGACCCCGCGGGCCTGCAGCAAGGCCAGTGCGGCCCGGGTCCGCTCGCCGGGCGAGAGCGAGTCCACCGCCCGTTCCGTGTGGTCCGCCTTGAGTCCGAATTTGGCCAGCAGTGTGCGGACTTCCGCGGGTGTCAGGTCCACCAGGACATTTCCGACGGCGTCCGCAAGCCTTTCGTCGCCGGCCAACAGGTTTCGTGCCTGGTCGATTTCGCCGATGGCCACCGACGCTCCCATGGCTGCGCTGCCCGAATCGGGTGCAGTCGCGCCCAGGAGCAGCCGGAGCAGGGTGGACTTGCCGGCCCCATTGGGACCGGTGATGCCGATCCGGTCGCCAGCATTCAACTGCAGGTTGACCGGGCCCAGGGTGAAGCCGCCCTGCCGCACCACGGCATCGCGGAGTGTTGCCACCACGGAGCTGGACCGGGGCGCCTGGCCGATGGAGAACTGAAGCTGCCATTCCTTGCGGGGCTCTTCCACCGCGTCGAGGCGGGCGATGCGGGACTCCATCTGCCGGACCTTCTGGGCCTGCTTCTCCGAGGACTCGGTGCTGGCGGCCCGGCGGATTTTATCGTTGTCCGGGTTTTTCTTCATCGCGTTCCGGACGCCCTGGGAGCTCCATTCGCGCTGGGTCCTGGCACGCGAGACCAGGTCCGCCTTGGTGGCGGCGAACTCCTCATATTTTTCGCGTGCGTGCCGACGCGCCACGGCGCGCTCTTCGAGGAAGGCGTCGTAGCCGCCGTCGTAAACTCCCACGGCATTCTGGGCGAGGTCCAACTCCACCACGGTGGTGACGCAGCGGGCCAGGAATTCACGGTCGTGGCTAACCAACACCACGCCTCCGCGGAGTCCCTTGACGAAGTCCTCCAGTTTGGCCAGCCCCGCCAGGTCAAGATCGTTGGTGGGCTCGTCGAGCAGCACCACGTCGAACCGGCTGAGCAGGAGTGCCGCGAGCGCCACACGCGCGGCCTGCCCGCCCGAAAGCCCCGTCATCTCTGCATCGGCGCCGGTGTCAAGGCCAAGGTCCGCCAGGACGGCGGGTATCCGCTCCTCCAGGTCGGCGGCGCCGGAGGCCATCCAGCGGTCAAACGCGCGGGAGTAATCATCGTCTGCGCCCGGTGCCCCGCTGCCCAGCGCCTCGGCGGTGGTTTCCATCTCCACCGTGGCCTGCGCGCAGCCGGTGCGCCGGGCGATGTAGCCGGTCACTGTCTCGCCCGCGGTCCGTTCGTGTTCCTGCGGAAGCCAGCCCACGAAGGCATCCGAGGGCGCCAGGCTGACGGTTCCAGCCTGGGGCTGGTCCACACCCGCGAGGATGCGCAGCAGGGTTGATTTCCCGGCGCCGTTGGCGCCCACCACACCCACGACGTCCCCAGGCGCAACCGTCAGGGAAAGGTTCGAAAACAGCTGCCGGTGGTCATGCCCGCCGGAGATGTCCTTGGCTACGAGCGTCGCTGTCATGGGTCTGTTCCTTCATTGATGTCGTCCGGCCGGGTCCGCGGGACAGTGCCGGGCAAGGGGTGCTCGCAGCGGGGAGCGGACGTCCGGGCCGCAGACGTGAAAGAGCCCGCTGGTCCGGACTTGGGGGGTGTACGGACCAACGGGCTCAGCAATTAAGAATAGTCGAAACACCCGTGGGGGTAAAATCGTCGAAGCCGTGACGCGGTAAAATCATTGCACCCACCAGTCGTCCAGGAAGCCCTCCATGCCCGTACCCGCCAAGGCCTTCCAGCGCTGGCTGCAGGGCATTGCCCCCGATACGAGCACGGCGGACATCTGCCGGGTTTCCGGGATCAAACGGACCACCCTCGCCCAGCAGCTGGTGCGCGGCAAGGTGGCGGAGACAACCGTCGTGGCCATCAGTCGCGCCTATGGCCTGAATCCCGTGGCGGCGCTGGCCGGGTTTGACGCCTACCGCAGCCTGGCCGGGCCGCCGCAGCCGCCGACGCACGGTGAGCTGGTCAGCCAGGTCTCCACTCCTGACCTCCTTCGCGCCGTGCTGGCCCGCACCGCAGAGACCACGGCGGAGAACACCGCGCAGGCCGCCGGCCCGCACGGTTCGGCGGGACCACCGTCGCTCACGCCCGCCCCGCACGCCACCTCGGTGCGGAACTGGGTGGATGCCATTGACGACGGCGAATTACGGCACCGCGTGTCCGCCGCCACGGGCGTCGCGCCCCAGAACTTTTCCGCCCAGCTCACCGCGAACCGGCTGTCGCCGGAACTGGCCGTTGCCACGTCCCTGGCAGCGGGGGTGGGACCGGCCGGCGGGCTGGTGGCGACCGGCCTGGTAACGGAGGCCGAGGCGGGCTGGCCGCCGGATGCCCGGCAGGCGGCCGTGGACGCGATGTCCGACGGCGACCTCACCGCCCTCGCCGGGGAACGGCTGCAGGCACTCGGCAAGGTCCTGCGCCGGCAGGAGCATGACACCGCGCAGACGGAACAGATATGGGAGAACCTGGGATGATCGAATTCATTCAGTGGGCAACACTGGCCACGTGCGGCATGGTCGCCGCCGCACGCATGCCCAGCGCGCTCCGCGGGCAGAACCGTTCGCTGTTCTATATCTTCTTCCTGATGACGCTGGCCACCCTGCTGAGCATCCATGACCCGTACGTAGCCATCGACCAGGCCCTCGGCGGCATGAACTACAGCAACCTGCTGCTGCGCTTCATCATCTTCGCGGCCATCTACTTCGTGGGAATCCGGGTGACCCGGGGCTTCGGGGCCCAGGATGCCTACCGGTTGATTACCGGGCGCGTGGGCATGCTGGTCCTCCTGGCGGTTTCGCTGGTGCTGGTGGCGGTGTTCCTCCTGATGGACACGGCGGGATCCTCCGCCGGAATGGTGGCGCAGGCCCACAAGGATCAACGCAACGCCGTGCTGGTGGAGTATTACGGCGCTGCCGGCCGGGCGTACCCCGCCTACGTATCCCTGGTGCTGTTGCCTGCCATGGTGCGCGCCGTCCGTAGCCGCCTGCCCGTCCTGGTCCGGGTCGCTGCCTTCCTGCTGGGCACCGGAGGGGTAGCCATCGCCCTGACCCTGCTGTTCCCGGTGGTGCCGCCGGAACTCAGCCAGCTCAAATACCTGGTGAACTACACCGCGGTGCTTTGCTACGTGGTGGGGCTCGCTTTGATCTGGGTGGCGAAGGTCCTGAACACGCGCCAAGCCGTGGCCAGGAAATCTACTGAAAAGTAACCCCAAGCACTTTCACAAAATCATTAGAATGTGATTCAATCATGAATGTGTGAAAGCGGGGCAAATGGCGTCTTGCGAACGGGGAGAAATTCTTGGACGCCGGGGTGGCCCCGCATGCTTTCGCACAATTGGGGGGATGAGTGGTGGCGGCCGTTGGGGACCGCCCCCACTCAGCCTTTTTTAACGGCAGGATTCACGGCCTCCCCCGAATCAGAGGTTGTTCGCAGATCCGGACCTTGACGGCACGTACCTGCGAACAAGCCTCTGTTCTCAGGCGGATCCTCTTTCTTGGCTTCGGTTACCGCGCAAAGCGCAGCGTCACCAGCTGGAACGGTCGCACCGTCAGGTCCGCCGCCACCGCTCCGCCGGCGATACTCCCCAGTGCGCCGGCACCTTCCAGCACCTCCATGCCGGGCACCGCGATGTCCCGCTCCAGCAGGTCCACCGTCCGGACTCCCCGGGCCGGGAAGTTTGCCGTGACAGTGCCCCGGGCGCGCCCGCCCAACGATTCGTAGAGCCGGACGATGACGTCCCCTGACCCGTCCTCGGCCAGCTTGACCGCTTCAACCACCAGCGCCGGGCTGGACACGGCAACAAGCGGTTCCACGGGCGCCGCACCCCGCACCAGCCGTCGCGCCAGGTTGGTGCGGTAGCCCTCCTGGACCGCATCGGCGATGCCGGCCCCCGGACGGATGGTGACGGTGAGCTCATGCTGTCCGCGGTCGGCCCCCGGGTCCGGGAACTTGGGAGCACGCAACAGCGAGAGGCGCACGTTGGTGGTGGTGCCGCCGTCGTGCTCCCTGATGGCCCTGGTGACGTCGTGGCCGTACGTGGAATTATTGGAAATGGCCACGCCGTAGCCCGGCTCGCCCACGTGGATCCAGCGGTGGGCGCAGATTTCGAACTTCGCTGCTTCCCACGAGGTATTGGTGTGCGTGGGGCGCAGGACGTGGCCGAACTGCGTTTCCGCAGCCGACCGGTCCGCCCGGACGTCCAGCGGGAAGCCGAGTTTGAGCAATTTTTCCCGTTCGTGCCAGTCGACCGAAGTGGTGATGGCCAGGGAGGGACTGCCCGGTGCCAGCGTGATCAGCTGGGTGATGGCCGATGCTCCCACGGTCCGGACCACCCGCACGGATGACCCGTCCTCCGCCACGCTGACGGACTCTGCGGCGACCAGCGCCGTGACGTTGCGGCGGTAGAACTCGTCGATGTCCCAGGCGTCCCATTCGTTGGGGGTATCCCGGTGCAGTTCCAGCAGGTTGCCGCGCTCCCGCGGCGCGATGGCTTCGCGGCCGCTGGCGTAGTCCGTCAGGGACACCAGCAGGCCGTCGGCATCGATCACGGCCCGGATCACGCCATTGTCCAGGACATAGCCGCCCAGCTGGGGGGCGGCGGCCGCGCTGACCGTGGCCGCTGCTGCCGCCGTGGCAGGCACCGCGGCGCCCAGCGCGGCAACGCCGTCGCGGGCATGCGGGGCCGCGTTCAGCAGGAATGTAGTGTTGCCGGGCCCCAGCATCGCAGCCACGGCTTGGCCAATCAGGGCCTCGAGGTCCGCGGCGATGGCCTGGTAGTTGCGTTCGGCGTCGCGGTGCACCCAGGCGATGGAGCTGCCCGGCAGGATGTCGTGGAACTGGTGGAGGAGGACCAGTTGCCAGAGCCGCTTCAGCTCGGCTGCAGGATAGGCAAAGCCAGCGCGGACGGCCGCCGTGGCACACCACAGTTCGGCCTCGCGCAGCAGGTGTTCGCCGCGCCGGTTGCCCTGCTTGGTGCGCGCCTGGCTGGTGTAGGTGCCGCGGTGGAGCTCAAGGTACATTTCGCCCACCCAGACGGGCAGCACCTGGTAGTCCTCCTCCGCCTGGCGAAAGAAGCTCTCGGCCGAACCGATCCGCACCTTTGGAGAGCCTTCAAGGCCTGCACTGCGCCGTGCGGCGGCGAGCATTTCGCGCGTGGGTCCGCCGCCGCCGTCGCCATAGCCGAACGGCACGAGCGACACGCTGCCATGGCCGTGGTCCCGGTAGTTACGTTCGGCGTGCGCCAACTCGCGGGCGCTGAGTTCGGCGTTGTACGTGTCCACGGGCGGGAAGTGCGTGAAGAGCCGGGTGCCGTCGATGCCCTCCCAGTTGAACGTGTGGTGCGGCATCCGGTTGGTTTGGTTCCACGAGATCTTTTGCGTGAGGAACCAGCGGCTGCCGGCGGATTTCACGATCTGCGGCAGCGCCCCGGAGTAGCCGAAGGAATCCGGCAGCCAGGCCTCCCGGCACTCAATGCCGAATTCGGACAGGAAGAAACCCTTGCCCTCCACGAACTGGCGCGCCATCGCCTCCCCACCGGGCATGTTGGTGTCCGATTCCACCCACATGCCGCCGACGGGCACGAACTGGCCCGAGCGGACCTTTTCACGGATTCGCGTGAACAGCTCCGGGTAGTACTCCTTGATCCATGCAAACTGCTGGGCTGACGAGCAGGAAAACACGAAGTCCGGGTCCTCGTCCATCAGAGCCACCACGTTGGAGAACGTCCGGGCGCATTTGCGGATGGTTTCGCGGACCGGCCAAAGCCAGGCAGAGTCGATGTGGGCGTGCCCGGTGGCCACCAGCTGATGCGCGGACGCGTAGGCCGGGCTGGCCAGGACATCCGCGAGCTCCTCCCGCCCTGCGGCGGCAGTGCCGGCGACATCGTCGGGGTCCATGATGTCCATCATGCGTTCCAGGGCGCGGAGGATCTGGTGCCGCCGGGGCAGCTCCAGCGGCAGCTGCTTCATCAGTCCCGCGAGGGTCCACACATCCTGCTGGAGTTCCCACACGGTCTTGTCCAGCTCGGCGATGCCGATCCTCCCGAACCGGTATTGCGGCGCGGTTCCGGCGGTTGCCTTGTCCCCGTAGGGGGTTGCGGCGAAGGTCCAGCCCCCGGCCACGTCCGGGTTGGCCGCCGCCTCAACGTAGAAGTCCACGGCCATCCCGCTGCCAAGCAGCTTCAGGGGGATGTACTGGTTCCGGGGCGAGATCGCCTTGATGATGGTGCCGTCCGCACGCCAGGCGATGCCTTCGCACTGGAATCCCGGCGCTTCCAGGGTGAAGCCCAAGTCCACCACGACCTCAACGGCGGTGTCCGCGCGGCTGCCCCAGGATTCTGGCACCTCGCCTTGGAGCCGGAGCCACGTGGTGCTCCACGGCCTGCCCCACGGAGCACCGTGTTCCTGCGGGCGGAATTCCTGCCGCATGGCCTCCAGAGCGGGGACAGGTTCCCCGGGGGCCTCCCAGCTGCTCAGTTCCAGCGGCACCATCCGCGTGTAGACCGCAGGGTTGATCCGTTCGCGGACGAACCGCTCCAGCCGGACTTCCGTGATCCGTCGGTCGTCATGCAATAGGGGCCTCTTTAGACTTGGGTGGGACCGCGATGTCCATTCGATGGAAAAATCTACCGGCTGGCCGGAGGATAACCAAGCACCAGCACCCCTGCCCGGCGCGGATCCGCGGATCCCCGGATTCAAGAGTGTTGCCGATGGGGATTACGACGGCGGCGCACCGGCAGGTGCCAATCGCACCCGGGCGTCCCCGGAGTAGACATTGAGGCTGGTGCCCCGGCTGAAGCCTGCCAGCGTCATGCCACTGGCTTCGGCCAGCTCCACGGCAAGGCTGGACGGGGCGCTGACCGCGGAGAGGACCGGGATCCCGGCGAGGGCCGCCTTCTGCACCAGCTCGAAGGATGCCCGCCCGGACACCTGCAGCACGGTCCCGCGCAGCGGGAGCAGCCCTTCCCGGAGGGCCCAGCCCACCACCTTGTCCACCGCGTTGTGGCGCCCCACGTCCTCGCGGAGGCACAAAAGCTGCGCGCCGCCGTCGTCCGTTATCCGGAAAAGTCCGGCAGCGTGCACTCCGCCCGTGTTGTCGAAGAGGCGCTGGGACTTGCGGAGCAGGGCGGGGAGGGACGCCAGGACGTCCGCGCCGATGCTGAGCGGATCCGCTTCCGGACTGTAGTGCGAGGATTTCCGGACCGCGTCCACGGAGTCCGTGCCGCAAATGCCGCAGGCGCTGGAGGTGTAGACGTTCCGTCCGGTGGCCGGCCGCGGCACGTCCGGCCGGAGCTGGGCCTCCACCACGTTGAAGGTCTGCATCCCGTTTTCGTCTTCGCCGGCACAGAAGCGGAGGGAGACGAGTTGTTCCGGCTCCCAGATGATGCCCTCGGCCACCAGGAAGCCGGCCACGAGGTCGAAATCGTCTCCCGGGGTGCGCATGGTCACGGAGTAGGAGAGGCTGTCCAGGCGCATCTCCAGCGGCTCTTCGACAGCCAGCACATCTTCGCGGTGCCGGACCGGGAACTCCAGGGCTTGGGGGCTGCCGTCCAAGACGTATTTATGCACCTTGCGGCGCTGCGTCACGCGTCCCATGGCCAGTTTCTTCCGTTCATGCCTCCATCATGGCAACGGCAGGGCCCGCGGTCCAAGCGCCGTCCAGCCGGCAAACGCCCGGCAGCCGGCGAGCCGCCGTCACCCGGTAAGCACTGCTCAGCCAAGGAGGGCGCTCCAGTCCACGGGGCCGGCGGGTTTGGCGTCCTTGCCGGTGCCGTCCTTCGCCGTCCTGGCTTTCGGGATCCTGGTCTTCGATTTGGCGTCCGGGTCAGGTGCCGCCGGAATGGGCGGGCCCCAGGGCAGCGCGAAGGCCGGCACCATCTCGCCCAGCTGCACCCCGTGCGGGGGCACCACCATGACGCCGTCCGCCGCGGCGAGGCCCCGCATCATCCCCGGCCCGGTGTGCTGGGCCGGGGACGCCATGCCGTAGAGCAGGCGGTAGGGCATCAGCCTGGTCCGGCCAGGCTCGGGGTCGATCAGCGTGCCGCAGGGAACTTCCTGGACCTCCGGCAGCGTGCCGTGTCCCAAGGCTGCCAGCAGCGGCGCGCCCACGGTGGACAGCGCCATCATGGCGGCGAGGGGGTTGCCGGGAAGGCCAATCACAAACCGGCCGTCCTGCAGCTCCGCCAGCACGGCCGGGTGTCCCGGCCGCATCGCAACGCCGTCAATGACCAGGCGGCCACCAAGCTCGGCTACGGCCCGGCGGAGGTGGTCGGTGCCGGAGCGGCCGGTGCCGCCAGTGGTGATGACGACGTCGGCCGGCAGCCCGGGCGCGCCCGGCGCCTCCGGGACAACGTCCTCCAGGGCGGCCAGCCACTCCTCATACGAGTCGCCGATCCGCTGCCGTCCGCCCGGGATGCCGCCGAGCATCTCCACCACGGCAGGGAGCTGGGGGCCGAAAGTGTCGCGGACCGTGCCCGGCTCGGGAACGCCGTGCTCCACCACCTCTGAACCGGTGAGGATGAGCCGGACCACGGGTTTGCCCTGGACCTGCAGTTCGTCATAGCCGGCCAGGGCGGCCAGTGCCAGGTGGGCCGGGTTCAGGACCACGCCGGCTTTGACCAGGACGTCCCCTTCCTGGGCTTCCTCGCCGGCCTTGCGGACGTGCTGGCCGGTCCGCGGCTCCCCCGGCCGGGCGCTGCCGCCGGTGGTAAGGATGGGCAGACCGTCCTCGTCCTTGGCCAGGACCGCGCTTTCGGTGCGGAGCACGGCCTTGGCGCCGGGCGGGATGAGCCCGCCCGTGGCGATGGGGCTGGCCTGGTGAGGAGCCAGCCGGGTGCCCGGCTCGGTGGTGATCCAAGGTCCGGTGCCGTTGACTGCCCAGCCGTCCATGGCGGATGACGCGTAGTGGGGCATGTCCTGCAGCGCCACGACGTCCCGGTCCAGCCGCCGGCCCAGCGCCAGTTCAAGCGCGACGGGTCCTGCGGGGATGGGCCCGGCCGCGTCGAAGGCGGCCTGCCGCGCTTCGGCCCATGTGTGTGCCGCGTGGTGGTGTCCGTAGTCCGCCGTTTCCCCCTGGGTTTCCCCGGTCATTCTCCGGGAGTCTCCGGCGCTTCGGCATCGTAGGCGCCTGCCAGCTTCTTGGCCACGGACAGGGCGGATTCCATCGCGGCGGCATCTACGGTGCGGCCCTCGCTGGTGGAGAGGCCCGCGGCCAGTCCGGCGATGAATGTGGTGAGGGGCGCTGCCGGGCGCACCACCGAGTGGGCCGCGACTCCGGCAAGGCTCAGGATGGCGTTGATGTCCACCTGGACATCCTCCAGTTCATAGGCCTGGAGCAGGGACCTGCACCATTCCTCGAGGGTTTCTTCCTGGCTTTTCACGGACTGCCTCCCAAGTTGTCTGCTGCCGCGCCGGTCCCGGGCTGTGGGCCGGGACCGGCGGCAATTCCTAGTGCGGCGGCATCATCCCAGGTGTCCACATCAGTGGTGGACCCGGCGGGGACGGTGACAAGCTGCAGGTCCAGACTAGCAAGCAGCGAGCGCACCGACGCGTTGGTTAGCGCCCCTTCGGCCGACAGGGCGTCCACCGCGTTTTGTAGCGCAGCCGTGCGATAAAAACCTGCCAAGGGCTGCATCCTGCCGTCCCTGGTGGCGGCGACCACGCCGTCGGGGACCTCCGCCGGCGCGGCAAGTTCCGCGAGAAGGCACACGACGGCGGCTTCAGCGCGCGGCATGTCGCAGGCGAGGACCAGGGTAAAGGCCGCCGGCGCCAGGGCCGGGTCATCGGCAAGGGCCGCCAATCCAGCCCCGATCGCGGCCGCCGGACCTGCGAAGGGAGGATCTTCGCGGCAGCACAGGACGCCGGGCGGCAGCATCCCCGGGTCCGGGCCCACCACTGCCCTGCGCGAAGCCCCTGCCGCAGCCTGCAGCGCGCGCTCAAGGAGGGTGCCGCCGTCGTAAACCAACGATTGCTTGGGCGTCCCATCCAGCCGGGAGGAGCGCCCGCCGGCCAGGATAACGGCATCGAAGGCGTGCTGGTTGTCCACTCCCCTACCCTAGCTAATGGCAGCACGGCGGTGCCGAAAGTGTCAGGCAGCGCGTTCGGGAAGGAGGAAGGGATCCCAGTCGGGCGCAGGCTTCTCGAGTTCCTTAATCTGCCAGATGGTCCCATGGGGGGGCTCGGGAACGAACCGCAGCTTCCACCCCATCTCCGCGGGGGTGTGGTCCCCCTTGGCGTTGTTGCAGCGCAGGCACGCAGCCACCAGGTTCTCCCAGGAATCGGCGCCGCCGCGTGACTTGGGCTGAACGTGGTCGATGGTGTGGGCCGCCTTGCCGCAGTACGCGCAACGGTGGCCGTCCCGGCGCAGCACTCCGCGCCGGCTGACGGCGGTGGACTGGTTATACCGGGGCCGGATGTAGCGGTTGAGGAGGATCACGGACGGGCGGCCCAGGATTTCCTGCGGCCCCACGACGGGGTCGTCCCCCTCGGCCACCACGCTTGCCTTGCCTGTGAGCACAAGCACCAGCGCCCGGCGGAAAGTGATAACCGCCAGCGGTTCATATCCAGCATTCAGAACGAGAGTGCGCATGCACGTACCTCTTCACGGCCGCACCCGTCAGGGGCACGAGGGCCGGCTGCCCTCGGCATGTCCGGGCTATGGATCGACACCACCAGAGTAAACAAAGATTTGCGTCATCAGCTAATCCGGCACGGAAATGCGGGCACGCAAAAGCCCTCCCCCGTGAGGAGGAGGGCTTCTGGTGAGCTGTCGGCTGCCGGTGTCGCCGGCCGAGGCCGATGCTAGTCGACGCGGATGAAGACGGGGCCGGAGCCAACGTTCGCGCTGAAGACCACGGTCTGGTTGCCGTTGTAGCCGCCGTGCACTGCCTGGCCGTTGCCGGCGTAAACAGCGATGTGGGCTACGCCCGCGCCGCCGTCGGCGTAGTAAATGAGGTCACCGGGCTGCGCTTCGGCTGCGCTGACCGTGCGGCCCAGGGAGAGGTAGCCGGCAGGCCAGTCATGGAAGTTGATGCCCACGGCGGCCAGGGAGTTGGTCACCAGCATGGTGCAGTCCTGGCTAACACCAAGCTGGGCGTATGCAGCGGAGAGGATGGCTGCACCCTTGCCGCTGGCGGAAGCCTTCGGGGCCGCCGGCGCGGAAGCCGTCACCGTGGCCGTCACCGGCGCTGCTGCCTCGGGCTCGGGAGCCGGCTCGGCTTCCTGCACCTCGACAACGGGCTCTTCCTCCACAACGGGAGCAGCTTCGGTGGTGATGGCCGGCTTTTCGAAGCTGATGGAGATGGTGGACGCCGCCGAAATGGGCGCATCCACAGCGGACTCGACTGTCAGGGCCGAAGCCGGGGCCGAATCGCGCTGGACGTTGGAGTCCGCAGCGTTGGCTGCGACGCCGCTGGTCAGGACAAGGCCGGAGGCGGCAGCGATGACTGCGGCCTGGCGGCCCATGCCGCCGGCATTGTCGCCCACGGTCTTGGCAATGACAGCAAGCGAGTTGGTCTTGGTGACCTCGGCGCGGTGCCGTGCGGTAGCACGAGTAGTCATGTTCTCTCTTTCGATTTCCTCAAGACCGCTATTAACAGCCCAGGGGCTTGGCGTGCCGGGATCTTGGGGGTACCCCGGCACCTCCCAAACGGGGATGTGCTGATTGGCGAAATACGTGTTTGAACCGGGCCTGCGGGCAGGCCCTCCTGAAACTACGGGTTGAGCGTGTAGTACACCGAGGAGCCGGTGGCGGCCACGGCGTGCAACAGGGTGCCCTGGCTGGGGTTCAGTGCGCTGACCATCATGCCGTTGCCAACGTAGATGCCCACGTGGGCACCACCGTTCTGCACCACCAGATCGCCCGGCTTGGGGGCGGCAGTGGGGGTCATGATGGACCATGCGTTGACGCGGGGGATGCTGATGCCGGCCTGGGCGTAGACCCACTGCGTGAAGCCCGAGCAGTCCCAGCCATTGGGAGAGGTGCCGCCCCAGACGTACGGGCGGCCAATGCCGGTGTAGGCGATACCGGCGATGCCGGAGGTGGAAGCGCCGGCAACTGCGCTTGATGCAGTCTCAGCGGCGGAGTCCGTGGTGGACTCCTCTTCCTCGGAGGTGGACTGCACCTGGACCGGCTCGATCTCCGGAGCAGCGGTGGTCTTGACCACCGGACGCTCGAAGGAAACCGTGGCGGTGGGGGCGGCCATGACGGCGGCGTTCTGCGCTCCGGACTCGGTGGAGGCCGAAATACCAGCGGTGGTGTCCGCTGCCGTGGCCGGCAGGCCCATGGTCAGAATGAGGCCCGAAGCTGCTGCTACGACTGCGGCCTGGCGGCCCATGGTCCCCGCATTGGCGCTAACGGCCTTGGACACGGAGCCCAATGGGTTGGTGCGCACCGTTTGCGCACGGTGGCGCGCAGAATTATGACGTGAAGACACGAAGGATAGCCTCTCCCAGTGCCTGCGAGGTGAGCTGTCGGATTCGGATGGGAGTCACCCGGCCGCGCGCTTCCTAGGAAGCTTTTACGGCTTAACCCCAAGGCCTTCCCACAAACAGAAGGCCAAAATTGGTTCCCCCGCCCCTGCCAGACGATGAAATGCGAACGGACCTTGAGCGGTGGCAGAGTTAGGCAATCCACTCAAGAGCGTCAACTTCGGAAAAGTTGACGCGTGTACGACGGTACAGGAATTAATAACCAATGTCACATTAAGGTCACGGGGCCTCAGCGTGTTGCGAGAGTAAACCCTCAGTTCCGGCTAAAGCCAGCCGGTGGGATCGACAACCTCGCCGTTGACCTGCACCTCGAAGTGGAGGTGGCAGCCGGTGGAGGCGCCGGTGGTTCCGCTGTAGGCGATGACATCGCCACGGCCCACAGTCTGCCCCTCTTGGGCGTTGAAGCCGGAGAGGTGGTTGTAGGTCGTCTCAAGTCCGTTTCCGTGGTCAATGACGACGCGGTTGCCGCCCCCGAAGTCGTGCCAGCCCACGAAGGTCACGGTACCGGTGGCGGCCGCCAGCACAGAGGTGCCGCACTGGGCCGCGAAGTCTTCGCCGCGGTGGAAGTCGCCGTAGCCTCCGGTGATGGGGCTCACGCGGTAACCGAACGGGGAGACCATGGTCAGGCTGGCCAAGGGTGCCCCCAGGCTGCCGACAGAGGCGGCGCGGGAGACGGCGCCGGCAGACTGGGCGCTCAGGAGCTGTTTCAGCTTGCCGTCCGGGTCCGCCTTGGTCACCACGGCGGAGCGGCTGAAGTCGATGCGGGCTCCCGCTTCGGCGGAGATTTCCGGCTGCTGCGCAGGCTGGGCGGCAACGGCGGGCACTACGTCCGGGGTACTGGTAGCCATCACGGGGCTGGTGGACGGGACAGTCACGGTGAGGACGAGGCCGGTGGCCGCCAGGGCGATTCCGGCTTTCTGCCCGATACCGCTCGCCGATGCGAACTCCGTGATCTGCCGGAAGGGGCCGCGCCGGCGGCGGGCTTCACGGTGGGGATCGCGGGGGCGCTCCGCGGAGATGACTTCCACAACCCGGGGGGTCGGTGAGGGGCCCGCAGCGCGGCGCCGGCCCCTGGAGGTCTGCATGCTCAAAAGAAGGTTTCCTCTCTGGAAAGCCTGCGAAGTTAGCTGTCGGATTCGGGTCAGAGAGTTCAAAGACCCGGTCCGCCGTAAGCAAACTTCTGCACAGAGCTATCCCGGGAGGATTTGCTGGAGAGGCTTGCTGCTGACGGACTTCACCCCAAGGCAGCCCCCGCTGCCGGTTGTGGTTCCCCCGCCTCTGCCAGTAAATGACTCGTGCACCTGATCCGCTGGCAGAGCTCGGCTCCGGATCAGGTAACGCTTGTGTATCAACGCTCGGGTTTTAACTATAGGGGCTTAAGCCCGTCAGTAACAATTCCGTTATAACCGTGTGGGCCGGGCCACGGCGGGGTACTAAGCGACTCGCGCAGTGCCACTAAACCACGGTGACGAAGACGTGCGCGGCCACCTCGGGCGGCAGTTCGAGTGCGCCCTCAATCCCCGGTACCCGTACCGAGATGTAGTCCCCTACCCGTTCCAGCGATACCTTGGCGCCGGGCCGGATTCCGCCCTCATCGAGCTGAAGGAGGAGTTCGGGCTCCACCTGGATGGGTTCGGCAAGCCGGCTGACGACCACGGCGGAAGCGGGCTGGTAGCCCTTCATCGCTTCGAGCAGGCTCACGGCGCCGTCAGGGGCTACCGGGCCGCTGCCGGCGGCCGCCGGCTGGTCGCCGAGGGCGTCGAGGCCCGGAATAGGGTTGCCGTACGGGGACTCCGTGGGGTGGTTGAGCAGTTCGTAGATCCGCCGCTCCACCCGCTCGCTCATGACGTGCTCCCAACGGCACGCTTCGTCGTGGACGTACGCCCAGTCCAGGCCGATGACGTCTGCCAGGAGCCGTTCGGCCAGCCGGTGCTTGCGCATGACTTCGGTGGCCCGCTTGCGGCCGGTCTCGGTGAGTTCAAGGTGCCGGTCACCGGAGACCACCACAAGTCCGTCGCGTTCCATCCTGCCGATGGTCTGCGATACCGTGGGGCCCGAGTGGCGCAGGCGCTCCGCGATCCGGGCACGGAGGGCGACGATGTTCTCTTCCTCAAGCTCCAGGATGGTGCGAAGGTACATCTCCGTAGTGTCGATCAGATCCGTCATCAAGCTCAGCTCCTCGAGCGCAGTACCTTGCGTTGTCCCACCGTAACGCCTTCAGCCGGGCGTGGTCCGGTGAAAAGCTTAGCCTATTTTGAATTTGTCCGAATAGTCGCCCGGGGGCTGCCGGCTGCCTGTCTCACTTGCTGGACTATGACGCACGCGGTTCCTGCCGGAACTCCCGTTCAGGCAGAATAAGGAGGGCCTGAGCCACCGCAGCCGGCCGCAGGCCAATCATCCGCCCGGACCATGCGCGTCCATGCCGAAACTGGAGCACCTGTGAGCGACAACAGCATCACTATTCCCGCCGACCTCCTGCCCGCGGACGGACGGTTCGGCGCCGGTCCTTCCAAGGTCCGCCAGGAACAGATCGATGCATTGTCCGCGGCTTCGAAGTCCATCCTTGGCACCTCGCACCGGCAGGCCCCGGTGAAGAACCTCGTAGGCTCCGTCCGGGAAGGCCTCAGCAGCTTCTTCCGCGCACCGGAGGGCTATGAAGTGGTTCTCGGCGTCGGCGGTTCCACCGCGTTCTGGGACGTCGCCACGTTCGGCCTGGTGGAACAGAAGGCCCAGCACCTCTCCTTCGGCGAGTTCGGCTCCAAATTCGCGGCCGCCACCAACAAGGCTCCGTTCCTGGACGCCTCATCCATCATCAAGTCCGAGCCCGGCACCCGCCCGGCGCCGCAGGCCGAAGCGGGCGTGGACGCGTACGCCTGGCCGCAGAACGAGACCTCCACCGGCGTCTACGCACCGGTTAAGCGCGTCGCAGGCGCCGACGAAGGCGCCCTGGTCCTGGTGGACGCCACCTCCGCCGCCGGAGGCCTGGACGTGGACGTGACCGAAAGCGACGTCTACTACTTCGCCCCGCAGAAGAACTTCGCCTCCGACGGCGGCCTCTGGCTGGGTCTCTTCTCCCCCGCCGCCATCGAGCGCGCGGCCCGCGTGAAGGCAAGCGGCCGCTGGATCCCCGACTTCCTGGATCTGCAGACGGCCATCGACAACTCGCGCCTGAACCAGACCTACAACACCCCGTCGCTGTCCACGCTGGTGACGCTGGACTCGCAGGTGCAGTGGCTCAACGCCAACGGCGGCCTTGACTTCGCCGCCTCGCGCACCGCGGATTCAGCGGGACGGATCTACAGGTGGGCCGAGGCTTCGGACTTCGCCACGCCGTTCGTCGTCAACCCGGACGAGCGTTCCAACGTCATCGCCACCATCGACTTCGACGATTCGGTGGATGCCGCCCAGGTGGCGAAGATCCTGCGCGCCAACGGCGTCGTGGACACCGAGCCATACCGCAAGCTGGGCCGCAACCAGCTGCGCCTCGCCACGTTCGTGGCCATCGAGCCCGCGGACGTCACCGCGCTGCTGGCCAGCATCGACTATGTAGTGGAGCGCCTGCGCAAGTAGCAGCGCAAGCGTTTAAGTACGACGGCGGCGCCCGGGTTCATCCCGGGCGCCGCCTTTGTCGTGATGCCGGAAGGTCGTAGCCGCTACGGTGCAGCAGCCCCGCCCTCCGGTGCGTCGTCGTCGTCCGCGTCAGCTCCGGCGGCCGGCGCGGAAGGTTCCTCCGCCGCCTCCTGCGGCTGTGATTCCTGTGGCTCCTGCTCCTGCGCGTCCTCGGGGCGGACACGTTCAGCCCACGGCACCCACTCTGGGGCGAGGATGGAGTCCTCGGACGGCAGCAGGCCCAACTCGTTCACAGTCACCGCCTTGGAACGCGAATTCCGGGTGAGCACGGCGTACCACTGCCAGCCGGCGTATCCGGGGAGCTTCGACTCGAACAGGTGGGTGACCAGCCGGTCGCCCTCGCTCTTGGCGGCGAGGTGCTCGCCGATAGTCCGGGCGTCCGTAATGCCCTCGATGGCCGTCCTGGCAGTGTCCACGGCAGCGGCCAGGAAGGCGTCCGGCTTGCCGGTACGCCACACCGGGACGCCGGCGCGGCGCTTGGCAGCGGCCTTCGCCGGCGCCGCCTGGGGCTGTTCAGCTTCCGGGTTCATCTGGGCCTAGACGTCCAGCTCGTCGGCAACCTTACGCAGGGCGGCAGCGATGGCCTTGCCCTTGTTGCCTTCCGGGTACTTGCCCTTCGAGAGGGTGCCGGACAGGTTGTCCAGCACGGACACCAGGTCCTGGACCAGGGGTGCAAGGTCCCGTGCGCTGGGCCGCTTGGCCTTGGCGATGGACGGCGTCTTGTCCAGCACGCGCAGGCCGAGCGCCTGGGCGCCCTTCCGGCCGTCCGCGACGCCGAACTCCACGCGGGTGCCGGCCTTCAGCTCAGTAACGCCCTCAGGGAGCGACGATTTGGGCAGGAAGACTTCCTGGCCGTCTTCGCCGGCGAGGAAGCCGAAGCCCTTTTCCTTGTCATACCACTTGACCTTGCCGGTAGGCACGTAATCAACCTTCTTCGTTCTGCGTTCTCGGGACACGGCCGGCCGTCACCGCATCCGCAGCGTTGTGCGGGTTTAAGGTATGGCGGCTGCGGACCGTGTTGGTCTGTATCCTCCAAGGTTATCCTGCCCGGTGCCCTAATCCCGCTTTCCTCCGGCGCGGGCGAGGGCGTTCACGGCCGCCCCTTCCTCCGCTGTAGCGTTACCTGCATGACACCCTCGCGCTACCGGCGTCCGTTGATGATCCTGGCCGGCGTTATCGCCGTGCTGTCCCTTGCCGCCGTGGCCGCCGTCATGGCTTTTGCTTTCGCCGGCTCCGCTTCCCCTGCGTGGATCACGTATACGGCGTTGTATGGGCTGCCGGCCGCGTTCCTGGTGATGCTGTTCCTGGTTCTGGACAGCGTGGCCGCCCGCCGCCGGGCGGGAAAGCCCGGCCAGCGGTAACGTTGGACTGATGTCCCTTATTCGCGCGCTCAGCAAGGACCTTGCGGGCCGCAGCGACGACGCGCTGCGGGCCCTGTTCACCGCGCGGCCGGACCTCATCTCCCCACCCGTCCCCGACTTCGCCGCCCTCGCCGCCCGCGCGAGTGCGCGTGTCAGCGTGCAGCGCGCCCTCGAGCGGCTCAGCCGGCCTCAGATGCAGGTGCTGGAAACGCTGCATCTGTGCACCAACACCGATACCGGGCACAGCGCGTGCGCCGCAGGGCTCCGTAAACTGATCGCCGGGTCCACGGTGGCCGTGGTGGAGCAGATCCTGGGCTCGCTGCAGGACCTGGCGCTGGTGCACCGGGCAGAGCCGCCGCACGGCGTTCCAGTCCCGTCGGCGCGGCAGCGGTTCTACCTTCCGGTGGGCAGCCTGAAGGACGTGGTGGGCATCTACCCTGCAGGCCTGGGCCGGAGCTACACGGAACTGGTCCGGCTCCAGCCGGCCTTTGCGCAGCGTGCCGTCCAGCTGGTCTCGGAGCTGCACCGCAGTGGCGTTGCCATCCAGGAAGCCACCACACCCATGGACGCGGCGCTCGCGTTGCAGCACTGGACGTCATCGCCGGCGGCGCTCCAGGACATCCTCGCCAGCGCGCCGGAACGCACGACGGCGTTGCTCGCCAAATTCCGGAACTGGGCCATGGGTGCGGTCCCCCAGGCGCAACGGAAAGCGTCCGTGCTCACCGAGCCCGCCGACGTCGGGCCCGTGGACTGGCTGCTGGCGCGCGGACTGTTGGTGCCGCTGGACGCGGCGCACGTGGAACTGCCGCACAGCGTCGGGGTGTCGCTGCGGGGCGGGGCCATCATTGACGACTTCACCCTCGCACCTCCGGTTCCCCGCCTTGGGACGACCACCGCGGCGCTGCGCCGGAACGCGGCCCTGGGCGCCATAGCAGAGACCCTGCGGCTGGCAAGTGAGCTGCTCCAGGCAGTCCGGGACCAGCCACTGGCCACGCTGCGCAGCGGCGGCGTGGGGGTCCGTGAACTGCGCAGGCTGGCCGAGCAGCTCCGGGTGGACCAGCCGCGGGCAGGCGTGCTGCTGGAGCTGTGCGGGCTGGCCGGACTGATCCGGCTGGACGTGGATTCCTCGTCGTGGGTCCAGCCTCCGGAGCTGGAGTGGCTGGCCTTGCCCCGGCAGGAACAGTGGCTGTGGCTGGTCAATGCGTGGCTGGCCAGCGAGCGCGTCCCCTCGCTGGTGGGGCAGCCGATCAGCGGGCCGGGTGCCGCGCAGCGGACAGCGTCCGGGAGCAGCATCGTGGCCCTGTCCGCCGAAGCTCAGCGGCCGGACGCCCCCGTGGTCCGCAAGCGCATCCTGGAAATCCTCCATGAGCTCACCACCGAGGCAGCCGGATCGGATTCCGGAGGCGGGGCCGCGCCGGTGCTCGACGCCGCCGCGGTGCTGCAGCGGGCAGAGTGGTCCCAACCCCGGATGGCCCGCCGCTTCAGTTCGCTGATCCGCGGGGTCCTGGTCGAGGCCGAGCTGCTGGGGCTGGTGGGTTCCGGCGCCCTGAGCCAGCTGGGCAGCGCGCTGGCGCAGGACGACCCGGATGCAGCGCTGGCGATCCTGGGCGAGCATCTGCCGGCGGAGCTGAACCACGTGCTCCTGCAGGCGGACCTCACCGCCGTGGCGCCGGGCTACCTGTCTCCCGCGCTGGCGGGCAAGCTCCAGGTGATGGCCGACGCCGAGGGGCAGGGTCCCGCCACCATCTACCGGTTCTCCGTGGATTCGGTCCGCCGGGCCCTGGATTCGGGTTACGACGCGGCAGGGCTGCTGGGGTTCCTGCGCGAGCATTCCGCCACAGCGGTCCCGCAGCCGCTCCAGTACCTGGTGGAGGATACTGCCGCCCGCCACGGAAGGCTGCGGGTGGGCCAGGCCGCCAGCTTCATCCAGAGCGAGGACGAGGCCGCGCTCGAGGAACTGCTGGCCGGGCCCAAGGCGGCGGCGCTCGGCCTGGTCCGGATCGCGCCCACCGTGCTGCTGTCCATGGCCGCACCCCGTGACACTGCCCATGCCCTGCGCAGTCTGGGCCTGTCCCCCGCGGTGGACGGCATGGAGGACCCCACGCTGCGCCTGCGCAAGGCTCCCGCTCATCAGCACGGCGCCCGCCCGGTCTATACGGCCCCCGGCATGGCTCCCCCGGCTGAGGACGTGGACGCCCAACTGGCCGTGCTGCGCCAGGCCGGTTCCGTCGTCGTCGGTCCTTCCTGGAACGGAATGCGGGCCGGCGGCGAGGCCGCCACCCAGCTGGGGCTGGAGACGCTGCAGCGCGCCATCCGGCTCAAGCAGCGGATCAGCATGAACGTGGTGGACAGCCTGGGGAATGCCAGCCTGGAAATTGTTGTTCCGCTATCACTGAGCGGCGGACGCGTCCGGGTGTTCGATCCTGCCAAGGAAACCGAGCGCGTACTGTCCGTCCACCGGATCATCGACGTTGAAGCCGCAGGGGAACTGCGGCAGTGAAGGACCTGCCCGCGTGAATGACGGACCCCTGATCGTCCAAAGCGACAAGACCATCCTGCTCGAAGTGGACCATGAGCTGGCCACCGAGGCCCGGCACGCCATCGCGCCGTTCGCCGAACTGGAACGGGCGCCCGAGCACATGCACAGCTACCGGCTGACCCCGCTGGGCCTATGGAACGCCCGGGCGGCTGGACTGGACGCCGAAAAAGTGCTGGACACCCTCCTGAAGTACTCCCGTTTTCCGGTGCCCCACTCGCTCCTGGTGGATGTCGCCGAAACAATGTCCCGCTACGGGCGGCTGCGGCTGGAAAAGGACCCCCAGCACGGTCTGGTGATGCGCACCGATGATTACCCCGTCCTGGAGGAAGTGGTCCGGGCCAAGAAGATCCAGCCGCTGCTGGGGCCCCGGATCGATGGCGAAACCGTGGTGGTCCACGCGTCGCAGCGGGGCCAGCTCAAGCAGCTGTTGCTGAAGATCGGCTGGCCGGCGGAGGACCTGGCCGGGTACGTGGACGGCACACCGCACCTGATCTCCCTGACCGAGGACGGCTGGAACCTGCGGCCCTACCAGCGGCTGGCCAGCGAAAACTTCTGGTCCGGCGGCAGCGGCGTGGTGGTCTTGCCCTGCGGCGCCGGAAAGACGCTGGTGGGCGCGGCCGCCATGGCCACCGGCTGCACCACCACCCTGATCCTGGTCACCAACACGGTGGCGGCGCGGCAGTGGAAGGACGAACTGCTCAAACGCACCACTCTTACCGAGGGTGAAATCGGTGAGTATTCCGGTGCCGTCAAGGAAGTCCGGCCCGTAACCATCGCCACCTACCAGGTGCTCACCACCCGGCGCGGCGGCGTGTACCCGCACCTGGAACTGGTGGACGGGCACGACTGGGGCCTGATCATCTATGACGAGGTGCACCTCCTGCCGGCCCCCATTTTCCGGATGACGGCGGACCTGCAGGCCCGGCGCCGGCTTGGCCTGACCGCAACCCTGGTCCGGGAGGACGGCCGCGAAGGCGAGGTGTTCAGCCTGATCGGTCCCAAACGGTATGACGCGCCGTGGAAGGACATCGAGTCGCAGGGCTACATTGCGCCTGCGGACTGCGTGGAGGTCCGGGTGGACCTGCCGCGGGACGAGCGGGTTGCCTACGCCATGGCGGACGACGCCGACAAATACCGGCTCTGTTCCACTTCAGAGTCCAAGACGGCCGTGGTGGAGCAGCTGGTGGCCCGGCATGCGGGCGAGCAGCTGCTGGTCATCGGGCAGTACATCGACCAGCTGGACGAGCTCGGCGAGCGCCTGGGCGCGCCCGTGATCAAGGGTGACACCCCGGTCAAGGTGCGGCAGAGGCTCTTCGACGCCTTCCGCGCCGGGGAAATGCAGACTCTGGTGGTGTCCAAGGTGGCCAACTTCTCGATCGACCTGCCGGAGGCTTCGGTGGCCATCCAGGTGTCCGGGTCCTTCGGGTCCCGGCAGGAGGAGGCCCAGCGGCTGGGCCGGCTGCTACGGCCCAAGAAGGACGGCCGGGCAGCCCGCTTCTACTCGCTGGTGGCCCGCGACACCCTGGACCAGGAATTCGCCGCCAAGCGCCAGCGATTCCTGGCCGAGCAGGGATACGCGTACCGGATCATGGACGCGAAGGACGTGCAGCTGCCTGGATAGTTCTCCCATGGAGCATCCAGAAAACTCCCAGAGTCTGGGAGCATGATGGGAGCATGAACAAGAACGGGCCCGAGGCGAAGCTCCTCGTTGTTGATGACGAACCCAACATCCGTGAGCTGCTGTCCACCTCCCTGCGCTTCGCGGGGTTCGAGGTGGTCTCCGCTGCGAACGGCCGCGATGCCTTGGCCGCGGCTGAAACGCACGCCCCCGACCTGGCGGTGCTGGACGTCATGCTGCCGGACATGGACGGTTTTACCGTGACCCGCCGACTCCGGGCCGCCGGAAAGCACTTCCCCGTCCTGTTCCTGACCGCCAAGGACGACACCGAGGACAAGGTCACCGGCCTCACCGTGGGCGGTGATGACTACGTCACCAAGCCCTTCAGCCTGGATGAGGTGGTGGCGCGGATCCGGGCCGTCCTCCGCCGCACCCAGCCGCGGATCGAGGACGATGCTGTCATCCGGGTGGATGACCTGGAGCTCGACGACGACGCCCACGAGGTGCGCCGTGGCGGCACCGTGATTGAGCTGTCCCCCACCGAGTTCAAGCTGCTGCGCTACCTGATGCTGAACCCCAACCGGGTGCTCTCCAAGTCCCAGATCCTGGACCACGTCTGGGAATACAACTTCAACGGCGACGCCTCCATCGTGGAGTCCTACATCTCCTACCTGCGCCGGAAGGTGGACATCGACCCCGCCGCCCCGGCATTGATCCAGACCAAGCGCGGCGTAGGCTACGTGCTGCGGACGGCAGAAAAGCGCTGACGTTGCTGGACCGCTGGAAGTCGGCCTCGCTGCGGACGCAGCTGGTGGCCATGATTATGGCCCTGCTCATTGTCGCGCTGACCGCGACCGGAGCGGGCACGCTGGCCCTGCTGCACAGTTACCTGCAGGCGCAGGTGGACGAGAAGCTGTACGCCGCAGTCGACCTGGCCCGAAAGCAGCGCTCCTTCACCCCGCTGCAGACGCCCAATCCGATGGTGCCCACGGACTACTCGCTGATCCTCTTCGCGCCCGGGGAGGACCCCTACCCGTTCGGCGGTGATGAGGAGAGCCGGCCGGACATCGACGCCATCACCGTTGAGCAGGCCCAGGCCCGGGGCGCTGTCCCCTACCAGGTGCGGGGTACGGACGGGCAGAACTGGCGCGTTGTCGCGGTCCCGGTCCAGAACGGCCAAACGACGGCGGTGGTTGCCATCGGGCTGCCGCTGCGGAGCGTGGACGATGTGCTCCAGCACGCCAGTCTGGTGGTTACGGGCGTGGGCCTGGTGACGCTGCTGCTGGCATCCCTGATTGCCAGCTGGACCGTGACCCGTGCCTTTCGGCCGTTGGCGCGCGTGGAGAAGACCGCCGCTGCTATTGCCGCCGGGGATCTCTCCCGCCGCGTGGACATGGAAAACCCGGGAACCGAGCTGGGCCGGTTAAGCAGTTCCCTCAACGCGATGCTGGCGCACATCGAGACGGCGTTCGCCGCCCGCACCGCATCGGAGGCAAGGATGCGACGGTTCGCGGCCGACGCATCGCACGAGCTGCGCACCCCACTGGTAACCATCCGGGGCTTCTCCGAGCTGTACCGGCACGGGGCGCTGGCCACCGACGAGGACGTGGCCACCGCCATGGGCCGGATCGAGAGCGAGGCCAAGCGCATGGGGTCCATGGTGGAGGACCTCCTGCTCCTGGCCCGCCTGGATGAACAGCGGCCGCTGCAGGAGAAGCCCGTGGACCTCCAGCTGCTGGCGCACGACGCCGTGGTGGACACCCAGGCCAGCGACCGGACGCGCGCCATTTCACTGACAGGGCTCGACGGCGGCCCGGCGGCTCCCGCTCCCGTGCTGGGTGACGAGGCGAAGCTTCGCCAGGTGGTGGGGAACCTGGTGGGCAACGCGCTGCGGTACACACCGGAGGGCAGCCCCATCGAGCTGGCGGTAGGCGTCCGGGAAGAGTCCGACGGCGGGCGCAGCTCAGTCATCGAGGTGCGGGACCACGGGCCGGGCATTTCAGGCGAGGACGCGGCGCGCGTCTTTGAACGCTTCTACCGGGCGGACACCTCGCGGACACGGGAAACCGGCGGCAGCGGCCTTGGACTGGCCATTGTGGCGGCGATCGTCGGGTCCCACGGCGGCACGGTGCGCGTGGAGGATACGCCGGGCGGCGGCGCCACCTTGGTGGTGTGCCTGCCGTTCAGCGAATCGCAGGTTATCCACATATAGGTTTTTGCCCTGGTGGGCCGGTGCGCCGCCTTCCTAGGCTCGTTGCAGCGGCCGGGAACCCCTCCGTGCCGCGCAGCGCAGGCTGCACCATACAGCGAAAGGGCAATGCGCCGTGAGCATCATTTCGGTGGACACCGAACTTCTCCAGCTGAAATCCGCCAACGTGCAGGCCACCATGGACAGGATCAGCGCTGATGTCCAGGCCATGAAGTACGGCCTGGACGAGCTCCAGGGCTCGTGGCGCGGTTCAGCGGCCACCAACTTCCAGGCGCTCATCACGGAATGGACCATCACCCAGGGACGCGTCGAGGCGTCCCTGGCCTCGATCAACGCCGCCCTGGTGTCCGCAGCCCATACCTACGCGCAGGCTGAAATGGGCAACACGCAGCGCTTCAGCTGACCCCCGCGGAGCCGGCCGACTGCCGACCGCAGGCTGCCGGCTCTAGGCCTCGGGCGTCCCCTGGTGGAAACGCAGCCGCCAGCGGTCGCCGTCCAGCACCCACAGGGACGTCCGCAGGGTGGTGCCCGACCGGGCAAAGCTTCGGTACGTCAGCAGGACAGCGCTGGTGCCGATGCGGTCCGAAGACAGCACTTCGATCTCCGTCCGCTCCCCGGGGTCGTCCTCCAGCGCCATCATCATCGCATCCCGGGCCCACACACGGCCCGAGCTGCCAATCTCCATGAAATCGGGATGCAGCAAAACAGCCGTACGGCCCATGTCGCCGCGCACCAGCGGGCCCAGCAGTTCCCGCTCCAGTTCCTCCACGAGGGCCTCGGGCGCTGCATGGGCCGGCTGCCCCGCGCCGGCCCCGAGCTCATCGTCCTCAAGCTGGCTGAAAAGGTCCGGAACATTGTAGTCCGCTGCACCTCGGGGCAGCGGCGTCGTGGACGCAGATGCGGGCGTAGCCGCCGGTGCGGGAGCGGTCGCAGAAGCAGGCGCGGTCGCCGACGCCGGCTGCGCCGCCTGCGGGTGGGCGCCCGGGAAGCCGGGGCCGGACCGGGCCGCGACGCCCTGCTGGTATGCGGTGGCGGCGGCACGGGCGCGCTCGTCGGCAGCTTCATTGAGGTCGTGCCCGGCGTGCCCCTTGACCCATTCGAAAGTGTATTTCCGGCCTGCCAGTTCCCGGTCGAGCTCCTTGAGCAGTTCGACGTTCAGCACGGGCTTGCCGTCAGCCTTCCGCCAGCCCTTGCGCTTCCAGCCCGGCATCCACTTGGTGATCGAGTTGATGACGTACTGGCTGTCACAGAGGATCCGCAGGTCTTCCCCGGGAACATGTGCCGTGGCCCGGAGCAGGTCCAGGACAGCCATCAGTTCGCCCTGGTTGTTGGTCCCGTGCGGCCAGCCACCGGCGCGCCAGCAGTCGTCATTCACATACCAGGCCCATCCGGCCGGGCCGGGATTTCCCAAGGCCGAACCGTCAGCCGCTGCAGTAATCGTCACTGCACTATCCTGCCAGACTCCGGTGACTGGCCATGGACACCCGCCCGCCTCTGATGCTCTATCAGTTCCCGTTGCCAACAGGCCCGCGAAGGGACCATAAGTGATAGAGCAAGGCGGCTTAAACGCCCGCGGCGGCCCCCACCGTTTGGTGAGGACCGCCGTCGTGCGTCGTGGGGAAACGGAGGCTAGAAGCCGCCCATGCCGCCCATGCCACCCATGTCGTCGCCGCCGGCAGGAGCAGCGTTCTTCTCCGGCTTGTCGGCAACTACTGCCTCGGTGGTGAGGAAGAGGCCAGCAATGGAGGCCGCGTTCTGCAGGGCAGAGCGGGTCACCTTGACGGGGTCGTTGACGCCGGCAGCCAGCAGGTCAACGTATTCGCCGGTAGCTGCGTTCAGGCCGTGGCCTGCGGGCAGGCCGCGGACCTTGTCCACCACAACGCCCGGCTCCAGGCCGGCGTTGAAGGCGATCTGCTTCAGCGGAGCGTCGATGGCAACGCGGACGATGTTGGCGCCCGTTGCTTCGTCGCCGGAGAGCTGCAGGTTGGCGAATGCCTTGGCGCCGGCCTGGATGAGGGCCACGCCGCCACCGGCGACGATGCCTTCTTCAACGGCTGCCTTGGCGTTGCGCACTGCGTCTTCGATGCGGTGCTTGCGCTCCTTGAGCTCAACCTCGGTGGCTGCACCGGCCTTGATGACTGCAACGCCGCCGGCCAGCTTGGCCAGGCGCTCCTGCAGCTTCTCGCGGTCGTAGTCGGAGTCGGAGTTCTCGATCTCGGCGCGGATCTGGGATACGCGGCCGGCGATCTGGTCTGCGTCGCCTGCACCTTCAACGATGGTGGTCTCGTCCTTGGTGACGACAACCTTGCGTGCCTGGCCCAGGAGTTCCAGGCCCGCGGTCTCCAGCTTGAGGCCAACCTCTTCGGAGATGACCTGGCCGCCGGTGAGGACGGCGATGTCGGCCAGCTGCGCCTTGCGGCGGTCGCCGAAGCCCGGAGCCTTGACGGCGACGGACTTGAAGGTGCCACGGATCTTGTTGACGATCAGCGTGGCCAGGGCCTCGCCCTCGATGTCCTCGGCGATGATCAGCAGCGGCTTGTTGGACTGCATGACCTTCTCCAGGACAGCAACCAGTTCCTTGACGTTGGAGATCTTGGAGTTGACGATCAGGATGTACGGGTCCTCGAGGACCGTTTCCTGGCGCTCAGCATCGGTGACGAAGTAAGCGGAGATGTAGCCCTTGTCGAAGCGCATGCCTTCGGTGAGCTCGAGTTCCAGGCCGAAGGTGTTGGACTCCTCGACCGTGATGACGCCTTCCTTGCCCACCTTGTCCAGGGCTTCGGCGATCAGGGCGCCGATTTCGTCGTCACCTGCGGAGATGGAGGCGGTGGCCGCGATCTCTTCCTTGGTTTCGATTTCCTTGGCGGAGTTCAGCAGTTCGGCGGTGACGGCGTCAACGGCCTTTTCGATGCCGCGCTTGAGGGACAGCGGGTCGGCGCCGGCGGCAACATTGCGCAGGCCTTCCTTGACCAGTGCCTGGGCCAGCACGGTGGCGGTGGTGGTACCGTCGCCGGCGACGTCGTCCGTCTTCTTGGCAACTTCCTTGACCAGCTCGGCGCCGATCTTCTCGTAAGGATCGTCCAGCTCGATCTCCTTGGCGATGGAAACGCCATCGTTGGTGATCGTGGGGGCGCCCCACTTCTTTTCGAGGACGACGTTGCGTCCACGCGGGCCGAGGGTGACCTTAACGGCGTCGGCGAGGGTGTTCAGGCCCCGCTCAAGGCCGCGGCGTGCCTCTTCATCAAATGCAATGATCTTGGCCATAACGGCAGTAGTCCTTTCGGGACAGTCGTTAAGAATGAACCTTCGCTGCAGTGCCCGCGACGGACGGTTCGTACCGGCGGCCTCTGTATGCCTCCGGAAACGGACCTCACTCCAGTTAGGTGTTTCTCGCTCCCCGCCCGGTGCCGCGCCGCCGGCCAGGCCGGCATTGCTTTAGCAGTCGGTACGTCAGAGTGCTAAGTCAATAATTAGCACTCCCCCGGTGAGAGTGCAAGCGAATGGCGCCGCGAAGCACGTCCCGTGGAGCGTTCTTCGCGGAGAGCGATCAGCTGCCTGCCTTGCCCGCCGTCTCAGTCCCGGTGGGCGCCGGGTTGTTGTCCGCGCCATAGGTGAAAACCATGAAGGAGGCGGAGGTGATGTCCCCGTTGGCGTCGAAGGCAACTGGGCCGGATTCGCCGTCGTAATTGATCTCTCCGCCGCCGGAAAGGCCGGCGAGGCATTCCTTGTACGCCGTGCACGCCGCTTCGGATCCGCCGGAGACAGCGATCAGGTTCGCGGCGATGGACCGGCCGGCGTCGTCCTGCGCACGGGCGGCGGCGAGCGCGGCAAGGGTCACGGCGTCGTAGGTTTCCACGGCGAAGGACATGTCCCGCAAGCCTTTGTCCACCTCAAGGATGCGGCCCTGGAAGCCTGCGGACGCCAGCCTTCCGGGGACCACCGCCCGTGCTCCGTCCAGCGCCGCGGCGGCCAGGCCCTGGCCGTACCGGGCGAAGGCACCGTCGCTGAGGATGATCCGGGAACCGTCCACCCCGGCGTTGTTCAGCTCTGCCAGGGCGCCCTGCGCCCCGTCGCGGGCCACGAGGATGACCGCACCGTCGGCGTCGCCGGCCTCGGCTGCGGCGGCTCCGGCGTCGCCCGCTTTGAAGGATGCGGTGGCTCCCACTTCCAGTCCCGCCTCCCCTGCCGCGCTTACGACGGCGGCGGACACGTCCCTGCCATAGGGCCCTTCCTGCTGCATCACCGAAATCCGGGCGGCGCCCGTTTCCTTGGCCAGTTTCACGAGGACCGGCGCTTGCGCCACGTCCGCCGCAGCGGTGCGGAAGTAGTAGCCGCCGCTCTTGGCGCTGCTCAGGCCGGCGGCCGTGTTGGCCGGCGAAACCAGGGGCGTCCGGGCACGCGAGAGGACGTCAATGGCCTCCGGGGCGTTGGCCGAATCCGTGGGGCCGATGACGACGTCCGCCTTGAGCGTGACGAAGGTGTTGGCCTGGGCCGCCGGGGTCTCGCCCGGCGTGGCGGGCAGCAGCTCCACGGGCCGGCCCTTGTGCCCGCCGCCGGCGTTGATTTCCCGGACGGCCAGTTCGGCGGCGGCGAGCTGGGGCGCGTTCAGGAAGGCGTTGTCACCGGTGTTGTCCAGAAGGAGGCCGATGCGCAGGATGCCGTCCCCGGATGCCTCCGAGGCCTCGGTCCGGGCGTTGCCGGGCACTCCCGCGCAGGCGGCTGTGGGCAGGGCGGTGCAGAGGGCTGCGGCAAATAGTGCGTTCCGCCTGAACCGGGGCGTCATTCGGCGGGCCGGACGCTTTCTGCCTGCGGGCCCTTCTCGCCTTCGCCGACTTCCAGTTCCACGCGCTGCCCTTCACCCAGCGCACGGTAGCCTTCGCCTTCGATGGCGGACCAGTGGACAAAGACGTCATCGCCCGAGCCGTCAACGGTGATGAAGCCGTAGCCCTTTTCAGCGTTGAACCACTTGACGGTTCCCAGTGCCATGATGACCATTCTTTCGGTTGAGTCCGGTGTGGGTTGCTTAGGCGTACCCGGGTCCCAGGACCACTACCAGCGGTGCCTGGAATTCGGAGCTGCTTACTACCGTGGGGATGCCCAGCAGGGCCGACAGGGCTTCTGCGTTGGCCTGCTGCGCCTCGCCGGCGTAGAAGATCATGGAAGCCTGCTGCGGCGCGCCGGACCAGTTTGCCACCTGGCCCAGCTGCCAGCCGTCCGCCTGCACGGTGCTCCCGACCCGCCCGGCGAGCCCCGCGGTTCCGGCGGCGTTGTAGACGGCAACCGGCTGGGTCTTGTCCACGGACACAGCCGTTTCAGTGGGTTCGGGTACGGGCTCGGCGCTGGGCGTGGCCGAGGGCTTTGTACTGGCGGACGGCGTGACCGATGCGCTGGGGGTTTCCGTGGGCGCCGCGGAAGCGGAGGGAGACGATCCGGTGTCCGCCAGGGGCGCCTCCACACTGGAGGCGGCCTGGCCGAGCGGGCTGAAACCCAGCTTGGGAAGGATCAGGAAGGCCACGGCTCCGATGGCCAGCGCCACCGCACCTGCGGCGAGAATGGGCCACAGCCGGACGCGCGACGGCGGCGTGGCCGCCCGGTGGACGCCTTGCCGCGACGCGGCCTCCGGGACCTTGTCGAATTCATCGCGGGCATATTTGGGCATGGAAGACAGTCCTTGTTGATTGCTGCTGCGGGCTCAGCCTGAGCGAATTACGCGTCGGACCCCAGGCGCCGCGCGGTGCGGGCTCGCTGGCGCGACGTACGTAGTCTACGCAATCTCTTCACCAGCATCGGATCGTGCGCCAAGGCGTCCTCAGTGTCGATGAGGGCGTTCAGCAGCTGGTAATAGTGGGTGGCGGAGAGGTCGAACAGCTCGCGGATGGCCTGTTCCTTGGCCCCTGCGTACTTCCACCACTGGCGCTCCAGGGCAAGCATCTGCTGGTCGCGCTCGCTCAGCGGCGAGTCCTGCGGGGTGAAATCCGCCAGGAGCGCCTTCCGCGTTTCCTGCTCCTGCAGGTATTCGCGCGCTGGCTCCGCCACGGCATACTCCTTCACGTACGGTTGCTGGTGGTTCCTTGCCGGTACGGCAAAGGTCCTGCCCCCATGCTACGGACGAATAACAGCGTTGTCATTCGGCGCGCCCGGGTGCCACAGCGCTGCCGCCATGCCGGTCCGGCGCCCTGCGAGAATGGCAGTGTGTGGGAATCAGATGCGTTGTTCGAACTCGCCGCGGAGCCGGCGGACACCGAAACCTTTGCAGGCCTGGCACAGCGGCCGCTGGGGGAGCTGGTGGCACCGGACTGGGCGGGAGCCCTGGCGGGCGTCGAGGACCAGCTGCGGAGCGTGCTCTCGTTCCTCGCCGCGGAAGTGGCCGCGGGGCACCCGGTCCTGCCGCCGCCGTCGTGCGTCCTGCGCGCCTTCCGCCAGCCGATGGCGGCGGTGAAGGTGCTGGTGGTGGGCCAGGATCCGTATCCCACGCCCGGACATGCGGTGGGCCTGTCCTTCGCTGTGGACGGCAGCACCCGACCCCTTCCCCGGAGCCTGATAAACATCTACCGCGAGCTGGAAGCGGACCTCGGCATCCCGCCCCGGACGCACGGGGACCTCTCGGCGTGGGCCGGCCAGGGGGTCCTGCTGCTGAACCGGGTGATGAGCGTGCGCGCAGGGGCGGCGGGCTCGCACCGGGGCAAGGGCTGGGAGGACATTACGACGGCGGCCATCACCGCGCTGGCGGACCGCCGGGGTCCGGACGGGGCCAGGTTGCCCCTGGTCGCCGTGCTCTGGGGCAAGGACGCGGAGTCCGTCCGGCCGCTCCTGCCCGGTGTGCCGGCGGTGGCCAGCGCCCACCCCAGCCCGTTGTCCGCCTCCCGTGGATTCTTCGGATCGCGGCCCTTCAGCCGGGTCAACCAACTCCTGCGGGAACAGGGCTCGAGCGGCGTAACCTGGGAACTTCCCCCTGTGCCGTAAGCGCCGGCTCTGGCTAGGCTGAATCCCATGAACACCCTCCCCGCCGCCACAAGCGCCACCAAGCAAAGCCGTCCGCAGGTCAATCTCACGGTGCTTCGACGGGAGCAGTTGTCCCCGCACATGGTGCGGATCATCGCCGGCGGCGAGGGCTTCGCCGACTTCGTCAACAACGGGTACGTGGACCGGTACGTGAAGATCGTGTTCCCGCAGCCGGGAGTGCAATACCCGGAGCCGCTGGACCTGTGGCAGGTCCGGGAGACGATGCCCCGGGACCAGTGGCCCTTCACCCGGACGTACACCCTCCGGTGGGTGGACGAGGCCGCCCGCGAGCTCGCCATCGATTTCGTAGTCCACGGCGACGAGGGGCTGGCCGGGCCGTGGGCCGCCCGTGCCAGGCCCGGCGATCCGCTGACTTTTACGGGACCCGGAGGCGCCTACAGCCCCTCGCCCGACGCGGATTGGTACCTGCTCGCCGGCGACGAGGCTGCGTTGCCGGCCATCGCCGCCGTCCTGGAGTCCCTGCCTGCCGGCGCCACCGGGCTGGCGTTCCTCGAAGTGGATTCCGACGCCGGCATCCAGCAGCTGCGCGCACCGGACGGGGTGCGCATCACGTGGCTCACCCGGGACGGCGCACCGGCAGGCAGCGGCAGCCGCCTGGTGGACGCGGTGGCAGACGCCGACTGGCCCAACGGGCGCGTGGACGTGTTTGCGCACGGGGAACGCGGGTACATGAAGGGGCTGCGGCAGGTGTTCTTCGAGCAGCGGGGGCTGGAGCGCAGCCAGGTGTCGCTGTCCGGCTACTGGGCCAAGGGCCGGGTGGAGGACGTATTCCAGGCCGAGAAGAAGCTGCCCGTCGGACAGATCTGACGTCCTCCGCCCGGTCCCACGCCGCACCGGGTCAGCGGCGGCGGGCCCGTCGCCGCTCGTTGCTCGCAAGGCTGCGGGTCAGCGGGCGGGCAAGGGTATCGCCCAGCACGATGCCTCCGGCGGTCCCCAGCACGATCGCGCCGGCGTTGAGCATCCCGCCGGCCCCCAGCAGGATCTCCGCTTCTTCGATGGTAAGCACATACATGGACCGGAAAATGGTGAGGCCGGGCAGCAGGATCAGGGCGGCGGGCACGGCCACCACCAGCTGCGGCGCACCCATCCGCAGCGCCACCACGCGTGCCAGCAGGCCGATCACCACCGCGGCGATGGCCGGGGAAAACCGGTCCCCGATGCCGAGCGAACCGCTGCCCAGCAGGACCAGGTAGCCTGCCACACCCACCGCTGCGGTAGGCAGAAGCAGCTTCCAGGCCGTTTGTTCCGTGATGCCGATGGCCACCACTGCGACGGCGACGAAAAGGATCAGGACCCAGAGGTCGTAGGCCGGCGGATAGGTTTGGGTGACGTCGATGCGCTGCATTCCGGTCAGCTCACCCACCACGAACGCCACGGCGATACCGGCCACGATGGCGCCGAACGTTAGCAGGGTGGAAAGGAAACGGCCCGCCGCGGTGACCGGGAAGCCGTTGATGGCGTCCTGCACGGAAGAGACCAGCCGGCCGGTGGGAAGCAGCAGGAGGATGCCGCCCACCACCACGATGGCCGGCGAGTTGGTCAGCCCGAACTGCCACAGCACCAGCGCCAGGAGTGTCACCACGAAGGAGCAGCTGGCCGTGATGAAGAAGTCCGGCACCCGCCAGCGGCCCAGTTGGCGGGCGAGCAGGCTGATGCCGATGTTCGCCGCGAAGGCCACGGCCGATGATACGGGTCCGCCGCCCAGCACGCCCACGAACACGGCGGCGAACACGCCGAAGGCCACGGTGACCATCCAGCGCGGGAACGGCTTGGGGCTGGTGATGGCTTCATCCAGCCGGCGGATGGCCTCGTCGCGGCCCACTCCCCCGGCCACGATGTCCGTCACCAGCTGGTGGACCTTGGCCAGGCCGGCGTAGTTGTTGGTCCAGGACCGGACCACGCGCAGCAGCGAGATGGGCGTCTGGTCCTTGGGCGCGTAGTTGATGCCCACGGACTGGTTGGTGATGTCCACCTCGATGTTCTTCAGGCCCAGGGCAGCGGTGACGGCGATGATGCTCGTTTCCACTTCGAGGGCGCCCGCACCGTACCGGAACATGGTCTCGGCGAGGTGCAGCGCAAAGTCGAGGGTCTTGCGGGCGGAGGTGTCCACGCCGCCGACCTGGATCATGGGGTTGGCATACGGGCTGCCGGCCAGCCGGTCTACGATGCTCAGCGGAGCCGTGGGCGGGCTTTCGCCCTGCACCAGCCGGCGCAGCATCTTCTTGGCCGCCGCGTTCTGCCGGACCTGGGAGGGGCTCAGCGGCTCGGTCCGGGGCAGCCCGTCGGGGCGTGCCGGCTTTCGGCGTGGCTGCCCTGGGCGTGCCTGCTCTGGGCGGTCGGTCATGGGTGCCTCCTCCCGGCGCTGCGGTTCCCGGTGCTGGGTATGTCTGCCGTGTCAGGCGCGCTTCAAGGGCAGCTTACCCAGCAGGGTCCGGGCCGCCCCGGCAGCGGCGCGGGCCAGCCGGTTGACGCGGAATACGGCTGGCCGGACCGGGAGCACGAAGTCGCCCACAAGCTGGACCACCTCGCCGCCGAAGCCCTTCTTGAACTCGTAGCCGCCATGGCCTTCCTCGTCCTGCCCCGAGATGCCGAACGTGCCGTAGAAGTTATACCGCGGATAGCCCTTTTCCAGGGCGTGCAGCATCATGCCCCAATACAGCGACGTGGCCCCGTTGAAGTAGATGTAGTCCTGGACAGTGCCGCCGATGACGCACACTACCTCGTCGCCGTAGCAGACAAAGTGGATGGCAGCCACGGTGGCGGTTCCCACCGAGTCCGGGAACCTCTCGATGTCCTTCAGGCTGCGTTCGTAGCTGTCTACCAGATCCTGGACCACCTTGAGCCGGTTGGCCTTCTTCTTGCTGCCGGTTTCCTCCACCTCGCGCCGCAGCTCCGCGGCAGTTGCGCTCTCGGCCGCCAGGCGTTCCGTGATCGACTTCCGGTACGCGGGGATATCGATCTTGGCCATCATCAGCTTGGTGAACTCGGGCGAGGTGGTCCGCAGCAGCTGTTCGTAGTATTCGCGCTCCCGGTACGTGAAGCCCTTCTCCTCGCCGGCGCGGCTCAGCGCGGAGTAGAAATCGTCGAGGGTTTCCAGGGTGGCCTGCTCCAGGAACACCCCGTTCTTCTCTGCTTTTCGGATGGCCTTGCGGGTCCGGTAGCTGGTGCCCATGATCAGCTCTTCCGCGTCCTGCACGCCGGTGAGGTCCTTGACGAACATCCAGTTCACGTTCACGAAGTCCATCTCAAGGCCCTGGTGTACGAAACCCAGCCCGGACAGCGCCGCCACCAGCGGCCGGTTGTCCTCCACCTCAGGATGCTCGGCGCCGTCGGCATCCCGGGCGATGTACCTGACGTTCGGAGAGATGCGCAGTTCGGCCGCCTTGCGCTGTGCCGCGTGCGTGCGGAGGAGGCCGACGACGGCACCCACCAGGGCGGGGTCCGTAAAGTCCATCAGGGGTCCTTTGGCGCAATCGCAGACCTTGTAGCCCAGGCGGGTGGTGGTGTAGTTCAGCTTTCCGGCGGCCACCAGCTCGCCTGCCCGGCGGACGCCGAACAGCTCGACTTCCTGGCCCCGGGCGCGCTGGAAGCGCGCGAAGTCCATGGATTGCAGGAAGCTGTTCCGCGGGTGCTTCACGGCGAATGCCTCGAACTCAGCGTCGCTGAGGAGGACGAACTCAAGATCGGTGGCTGCGGCGGCGTGGTTCATGGGTGTACCTTCTTCGGGGCTCTGGTGCTGCGGGAGCGCGGGCAGGAGTGTCTGGGGGCGGTGCGGGTCCGCGGGGCGGTCAGTAGAACTGCTGGCCGGTGCGTGCCGTTTCGATCCTGCGGAACACCCGTTCCCCGGCCTTCACCCACAGCGCGTGCCGGAGGGGCGAGAGGACGTAATCGTGGCAGCCCACGAAATCGGTGACGGTCTTGGTGAAGCTGGTCTTGAACATGCCCATCCCGTACAGGTTGTGGGTCTTGTCCTTGATCCGGGCAGCCGGGGGTGTGCCGCAGAAGTCGTATTCGGTGCAGCCCAGCTCCTGCATGTGCCGGATGGCCGTCCACTGGACCAGGTGGGAGTCGCCGTACTGCTTGCGGTTCTGGGTGGAGCCGCCGTCCTTGTACGTGGCCTTGGCGCCGTAGTTGATCACGAAGGCGCCTACGCTGGGTTTGCCGTCCTCGTAGGTGAAGAAGAAGCTGCCTTGGCCGCGGCTGCAGAACTCCTCCCAGAATTCGGCGTAGTACTCATAGCTGCGCAGCGGCATGGACCCCTTGGCGCTGACAGTATCCGCCATGAGGTCGTACAGGGCACGGTAGGTTTCCGGCCCGGGCTCCCGCCGCACCACGTCGCACCCCTCCCGTTCGGCCCGCCGGATGGCGTTGCGGGCGCGCGAAGAGATCGCCTTGAAGACGGACTCTTCCGGGGCGGAGATGTCCAGGATGGCGGTGGAATCATTGGACTGGATGTTCGGCGCCTTGGCCAGCCCGGCGGCGGCAAGGTGTGCCTGTGCCTCGGCGGAGTCCACGATGTCCGGCTCAACCTTGATGGTGAAGACGTTCAGCTTCCGTTCCCGGACCAGCGCTGCACAGGCGTCGAGGGCCGCTTTCAGCTCGGCTGCGGTGTCGAGGTCCGGGCCCTTGATCAGGTACCAGAGCCGGCCGAGGACGGGAAAGCGCTTTTCCAGCACGAGGTTGTAGCTGGCCTGGCCGCCGCCTTCGAGGACCAGGAACCGGACGGTCCAGCCGCTGCCGTTCTTCACGGAAGCATAAGCGGCAGACTGGAGCATGTTGCCGCCATGGGGATTGGCCGTGACGTGCTTGTCCCAGTTCTCTGTTTCTTCGGCAGTGGCAAAGCGTGCGGTGAATTCTCGCAAGGGGGCCGTGTCCAATCAGGGTTGTGCGCGGTTCAGTACTCGTAGCTGCGTGCGGACATGCAGCCTCAAGTCTAAAGCCCACGCCCCGCCCCCTGCCGCCGGACCCCCTGCACGCGGCATGGGCGGGCAGGGGGTCCGGGATCCACCGGGCAGGAGCCGGCGGCTTCGCGTGGGCCTACTTCTCGTCGGGGGTGGTGACGCTTGCCGAGGCCTTCATGGTTTCCGCGTTGACCATCCAGGCGAACTGCTCCAACCGGGCGATGAACTCGTGCAGCAGGTCCGCACTGGTGGGGTCTTCCTCGTCCACCTCGTCATGGACCTTGCGCATGGTTCCCACAGCGGCTTCGAGGGCGGCGACGATCCGGTCAATGGCGTCCTTGGTGTTGATAAGGCCGTCGGGGAACGGGGGCAGGTTGGTCGAGCCCGACACCGTGCCGCTGCGGCCGTCCGGCAGGGCGTGCAGCGCGCGCATCCGCTCTGCGGTGTCGTCGGCGAACTGCCGTGCCGCGTCTACGATTTCGTCCAGCTGCAGGTGGAGGTCCCGGAAGTTGGTTCCCACGATGTTCCAGTGGGCCTGCTTGCCCTGCAGGTGCAGTTCGATCAGGTCAGTCAGCACGGCCTGCATGTTATTGGTCAGTGTCGGTGAAGCTTTCATGAGTCCTCCTCGATTAGTCCAGCAATGCTGAACCTACCAGCCTGACCGGACCCCGGGGCAGGCCGGAAGGAAATTTCTCAGTGAGCTTACTAATTGACGCAGCGGCCGCCGTCGTGCGCCCCAAGCGCAAGGGTGCCGTGCCCCCTCCCTTGGGGCACGGCACCCTGCTTTGCGCGGACGCACCCGTCACCAGAAGTGCGCCACATCCACCACGACGCGGGACCCGGTGCCCGGCCCGTCCAGGGTGAAGACCCGGAAGGGAAGGCGGGCCCGGACACCAAGGCCCAGCGTGGTGTATCCCTCGAAGCTGCCGGCCCAGGCCACCTGGCGGAATGTCTGGTAGCCGGAAACATTGGTCAGTTCAGCTTTATTGGCGGGGTTGTACGTGGCCTTGCCGTTGTCGTCATACGACGGGGCGTTGACCGTAATTTGAATCCGGGCGCCGCCCCGGACCGGAACAGCGAAACCGGATCCGTCCTGGGTTACCTGGGAAACATACCGGACGTTGTAGCCGGAGGCCGGCCCGTTGAGGTCCACCACCAGCCGGTCAAAGCAGTAATGCTGCCCGGTCCGGACGTTGGTGACCTGCGCACGGCTCATGTCCGGATCGGCCTTGGCCAGGGATCCCCAAACGAGGCCGCAATACGAGGTGGTTGCCGAGGCGGGTCCCGGAACCATGATGCCCAGCCCCACAGCCATGAGAATGGCGGTGAGCCAGATGGAGAGTTTTTTCATTGTGGTGCCACCCATGTGCGAAGCGATTGGATAGCTCAAGCGTAGGAGCCGCGCAGGCCGCAGGCGAGGGCTGTGGCCGCTTCGGCGCGCAACTGTTAGGGAAGCGAGCGGCGGGTCACGCGGCCATAAAAACAGCGGCCTGCGGCGGCGTTCCGTCACCGTTTTGGGTGCCGTTCCTGCACCCTGCCGTTATGCGGATAACGACGGCGGCACGCGCCCGGGCGGGTCCGTTAACCTTCGCAGTCGCGGCAGTACTTCAGGCCGTCCTTTTCGCGGGCCACCTGGGACCGGTGGCGGACCAGGAAGCAGGAGGAGCACGTGAATTCGTCGGTCTGCTCCGGCACCACGATGACGGTCAGTTCCTCGTTGGAGAGGTCCGCGCCGGGAAGGTCGATGCCTTCGGCGGTGTCGGCTTCGTCGACGTCGATGACTGCTGTCTGCGCGTTCCCGCCGCGCGAGGAGGCCTGGAGTGCCTCCAGCGAATCAGCCGGGGTCTCGTCTTCCTGTTTGCGTGGAGCGTCGTAATCAGTAGCCATGGCTTCTTCACTTTCGTTGCTGCGCAAACGCCATTTCAGGCGCCTCAGTGATGCAGTTTAGGCCATGATCCCGGCAGCAGCGCAATAGTTCGCGCAACCGCCCATTCCCGCGTTCTCCCAGCTAGGCGGCGGATGCGGGGCCTTGCGCGGCTTCCTCGCCGGTAGCCGTGTCGGCCGCGGGGCAGCACCGCCGGCTCAGGAAGATCAAGGGCGCCGCCATCAGCTGGATCGTCCCGGCCACGGCCAGGGAGGCCGGGTAGCCGTAGAGGTCGGCGGTCCGGCCCAGCAGCGGTTGGGCCACCACGCCGCCGCTTGATCCCATCAGGGAATCGAAGCTCAGCACCGTGGCCCGCTGCCGGGACGGGACCATCGCGTTCAGGTAGGCCTTCCGGACGGGTGTGCCGGCCGCGGCCACCACCGCCCAGAGCGCCAGCAGGACCAGGCCCGGCCAGAACGCCGGGGTGGCCAGCAGTGCCACCAGGATCAGCGCGCTGGTGATGGTGGCTGCCAGCACCACCGTGGTGCGTTTGCGGACCATTCCCCGCACCCGGGGCGCGAGCCATCCCCCGAGGATGTCCGCGCCGGCAACGAGGGCAGCTGCCAGGCCGGCGATCGAGTAGGCCCGCGGGTCGCCGTAGAGCTCCAGCAGGTAGGGCTGGAGTGCGTAGAAGACGTAGAACCCGGCGCCCACCGTGAACGGGGCGGCGAGCATGATGTACCGGACGGGCGGGTTCCGGAGGCCGTTATCCACGGACGCCGCCAGGACTGCCCGGGTGGCCTGCAGGGGGCGGGCTGAACGCTCCGGCGTGAATCCGACGTCGTGCATTAGCCGGAAGGCGACCAGGAACATCGCTGCCAGCACCGCGGCGCGCAGGAGGAACGGCACGCCCAGGTCCGTGGCCTGCGCGATGACGCCCCCGGCCACGGAACCGGCCAGCATGGCGATACCGGAAACCATCTGCCCCCGGCCAAGCACGGTTTCCAGGGCACCGTCGTATCCGGAAAAGTGGAGCGCATCAACCAGCCAGGCTTCCACGGCGCCGGAAAAGAAGGTGAACCCCAGGCCCAGCAGGACGGAGACGGCGGCCCACCACCAAAACGGCGCCGAGACCTGCCACATCAGGTAGTACAGCAGCGTGGAGCCGGCGAGTGTCACGGTGCCCAGGAGGAAGGAAGCGCGCCGGCCCCACGAGTCCGCCACCACGCCGGTGGGCACTTCGAAGACCACCATGCCGGCCATGAAGAAAGCGTTGGCCGCGAATGCTTCGAGGTTGGTCAGCCCCGCGTCCAGCAGGAAGAGCGTGTTGATGCCCCAGATGAAGGACGTGGCCAGCGTATTGCCCAGCGTCAGGGCCAGATAGATGCCCTGGATCCTGCGGGCCGCGGGGTTCACCGGACGCTCAGGCGGGGCTGAAGTTCGGCGGGACGGGTTCGTGCCGCAGGTAGCGGCGCCGGAACCGGCCGGTGCCGGCGGTCAGCGCGCGCAGTTCGACGGCGTACCGCAGCAGTTCCTGGTCCGGAACCTCGGCACTGATCTCGGTCAGCCCGCCGCCTCCGGAGGTGGTGCCCGTAAGCCGGCCGCGGCGGCCGGAAAGGTCGCTCATGACGGTGCCAACGTGCTCGTCCGCCACGGTAATCGCCACAGCGGACACCGGCTCGAGCAGCTGGATCCTGCCCGCGGCAGCCGCTTCCCGCAGCGCAAGCGCGCCCGCGGCCTGGAACGCGGCGTCGGAGGAGTCAACACTGTGCGCCTTGCCGCCCACCAGGGTCACCCGGATGTCCACCATGGGGAAGCCCGCCGCGACGCCCTTGTCCATCTGCGCCCGGACGCCCTTCTCCACGGACGGGATGAAGCTGTTCGGGATGACGCCGCCCACGGTCTTGTCCACGAATTCGAACCCGGCGCCGCGTTCCAGCGGCTCCACCTCAATGTCGCACACCGCGTACTGGCCATGCCCGCCCGACTGCTTGACGTACCGGCCGTGGCCCGCGGCGGGCGTTGAAAAAGTTTCCCGCAGCGGGGTGACGACGTCCACGGTGTGCAGCTTCACGCCCTGGTCCCGCAGCCGGTCCAGGAGAACCTCGGCGTGCGCCTCTCCCATGCACCACAGCACCAGTTGGTGCGTCTCTGCGTTGCGCTCCACCCGCAGGGTCGGATCCCCGGCGGCGATCTTGCCCAGGCTGCGGGCCAGCGCGTCCTCGTCGCTGCGCGAATCAGCCTCCACGGCCACCGGCAGCAGCGGCTCCGGGATGTCCCACGTTGCCAGCAGCAGCGGGGTGTCCCTGGCCGAGATGGTGTCCCCCGTTTCGGCAGCGCCCAGTTTCGCCACCGCGCACAGATCCCCGGCGATGCAGAACGGAACCGGGCGCAGCGCAGCGCCGAGCGGGGAATACAGGTGCGTGAGCCGGTCCTCGTAGTCGTGGTCCTGGTGGCCGCGGTCCGCCAGGCCATGTCCGCCTACGTGGACCGGGGCATCTTCGCGCAGCGTGCCGGAAAAGACGCGCACCAGGCAGATGCGGCCCAGGAAGGCGTCGCTGGATGTCCGCACCACCTCCGCGGCCAGCGGGCCGTCAGGGTCGCAGCCGGCCAGCTCCACGGGCTCCCCCGACAACCCGGAGGCTTCCGGAAGGCGGCGCCCCACCGGCGGCGGGAACGCCCGGACCAGCAGGTCCAGCAGTTCTTCCATTCCCAGCCCGGTCACCGCCGAGGTGGGCAGGACGGGAAAGAAGGAACCGCGGCCGACGGCGGTCTCCAGGTCGGCTGCCAGCGCTTCGGTATCGAGGTCCCCGCCTTCCAGGTAACGGTCCATGAGCGTCTCGTCCTCGCTCTCGGCGATGATCGCCTCGATCAGCTCACCCCGGGCGGCGTCGTCTGTGCCGTCGCCGGCCAGCAGGTCGGCCACCCCGGTGACCTCGCCGCCCGTCCGCACCGGCGCGAAGAGCGGGAGGACGCCCTCGCCGAACGCCGCGCGGCACGCGGCCAGGGCGCCGTCGTAATCTGCCCGCGGGTGGTCCAGGCGGGTGATGGCCACCGCCCGCGGCAGGCCCATCTGTGCGCATTCGTCCCAGAGCGCGGTGGTGGTGGCATCGATGCCGTCCACCGCGGACACGGCGAACAGGGCGGCATCGACGGCGCGCAGGCCAGCCCGGAGTTCGCCGATGAAGTCCGGGTAGCCGGGCGTATCGACGAGGTTGACCTTAATACCGTCGACGGACAGCGGCACCAGGGAGAGTGTGACCGAGCGCTGCTGGTGCACGGCAGCCGGATCCGAGTCGCCAACGGTGGTGCCGTCGGCAATCGAGCCCTTGCGCGTGATCACGCCCCGCGCGGCCAGCATCGCCTCCACCAGGAGGGTCTTGCCCGAACCCGAGTGCCCCACCAGCGCCACGTTCCGGATGTCTGACGGATCAGTGGCGGCCAGCCCGGCCGCATCTGCCCGGCGGGCGTCGGTGCCGCCCCGGCCCTGCGTTCTTGCCGCTTCCCTGGCGCCTTTGACGGACATGGGGACCTCCTGGGCTCTGCGTGCTCACCGGGCTGAAAGCTGTCTACTGATTCGACACCTTTGGCGGCGGAACGGCAAGGCCCGGAAGGTCCCCGGGTCCATGCAGGAACAGGCTGGGGTGCCCGTTCCTAGGGCCGACGGCTGTCCTCGACCAGCTCCCGGGCCATGGCCGGCTGCCTCCTCAGCATCCACCGTGCCACCAGCGCCAATGCCGCCACCAGGAGCACCAGCTGCACGGTCCCCAGGTTGAACCCGAAGCCGTGGATGAAGATGAACGCGACCGCGCCCGCCGCAAAGCAGTAATACGTGGTCACGATGATGGTCTTCCGCAACAGGTCGCCTTCGCGGCCCAGCAGTCCCACGGTTGCCGCTGCGGCGACGATGTTGTGGATGGCAATCGGGTTGCCGCCGGCGCCGCCTACAGCCTGCGCAGCCACGATTCCCTCAGGCGGCACGCCGATCTCGGCTCCGGTGGAGAACTGGAACTGGGCAAACGTCAGGTTGGACACCGTATTGGATCCGGCCACGAAGGCGCCCAGGGCGCCGATCCACGGAGCGATCAACGGCCACGAGTCCCCCGCGACGGCTGCCGTACCCTCGGCCAGGGTAACCGGCATACTGGAGAGCCCGGAGGCGTTGAAGTCCGGTCCCGAGTTGATGAGGACCCGCACCAGCGGGACCGCGAAGAGCAGCGCCACGGCTGTTCCGCCCAGCTGGCGCCCGGAGATCTTCAGGGTGCGGAGGACCTGCCCGCGGTTCATCCGGTGCAGCAGGTACGCGAACACCGCGGCAATGATCATCAGGAAGGCCGGGGAGTAGAACGGCTGGACAGAGGTGCTGATTCCAGTGCCCAGGATGTTCTGGAACGGGATGGCGAGGCCGGAAAGGTAGGCCTTCAGCGGGGCGATAACACGCGTTGCCACCAGCAGGACCGCCATCAGGATGTACGGCGACCAGGCGCGCACCAGGCTCATGCGGGACGAGATTTCCGTGGCGGCCTCCGGTTCGATGGAACCCATCCAGCGCTCCGCCCAGGTCGCCCGGGGCCCGAACTGGAAGGAGTCCTTGGGCATTAGGAAGCCCTTGCTGGAGGTGTACATGACCAGCACCAGACCGATCAGGCCGCCGAAGAGGGAAGGGAATTCCGGGCCCAGGAACCGGGCCACCAGCACATACGGGACGGTCATGGCCAGCGAGGAATACAGGGCGAACGGCCACACGGCCAGGCCGTCGCGGAAGCGGCGGTCAGGGCCGAAGAAACCGGTCAGCATGCAGACCAGGATCAGCGGAATGAGCAGGCCGACGATGGCATGGATCGCAGCGACCTGGAAACCGATGGAGGCGACGAACTCCGGCATGGTCAGGCCAAGCACCGAAATCCGCTCCGTGACGGCCGGGTCGCCGCCAAGCCCCTTGCCCACGCCGACCAGGATGGGCGTTCCCACGGCACCGAAACTCACCGGCGTGCTCTGGATGATCAGTCCCACCATGACCGCGGCCATGGCGGGGAAGCCCATCGCCAGCAGCAGGGGCGCCACCACGGCGGCTGGGGTGCCGAACCCGGAAGCCCCCTCAATAAAGGAGCCGAACAGCCAGCCGATGATGATGGCCTGGACCCGGCGGTCAGCGGAAATGTTGTTGAAGCCGGCCCGAATGCTCGCCATGGCACCGCCCACCGTCAGCGTGGAAAGCAGCAGGAGCGCGCCGAACACGATGTACAGGAGCGTGCCGGCGGTGATGAGGCCCTCCAGTGACGCTGCCAGGACACTGTTGAAGTCCATCCGCCAGACGAGCAGGGCCACCAGCACCACGAGCAGGTAGCCCACGGGCATCGCATATTTGGCCGGCCATCGGAATCCGGCCAGCAGGACACCGACGATAAGGATGGGCGCAAGTGCCAGCAGGCAAAGCATGAATAGGTTGTCCACGGGTGGTCCTCTCTGACCATTTCGTAATGTGGAAAATGCTTTCCAGAAATCTGGGTCGAGTCTAGGAGCCACGTTCCGGGGCGTCAATGGCTGGAGAGCAGGCTCTTGGCGGCGTGCGCCCGGAGTGGACCGGCATTGACACCTCACCGCGAAGGCCGCTACCTTGCGTATATTGAAATATTGTTTCCGCTTTGCGGAATAGTTTGGAACGGAAGCGAACAATGACGAACCGAGTGGAAACCCACGGCCTGAGCGTCGCCGAAGAGCTGTACGCGTTCGTGCGGGACGAGGCCCTGCCCGGGACCGGGTTGGAAGAAGAACACTTCTGGAGCGGAGCGGCTGCCCTGATCGGCGAATTCTCGCCGAAGGTTCGCGGGCTCCTCGCCACGCGCGACCAGCTGCAGGAGCAGATCGACGAGTTCCACCGCGCCAACGGGCCGGGCGATCCGGACTCCTACGAAGAATTCCTCCGCTCCATCGGGTACCTGGTGGACGAACCCGCGGACTTCACCATCGCCACCGGCCGGGTGGACCCGGAAATTGCCACGATCTCCGGCCCGCAGCTGGTGGTTCCGCTGCTCAACGCCCGCTTTGCCGTCAATGCCGCCAATGCCCGTTGGGGTTCGCTGTATGACGCGCTGTATGGCACCGACGCCATCGACGAGTCCGACGGGCGGGAGCGCGGCCGGGCCTATAACCCCGCGCGGGGCGCCGCCGTGGTGGCCCGTGGCCGGCAGTTCCTTGATGAGCACGCTCCCCTGGCATCCGGCTCGCACAATGACGTTACGGCCTACCGCATCGAAGGGTCTGCCCTCGTGGCCGAAACCCCCGCAGGCCCCACGGCGCTGGCCAATCCCGGGCAGCTGCGAGGGTACCGTGGCGCACCGCAGTCCCCCGAGGCAGTGCTTCTGGTCCACCACGGCCTGCACGCCGAGGTCCAGATCGACCCCGGCCACGCCATCGGAGCCACCGATCCGGCCGGCGTCAAGGACATTGTCCTGGAGTCCGCCCTCACCACCATCATGGACCTGGAGGACTCGGTGGCCGCCGTGGACGCAGCGGACAAGGTGGACGGCTACCGCAACTGGCTGCAGCTGATGCAGGGCACGCTGACCGCCGAGGTCAGCAAGGGCGGGAACTCCTTCACGCGCCGCCTCAACGACGATCGGACCTTCACGGCACCGGACGGCTCCGAACTGGTCCTCCCCGGCCGTTCGCTGCTCCTCATCCGGCAGGTGGGCCACCTGATGACCAGCGACGCCGTCCTGGACCAGGCCGGAAACCCTGTACCGGAGGAAATCCTGGACGCGCTGTTCACCGGCCTCGGTTCGGTGCACGACCTGCGCGGCCCGGCTGCCGGCAGGAACTCCCGCGCCGGATCCGTCTACATCGTCAAACCGAAAATGCACGGCCCGGAGGAAGTGGCAGTCGCCTGCGCCCTGCTTGCCGGCGCCGAGGGCGTGCTTGGCCTGGACCCGCTGACCCTCAAGATCGGCATCATGGACGAAGAGCGCCGCACGTCAGCCAATCTCAAAGCCTGCATCTATGAGGCCCGCGAGCGCGTGGTGTTCATCAACACCGGCTTCCTGGACCGCACCGGAGATGAAATCCACACCTCGATGGCTGCCGGCCCCATGGTCCGCAAGGCGGACATGCGCAACTCCAGCTGGATCAAGGCCTACGAGGATGCCAACGTGGACATCGGACTGGCCAGCGGCTTCCGCGGCCGGGCCCAGGTGGGCAAGGGCATGTGGGCTGCACCGGACAACATGGCGGAAATGCTGGCCCAGAAGGGGGGACACCCCCTGTCCGGAGCCAACTGCGCCTGGGTTCCCTCCCCCACCGCCGCCACCCTCCACGCTCTCCACTACCACCAGGTGGACGTGGACGCCCGGCAGGCGGAGCTCGGTGGAAAGCGCAGGTCAACCCTGCGCGACCTGCTCACCATCCCGGTGGGGAACCCCTCCGACTGGGATGCCGAAGCCCGCCGCAGCGAGCTGGACAACAATATCCAAAGCATCCTGGGCTACGTGGTCCGCTGGGTGAACGCCGGCGTCGGATGCTCCAAGGTCCCCGACATCCACGGCGTTGCCCTCATGGAGGACCGCGCCACCTGCCGGATCAGCTCGCAGCATGTGGCCAACTGGCTGCACCACGGCATCGTCAGCACCGACGAAGTGGAGGAAACCCTCCGCCGGATGGCAGTCGTGGTTGACGGGCAGAACGCCTCCGACCCTGATTACCTGCCCATGGCGCCGACGTTCGACGGTGAGGCCTTCCTGGCTGCACGGGAACTGGTGCTCGAGGGCGCCGCACAGCCGTCCGGGTACACCGAACCCATCCTGCACCGCCGGCGCGCGGCGCAGAAGCACGCAGGCAACCTTGCAAGGAGCGCATCATGAACTTCGGACTCGAAACCGCGCAGGCGATCATCACCAAGGCGCTGGAGACGGGACAGCAGGAAGGCTTCAAGCCGCTGACCGTCGTCGTGCTTGACGCCGGCGGGCACGTCATAGCCGCCGCCCGGCAGGACGGCGCGTCGAACAACCGCTTCGACATCGCCCATGGCAAGGCCTACGGTGCGCTGGCGATGGGGGTCGGCTCGCGCGCGCTCATGGAGCGCGCCGAGCAGCAGGCATACTTCATCTCCGCTGCGGCGGCATCGCTCGGCGGCCGGCTGATTCCGGTCCCCGGCGGCGTCCTGGTGCGCGACGGCGACGGCGGCCTGCTGGGTGCCGTAGGCATCACCGGGGACACCTCGGACAACGACGAGACCGCCGCCCTGAAGGCGATCGCGTCAGCCGGACTGACGGCCCAGCCCGCCTGACACGCGGCTATTTGCGGTTGAGTTCGGCGGAAATCGCGTGGACCGCTTCGCGCAGCACCGGGATGGCCCGGTCGCCAAAGGAGCGGTCCACGCGGGACACCGGGCCGGACACGGAGATGGCGGACGGGGTAGGGGCATCGGGCACGGCCATGGCAAAGCAACGCACACCCAGTTCCTGTTCCTCCTCGTCGATGGCGTAGCCGCGCTTGCGGATCCGGTCGAGCTCCTTCAGGAGCGCGTCCACATCCCCGATGCTTTTGGCAGTGGGCGTGGGCATGCCGGCCCGGGCCACGATGCCGCGAACCTTGTCGTCATCAAGCTGGGCGAGGATGGCCTTCCCCACTCCAGTGTCGTGGGCGTGGGCACGCCGGCCGACCTCCGTGAACATCCGCATCGAATGCAGGGAGGGGACCTGTGCAACGTAAACCACCATGTCCGAATCGAACACCGCCATGTTGGCGGTCTCGCCAAGCTGGTCAACCAGGGACTTCAGCTGTGGCCGGGCAACAGCTCCAAGCTGTTTGTTGGCGCCCTCGCCCAGCCGGATCAGGCCCGGCCCCAGGGCATAGCGGCGGTTGGGCAGCTGGCGGACGTAACCAAGTGTGACGAGGGTGCGCAGCAGCCGGTGAATGGTCGGCAACGGAAGATCGGTCGAGGCGGACAGTTCGCTCAGCGTAACGTCCCCGCCGGCGTTGGTAATGAGTTCCAACAGCTCAAACGCGCGCTCAACGGACTGCACGCCTCCGCTTGCTTTACCGGCCATGGGGCAAATCTCCTGTGGTTCAGAATCCGACAACTCTTATCCGCATCGTGAAAAGAGTAGCGCTCAGAGTCCCAAGATACCGCACATGCGGAGTGCGAAAATGATGACCTCTCGGGACGGTCAGACCATTGACCCTCCCGCTGCGCAGATTCTAGAGTTATCCGACTAGCAGAAGTAACTTTTCGCTGTACGGAAATTACATTTCCGGCTGATCCAAGGCAGAACAAAGGGGTTTCGTGGATACGTCAGTTTCAACCCGCCCGACGGCGGCAGTCCTGGAGGGTGCCCGCGGCGCCTCCGTGACGGAGCAGGACCGCCTCGCGGCGAGCACGGACCGCTCAGGGTACGTATCGCCGTCGCTTCCCGACGGCGTGGTTTTCGCGGAGTCAGCGGACGACGTCGTTGCCGCAGTTAAGCTGGCGGCCGCCCACCGTGCTCCGCTGGTTCCCCGGGGCGCGGGAACCGGCCTTGCAGCCGGCGCGGCGGCCAAATCAGGCGAAGTCGTCCTCGACGTCTCCCGGATGGACCGCATCCTGCGGATCGATCCGCTGGAGCAGCTCGCCGTGGTCCAGCCCGGCGTGCTCAATGCAGACCTGAACGCCGCTGCCGCCGAGCACGGGTTGTTCTATGCGCCGGACCCTGCCAGCACCGCCATCTGCTCGATCGGCGGCAACGTGGCCACCAACGCCGGCGGCATGCGGTGCGCCAAGTACGGGGTGACCCGCGAGGCGGTGCTCGCCCTGCAGGTGGTGCTGGCGGACGGCCGGGTCCTGCGGACCGGCCGCGAGACCATTAAGGGCGTCACCGGCTACGACCTCAATGCCCTCATCACCGGTTCGGAAGGGACCCTCGGCGTCGTGGTCGAAGCGACGCTCCGGCTGCGGCCCATGCCCGTGGCGACGGCCACCGTTGCCGCCTTCTTCCCCGATTTCGCCACCGCAGCCGCAGCCGCCTCCGCCGTCATTGCGGCCCGCGTCCAGCCCTCGCTGCTCGAACTGATCGACGGCCAGACCCTTGAGGCCATCGACATGGCAATGGGGACGGATTACCGGTCCAAGGGCGGGGCCTTCATGCTGGCCCAGACGGACGGCTACGGCGCCTACCTGGAACAGGACGTCCTGATCGAGGCAATCCGGCCATATGCCTCTTCCTTTGAGAAGGCAACTGACGCCGAACACGCCAACGAACTCATCACCGCCCGGCGCGAGGCCATCCCCTCGCTGGAGAAGTTGGGCCGGGTATCCATCGGGGACATCGGCGTTCCCCGGTCGAAGCTCGCGGACGTGGCCGTGGGGCTGGACGAGATCTCCGCTGCCACGGGCGTGCGGATCTTCTCCGTGGTGCACGCTTCGGACGGCAACCTGCACCCCATGCTGGTCCTGGACCCGGAGGACTCCGTCACCGAGGGCCCGGCCAAGCAGGCCCTGGGCGAAATGTTCCACCTGGCCAAGCGGCTGGGCGGCACGCTGACCGGGGAGCACGGGGTTGGAATCCTGAAGCGGGACTGGCTACTGCCGGAGCTGGGCGAGGTTTCGCTGGACGTGCAGCGGACCATCAAGAACGCGCTGGATCCGGACGGGATCCTGAACCCGGGCAAGGGAATCTGAGCTGGCTTATTGGAGCCCCCTGTCGGATTCGAACCGACGACCCCCGCTTTACAAGAGCGGTGCTCTGGCCAACTGAGCTAAGGAGGCGTGCCCGGGACGCCGGGCCTGCGCCCGACGGGCGCTAGATAAGGTTAGCCCACGTCCGCCCACGGGTAAAAACAGCAGGGCCGGCCCCGGAAACGAATCCGGGGCCGGCCCTTGTTGCTGAAACCGGTGCGGGCGGTCCCTATGCCTTAGCGTCGATGGCGGCCTGCAGGAATTCGGGGAACGGCGTCTGGGCGCTGTCACCCTTGCCCCACTGCTTGCCGTCCACCAGGACAGTAGGCGTGCCGGTGACGCCGATGGACGAGGCGAGCTTCGTGGAGTACTTCACGTACGGACGGTATGTCTTGTCTTCCACGCAGGAATCGATGCTGGCAGCTCCCACATCAGTGGCCATCTTCTTCAGGTCATCGTCGGAAATGCCCGCGGTGCCTTCGGCAGGCTGGTCGGCGAACAGAGCGTTGACGAAGTCCGCATATTTCTCCGGGGATCCGTTCACCACGCACGCCGCGGCATTGGCGGCACGCGAGGAGTAGTTGGTGGTCGAGCGGTTATCGAGGAAGCCCAGCGGGCGGTATTCGACGCTGATCTTGCCTTCATTGCGGAGCGAGGTCAGCTGGCCGTTGAACTGTTCCTCAAAGTTCTTGCACGCCGGGCAGATGAAGTCGATGTAGACGACCACCTTCACCGGCTTACCCTTTTCGGCTTCGGCGCCGGGAGCAGCGATCTGTGCCGGCGGAGTCTGCGGGGGCTCGGGGACGCTCGCCGCGTCCACGGTGCCCGCTTCGGTGGGTGCCACCTCGGTGTTGGCCAGCAATGTTACGCCGCCGTTGACGTTGGCATTGGCGGGGACCGGCCCCTGGTCCGCCACCGGAGCGTTGTTGCGGATGTTGCTGGTAACCACCAGCGCAACGACCGCCAGGATGGCCACCACGGCCACGACGATGCCCCAGCCGATCAGCTGCTTGTTTCGCTTGTCCTTCTTAAGCTGCGCTTCCCGGATCTGGCGGGCTTTCTCGCGCGCCTCGGCGGTCCGTTCAGCCTTGGACTTACGGTTTTCGTTTGCAGGGCTCATGTGTTCCTTGGGTCGGTCGACGTGGGGGGACCACTAAGTGGCAACCCGCCCAGTTTAGGGGACAAAGCCGGAAGCTTGGGCCTTCAAGCATCCCGCCCATTGACTAACGGACGAATAGCACCGATCATTCCGTCCCGTTAGGGTGGGCTGAGAGGCACAAGCAACCCCAGGGGGCCGCAATGCAATCACCCGTCCAGGTAAAACCCGCCGGCAAGGCGGTGCCGACTGCCGCCGCGGCACGACCCGGCGCACACACCAAATACGACTTCATGGTGGTCTCGAACAGGCTGCCCGTTGACCGCTGCGCACCGGGAGAAGGCGGCGACGACGGCTCCGGCTGGCGCCGCTCCCCCGGCGGCCTCGTCACCGCCCTGGCGCCCATGATGACCAAGACGGACGGCGCCTGGGTGGGCTGGCACGGCGCCCCCGACGAAACCGTCCGGCCTTTCAGCCACGGCGGAATGGACCTGGTGCCCGTCCAGCTGAGCACCGACGATGTCGAGCTCTACTACGAGGGCTTCTCGAACGCCACCCTGTGGCCGCTCTACCATGACGTCATCGCCCCGCCGGAATTCCACCGGACCTGGTGGGACGCCTACCGCAAGGTCAACCGCAGGTTCGCCGACGCCGTCGTACGCCATGCCGACGAAGGCGCCACCGTATGGGTCCAGGACTACCAGCTCCAGCTGGTCCCGCGGATGCTGCGCGAAGCGCGGCCCGACCTCCGGATCGGGTTCTTCAACCACATTCCGTTCCCGCCGCCGGAGATTTTTGCGCAGCTGCCGTGGCGGCAGGCGATCATCGACGGCCTCCTCGGCGCCGACCTGGTGGGTTTCCAGCGCAGCAGCGATGCCGGGAACTTCATGCGCTCCGCCCGCCGTTTCCTGGGCGCCAGCGTCAAGCAGCAGCAGGTGCACGTCAAGGGCCAGGACGGCGCCATCACGCACATCGCCCGCGCCCAGTCGTTCCCCATCTCCATCGACGTCCAGCAGATCACGGAGCTCGCCCAGCGCCCGGACATCGTGGAGCGTGCCCGGCAGATCCGCCAGGACCTCGGCAACCCGAAAACCATCCTGCTCGGCGTGGACCGGTTGGACTACACCAAGGGCATTCGGCACCGGCTCAAAGCCTTCGAGGAGCTCCTGGCCGACGGCAAGCTCAAGGTGGGCGACGCGACCCTGATCCAGGTGGCCTCCCCCAGCCGTGAACGTGTGGAACAGTACCGGCTGCTGCGCGAGGAAGTGGAGGGCACGGTGGGGCACATCAACGGCACCTACGACACCCTCGAAAACACCGCCGTCCGGTACCTCCACCACAGCTACCCCGTGGAGGAGATGGTGGCCCTTTACCTGGCGGCGGACGTCATGCTGGTCACCGCGCTGCGCGACGGCATGAACCTGGTGGCCAAGGAGTATGTCACGGCTCGGACCAACAACGACGGCGCCCTCGTCCTCAGCGAGTTCGCCGGCGCCGCGGACCAGCTCAAGCAGGCCCTGCTGATGAACCCGCACGACATCGACGGCCTTAAGGACTCGATCATGCGGGCCGTCGAGCTCTCCCCCAAGGATGCGTCGCGTCGGATGCGCGCCATGCGCAAGCAGATCCTGGAGCACGATGTGGACCACTGGTCCGCCGACTTCCTCACCGCGCTCAACGAGAAGGTGGTCCGCGATGACTCCTGAGGCCCGCCGGCCGGCCCTGGGCCTGACCCCCGAACTGCGCGCCGCGATCCGCCGCATCGCGCAGACCGACCAGCTCCTGGTGGCCATGGACTTTGACGGCACCATGGCACCCATCGTGGGAAGGGCCGGCGATGCACGTCCCCTTCCGCGGGCGGCCGCGGCGTTCGCGGGCCTCGCCGTCCTTCCACGCACGACGACGGCGCTCATCTCCGGACGCGCCCTCGCCAGCCTGCGCGCGGTGGCGTCGCCCCCGGTTGATTCGCTGCTGATCGGCAGCCACGGGGCTGAAGCGTGGATGGGCCCCGGATCCGCCGCGCTCACGCTGGACGCGGAGCAGGAAGCCCGCCTGGCGGCGGTCCGCTCAACTCTGGCCGAGATCGTGGCGGAAGCGCCCGGGACGCTGCTCGAAGACAAGCCCGCCGGCGTCGTCCTGCACACCCGGCTTGCCGACGACGACGTGGCCGAGGACGCCGTGGCAGCCGCCCGCTCGCTGCTGCAGGACCGCAAGGGCGTATACCTCAAGGAAGGCAAGCGCGTCCTGGAGACGTCGGTGGTCAACGCCTCCAAAGGCGAGGCCGTCACCTTCCTGCGGCAGGCCAGCGGCGCCACCGCCGTGTTCTTCGCCGGAGACGACACCACGGACGAGGATGCCCTGGCCCGCCTGGAACCGGGCGATGTAGGGGTAAAGGTGGGCCTGGACTTCACCTGCGCCGAGTTCCGGGTGGAAGCCCCGGAGCATGTGTCCGAGCTGCTCGAAACCCTCCTGCAGGAACGCAGCCTGGCAGTGGCAGAGGAGGATCCGCAGGCCGCGTCCGGCTAGAAACCCGAAGGAATGGACGGGCTCATATGTGATTTCCGTAACTTTTTCGACAATGGGGCCATGACCTGACATACTCTTATCTGTGATGTGGCGCACAGTAACCGTGCGGCGTCACTGGATGCCTGCGGTTTCGGCCAGCAGGCATCATGCATGACAAAACTGAACAAACATGAACCATTCACAACGGATCGTCCGGCACGTACCTGCCGGTGAAGGGATTGATAACTGTGGCTACAGTTACTTTTGATAACGCTACGCGTCTGTACCCGGGCACAGATAAGCCCGCCGTCGATAAGCTCAACATCGACATCGCCGATGGCGAATTCCTGGTCCTCGTTGGACCCTCCGGCTGCGGCAAGTCCACCTCCCTGCGCATGCTCGCGGGCCTTGAGGACGTCAACGCCGGCCGGATCCTGATCGGTGACCGCGACGTCACCGATGTTCCGCCGAAGGACCGCGACATCGCGATGGTCTTCCAGAACTACGCGTTGTACCCGCACATGACTGTGGCCGACAACATGGGTTTTGCCCTGAAGATCGCCGGCGTTTCCAAGGAAGAGCGCGCCGAGCGCGTCCGCGAAGCCGCCAAGCTCCTTGACCTCGAGCAGTACCTGGACCGCAAGCCGAAGGCGCTCTCCGGCGGCCAGCGCCAGCGTGTTGCCATGGGCCGCGCCATCGTGCGTAACCCGCAGGTCTTCCTCATGGACGAGCCGCTGTCCAACCTGGACGCCAAGCTTCGCGTGCAGACCCGTACGCAGATCGCCTCCCTCACCCGCCGCCTCGGCGTCACCACGGTCTACGTGACCCACGACCAGGTCGAGGCCATGACCATGGGCGACCGCGTGGCTGTGCTGAAGGACGGCCTGCTGCAGCAGGTTGACACCCCGCGCAACCTCTACGACCGCCCGAAGAACGTTTTCGTTGCCGGCTTCATCGGTTCCCCGGCCATGAACCTGCTGGAACTTCCCGTGGTCGACGGCGGCGTGCAGTTCGGCGGCACCGTTTACCCCGTGCCACGGAACGTCCTCGAAGAAGCGCACGGCAGCACGGTCACTTTGGGCACCCGGCCCGAAGACCTCGAAACCGCACCGCAGGGTGAAGGCCTGAAGGTCGAAGTTGACGTTGTCGAGGAACTCGGCGCCGACGCCTACGTCTACGGCCACACCACGCTGGACGGCAAGGACCACGACATCGTGGCACGTGTCGACGGCCGCCGCCCCCCGATGAAGGGCGAGTCCATCTACGTCCGTCCGCAGTCGGGCCACGTGCACCTGTTCGACACCAAGACCGGACTGCGCCTGGGCGACTGATCCTCCCCACCGGCACCCGACGGCGGCCCGCACCCTTTCGCAATGGTGCGGGCCGCCGTCGGCCGTTAACCCGAAGCCACCGCGGCATTTAGCCGCCCGGCGCCAAGTACGGAAGAATTGACGCATGACCGAGGAAAACAGCGCCAACTGGCACGATGAACCCACCGACTACGGGCAGATCGGCAAGCTGCCGCGGTTCGTCGCCGCCAGCGCGGACGATGGCAAGGCCGCGTCGGCCGCCAGCTCGCTGAACATCACCGCGGCCGCTGCCGATCCCGAACTGCTGGATCTCCCCTGGCACATCGCGCTCGAGGACTGGCCCGCGGAGTACCTCGCGGCGCTCCCCCGCGGCATCTCCCGGCACATCGTGCGCTTCGCGCACCTGGGCGGGTCCGTGATCGCCATCAAGGAAACATCGGAGCACGTGGCCCGGCACGAATACCACATGCTGCGGAAGCTGGCCCGGCTGGATGTTCCCTGCGTGGAACCCGTCGCCGTCATCACGGGCCGCACCACCGTGGACGGCCGGCCGCTGAACCCCGTCCTGGTGACCCGGCACCTGAAGTTCTCAATGCCTTACCGGGCACTGTTTTCGCAGATGCTGCGAAAGGACACCCTGACCCGCCTCATCGACGCCCAGGCGCTGCTGCTGGTCCGGCTGCACCTCATCGGGTTCTACTGGGGCGACGTATCGCTGTCCAACACGCTGTTCCGCCGGGACGCCGGCGCGTTCGCCGCCTATCTGGTGGATGCCGAGACGGGTGAGCTGTATCCGGACCTGTCCACCGGCCAGCGGGAATACGACCTGGAAATTGCCCGCGTGAACATCGCCGGCGAACTGATGGACCTCTTGGACGGAGGCCTCATCGAGGAGAAGGTGGACCCCGTGGCCACCAGCGAACTGATTATGGACAGCTACCGGCGGCTGTGGGCCGAGCTCACCGAGAAGGAATCGTTCGAGCTCGGGGAACGCTGGCGCGTGGGTGCCCGCATCCGGCGGCTCAACGAGCTCGGCTTCGACGTCGAGGAATACGCCATCAAGACCACGCAGAACGGGTCCACCATCCAGCTGCAGCCGAAAGTGGTGGACGCCGGGCACCACCAGCGCCGGCTGCTGCGCCTGACCGGCCTGGACGCCCAGGAGAACCAGGCCCGCCGCCTGCTCAACGACATGGACTCCTTCCGCGCGGACAATTACCCCGACATGGACGAGGAGTACAGCGCGCACCTGTGGGTCAGCCAGATCTTCGAGCCGATCGTCCGGTCCATCCCGCGGGACCTCTCCGGCAAGCTGGAACCGGCAGAAGCCGTCCACGAGGTCCTGGAGCACCGCTGGTACATGTCGGAGAAGCAGGAACGACACATCCCGCTGGCCGAGGCCGTGCAGAGCTACATCGATTCCATCCTGCGCCACCGCAGGGATGAAGCAGCCATCATGCTCAACCCGGACACTGAGCTGCTCAAGATCCTCGAGGTGGAGACCGAGGAATCCCGTTACGGCGGCGACGAATCGATCGACGAATACCCCGATGCGGACGACTAGGTCCTAGATCGCCTTACCGGGATTCAGGATGCCCGCCGGATCAAACAGTTCCTTGATCCGGCGCTGCAGGGCGCGCACCGGCTCCGGCTGCTCCTGGCCGAGCCAGCGCAGCTTGTATTGCCCCACCCCGTGCTCACCGGTGATGGTGCCGCCCATGTCCAGGGCAACGGTGATCGAGTCGTCCAGGGCACGCTGGAGGCCCGCCATGGCGTCCTGTTCCACCGCGTCCGCTGTGCGTTCGATCCAGAAGGTGGGGTGGAGGTTGCCGTCACCGGCGTGGGCCACCACTTTGAGGTTGACCCGGTGCCTGGCAGCCATGGACTCCAGCTCCGCGATGTAGTCCACCAGCCGGGAGCGGGGAACCGCCACGTCCTCCCCCACCCGGTACTGGTCGTCCACCTCCACGCCCCTGCTGTGCCGCCGGAGTTCGACCAGCCGTTCGGCTTCACTGCTGACCTCCGTGGTGACGGTGGCACCGCCTGCCCGCAAAACATCACGGACCTCTTCGGCCTCTGCAGCCGCGCCGAAACCGTCGGTCTGGATCAGGAGCAGCGAGCGGCCTCGTGCGCTGAGGTCAGAACCGTGGATGTCATCCAGCTGTTCCAGCGTCCCGCCGTCGAGCAGTTCCATGATGGCCGGCTGGACACGGGCCCGGCCCACCGCGAGCACGCCGGCGGCGGCCATTCGGAAGTCCGGATAGAACGCTGCGACCGTGTGGACTTCGCGGGGCAGGTACTTGAGCCGCACGGTGATTCCGACGACAATCCCGAGCGTGCCTTCGGACCCCACGAGCATTCCGGTCAGGTCGTAGCCCGCCACACCCTTAAAGGTCTGGTGGCCGGTATGGATGAGGGACCCGTCTGCCAGCACCACATCCAGTGCCAGGACCGAGTCACGGGTCACTCCGTACTTGGCGCAGCGCAGTCCGCCGGCATTGGTGGCCACGTTGCCCCCGATCGTGCTGGTCCGGAAGCTCGCCGGGTCCGGGGCGTACATCAGTCCGTGGGCGGCGGCGGCCTCGTTGAGCACGGCGTTCACCACGCCGGGTTCGACGACGGCGGTCTCGTCGTCAGGGTTAAGGTCCAGGATGCGGTCCATGCGTTCAAGGGACATCACGATGCAGTTCCGCACCGCGTGCGCACCACCGGAGACGCCCGTGCCGGCGCCCCGAGGGACCACTGCCACACCGGCGGCGGAGCAAGCGCGAATCACCGCTTGGACGTCAGCCACAGACTCCGGGAAGACCACCGCGAGGGGTAGTTGGAAATCTATGACCGGAGCCTGGTCCACGGCATAGCGGCGAAGCTCCACTTCGGAGTCTTCCAGCTGGTTGGAGCGGAGCAGGCCACGCAGCTCGGCAACGATGGACGCCACCCCTACGCTCCCATAAAGCGCGCGTACCGGGCCAGGATGCCGGGCCACGCCTCAGCATAGTGCGCGCGTGTTGCCGCGGGGTTTTCGGCGCCTTCCCAGCCGTTATGGAAGATCCTTACTTCAGTGCCGTCTTCGACGGGCCTGAAGGCCACGAGCAGCTCGGTGGACCAGAGGGCAGTGCTTCCCGGGTGCCATGTGGCGTGGAAGGAAAATGGGGGGTTCCATTCATCGATCGTGCCCCAGATGCTGGTACGGCCGTCGTCCGCAGTTTCCAGGATGAGGTTCTCTTCGAACTCCACGTAGGATCCTTGGCCATAGACGCCATGGTCCTGGAGGGGCCACCATAGGTGGGTGTGATCGGTAAAGCCTGCAAAAGCGTGGGCCACGGTGCCAGGTATCACCAGTGTGTTCACGACGGGTTCCAGCGCGTCGCCGGCGTCGTGGCCGTCACCGTCCTGGGTCCCGGGGGCGTGGCTGAAGAGGTTGTCCATGGTGCCCAACTCTACCGGTGGCACACGGACCGGTTGGTGGGTTAAATGTGGGAGGCCCCAACCGTGTGGTTGGGGCCTCGACCAGGTGTGTGTCCGGCGGTGACCTACTCTCCCACACCCTCCCGGG